>JANNOM010000061.1:0-58688 GCA_031399065.1 Chitinophagaceae bacterium
GATGCTGGTGGCCGGTCCGTCCTTTGCCGCCGTCACTATCAACTGGTATGTTTCCGGAAGCCCTCTTTCGAAAGTAGCTTCCAGCAGCAATATATAGGCATTGCCCTGCGAAAGAGGTATGGTAATATGCTGTACGATCTCTACGGAATAGATGCTGCGTCCCTTATCGGTGAACCATACGGAGCGAAGCAGGTAATCTGGCAGTATGGAAGATTCGAGTAATAACTTATTATCGGGTTGCATCACCTGGTCCCATGCGTCCATGCTTATCACGGACAGGCTTCTGTTACTGTCTGCGCCCTCGTGTACTTTCTCCAGTACAAAACTTTCAAACGCGTGAGGGCCGAGGGTAAAAAAATAAGCACCCTCTTCTTTTACGATGGGAAACCGGTTCCTGCTAACCACCTCCACGGGCACATAACCTTTATAGGGAAGCAGGTTTACTTCTGCGGCCTGCGAAAACTTGGAGAGGTTGACTACTATCAGCAGGGTTTCATCTTCGTATGTGCGGGTAAATGCCAATACTTTCGGGTTTTGCACATTGATAAAATGAAGGTCTCCCCTTCCATAGGCTTTGTGTTTTTTCCGGATATTGATCATGCGCTTCATGAACCAGAAAAGGGAGGAAGTATTTCTGCGCTGCGATTCCACATTGAGCGACTCGTAATGGTATGCGGGATCCAGTATTAATGGCAGGTATAGTTTCTGGGGGTTTGCCTGCGAAAATCCTGCGTTGCGGTCGGCTGTCCATTGCATGGGTGTACGCACCCCGTCCCGGTCTCCCAGGTAAAAGTTATCGCCCATACCTATTTCATCGCCGTAATAAATGACGGGTGTGCCGGGCAGGGAGAAGAGGAGGCAATTCAGCAATTCGATCTTACGCCGGTCGTTATCCATCAGCGGTGCCAGCCGGTGCCGGATACCCAGGTTAATCCGTGCCTTGGGGTCTTTAGCGTATACCTTATACATGTAATCCCGCTCTTCGTCGGTAACCATTTCCAGCGTCAGTTCATCGTGATTGCGTAAAAAAATGGCCCACTGGCAGTTATCCGGAATGGCGGGTGTCTGGTCGAAAATATCTGTAATGGGATACCGGTCTTCCATCTGCAGGGCCATGAACATCCTGGGCATTACAGGGAAATGATAATTCATGTGGCATTCATCTCCATTACCGAAGTAAGAAGCCGAATCTTCCGGCCACATATTAGCCTCTGCCAGCAGTACGGTGCCGGGGTAATATTCATCCACGTGTTTTCTGAGTTTCTTCAGGTAGCCATGTGTCTCGGCCAGGTTTTCGCCGTTGGTATTTTCCCTTTCGTATAAATAAGGTACTGCGTCCAGCCGGAAACCGTCTACACCCAGAGCGCACCAGTAGTCGATGATTTTAAAGACTTCTTCCTGCACGAGGGGACTATCATAATTAAGATCGGGCTGATGATGGAAGAAGCGGTGCCAGTAGTACTGACCTGCAACCGCGTCCCAGGTCCAATTAGACGATTCAAAATCCTGGAAGATGATCCGTACGTCTTTGTATTTCCCCGGATCGTCGGACCATACATAATAGTCTCTTTCCGGTGAACCCTCGGGGGCTCTTCTTGCCCGCTGAAACCAGGGGTGCTGATCGGAAGTGTGATTGATCACCAGTTCGGTAATCACTTTCAGGTTTCTTTTATGGGCTTCTTCCAGGAATTGTTTGAATTCTTCGATGTTGCCGTACGACTGATTGATGCTGTAATAGTCAGCTATATCGTATCCATCGTCCCGGAGGGGAGAAGGATAAAACGGAAGCACCCAGATAGCGGTAACACCCAGGTCCTGCAGGTAGTCGAGGGTTCCGAGCAATCCTTTAAAATCTCCTATGCCATCCCCGTTACCATCTTTAAATGCCTTTATATGCAGTTCGTAGATAATTGCGTCTTTATACCAATGCAACTGATCGTCCAATACCGTGGATTTTTTGCCCATATTGTTTAGCTTGACTTTGTGAAGTATAATTAACGTGCCATGTTTTTTTACCCTAAAAATAAGGGTGAATACCTCAAATAAATACCGTGATGCCCTCTGTTAAAATTATAGAAGCCTGGTTACCTTACAGTTACAATTTAAGTGTAGCAAGATGAATGAAAAATTGAAAGAGGAGATCAAGTACTATACGGAATGGGTGAAGTTATTAACGCTCATAATACTGGCAGACCTGACAGGTACCATTTCTTTAATCCGAATTAAAGAACCTACAGCACGTGAACAATTATTGCAATTAATTGGCATATTCAGTAGCTTTGTAATATTGGCTGGCTTCTTTATTTATATGTATAACGTGTATAGAAAAATCAAACAAATTCAATCATGACAACCCTAGATATCTTTTCATGCGCTTCAGTTTTTATTATTTTAATAAGCATTCCGTTAATGCTTATCTGGACTGTTACCAGGGATAATTAATCGCATCCAATACTATCTGCTAATCAGCACTTCCATTTATAAAAAACTTTTCATAACAGATATAACTAAGAAACTTCTGATTGCAAAACATTCCTCTTATCCGGTGAAAAACGATTATCTACTTTCAGGCACTAAAAAATCGAGTAAGCCGGATTCAAGCCGGATATGTACCGGTATATTCTTTTCTACTTTAATAAGCTGATCGTCTGCATGAAGATGGGTACTATCCCATTCCAGGTCTACCTCTTTGCCTTTCAATGGCTGTATGGGAAATACCGGACTTTCTTCCCTGATCAACCCAAGCACATAACTGGCCAGTTCATTTCTTTTCTCTTCAGGTACAAGTATGATATCCAGCTCACCATCGCCCGGATCGGCATCGGGGGCTATCAACAGGTTAGGACCAACGGAACGTGTATTCATGATTTCCACCATCAGGTACTTGCCTGTATAGTAAGAGCCGTCGATATGAATCCTTCCGTCTTTGGCTTCATAAGACAGTACCAGTTCATGAAGCATCTGAAGGGCCATTTTGATTTCTTCAGCGGGATTTTCGATACCTGTTTTGTCAGCCGCCTTCATATCTTTAATAAGCCTCGGAAACACTCCTGCGCCCAGTGACTCCAGGAAAAAAGGGCATTCAATTCCTTCTATCTTGCCAATATCGAATGGTTTAACGTTCTTTTCTGCCCAGGACTGCACAATTGCTGAAAGCCCGCCTTCGATGCCCAGCGTTTTGGATATATTGTTGGCCGTGCCCATTGGCAATAATGCTATAGGCAATTTTTTATCCACCATCTTTCTTTCCAGTATTTCGCTGGCTGCTTTTCTTACCGTGCCATCGCCTCCGGCCACAATGATAAAATCTGTTTCGGGGTGTATCTCGTTCCAGTCTTTATCTTTTGTGGATGAATATCTACACTCCCAGCCTCCCGACTTTACAAATTCTACCAATTCCTTTTTCGTTAAGCCCTGTTCCCCTGCTTTTGGGTTATGTACTACTTTGGCTGACTTCATAATTATGTATTGCCTGTAACTCAACCTATACAAAAACATACCAGCTATAAATGCCCTGGCACAATAATATAAGCGATGTATACATGAGAATACTTGTAACCAATGATGATGGGATATACAGTCCGGGAATAGCTGCCCTCGCAAAGATTGCTTCCCAGTTTGGAGAGGTAAGAATAGTGGCACCGGACGTAGAGCAGTCTTCTATGGGACATGCAGTTACTCATTCCAGGCCGCTTAGTTACAAAAAATCACCGGTGAATTTTGAAGGATTGGAAGCGTATCGCGTAAACGGGACGCCGGCAGATTGTGTTGCCCTGGGAACGCATTTGTGGGCAACCACCGATGTGGTATTATCAGGTATAAATATGGGCCCCAACCTGGGAAATTCCATGTGGCATTCCGGAACGCTGGCTGCCGCTAAACAGGCGGTACTATTAGGTATTAAGGGAATCGCTTTCAGCACACCAGTCGGTAAAACGGAGCCTGATTTCGCGCTATTGGAGCCCTTCGTAGAAAGAGTACTGGGAAACCTGCTGGAGATTGAAGGGCTGTCCCTATTTAACGTGAACCTACCTGAAAACCCGGTAGACATCCGCTGGACCCGGCAATCGGTGCGTTTATATGATGGCCATATTATGCCAGGAACGGATCCTATGGGTAGAAAACACTACTGGTTTACCGTATCTCCCTTGGAGCCCGCAGAAGAGGGAACCGACCGGTGGGCAGTAGAACAGGGATATGTTTCCATAACGCCGCTAAGACTGGACCTCACACACGAAGAGCAACTTAAACGGATGATCCGCGAACAACCGGTCGCACAACGTCAAACATAATCACTCAGCGTAAATAATCACTCAGCATAAAATAAGAAGGCCGCTTTCTGTTTCCAGAAGCGGCCTCTTGTGTCAATTCAACTATTAACCATTAACAAGTAACAATTAGGCTTTAGGGAGCGCTACATGATCTATTACATGAATCACTCCATTGCTTTGATATACGTCTTTTGTAGTAACGATCGCTTCACCACCTTTCTCGTCTTTAACCACTACATTTTTGCCTTTCAGGTATACCCAGAGCTTACCGCCTGCTACCGTAGTCAGTTCTGTTTTTCCACCACCTGCTTTAATTAATTTCAGCAGTTCTTTAGCGTCCAGCTTTCCTGCCACTACGTGATAAGTAAGAATACCTGTCAGCATTCCTTTGTTTTCCGGCTTAAGAAGGGTTTCAACCGTACCGGCAGGCAGCATTTCGAACGCCTTATTAGTAGGAGCGAATACGGTGAACGGTCCTGCGCTTTGTAATGTTTCTACCAAACCCGCTGCTTTTACAGCCGCTACCAACGTGGTGTGATCTTTAGAATTCACGGCGTTCTCTACAATGTTTTTGGAGGGGTACATGGGGGCACCGCCTACTGTAACTGTCTTTTCCTGGGCTACTGCCATATTAACTGAGCATGCTGCTACCAGCATTAAGGCAACTGACTTTAACGATTTCATATACATTTTGATTTTGATAATAATGTTATTCTTTAAAAATTTATCTTATAAGGTTGGCTACATGTAAACATCCATACCTACATACGCAATACGGTGCTGTAGGGATTGATGACCGCATTATTATTTAACGGCCGCTTTTTTAAACCACCACCGGCGGAACTATGATTTTTTATTGGTAATATTCCCGTTAACAGGATAAAGGAGCTACCATGGCTTTGCTTTATATATATCCTGATTTTGTTTTCAAAATAGGAAATTGCTATCTTTCCGGGTAATAGCTATTTGCTAACCATATAAAACAACCGATCATGAACCAGGATGCCCTCCCCGCTGCAATTTCCGTAAAAGATACCAGTGCCAACCCGGCTCCCTTAGGGCTATTTGGCTTTGGTATGACCACCGTTCTCCTGAATATCCACAACGCTGGTTTCTATGAAATGAATTCCATGATACTTGCCATGGGTATTTTCTATGGAGGCATAGCCCAGGTGATCGCGGGTATTCTGGAGTCCCGTAAAAACAATACTTTCGGCATGACGGCTTTTATTTCTTACGGCTTTTTCTGGCTTACATTAGTGGCTCTTCTATTTATGGGCAAATGGGGCTGGACGGCAACCACCTCACCAGGCTCACTGGCTGTATACCTGGCCGTATGGGGTGTATTTACCGGTCTGTTGTTTATAGGCACGCTACGAATCAACAAAGCCCTTCAGTTCGTTTTTGCCACCCTTACCATCTTATTCTTCCTGCTGGCCATCGGTAATGCAACAGGCAATGAAGCCCTTAAAATCTTTGCAGGATATGAAGGGATCGTTTGCGGGGCGTCCGCTATCTATACCGGTATAGCTAATTTGCTGAACGAAGTATATGGTAAAACGGTACTGCCGGTGGGGCCGGTGGTAGCGAGAGCATAGGAGGTTCCCATTTATAAAATGCGGATAGCCGCCGGCCATATACTTCCGTCGTATTCGATACCGAGGCCGGGAGTATGTGGCAATGCTTTTATGATATAGATGACCCTTATCAGCATTTTGTTTGGTACAGGTTGGTAATTCTCAACTTTATATAAGTTGCTTTAGTTCTTTGCAAAAGTGGCTTTGCCAGGAATCGAACCTGGATCTGGAGCTTCGGAAACTCTTATACTATCCATTGTACTACAAAGCCGGTGGCGGTTATTTGATGAGGCCGCCTACATTGCTGCTGAAGATTTTTACGGCAATGGCGAGCAAAATTACGCCAAAGAATTTACGAACCGCAATTAATCCGGCTTTTCCTAAAAATCTTTCTATGGTTCCGAGCGATTTAAGTACCACAAAAATAATGAGCAGGTTGATGAATATGGCTATGGCGATGTATAGCTGGGCATAGTTGGCCTTTAAAGACATAATGGTGGTGAGCGTTCCGGAACCTGCTATCAGGGGAAAGGCGATCGGCACCACCGTTCCGTATACGCCGTCTTTATCGCCCTTGAAGATCTCATGCCCCAGCACCATCTCCAGGCCCAGCAGGAAAATAACGATCGAACCGCCTACGGCGAAAGACCGCACATCCAGCCCCAGGATATTCAGGATCTCTTTGCCTACGAGCAGGAAAGCGATCATGAATGCCCCCGAAATAAGGGTCGCCTGCATCGCATTGAACTTTTCCATTTTGGTTTTAAGCGATATCAGCAGGGGGATGGATCCGATAATATCTATTACGGCGAAAAGAGTGAATGTAACGGTTAAAAGATCACTGAGCTGAAAATCCATGGTTGACGATTACGGCGCAAAAGTACCTTTTTACCGGTTAATTAAAAAAAGCGCTGTGACTTACAGCGCTTTTGATGCCAGGAAAGGTTCTGCTTTATAAGTTAAGCACTACCCCCCCGTTGAAGGTAAATGGAATGGAACTGTAGCCGTTTACATCGAAGAACCTCCTGTCGTTGATATTCTGAAAATTGGTAAAGAACCTGAGCTGACTGGTATACTGATATTCGACATAAGCATTCAGTAAAAAGTAGTCGCCCAGGAGCACATCGCTTTTTTTATACCCCCCTACATCATACCGTTCGCTTACATACTTTCCGCTAACGGACAGCGATAAGGATGGGCAGGGCTGCACGGCAACGGTAAGGTTCAGGTTATGTTTGGGTCTTCTTAACAGATATTTATACGTGAGGGTGTCTTTAACGGTTATTCTGTTCTGCGTGGTTTCGCGGGACGATAACAGCGTATAATTGGCAGTCAGGCTGATGGCTTTTGAGAATTGCGTACTCATTTCCAGTTCCAGGCCTTTCACCTGCTGCTTTACGTAATTGAAGTAGTTAAAATCAATATAATTATAATCTATCCCGTTTTTAATAGTGCGGTAGAAATAAACGGCTCGGGCACTATATGTTTTGCCGCTTACTGACAGCCCGCCCTCATAGTTTTTTGAAGTCTCTTCTTTCAAAAGTTCATTGAGACTGAGCTGGTAAATACTCGGGGCCTTATAGCCCGTGGATATGCTTCCAAACACCCTTACCCCGCGGGTGATGGTGTAGGAAGGATTAAAGGTATACGTACTGTTGCCGCCATACCTGGAATGATCATTTATACGGCCGCCGAGTTCTATATTGATTTTATCGCTGAACGCTTTGTATAGTATGGAGCCGTAAACCGATTTCTGATCGAGCGGGTCTTTCTTTACCGGGTCGGGAGCATAGGGGCCGAAGGAACTGATGGAATAATATGACTGCGAATAGGTCCAGTCACGGTAATCGAGCCCGGCGATGGCCGTGAGGTGTTTACCTAAAGCGATGCTTGTATAAAGCTCCGCGAATTGCGTGATACCATTGTACCTGTTATCTTCAAACACGGTACTGGTTCTGTCGGTGCTGTCGTTACGGTAGTTTCTTTTTACATCGCTGTACTGGTAATTACCGGTAATGCTTAGGATGCCTTTTTTAAAATCGAACCCTGCACCACCTGTAGCGATCTCGTTGTTGATGCGGTAGTCTTTATCGTCTTTAAACACGCCCGCATCGATTCCCGCTTCATACGAGCTATATACGCCAAAGGCACGCAGGGCAAAGGCGGGGGCGAGCTGGTATTTTACCTGGCCGTTCAATACATCGCCATCATAACGGTCATCGTCAAACCGTCCGGTATTCAGCGTATCGTAAGCGGAGGAAAACCCATTGGTCTTGAGTTTGGCGTACCGTGCGGTGTAACTGAACTTACCTGCTTTGCCATATACCTGCAGGTTGCCTTTAAGTGTACCCAGGTTACCGGCACTAATGACCGACCGGACATTGACTGGCGTTTCAACATCTTTCTTTACGGTCAGGATGTTAATGACTCCTGCCACGGCATCGCTTCCGTAAAGCGTTGACTGCGCGCCCCTGCATACTTCTATGCTCTCAATGTTATCGAGGGCAAAGAGGTTCAGGTCAAATTCGTTGTTGATCATCGACGGGTCGTTCATCGGGATGCCGTCCAGTAAAATAAGGGTTCTGCCGGCAGAAGCACCCCGGGTAAAAACGGTTTGAACGGAACCAGGGTTGTTTAATGCGCCGTTGATGGTAATGCCTGCCTGCTCATTAAGTAACTGGGCAAGGGATTTGCCCGTGCTTCGGGCAATCTGTTCTTTGCTGATGACGGTGATTACTTTTCCGGTGGTACTTTGTTTCTGTTCCAGCTTGTTGGCCGTAACGATAACGGGATCCAAAACGCGACTGCTGTCCTGTGCAAAAAGGGGGCTGCTGATTACTGTAGCAGCCACCAACATCCATGATTTTTTCATGTTTACATGTTTTAGGTGACTGCTCCCGGAAATAAAAAGTGTACGAAACATAAACCCGCATGCGCACGCGCATACAGCTTCTACATTTCAATGCCTTTCACCCGAAAGCTGAATGTGTTAATCGTACTGGCAGGTCTTCTGGCTCGCCCGGTCTGCCAACACCTTCCCGCCCGGTAAAGAGCAGTGGTAATACATTGACAGCCTTTTGATGGGCTCACAGCTACGGGGATAGCTCCGGTTTTACACCGGATTCCCTTTTAATGATCCCTGTTATGGGATCAACCGATACGGTTGCAAATGTAGGGGACTTGATACAAATAAAAAAGCGCCAGATCTCTCCGGCGCTTTTTGTTAAATGATTTATAGAAACCTATTTCAGATTCAGCGACTTTTTAATGAGTGGCAACAGGTTGTCACCATCCGGAACCACTAGCAAGGCTTCGCGGTTAAAAACATGCGTATAACCATTAGCTTTGGCCACTTTATTAACCAGTTCACCCACCTGCTTTTGCAAAGGAGCAATCAACTCCTGTTGTTTAGCCTGGAGTTGCTGTTGCGCCTCCTGGTTATAATTCACTACACGGCCGTATAGATCCTGTAATAATTTTCTTTGAGATTCTTTCTGCACGGTGGTCATTTTAGAAGAATCGGTGTTGAACTTCTTGGCCTTATCTTCCAGTTCCTGCTGGTAATCTTCACCGGTTTTCTTTAGTACTTCCTGGTATTGCTGCAGGGCAGAGTCCGCTTTGCGGGCTTCCGGCAAAACAGAGAAAAGTTCTTCCGTATTTACAAATCCGATCTTCATCTGTGCTTGTGTCTGGCTATTTACCAGCAATAGGCCAGTGGCTACCAACACTACCGTAAAAATTTTTTTCATTTTGTCTTTTTGTTTTTAATGACACATAAACCCTGGTTATGCGCTTGTCTTTTTTGTTAGTAATAGTTGAATATTCCGGTTAATTAGTTGTATGCGCCAGGAGCGTTTTCATTATTTAACACCCAGTTCTTTTAGTATATCTTCACTCTTATCCAGTTTTGGGTCGGCAAATATAACGGTAATTCCTTCACTTTTATCCAAAATAAAATCATAAGAACGGGCTACGGCTATTTTCTGGATGGCGTTGTAAACTTTGTCCTGCACCGGTTTTACCAGTTCCTGTCTTTTTTTGAACAGGTCGCCCTCAAAACCGAAACGCTGGCGTTGCAGCTCCCGCACTTCTTTTTCCCGGATAAATATCTCGTCCTCTCTTTTCTTTTTCAGTTCGTCGCTAAGCATCACCTGCTCCGCCTCGTAATCCTTATACATTTTATCAAGAGCGGCCTGCTTGCCGTCGATCTCTTTTTGCCAGGCCGCACTGGTGGCGTCCAGTTGTTTCTGGGCATTGGTATAATCGGGCATTTTTTCAAGTATATAACGCGTATCTACAACGGCATATCGCTGGGAATAGGCACTGCTGCCTCCTATCCATAAAACAAGTAATAAAATGAATTTTTTCATAAAAATGTATGATTGATTGATTGGCTGGTAATATTATTCCGGTTCGAAACCCAGCATGAAAGTAAATTTGGCGGCATCCTTTATTTTACCGCCTGGCCCGATCCTGTCCAAACCTATGCCATAATCGAAGCCAAGCAACCCGAACATGGGTAAAAAGAAGCGGGCACCCAGTCCCACGCTTCTGCGCAGGCGGAAGGGGTTGAAATCTTTATAATCGTACCAGCCGTTAGCTGCCTCAAAGAAAGCCAGTCCAAAAATGGTACTGCTCGGGTTGGTGCTGAACGGGTACCGCAGCTCCACCGTGTATTTATTGAACATGGTGAAGAACTGGTTGGCCTGTTGCTTGTCGGGATTGATTTTTGGATCGGAATTGTCGTATACGGGATAACCGCGGTGTGCAATGATATCGTAACCCAGGATACCGAAGTTGTTAGTAAGGCCCGCATCACCCACCTGGAAGCGTTCGAACGGAGAGTAGCCGAGCTTGTTATTATAGCGGCCCATAAATCCGAATTTGGCCGCGGCCTTCATCACGAAGCCCTTATTATCCGCTCCCAGTGCGCGCCCGAGCGGTACATACCATTCACCGTTAAAACGCCATTTATGGAATTCCACGAGTCTATAAGGATTGGAAGATTCTTCAATCGACCGGTCGAGCAGTGAATAAGGGGGCGTAAACTGACCGCTAAGTGTAAAGTTGGAACCACTGCGCGGGAAAATGGGCGCATCCACGGAGGAACGGCTAAGTGCCATTTTGAAGCTTACGTTCGTGGCCGTTTCCGTACTGAGGCCCGGAAAAAGGTTAGGATAATTTCTCAGCTTATACTGGGTAAAGTTGAGGGAATATACCAGGGTAAAATAATCATCCGGCCATTTCAACTGCTTACCCAGGGCCACGGAAAACCCGATGTTTTTAAGATACGAAGTATCGGCACCTTTACTGCTGTACCTGCCGGTGAGATAGTCGTACGAGTTGGAGTACTTGGTGTTGTAGAAGCTTATTGTAAGCGAGTTCCTCTTTTTACCTCCCAGCCAGGGTTCGGTAAAGGAGAAATTGTACGAGCGGAAGGGTCGTCCGTTACTTTGCACGCGCAGACTGAGCTTTTGCCCGTCGCCCGTGGGCAAGGGATCCCAGCTTGCTTTATTTAAAATATTTTTAATGGAGAAGTTATTGAAAGTAACCCCCAGGGTACCGGTAAGTCCGATACCACCGCCCCATCCGGCAGAGAGTTCCAGTTGGTCGGCCGATTTTTCTTCTACGGTATAGTTGATATCCACGGTACCGTCTTCCTGGTTTGGCCGGGGGTCTATGCCGATGGTTTCCTGATTAAAATAGCCCAGGTTAGCGATCTCGCGCTGCGAGCGGATCAACAGTTCCCGGCTGAATTTATCGCCCGGGACGGTTCTCAGCTCCCGGCGGATCACGTATTCCTTGGTTTTTTCGTTACCAGCTATGTTCACGTTCTTAATAGTGGCCTGGGGGCCTTCCATAATACGGATCTCATGGTCGATGGTGTCGTTGTATACAGCCGATTCCACCGGGTCTATGCGGAAAAACAGGTAACCGTCATCCTGGTAAAGCCCGCTGATATCGCCGCCTTCCTGGGTCATTTCTTTTCCCAGCTTGCGGTTAAGTGTTTTTACATTGTATATATCGCCTTTTTTAATACCCAGCACGATGGTCAGGATGCTGTCGGCGTATTTGGTATTACCTCTCCAGGTGGTATTACCGAAATAATATTTATTGCCTTCGTTTACTTTAACGTCTACGTTCAGGTTACCGTCTTTGGTGTAATATTCTTTGTGTTCGGTTATTTCGGCATCGCGGTAACCCAGTGAGTTATAATATTCCACTACCTTTTCCAGGTCGGCTATGTATTTGGTTTCGTCGAATTTGGCGGAGCTGAACTTCAGCCGGAAGTAGGGGTCCAGGAAATCGCGGGTTTTGGAAAAAGAAAGAAACCCATAGTTTTTAAGATAGCTCTTAAAAGACACTTTCTCATTTTTACCGAAAGCACTTTCTTTATCAATCGGGTAAAGGGTCATTTTCATCATTTCCTTGGTACCCTTCATCTGTTTTTTCAGCTTCAACTCGGTTACGCTGCTATTTCCATAGAAATTCACCTCGTTCACCTTTACTTTTTTACCCTTATTGATATTGAAAATAAGCGTTTCGGAATTGGCGAGCGAAGCATCCATTTTTTCTTCCACCAGCACCGTTACTCCCTTGAATCCTTTTTCTGCATAATGTTTTTTAATGTTTTCTATAGCGGTCAGTTTCATGTTCTCGGTAACCACCCGGCCCTTTACCAGCCCGGTTTTCTTTTCCAGGTCTTCCGCGTCCGATTTCTTCGAGCCTTTAAAAACGTAGGTGGAAAGGCGGGGCCTCTCCTGGACGTTGATTTCCAGATAAATACTGTCTTCCACCAACTTAGTATAATAGATCTGCACGTTGGAAAAAAGGTTTTGTTTCCACAGGCTCATGATGGCTTTGCTGAAGTTATCGCCCCCTGGTATCAACACCTTATCGCCCACGGACAGCCCGCTGATGGAGAGAAGCAGGGCTTCGTCGAGGTATTTGGTTCCGGCAATTTTGATTCCCCCTATTATATATTCTTTCGGTGCTTTGGCCAGCGGAATAGCCTGCAGGTTTGGGTCAATGGAAAGGGGTAGGGTTGTATCGGTTTGCTGTGCGGAAACTGCTGCGGACGCAGTCATCAATGTTATGCACAGGGCCAATACAGGAAATCTTCGTTGCATCCGGTCAGTTTTTGTATAAGTCAGCAAATTAAAGGGAAAATCCTTAAAGTGTTTGTTAAAGTATGGTGTAGTCAGGATCCTGGTTCCATCACCAGATTGATCTGTTCGCTGGTTTTACCGAAGCGCCTTTCTCTTTTCTGGTAGTCCAGTATAGCGTCGTAGAGGTTATTTTTACGAAAATCCGGCCAGCGCACATCGGTAAAATAGAGTTCCGCATAGGCCAGTTGATACAGCAGGAAATTACTGATTCTAAACTCGCCGCTGGTACGTATCATCAGTTCGGGATCAGGAAATCCTGCCGTACACAGGTGGTCTTCAAAAACCCCCGCATCCACGTCTTCCGCTTTTATTTTCCCTTCCTGTACCGATTGGGCGATGTTCTTTAAAGCATGTATCATTTCCCAGCGGCTGCTGTAGCTGAGGGCCATAATAAGGTTCATTCCTGTATTGACGGCCGTAAGGGCCAGTGCTTCATTCAGTTCGTTAAGTGCATACTCCGGCATCATTTCCAGGTTGCCGATCACATGCAGCCGGATATTGTTTTTATTAAGCGTCTCCACTTCCTTACGGATGGTTTGCACCAGTAATTCCATCAGGCCGCTCACTTCATTGGCCGGCCTGTCCCAGTTCTCCGTGGAAAATGCATATAAAGTCAGGTATTTTACTCCCAGTTCCGCGCAGCCTTCCACGATATTGCGAACGCTTTCCACGCCATGGTAGTGACCAAAAAGCCGGTCCTGCCCCTGTTCCTTCGCCCACCGTCCATTACCGTCCATAATAATGGCAATGTGCGCAGGTAATTTTTGCAGATCTATTGTCTCTTTCACCGGATCCATAATGTCAGATTGGGGGCAAATCTAATAAAAAAATCCTATAGTCATTTACTGGTAGGGCAGCGGTAAGAGGTTAAATTGAATGAGAACGTAAGTTCTGCCAGCACATACTGGTCTTTTTGTTTTGGATAGCCGCGCTGGCGCTCCGTGCCGTTGATAAAGCCTATGGGCTCGCCGGTTTCAGTGGAACGGTCGCTCAAGATGGCTGCCAGCGACCTGCTGCCATCGGGCAGGTTTGGAAAAATGGCGGGGTTTACGAAGGTAGTGCTTACATCGTCCAGGTAATCGGTACCGGTGAAGCGATGCGTTACTTCGAAGCCTATATTAAACCGCTCGGTAAGGCCGTATTTTACACCCACGCCCAGTGGTACGAAAAAAGACATCGTGCTATAGGGCTTACGGTTAGGGTAAGCAGCATAACCCTGACCTTCCGTACCCAGGGGGCGTAAAAAAACTTTCTGCCCCTGGTAATAAGCATACGGATCGAACCCGAAAACACCCACTCCCAGGGTGATATAGGGAGTAAAACGGCTGTAGGGGTCGCCCGCTATGAACTTGTAAAAATTAAAATCGCCCTGAAGGGATAATTCAAAAATATTGGTATTGAAGCTCAGGTTCCGGCGTTGCTGGTACTCATTGTCTTTATTGTAAGTGTCCGAATAACCCAGTTTGGCAAAATGCGCAGCTACTCTTAAAGCGGTATAATTACCGAATTGTTTACGGAAAAAAATACCGCCAGCTATCTTTGGCCGGTTAAGGCTTACATTGGTGTTCAGGTCGCCGAAATAGTGCGCCGCCCCTAAAGAAACACCTATCTCACCTTCCTGTACAATGGCCTCCCACTGGGCTTTTGCGGTGTTTACCGATAATAACAACAGAGTTGCCAGTGCCAGAACGAATTGCTTACTCATATAGAACAAATAATAAATGACGAATGCCGTATCAGTTCCTGGTATCCAGCCCCCAGGATAGCTTGGTACGAAGGGTTTGTAAAAAATTGTTTTCATTCAGCCTTACGAGACTCATGGTAAAGTTCTCTTTTTTTACGGCTAATTGTATATTTTTTTCTACCACTTCTTTCCGGGAGTCCATGGCGCAGATAAAATGCTCCGTTCTTCCTTCTACCTCGAATGAAATTACGTTATTATCCGGTACCACAATCGGCCGGATGTTAAGATTATGTGGTGCCACGGGCGTAATTACGAAACTTCCCGAATCCGGAAACACCACCGGACCGTTGCAACTAAGCGAATAACCGGTGGAGCCGGTAGGCGTTGCCACTATCAGCCCGTCTGCCCAATAGGTATTCATAAACTCACCGTTAAGGTAAGTGTGTATCTTGATCATGGGCGAAGTATCCGTTTTATGAATGGCAAATTCGTTGAGCGCGTAGGGAACGTCGCCAAAAAGGGTCAGGTTGCTGTTAAGATGCAGCAGGGAGCGCTTATCGATCAGGAAGCTCCTTTTTACGAGTGCCGTAATAGCCGTGGCGATTTCCTCTTTGCCGATGCTGGCCAGGAAGCCCAGCCTGCCGAAATTGATGCCCAGCACGGGTATGTTCTTGTCGCGTACCAGGGTAACCGTATCCAGCAGGGTGCCATCGCCCCCCAGGCTGATGAGAAAGTCGATGGTATCGTCCAGGTCTTTCGATTCCCGGAACATGGTGATGGTATCGGTAAGCTGTACGGACTGGATGATCTGGTGGAAAAAGGGTTCAAAGATCACGATCTCTATCTGCTGCTTTACCAGCCCGTTGAAGAATTCCTGCAAATCGTACCGGTACTCAAAATCCACCACCCTGCTATAGATCGCTACTTTCATCTGTACTTCAATTATTTTAACCTGCCAGGAGGAACTGACAGCTCATTAAAAATCGTTCTTAAAATGTAAAAATAGCCCGTTTTCCCCTAACTGGTTAAAACTGTATTCAAAACGGATTATGACATCGTACAGCGTTACCACGTCCAGGCCGGCACCGGCGGTGTATAAAAGACGGTTGCCGAGGGCTGTGCTGCTTACCGGGTATTTGTTATACACATAACCGGCGTCGCCAAACGCCTTGAGGAACAAGCGGAAAGGAATGCGGCTGTGCGAGCGGGATTTGATATAAGTAGGAACGCTGAACTGCAGTATTTCCCGCTTCAGGGTATTGCGGGCCATCGATACCACCACCCCGTCGATCACATATTTTTCCAGTCCCCGCAGGTATACGTCGTCGTATCCCATTTGCCGGGAAGTAAAAAACGGCTGATCGAAGGGGAGTTTCAGGGAAAAAAACCACTGCAGATTGTAAGCTGTTTTTTCCCCGTATTTCCAGGCACGGGTGCCGCGACTGTATACCTCGAGCAGGTTGATGTTTTTGCTGAACCCTCGTTTGATGATGCCCGCCTCCGTTTGTAGGCCTTTCATTGGATAAGCCAGGTAATCTATCCGGTTATAGTCCACCGAATACCTGATTTCCGGGTAGGCGATCGACCGCCGGTTGTTTTTAAAGAAACCGGGATTTACCACCGTAACAGCGGAATCTATTTTATTGGACGAATACCCCAGCCGCAGGGAATGCCGGGTGGTAATGGCCGGACGATAGGTATAACCAATGGTTATATTCAATTGGTTATCCAGGTATTTACCGGCATAGGTGATCGAATCCGCTTTTAAAAAGAACTGCCTGTCGTTGATGGTGATACCGTTGATCTCCCGGTAGCGGGAATAGCCGAAACTCACCAGGTAGCCATGCTTCAGCGAATTGTCGGCATACGGCTGTTCATAAGAGAACCGGATCTGCCGGCTGTAACCGCTAACCAGCCAGGCTTTCAGCTTATCGTTGCGGCCGGAGAAATTGTAGTAACTGAGTTTCATGCCGTAGTTCAGCCGGTCGAAGCTATAGCCGCGGTCGGCCCATGCCGTCAGGTTCCTGTCTACCGGGCGCAGGTAAGGCACGGGGAAAAGGTACCATCGTTCCTTAACGGTGATCTCCACATCCACCAGGTATCCGTTAAACGATTTAAGGGCGACCACCACATCGTTAAAGAGCCGTGAATTATACAGTTGCTGGCGCGCATATTCGAACTTGCTTACCAGCCCGGTAAGGGAAGTGGTATCTCCTTGTTTGAACGAGAGTTCGCGGAGTATGATATAGGGTTTGGTCTTTTTATTTCCCGAAATAATGATCCTGTTGATAATGAAATGAGCGGGCTTTGCAATACTGTCGGTTTGAGCCGCCGCAGCATGGGCAAGCAGGCATATCCCCAGCACTGCTATGTGAATTCTTTTGATAATGAACATTAAATGCTCAGGTAATTCATCAGATGGTCGTAATTGGCTTTTAATTCGTTTTCATATAATTCTTCGCCAAAATAGTATTTCACAAAATACTCGTACCGCTGAAAAGTGGCCACTATATCCGATATCTCGAATTTATTGATCTTTAACGTAATCAGGAAAACGCCCGCCTCTTTATCGAAATAGGTATTCAGTTGAGTGAGCTGGGCGTCGTTGGTTTCTACCAGCTTGCTGATCTCGGAAAAGGAGAATGTTTTCTGCTCCATTTCCAGCACAATGATGCCTCCGGGCTCGTCTACCCCCGACATGCGGGAAATGGTCTTCAGGAGGTCGGCCCGTGTGATGGCGCCCGTCCAGCCCGCTTCCTCTTCCACCACCGGCACCATACTCAGGTTATAATCGTTACACATTTTTATCGCTTCGGTAAAATGGGAATTGTCTCGCACAGAGAGCCGGGAAAAATGCTGATCCAGCTTGCCCAGCAACTGTCCGTTATCCGCATTCATCAGGTCGTCTTCGTTGATTAAACCGAGGTATATATTTTCCGAAACTATGGGGAGCTGACTCACATGATAATCCGCCATCAGGTGCAATGCATGATCTACCGGGTCGTTGACGGATAGGGTGGGTATGGATCCTGAAATCAATTCTTTGTTTAGCACTTATTCCAGCTTTTAGGTTAATAAAAACGAGCAATTCCACTCTTTTTCTTCTTCTGGCAATTTAATACTAGACGCTAAAAATCAGGCAACCGCTGCGGGCTTATTTAGTTTTGACAAAAAATTCTCCAGTATGGCATTAAATTCTTCCGGCCTTTCCATCATGGGGGCGTGACCGCATTTATCGATAAAATGTAATTCGCTGTTGGGAATAAGCCGGTTAAATTCCCTTGCTACAAACGGGGGAGTGATGGTATCGTTATTACCCCATACCAGCAGGGTGGGCTGCTGCACCTGGTTCAGCTCCTCGCCCAGGTTATTGCGGATGGCACTTTTGGCCAGCGCTATCACTTTAATTACTTTGAGCCGGTTGGTAGTTATGGCAAACAGTTCATCCACCAGCTCTTTGGTAGCCATAGCCGGGTCGTAAAAAGTAATCTCCGTTTTTTTCTTGATGTATTCGTAATCGCCTCTTTTCGGGTAGCTGTCGCCCATTCCGTTTTCGAACAGGCCGGAGCTTCCGGTTAAAGTGAGCGAACGGATCATTTCAGGGTGCTTCAGTATGTACAGCAGGGCCACATGCCCACCCAATGAATTGCCCATCAGGTGCACGTTGCGGTAATTACGGGCCTCCATAAAGCGGTGAACGTATTTCATGAGGCCGCTTACAGAAGTGTGCAGTATATCCAGTTCGAACAATGGCAGAAGCGGTACCACTACCTTGTAATTTTTGCTGAAATACTCGATCAGATCCTTAAAATTGCTCAAAGCCCCAAATAAGCCATGCAGCAGTACTATAGGTTCTCCTGCTCCCTCTTCGATAAACCTGAACTTATCCTGTTGTTTGATTTCGTAATTCATCGTGGCTAAAAATAACGCTTTGTATTGATTTCAAAAATAGTGGATTTACGGGAATAAGCTTCTTAATCCGGCGATGGCCTTCATACCCCAGGAGATTATATACTTATAGGTACGCGATTCCATAAGGGTATCTTCCTTCAGAATGCCCCATTTTTGTATATAATAGAGTATTATGGTGGATAAAAGTAGATATAAAAGCAGGTATAACGCTATTCCTAACAGGAATCCCTTATCGTATCCTTTAAGTATAGCGAGTATCACCAGCACAAAGAAAATGATATCTATGATCAAGACGTGCTTATTTCGTTAATAATTCTTTAACAAGGGCACTAATTGCTTTGCCATCTGCCAGTCCGGCCAGCTTTTTACTGGCTATGCCCATCACTTTGCCCAGGTCGGCCGGTGAGGAAGCCCCTGTTTCAGCGATAATGGCCGCTACCTGTTCTTTCAGTTCGTCCACACTTAACTGTTTAGGAAGAAACTTTTCAATCACGGCCAGTTCTTCCAGTTCTTTCTGTGCCAGGTCATTTCTTTGCTGCTGCTGAAAGATCTCCAGCGAATCTTTCCGTTGCTTCACCATTTTCTGCAGCAGTTTTATTTCCGTATCGGCGTTAATGGCTCCCCCTGCCCCCGGTTCCGTTTTCGCTTTAATAATTTCCGCCTTAATGGCCCTTAGTCCTCTTAAGCCGCCTTCGTCTTTATTTTTCATGGCATCTTTCATAAGTGCCATTACCTCTAGTTCCAGACTCATAATAATGTATATTAAATGGGTTATTATCTTATCGAAATTACTGATCCAGTTTATTATCCCGCATTTGCAGGTCCTGGAATTTCTTATAAAAATCTTTGGCAAAGGTTTTCATATCGCTTACCAGTTCCGTATGTTTGGTGGCGCGACTGTAACTATCCGCCATAGTGATGATGGTCTGGTAAAAAAAGTCGGCCATTTCATCCACCATCATATCCTTGGTCCAGAGGTCGATCCGCATGGCTGTTTTATCCGCACCATCCCAGAACGCGAGCAGCATGGCTTTGGCGGCCTGATTTTTATCTTCTCCCTGGCTGCTGCCTGCCCGCCAGCTGATTTGTTCCGGTACTTTATTATTATCCAAAGTTACGTCTATCGTGATCGTCGATTTTTCCATATTTATTTAATGAAGGGCGAAGTTAAATGAAAAACGGGAACTGGTGGGGTGGGGAATGTATCAGTGTAAATGCTTTTTGTTTTCCTGTAAATATACCATCGCTTCTTTGACTGCCTGTATTGAATTTTTGGGACTAAAACCCAATTCCGTCCTCGCCTTCGTGATATCGAAATCTTGTCGTAGCCCTGAAAACATGGCGATATCTTTGGTATTTAACAAAGGAGCTTTGCCATTTATCTTATTGCCAATTTCCATAAACCAGGCTATGACAAATAATAGTGGTTTTGGAACCGCCGCAGGAAGTTTTATTTTTAAATCCGGAAATAATTCCTGTGCAATTTGTGTCGTCGCTTTTAGGGAAGTACACTTCTCATTTGCTAAAATATAGCGTTCTCCGCTTTTCCCCTTGATGGCCGCTAGATAACAACCTTCAGCAACGTCTTTCACATCAATCCAGTTTAAGGCGATGTTTGTTTCAACCGGTATTTGTTTTTCAAGAATCAGGGAGATAATGTTGTAAGAAACACTTAAAGGTCGGAAAGCGATACTCCCAATCATGGCAGACGGTAAAACGGCAACCAATTCTATCCTGTGCTTTCGGGCCAGTTCAAAGGCCAATTGCTCACCATCATTTTTTGAATTGTAATACATATCCCTGCGATCAGGGTTTTGTCCATAACTTTCTTTAGCAGGTAGTTTAGAATAATTCAGGGCGGCAATAGAACTAACGTATACAATTCGTTTTACACCGGCTTCCGCCGCGGCTTCGACCATGTTTTTTGTGCCTTCCATATTCACGTCATAAATTTCTTTTTTAGGGTCTTTGGCCCAGAGTTTAAAAACAGCCCCGACCGCATAAAACGTTTCGACATCCTGTAATGCGTTTACCAGAGACCGTTTGTCGGAGATGTCGGATTGCACCACTTCGCAATCCAGGCCGATAAAAGGTTCTTTGTTTTTAATATTGCGAACCGAAGCTCGTACCGGAATACCCTTACTGATTAACAGTCTTACCAGGTTGTTACCGAGATGTCCGTTTGCGCCTGTAACTAACGCTAAATTTTTCTGTGCCATTTTCTTTGTTTTTTATTTAGCACAAAATTGGGAGATGATTTATCAAATACACTTCGCAAATGTTACCTAATCATTTGCTTCCTGATTCTGCTCAAACTTTTTGGATTCATTCCTAAAAAGGAAGCAATGTATTGAAGAGGAACATTGTGTACAATTTCAGGAGAATTCTCAATTAACTTTTTATAACGTTGTTCCGCGGTTAGGGTTGCCAGATCTTTTGAACGGCTTTCGTTGTAGCTGATGGACCGCTGAAACACCCATATGCTGAAGTCTTTAAGTGCCAAACTATTTTGAACAAGAGAATCCAGACTAGGTTTATCAATTCTCAAAAGTTCACATTCTGTAATGCACTCCAGGTTTTCATCCGATCTTGTATGGTTGGTAAAATTGGAATAAGAAGTTAAAAATCCCGGCGGACAGTTGATATGCGTTGTAACCTCATCGCCTGATTGGTTGTAATAAAAAAGCCGCATAAAACCTGATACAACGAAGTAAAGATATTTCGGCACTTTACCTTCGTGTTCAATAATCCGGTTTTTAGGAAACAACACAGGCTCAAAATACTTTTTGCATAATTCTCTGTCGTTTTCAGTAAGTGCGACCTGTTGATTTACCAGATTTATTAGTTGATCGTGCATATAGTAAAATTAAATGTATTCCGTATGTCTAAGCCACAGCCGGTTTAAATATTTGCTAAGTTAAAACGAATGTTCAATAATGGTTGACCGGATAACTCCATGCCTTCTTTGATAGAATACTATAAAATATTTGCGTAGTATAAAAAATCTCTTAGCTTTGTGACTGATTAGTCAGTTTTTAGCTATGGACAAGAGAAAACTTCTGATAGACACGGCACTAAAATTATTTGTGGAAAATGGCTTTCACGGAACGGCAACGGCCAAAATTGCCAAAGAAGCAAATGTCGCCAATGGTACTTTGTTCCAGTATTTCAAAACAAAAGAGGAACTTATCATCGCCGTTTTCATAACCGTAAAAAGTGAAATGGCGGGAATGTTTATAAAAAGTCAAACTGAAAAATCGATCACTGACACACTTAAAACACAATTCACCAACACAGTAGTATGGGCTTTAAAAAACCGGGTGAAATTTCAATATGTACAACAATTTTATAGTTCGCCCTATATCCATTTAATAAAGCAAACGGAGCTGAAAAAGTATATTGATCCACATTTGAACTTAATTAAGGAAGGCATCGAAACGAACAAAATTAAAGATTTGGATGCAGCGCTTATCTATCAGCTTTTTGCAAATCAAACGTTCGGAGTGGTTCAATATTTATTCAGCAATCAAAAGAAAAAGCAAACCGAAGTAATAGAAACCACCTTTCAATTGCTTTGGGATATGATTAAAAAAAGTAAATAATGAAAAAAGTAGTATTAATTACGGGAGCATCTTCCGGTATCGGGAAAGAAACGGTTAAAATCCTTTTGAATAAAGATTTTATTGTTTATGGTGCGGCAAGGAGAGTCGATAAAATGGCTGATCTATCCGATATGGGAGCCAAACTATTAGCGATGGATGTTAGCGATGATTTATCTATGTCTGATGGTATTAAACGGATCATCGGGGATGAAGGACGAATAGATGTTTTGATAAATAATGCGGGTTATGGTTCTTACGGAGCGTTAGAAGATGTGCCGATCGAAGAAGGAAAATACCAATTCGAAGTAAACCTATTCGGATTGGCCAGACTGATACAGCTCGTATTGCCGCACATGCGAAAACAAAACTCGGGCAGAATAATAAATGTTTCTTCAATCGGAGGAAGCATCGGTGAACCACACGGCTCATGGTATCATGCCACAAAATATGCAGTGGAAGGATTAAGCGACAGTTTACGTATGGAATTAAAACAATTTGGAGTAGATGTGGTGATCATAAAGCCTGGAGCTATTTTAACAGAGTGGAATACGATAGCCAGGCAAAATTTGATAAAAGTTTCGGGAAATACAGCTTATAAGGATTTAGCCGGGAAACACGTAAATATGCTGGCAAGTGCAGACAGGAAGGGTTCACAACCGGCCGTTGTGGCCGAAACGATAGTAAAGGCGATTACATCTAAAAAACCAAAAACCAGGTATGCTACGGGTGGTGGAGCGAAAATTATCCTGTTTTTAAGGAGTATATTGTCGGATAGGATGTTCGATAGACTTATGCTAAGTATGATGAGGTGATATATGATCCGTTTAAAGAGTTATAAAGTGCCGGCTTCAAGGGTCAGGCAAAACAATTGCCGATGGCTTTTGGAATATTGGTTTTAAATCTATCACTGTCCCTTTTCCATCACAAACTTTAATTCCGCCCCTTCTCTAAGCCCCAGCACATCTCTTTTAAAGTCGGACAGGTAACCGGTAAAAGTCGGGGCACTGGCTATGCTGATGGGTTCTATGGTATTGCCGGTTACTTCGCCCCATTTCTCAAATACCAGTTTCAGCGGGGCGTTGAAAAAATAGGGGTCATTCTCATGGGTTTTATTAGCTGGCAAACTGTCTTTGGATTTATTCTGCATCCACATAGTTCCTGTTACGGTAGTTAACCGGCTTACCGGTTTATTGTTCCAGTAATCGAAGCGGGTATTCAGGCTTTCGATAGCTACTTTTTTACTGCTGTCGTCCGAAAGGGCGGAACGCATGTCTTCATCGGTGATAGCTGGATTACTTAACGGGTCGGGTAATTCGGGTAAGGAAGCGGCACCTGCAGACATTTGGTAGCTGTAAACGATTACTCCGGCGGTTGTTACCAGCAACAAGGCCAATGTATAGCGGGTGGCTTTGTGTGTCGCTATTTTTCTTATTTTGTAACTGAAGCGGTATTGCGAACTCACAATACGCATAGAAGCGGTTTTTTTCATGCAATGAGTTAAACGATGATGGATGCGGGTTATATATGATGTTATACTCTTATCAGGATGCTTTGCGCAGATGAGTTTTATAACTGGTCACTTTGTAAACGGGAGCCTTGTTCCGGGCCATCCAGTTCACCAGGTAGTCCTCCACTTCCTGCCGGTCGACACATTCGAATGCGCAATATTCCGTAATGCTTACCGGGGCGCGGGATGGTTTGGATAAGCTCTTGCGGATAAGCGTAAACCGTTTGCGTGCCCAGGAAAGATCTTCGGCCATCATATCTGCCAGATGGTGGGGCTGAATGTAAAAAGGAGGGTTGATCATTTTCATAAATGAACATTAAGGTTATTACTAATTATTAATCTGCGTTTAAACAGGATGTTTACTTTCAAGGGGGACGGACAAAATGAAGTTAAAAAACTTTTGTGAAAATAAAAATAAAAAGGCCGGATTTTTTTCTGAACGAAGGTGAACATACCTGAATGCAGGTGAAGGCGGGTGAAGAACGGTTTACCGTTGATTTTGCCGTTAAGGCATGTAAGGAAAACGCACTAACGGTAAAGATGATATACTTGTATTCAGAACCAGGTATATGACTTCACAGAGTTTTTTTGTATTGTTGAACGGACAATGGCTCCGCATAGAATACGGAGATGTACTGCTGATAGAAGCGGAACACAAATACAGCCTGATCATCACTTCCAGAATCACCTACCGTCAGGAAATAAACATATCCCGTATGCAGGAAATAATCGACCCTGACTACTTTTGCCGTGTGCATAGAAGGTATATCCTTCCCTTACACCGCATCCGTTTCGTGACCCGGGAGCTGGTAAACCTGGGCGACCGCGAAGTACCTATTGGTGAATCTTACTACAGGGATTTCATGATGCAGCTTCCTCTTTTAAAATAATCCCTTTCACGGGTTACACGGGTATCATACACCTAATAAATACCTAAAATAAGCCACACTTCCGGGATCGTTGGCCTGATGAATGAGTAAACCACGGTTACACCGGCCTTCCCCAGGCCGAAACGATGGGAGTAGTATGGGTATGCAGGCCGGAAATAGATCCTTTCACGCGGTAAAAAAGGTGTTCGTACCATCATTTTGCCTGTTCGTACCATTCAAATGCCTGTCCGTACCATCGGGGCCCAATACCGGCAGGCGGCGATGCTACATTTGTGAGGTAACAGGGAAGTACAGCCGGCAGCGCGCTTAGAGGATCGGGAGGAGCGTCCCCGTGAATCTCCGGATGTACTTGCCTTTACAGGTAACAATCATTTTTTAACATTTTAATTTTTAAAGATATGGGACGATTTAAAGGCAATGATGCCACCCGTGGCCTGCAGGGTAATGTAGGCGATTTTTACAACTACCGGCAGCGACTTGGTAAAACCGTCACTACGCGGCAGGTAGGCAAGCGAACAAAACCGCTGAACGCGGATCAGGAACAGATAAAGGAACGCTTTATAGAAGCTGCCATTTATGGCAAGGCCGTATTAAAAATTCCGGAAAAGGAAGCATTGTATGCAACGAAAAAAGTTCCTGGCAAAGGAGTTTACATGCTAGCCATGACGGATTACCTGAAACCACCGGTAATAAAAAGCATCAACATGACTGCTTATACCGGGGTGGCAGGCAGTACCATCATCGTGCGGGCATCGGACGATTTCAAAGTAATGCGGGTACGGGTAAGTATCTATGCCGCTTCCGGTGCATTGCTGGAAGAAGGCGATACGGTGCTGAACCCGGAAAACGGTCTCGACTTTATATACACCGCTACTGCTGCCAACAACGTGCCGGCAGGTAGCCGTGTAAAAGCCACGGCTTATGACCTGCCGAATAATGAAGGTTCACTGGAAATACTGTTGTAGTATGGAGCTGCACCTGCAGCGCACCTATTACGCCACCGGTACCAATGGTATATTGAGCATGGATGATCACCAGTTCTGTTATACCATAGAACTACCCTGGAAGGAGAACAGGAAATGCATTTCCTGCATCCCGGAGGGAAGTTACCGGCTGAAGAAACGGTATAGCCCGCGCTTTCAAGAACACCTGCAGGTGATGGGTGTACCCGGTCGGACACTGATCCTTCTTCACCCCGCCAACGATGCCATGAACCAATTGCAAGGCTGTATAGCCCCGGTTCGCATACTGATTGGCCCGGGCAGAGGATCATTTTCACAAGTGGCTTTTACGGCACTTAAACAACGGGTATACCCGGCACTGCAAAGAAACGAAACGGTCTGGCTGATAATAAGAGCTGCCTGAAGCACTTTGTTAAAGCCGGATATTAATAATCAATTAAAAACACATTTTTATGACACAAAAACAAATCAATAGTCTATCACTCAGCGAGCGCATCGCGGCACCTACGCCGGCGTTTTTCAAAAAGCTGAGGGTAATTGGCCTCACGCTGGCCGCCGTTGCTGCGGCAATAGTGGCAGCACCCGTAGCCTTACCCACCATCGTAGTAACCGTAGCCGGTTACCTGGCGGTAGCAGGTAGTGTGATCGGTGCCGTTAGTCAGGTAACAGTAGAAGGATAAGAGGAATAACAGGGGGCCGGTCGATTTCTGATAATGGAGGAAGCCGGCCTCTTTTTTTTATACTTTGCTTTAGTACAATTGCGGGGTTTCTTATGGGGATGTAATAAGGATAGGGGGAAATAGAGGGAGTTATCTTAGTACCAGGAAGTAATGCGGTTGAAGAAGGAGGTGAATTTGGTTGGATTTCTTAAATAATGGTTAATTTCCGTACTATTAGACTTTCATACTAATGTCTTTCATATTTTAATCACTAATATCTGAATTCTTCTTTTATGGGTAATCGAATACGCTTACTTTTTTTAATTATCTGCCTCGGTTTTTTAAGCTGCAAGCCACTTCTTTGGATCTCCGGGTTCTATAAAGCTCCCCGGTATGAAGATTTTAAAAGCGTTAAAAAATTTGCCTCCAATGCAAAGTACCATTCCTTACTTGTAACGAGAAGCTTAAAAGGATATGAGTTTTTCATTGATTCCCTTTCACATGGCTACCTTCATGTTTTTATATTTAATAGAGATAAACAATTGCTTCTTAATAATAGTGAATGCCAGTGGGCTAATGTCAGGTTGCTTGATTCTTTGGAGACTACCCGAAATTTTAAAATAGACACTACGGTTACGGTTAAAAAATTAGCTGCAATATTAGAATCAATCAACGGGTTGGCAATGGACGACAAACAAATGAAGGAATATGATTACTTTATTTTTTACTCATGGGTAAAATGGTCGCCCCGACTCAGTAGAAAAATGATTCAGGATGTTAATAACTTTGGATTTAAGACAGATAAAAACATATTCGTTGCCTCGGTTAATTTAGACTATCAGAAGTCATGGCCGGATAACGATTGGCAAAAGGAAAAAATAATAACGAATGTAACTATTGGGAGATAGAAGTAAATGCGTTGTACTATTAAAATCTGAGTGCATGTTTAATCTGAGCCAGTTTTATTACATTCCCAAATCAGCCATTTTTGGGCACCGAGAATAATACTGTAAATTTCCCCGATGATCCGCCTCCGCTTTAAAGAACTCTTTGCGTATATCATTAAATCTTCTGAAATTTGAGAAAGTTAATTTGATTTATAATGAGCTCAATAGCCAACACCTGAAGCATAAATTCAAGTAAGGGAATTCCGTAATTTCCGAATAAAATACGTCGGATTCTCCTCTTTTTTCACAGTCATCTAGAACAGGTATTCAACATTAAAGTAAACGGATTATCTTTAGTCTGTTATTTAATAACATTAAACCACTTAATATGAAGTACATCCACACGAATGATTTTCCAAGATCAGTTATTAAAAGAATTAGCGTCCACTTTCAATTACATTATCTGAAATAGTTTGTTCGACAGACTAAATAGTCTTTTTTTAAGATATCCCAACTTTTAATAAATACGTATTTAGTAGCCTTATTGTAAGTATAAAATTCATCACTCATATTTCCATATTTAAACCAAACTTTAAAACTATGTTACACAAAATCCTACAATTTGGTGGCTTATTATTAATCTTCGTTTTTACGCTCTTTCTGCAACAAGCCTGTAAGAAAACAGAGCATACGTCTATAGTTAAGCCAAGTATAAAAGTTCCTGAGTCCATCTTAAGTAAATGGAGAAGTGAAGGAACTGCTGCAACTTACCGGGTAAACAAGAAATCATCCGCCATAGTAGTTGATGAATATGATAAAGAAATTAATTCTTTGTCCGGAAAGTTTGCGGCCCTGTCGGCCGTTTGCGATATGGAGGATGATGATTTTGTTAATAATTCTTTTACCCTGGAAACACAAAAAATTGGATTTGACTGTAGTGTCGGATATTCAGTTGAAGTGACTTACCTGCTATCTACTGGCTTTATACCTGCTTCTATAAATCCAGGCAATCCCGCACAGCTTAGTAGGGGAAGATTCCGTTTAAAGAATGCATCCGGGAGCGTTATTTACACTAATGGTTCTATTACCCCTGTAACGATAACCCCGATAGGGCCCGATCCCGCAAATGCTGATAAAACGCTTTATCGCATTGTTTATAAGGCGTCTGGCATAGCATCTAATTTGATAGAGACTAGCGTCATTGGAGAACATCGTCCTGTTATTTATACAGACTGTGGTGAAGTAATTACCACTCCGTCTGATTGGCAGGCAGTATCATTATCCGGTTCCAGTGGCAGTGCACCTGGTGTATGCGACAAAATCGATCTAGTTCATATCGACCCGGACGGCTCTGGTAACCTGGTTTATTTTGGAGGTTGTGATTTTGGCGTTGGAACAACAGGCATTAGTTGCTATCCCTTTGGCGGTGCCGGCCGTCCGAATGAGCATGATATAGAGTGGAGGAAACCAGGGGATGCCTTTTTGGGGAATTGGCCTGATGCACTTCCAGATGACTTTATCAACTTGACTTTAAGCTCCTACTCTCAGCGTGTAAGTTGGGATTATATAGCTGGTCAGGGGTGTACAGGGTCTCCAAATAAAAAGGAAAGATTGGCATTTTTCGGCACAATGAGTTATCCTTTCCCGGTTGGCGGAATAATTGAGGTTCGTTATAGAAATGTCAAGTTAGCGTCTCCCAGCGATCCTTGTTCCGTTAATGATTGTACTACCGGAACCTGGCAATACGTGACCATAAACGTACAATAAGTACCTTTATAAACTTATAAGAATTACCTGTAGTTGTTAATATAATAGCTACAGGTAATTTTTACTGCCTTTATTCGTTGTACAAAAAATAAGTATGCTTCGTTGGCCTTACATGAAAAAATTAACAATATTATCTTTCCTGTGTTTTATGTTGTCGTGGGTTTACGTATCTGCACAACTTTCCAGCCCTGCAATTTGCAAGGATAGCAATACTTTAATACGTTATTATTCGGACGAACTTTTTCAAAAAAGTAAGATTCTGCTCGTAAATGATGGCGGTAATGTTACCTGGGGGGGAATACTCGATGGTTATAATAGTTACAATAATATAAGCATATTTCGAACCACACCAGACGGTTCTATTAAGTGGTCTACCCAATTGCTTCCCGAGACTCATTTAAATTTCCCTGACATAAATATAGTAGAGGGTGTGAACGGAACTATTTTAGTCAGTGGCCTGGCTAAATATGGATTAAATAATCAGCCACAGTTCTTTTTTATTGCCTGCATCGGTAACGATGGTGCATTACTATGGTATCATTTTTATGATGCCCACATGAATAACGGACAGCAGAGTGTTAGGGTAGGAATAGGTGCTGCCGCAGTTGATGTATCAGGTAATATGTATGTGCCGGTCAACTTTACCAGACTATTGGCAGACCGGCCTCCCGTTAGCATTGTGTGTAAATTTTCTCCGGCTGGATTACCCATCTGGAATAAAGCGTTCGTTTTTCCCTTAACTCAGTCGGGGGCAGTCTTTTTTCTGGGTTGTTTTGAAAGAAACGATACATTAACCCTATTAAGCCATACCGGCACACTTACTCCATTTGTTACAATGCAACTCCGTAGTGTATCCGGATCTATGTTAAATGTTAAAGCATTTGAGCCCATAGGCAATGTCGTATTCCCCAATGCGTCCGATATTTTTAGAACAAAAGAAGATAAATATGTAATGATGGGTGGCAGATCTGGCGGAAGTGGAGACTTTAGCGGCATTGATTTCAATACTGTTATTTTTAACCGGCAACTGGAGCCTATTAAAAGTTTTCATATCAAAACATTTCAGGTATACACGGCAAATGGATGGGGAGGGTATGGTAAAAATATGGTGACTACGCCTGATGGAGAATTACTGTACGGTACAGCAAGGCCCCAGGAATCCAGTTTTTACTATGGGCAAATAGATACCGCGTTTAATATCAAAACACAAAAGAAAATACAATACACGGATCCGGCGGCCGGTAATTTTTACCTTCCTCCCTTAAGTTATTGCAACGGCAATAAGCTGTCCATACGTTCAACAGGCTGTTCTCCCATAACAGGGAAATGTGGGCTTGATTATCTTTCTTTTGATAAGGATATAGTGAAAACAAACGACTGTTTCAGCTCTATGGATACATCTTTCATGGAACTGATACCCTTCAAAATGAATGTTATTCCTTTTACCTGGGATTATATAGAAGATAATGTGCTTAAAGAGTTGCCAATACTTATAACGCAACAAAGTGCCGGGTTCTCGATGGAAGAAGTGTGTAAGGAAATTAATATTTGCGAAAAACCAGTCATTTCCGGGCCTGATAGTATATGTGTGTCGCAGGCAGAAACATTTTTTACTGTGCCCGAAAATGATAAGTGTTATAAAAATATCTATTGGACCATTGATGAGCGTGCTATCCGGTCGCGGCGGCAGGTAAATGACAATACTATTGCGTTGGCTTTTAAAACAGAGTGGCAGGGACATCTTTATGCATCGATTAATGGTAGCTGCATATTGCAGGATTCGTTACTAATCACTGCTTATAAAGAAAAGGCCGGGAAATTATTGACCGACGACACCAGTATTTGTGAAGGGAGTTGGGTTAAGCTGGATATACCGGGTATTTTTTTATCCTATAGCTGGAACACAGGGGCAGCCACCAGTTATATCCAGGTGACAAAAAAAGGCATTTACAGTGTAAAAGTACTGGAATCCGATGGGTGCTTTATAAAAGATACATTCCATTTACAAGAAGTGTTTGCGGCTTTGTCGGTAAATTTATCCAACAATCCGGTGCTATGCGATGGCTTTCAAATCCTGGATGCGGGGGAAGGATTTACATCTTATCTCTGGCAAGATGGAAGTAACAATAGAACGTTTGCTGCAAATACTCCTGGCAAATACTGGGTAAGCACTATGGATGTAAACGGGTGTATGGATTCAGATACCGCATCTTTTACCCGACTGGCAGAAGCGCCTAAAAACTTTATTGCTGATACAGCATTTTGCGCATACGAATATTTGCTGTTGAAACCGGATAATAATCGTTACAGACAATATTTATGGAATGACGGTTCTATTTCTAATACCTTAACAGTTACCAAGCCCGGAATATACTGGCTTCAGGTAATAGACAACAATGGATGTACGGGAAGAGACAGCGCAATGGTAAAAATGTCTATATGTCCGCAACGATTTTTTGTCCCCAATTCATTTACACCCAATGGAGATGGCAAGAATGATGTTTTTAAACCGGTGGTTACAGGTGCTTTACAAACTTATCAGTTTAGTATTTATAATCGTTGGGGCCAACCGGTGTTTAAGACCTCCTCCAGGGAAAACAGCTGGAACGGCCTGAGTAATAATAAAAAACAACCTTCTGGAAACTATATATGGGTATGTACTTATCAATTTTACAATCAACCACCCCAGATTAGAAAGGGTACCGTTATGTTGCTTCCCTGACAATTTGATTAAGAGTTATGGTTATTTTAACTTTACTAAATAGAAGCAGCAAAAGGTTTTTTATGTAAAATTAACCTTCAGCCTGCCTTATTTTTGTTAGAACAGAAAAAATACTCCGAATCCAACTTTCTAATATCATTAAAAAAAAGTACATGAAGGCAATTACCGGATGTTTTAATTCTTACGGCAAAGTCTTATTTATTTATCTGCAATTGCTGCTGCATACATCAGTTAGTGGGGCACAAAAGCCTTTATGGAATGGGCAGGGAAGAATTGTATTAAGTGCTGATGGAAACGAACATGACCATGATGATTGGGCCGGGATGCCGCTTTCTTTAGCCCTTTTAGCGGCAAAAGGATTACAGAATAAAGTGCCGGTTTATATATATGCCGACCACATTTGGGGAAGTAATCATGAACATCCGGGTATCGATGGTATTACCCCATACGAACAAATGAAAATTGGTGCATTAAAAGGGGGTAAGATTTTTGGCTTTAAAAAAACAAATTTTATTTGCGCTGTTGATAATCCGGAAATTGCTTATGAGGCATTGAAAGCGGAAATTAATTCATCAACAGCAGATAATCCGCTGTTTATTATTGTGCAAGGACCGGTTCAGGTAATTGGAGAAGCCATTGCCCGGGCAGATAGTACCAGCAGGAAATTTGTCACTATCATTTCTACAGATAATGCATGGAATGATGATCACGCAGATAAACCTTATGGTGATTGGGATCAGCATACCGGTTGGACGATAAAGAAAATAGTAAAGGAATTTGGAAACGGAGGGCAGGAGGGTGTAAAAATCGTTTCCATTCCAAATCAAAATCCCTATCTGAAAAAAAATTGGCATGAGTATACCTGGCTTAAAACGGCCCCCGAACGAAATAACGCATATTATAAAAAGGGAAGCTGGCTATGGTTGTTTAACAGGCTTGTTTTAAGCGTGAAGCCTGATGCGGAAGGTGATAGTTGGTGTTATTCCGTGGACCCTTCGGATGCAGGCAAGGTTATTTTCCTTTTAACCGGAATTGAAAAAGGTAGTCCGGCCCTGTGTTACGAAATCATGAAAAATCCACCAGGTACAGGTATGAAATAATCTATCAACGATTCCATTTACATTAAAAACAGGAGATACAAAGATGAAAAAACGATTGAATCTATTATGGGTGTTCGTGGCTTTGCTAAGCCAATGGACAAATGCACAGGATAGTTTGCTAATTAAAAAGGGCACATTTGCAGTTGGCGTAAACTATTGGGCTTCCTATGCTGGTACACACATGTGGCGCGATTGGAAACCCGGGATTATAGAGCAGGATTTTAAGCAGCTGGCCGAGAATGGTATTAAAGTGCTTCGTGTATTCCCGCTTTGGCCCGACTTTCAACCTATTTACCAGGTATATTCGGGCGGCGGTTCCAAAAAGTATATTGCTACCAAAGACGAATTACCCATTCCACTTACGGGCCCCGGTAGCGATGGTATGAACGAGGAGCAAATGAAAAATTTCGGGGTATTTGCGGATCTTGCTCAAAAATATAATCTGAAATTAGTGGTAGGACTTATAACGGGTTGGATGAGCGGCCAATTATACATACCACCTGCATTGGAAGGAAAAAATGCTATTACTGATGCAGAGGCATTGGTGTGGCAGCAGAAATTTGTAAGCAGTTTTGTGAAACGGTTTAAAAACAAACCGGCCATTATCGCATGGGATTTTGGCAACGAGTGCAACGAAATGGGCAGAGTGAATAATAACAGCGAAGCTTATGTATGGAGCGCAATACTTGCCGGTGCCATAAAAGCAGAAGATAAAACAAGGCCCCTGGTTTCCGGTATGCATAGCCTGAGTGCAGATAAAAATGCGAACTGGCGCATTATCGACCAGGCAGCCACTACGGATGTTTTAACGACGCATCCTTATTCGTTATGGACAAAATATGCCAGCCAGGATGCAATCAACAGTATGCGTACCGTGTTACATGCAGCAGCCGAAACCAGGTTATACGCGGATATAGCAGGCAAGCCGGCACTAACCGAGGAAACCGGTGTAATGGGACCCATGACAGGCGGTGAAAAAGAAAAGGCAGCTTTCGCAAGAACCGCTTTATTTTCTAACTGGGCCCACGATTGTAAAGGTACTTTTTGGTGGTGTGCATACGACCAGCTAAGTTTTAATTACCCGCCGTATAACTATGCATCGGTGGAAGCCGAATTAGGGTTGATAAAGGAAGACCGCACACCCAAACCGGTTATGCTGGAAATGAAAGCGTTCAGTAATTTTATTGATAAACTTCCCTTTAAGTATTTACCGGAACGTAAAACGGAAGCCGTTTGTATTTTAACTGAAGGACAGGATACCTGGGGCGTTGCATATAGCAGTTTTGTTTTGGCCAAACAGGCGGGCTTCGATTTTATATTTCAAAAAGCAGGACAGGAAATTAAGGATGCTCCCTTATATCTGCTCCCTTCTATAAAAGGCATTGACCCTTTTTATAAAGATTACTGGCTAAAATTATTAGATAAGGTAAAAGCTGGTGCTACTTTATATTTATCGCTGGACGATGTGTACCTGCCCACTTTTAACGAACCATTGGGTATTGAAGTATTGAACAACAGCAAACGCAGGGGCAGGGTTTCTTTCAATGGAAAAATATTTGGCGACAGCCTTTCCTTTAGTTCCGATGCAGAAAGAAAAATAAGGATTGACCCAAAAAAGGCAACCGTTTTGGCTAAAGAAGAAGACGGCAATCCGGTATTAATAAAAACAACTTATGGCAAAGGAATCATCTACCTCCTCACGTTTCCTTTGGAGATGAATACTACTACCAGTACGGGTTCTTTAGATAAAGGGCAACCATTATTTGCGAATATTTACAGAGAAATCGCGAAGCCATTAATAATGGATAGGATATTATCTCAGCCAAATATATATGTTGGTACTACGGAACATAGTATAAACGATAAAGAAAAAGTAGTAATACTAATCAATTATAACACGGAGGATGTGGCAACTAATGTGATTGTGAAGGAAGGCTGGAAAGTATCAGGTAGTTTGTATGGCATTGTTCCATCAGATAATAGCTATAGCATCAAAGCAAATGACGCCCTGGTACTCAGGGTTGTCAGGAATTAAGTTAAAAAAGTGACGGAACTTTTTTGAATGCTCATGAATTGACTTTTTAATGATACCAATTCTGCTTTTAATTGTTTCATTAAAACTATATTTGATCATGAAAATTGAATGACAGTTGTTCTGATTTGCGATTAGTGGAACCTGTCTGTCTTAATATTATGGTACCTTTTTAAATAAATAAAATTATGAAGCGTAAAATTTTAATCATCATGTTCCTGTTTTCAAGCCATTTGTTCCTTTCGGCACAGGTGTGGCATGTTTCCGGTTCCGGTGATGATTCAGGCGATGGTAAGTCACCCAAAACCGCTTTTCGAACCCTGCAAAAAGCAGCAGGATTAGTAAAGCCGGGAGATCAGGTATTGATCGGTAACGGGGTATATACAGACTCGGGTACGGGCAACGGGAGTGCTGTGCTGTTAGTTGAGGCCTCCGGCAGGCCCGATGCGTGGATTACCTGGAAAGCCTATCCTGGTACGCGGCCGGAAATTCGCCCGAGGGGTTGGTCTGGCATTTTAGTTACCGGTTCGTATCATGTTTTTGAGGGGCTTAGTGTAATAGGTGCCAATGATTCTCTTACATTACTGGATGCACTTGCTGATGCTAAAAAAGAACGGGCTACTCCGGTTTACAATACCAACGGTATTTTTGTAGAGGGCCGCCGGAAAAAGCCGGAAGAAAAGCCTCACCATGTTATCATTAGAAACTGTGTAATTGGCAAATGTGGCGGTGGCGGAATTGCGCTCATAGAAACAGACTACATCACTGTAGAAGATTGCAAGGTTTTTAACAATGCCTGGTATATGCGATATGCAGGATCGGGAATTACCACACTTAATAATTGGGCATTCGATGATGCTCCCGGTTACCATATAATAATACAGCGCAATTTTGTATGGAACAACAAAAGCCTTGTTCCCTGGGAGAGAACGGGTAAACTGAGCGATGGTAACGGAATATTGCTGGATGTTACCGACCTGGCCAGGGGCGGTGCTACCAACCCAAATGCCGATTCTGTGGTAAAACCTGCTCTTACCCAAACTGCTGCCGCAGCCACTGTAAACGCCAGACCTAAACGCCCCGAATGGAAAGGACGTGCCCTTATTGCCAATAACGTAAGCACTTACAACGGCGGCTCCGGCATCCATGTGTTCCGTACCAAATATGTTGACATCATCAACAATACAACCTATTTTAACGGCAGCGTGGTAGGTTACCAGGAACTGTTTCCCAACGCGTCCGAAGATGTGGTAATCCTGAATAATATCATCGTACCCCGTCCTGGCGGCAAAGTGACTTCCAATAACCGGAATACCAATATAAAATGGGATTACAATCTTTACCCCACAGACCAAAAAGTTTTTAAAGGCGCAAATGATATTGTTGCAGATCCAATGTTTCTTAAAATAGAATCTGACCCGACAAAGGGAGATTTTCGCCTTGCGAAAGGAAGTCCTGCCATTAATTCCGGTAGCAGTGAACTGACCCAGCTCAAAGATATAAAAGCCAATGCCCGGCCAAAAGGTTCAGGCGGGGACAGAGGAGCTTTTGAACAATAATTTCTGCATAAGGGTTAAAATTATGAGAGGTGCGGCTATTGGAAATACGGTGTATCCGGGAAATTGTTTTTTAGTGTTCAGGATGGTTTACGCAGATGGGTTTTGCGATCAGTCGCTTTATAAATGAGGGCATATATTGGTTCAATTATTTTAATGGAAAAAATAGTTTGAGCTTTTAATACCGCAACACGGTAACAATTAATTAACGCAAGATGTAAAATATAAGTATTTACTTTAGTCCAATATCCAACCCTTATTATTTATTGAACCCAAAACCCTTAACTCCCTGGAAATACCTTTTCCATATGCGTCATTACGTGCCCTGTTGCTATTGGTAATAACAGGGGTAAACCAAATCACCTTTGGGCAGGACAGCATTCTGCCCCATATTAAAACAACATTTCTCCAACTTAAAAATACCGCAGACAGTAGTCGCTTGAAAATCAAATGGCAACAGCCATCGGCCCGTATCAAACTGTCCAAACCAGACAAGTGGGTGCGTTTGACTGGTGGTTATACCACTTACCTGTTCAACCACCGCACGAATGTAGATACTCCTTTTGCGGAAAAAAATATCTCTCAGCATAATATCTCCGGCTCCCTGGGAGTAACGGTAGCCGGTATCATTCCATTGAATATCGTTTACTGGAGTCGTCAAAGCAATTCGCAGGTATTCCGCGATATTACCGATGTTCAGGTGTCTTTTAACCGGAACGCATTCCGCAGCCAGGTACAGGCACTTGTGAAAAAACACCTGCTGGCACTCGCTCCACGGATCGAAGATTCACTGCTCGAAAAACTATATCGCGTCAGGGAGACAGACCTGCTGGATATGGATAAATGGCTGCGCAATCCGTTCACGATGCAACAGTTGATAGAGGCCAACGAGACACTCAACGTCCCGCGCATCTCCTACGATGTATCACTTCCTGACAGCATCAATGAGAAACGGGCCGACTCGCTGAGGAAAAAAGCAGCAGCATTTATCGGGTTGTATAAAGAAACACAGGTTAAGTATGAAGCAAGGAAACAACAGGTCGATTCATTAAAAGGACTCTATGATAAAAATATAACCAGGATTCAAAAATACCGGCAACTTATAAATGCCGACTGGTCAGGTGCCGATGCCATAGGAAAGCTTAAAAACGAATTGGGTAAACTGGATGCCCCGGGTGTCGAACTACCGCCCAAATATGAGTGGCTGATGGGCATACGTAACTTTAATGCAGGCAGGGTGCCGGTTAACCACAGCGAGCTGACGGCTCGTAATATCAGTATAAAAGGCGTCAACTTCGAATACAATTCCTGGTATTACCTGGCCCTCACTGCCGGAGTGGTGGATTACCGGTTCCGGGATTTTGCCCTGCGCGGCACCGTGCGTACACCGCAATATCTTTATATGGTAAGGGCGGGAATAGGCAATATCGAAAAGGACCATATAATACTATCCGCTTTCCGAGGTAAAAAGCAGCTGTTTGCCAGCGGTACAGGGGGCAATAATAGTCTTAGTTCCATAGACGTTACGGGCATCAGCCTCGAAGGCCGGCTGCGTTTAAATAAATATGTTTATGCAACGGGTGAACTGGCCCAGTCCATCGCGCCGGATTACCGGGTGCTTCCGCCGGAAAAGGACAAGCCGTTTCGCCTGACCGACAAAGTGAGTAAGGGAATGTCTCTGAAGATACACAGTTATTTCCCTGCCACCGGTACCCGGCTGGAAGGTATGTATAAATATACGGGGGCCAATTTCCAGTCGTTCAGTAGCTTTCAGACCAATGCGGCGCTGCGGTCGTGGAACGTACGGGGAGAGCAGTATTTTCTGAAACGAAAAATCAAGTTGGTAGCGGCTCTGAAGAATAACGAATTCTCCAACCCTTACCTGGTGCAGAACTATAGCAGCAGCACGGTCTTTAAATCACTGTCAGCTACCGTTAAAGTGAAAAAATGGCCGGTAGTGTCGGCAGGATACCTTCCCATGTCCCAACTCACCCGCCTGAACGATCAATTGATCGAAAGTCGTTTCCAGACGCTTAACCTGAATATTTACCATACCTACAAACTGGCGCAAATGCCGCTGGCTTCCACGGTGATTTACAACAAATTCTTTAACCGTAACTCAGACCCCGGATTTCTGTACTACGATGCTACCAGTATCTTCTTTTCCCAAAGTCTTTTCTTCCGGCTTTTTACGGCTGGACTCTCCGTATCGCATACCGGTAACGGAACCTATCAGTTGAATGTGATGGACGAAAGTATCCAGGTAAACATCGGCAAAAGAGGCACGCTGGGTGGGGGAGCAAAAATAAATAACCTGAAAAATGCAGGCACCAAAATGGGCGGCTACCTGAATGCCAGTATCCGTATCGGCAGGCAGGATGTACTGTACCTCAGTTACGAAAAAAGTTTTCTTCCCGGCTATGTGGCCGGGCTGATAAGAAACGATATAGCCAATATCCAGTTCACTAAAAATTTCAGCTTCCGATAATAACCTACTATGCCCGATAAAACACACACCATGAAACCACTACTGACCGCGATGCTGCTCTGCGGCACCTGGCTGGCCCAAAGCCAGCTGGTATTGAACATACAACTGCCTCCGGCCGGACTAACGGTCAAGAACCAGTTATGGAACCTTTCCCTGGTAAATACCTTTCCCACTCAAACGATGGTGCAGGTAGAAATGATCATGTCCGACGCATCCAGCGGACAAAGAGTATTGACAGGAGTCAGCCGTTTTTTTCCGGTAGAAAGGGGCGTAAAGATGGTGCAGCAAAAGGACGTGGTGCCTGTTGTATACAATACCGGGGGCAGTGGTTATAATGTAGATGCAGGTCAGGATGGATTTCTTCCCGCAGGTGCGTTTAATGTGTGCTACGTAATATCTCGCATGAACGGCGATGCCATAGAAAAACTTTCGGAAGAATGTGAGACCGTGGAAATAGAACCACTTAGTCCCCCGCAATTGGTAATGCCTTCCGACAGCGAATGCGTTGAGCTTGCAAGGCCTTTATTCACCTGGCTGCCTCCTTCGCCCGCGCCGCTTTTTAACAACCTGGTGTATGACTGGTCGCTCGTGGAAATACAGGGCATGCAAACGGGTGCAGACGCCATACAGCAGAACATCCCGCTTTATACCCAGCAAAACATCACTTATACCAGCTTTCAGTATCCCTTGTCGGCACCGGCCCTGGACACTTCCAAGCAATACGCCTGGTGGGTAATAGCTAAAAGCAATATGGCTCCCGTGGCCGTCAGCGATATATCCGCTTTCCGTCTCAACTGCGCTGTAAAGGAACCAGTAGCTACACCTTATGCAGGTCCTTACCTTAAAGTAAAAAGGGAAGAAGACGGTGCAATGGGCCTGTTCCCGGGCATCGTACGGTTCGAATACGTCAACGAGATCAACGACAGCAGCATCCAGTTGACACTTACCGATATCACCGCCGCCGTAAGAAAGAACATACCGCTGGATACCGGCTATCTCAAAATACATTTCGGGCAGAATCTGTTGCAGCTTGACCTGCGCGACAACGGTGCCATGCGCGAAAAACATATATACCTGCTGGAACTGAAAAACGCCCGGCGGGAACGATGGTACTTAAAGTTCGAATACCGCAAACCTGAATAACTAACAACCACCCAACCTAAACAATAGAAGAATGCTACAAGCTTTATCCCAAAAGCCCCAACCCCTGGCCTGGTTCTTTGTAATGATCATGTATACGGAACTGGCGGTGCCGCTGTGTGTGAAGGCGGAGGAAGTAAGAACCGTATACCCTGCTGTAAAAACAATTCCGGCTGTTACCGGCAAGCGGCTACTACCTGGAAGTACCCCGGTTTTTTTTCCTGAAAAGAAGTTTATAACTCCGGCTGCTGCACCCAGCTACGAATTGACCGGTAATACAGCAGCGGAAGAAGGGGAGACAGGCGGCCCGGGACAGCCTGAAATGCAGGCGTTCAGTTCGGTAAATAGCGGTAATATGGTGGATCTTTTCAGCGGAGATTTTGCTTATAATATACCCTTGCTGGACGTTGGCGGCTATCCGGTAAACCTCTCTTACAGAAGCGGCATTACGATGGACCAGGAAGCTAGCTGGGTGGGCACCGGATGGAACATAAACCCGGGCACTATCAACCGGAACATGCGGGGACTTCCGGATGATTTTAATGGCCAGGACTCGATTAAGAAGATTTCAAGTATAAAGGAAAATAAAACAGTAGGAGTTTCAGTAGGTGGGGATGTAGAGTTAGTGGGGCTTCCGTTGACAGTTGGGGCAAACTTAGGTGTGTTTCATAATAATTATAAAGGATGGGGGATTGAAAACGGATTAAACGCCAGCATCATTGCAGGAATAGGAGCCGGCGGAGAACTGACGAGTGGGCTTTCTATTACCAATAATTCGCAGGAAGGACTCACGCTAGCGCCTTCGTTTTCTATAAAAATGATAACCGGAGAATCTGCCGACGGTTCTCCCATTGCTACAAGCGTTAGCGCCAGCCTTCCCTATAATTCAAGAACAGGTATCCGGTCGCTGCAATTGGGACTGGGAATGCAGGAATATAATACCTCTGATAAAAATATGAGAAAGAGCAGCTCTTTTTCATCATCCATATCATTTGCTTCCCCTTCTTATGTCCCCACCATCCGGATGCCTTTTACATCATCGCAGTTTACGTTTACGGCAAAACCAGGAGGCGCTATTGTGGCACTGCACCCCAGCCTGTTTATAAGCGGGTATGTTTCTAAGCAAAAAATAGCTGAAAAGGATACACTGATGACCCTTCCTGCTTATGGGTACCTGCATTACCAGGAAGGAGCTAAAAACAGGAGCTCAGTACTGGATTTTAATCGCGAGAAAGAATTGGTCTACAGAGAAAAACCTCCCACTCCACATATAGCCGTGCCGATCTACACCTACGATGTGTTTTCCATTACCGGGGAAGGAACGGGAGGCATGTTCCGGGGATACAGGGGGGATATTGGCTTTATTCACGATCATTTTATACGCACCAAAGATCTTTCCGGAAGATTAAGCGCGGACTTTGGCGCGGGTAACCTGGTGCACGGAGGTACCGACCTTAACGTTACCAGGTCGTACACCCAAAACGGCCCCTGGTTAAGTAATAACACACTGAAAGATGTAATTGACTTTAGAAAAGATTCGGGGAGTTTTGAAGCGGCTTACTTTAGAAACCCAAGCGAGAAGTCCGTCAATTCCAAACAATTTTATGAAGCGATAGGCGGAGATGACCTGGTGTCGATCGATCTTTACCAGGCTTCTCCCAGCAGCCCTTCCATCCTGGCCACCCGCTCTCTTTCGCGTTACAAAAAGAGACGAAAGACGGGCAGCATACTTCTTAAACCCGCAGATGTAATCCGGAAGGAACGGGATAAGCGATCGCAGGTAATTTCTTATTTAAATGCAAGGGAAGCATCTATAGCTGGCCTATCCAAATATATAGAAAACTATACACCCAATATATTCAATTTCAGCGATTGCGGAGAAGATGCGTTGGAAATACCAAGTGCCGTAGGTACGGGGCTTCTCTGTGAATATTTCGAGAAGCCTGATTTTAAAGGAACACGACGCACCCGGCAGGACACTACTCTTATTTTTGATTGGAGCAGGGAAAACCCCGGCAGCTTCGAAAGTTATACCGGTTTTCCTGAGGACAATTTTTCCGTACGCTGGACGGGAAGAATTAAAGCCCCTGCTACCGGTTCTTACCTCTTTGCCCTTAACAGTGATGACGGCACACGCCTTTGGTTAAACGATTCTTTGTTTGTGAACCAGTGGCGCCCTAAAACGGCCAATATACCTCCCGATACTTTCCGGGTGAACCTTATAGAAGGTGAATTTTACACATTTAAACTCGAATACTATGAAAGAGATCGCGACGCTTCCGTGAAGCTGCGTTGGTCCACTCCCCAGCAAAGTAATAACCAGCTCGTTAAGATAGCCAATGCTTATTTGTATCCCCCTTCCACGGTAGACATATTCGATATCGGCAACTATCTTAAAAAAGAAAAAAGACTTAATGCTTTCCGAAAGCCCAATCATATTTCAGAGATGACCGTTTTAAATAACGATGGCCGCCGGTATATGTACGGAATACCGGTTTACAATCTTACGCAAAAGGAAGTGACTTATGCGGTGAATCCTGGCTCTGCGAACAAATTCACCGGTCTTGCAAAATATAGTGCCGACGACAACAAAACAGGCAACAAAAATGGCCAGGATAATTATTACAACAAGCAGCAATTACCTGCTTATGCCCATTCTTTTTTACTTACCGGCATTATATCACCCGATTATGTGGACCTAACCGGCAATGGCATTACGGACGACGACCTGGGGGATGGCATCCGCTTCAATTATTCCAAGATATACGGAGTTACCAATCCTTTTAAATGGCGGGCTCCTTATGTGCAGGATAGCATCAGTTATAATGAATCTTTAAAAACGGAAAGAAGAGACGACAAGGGAAGTTATATCTATGGCGAAAAAGAGCTTTGGTTCCTGCACTCCGTTATTTCCAAAACGATGGTGGCCACATTCGTACTGGATAACGGCGAACGTACCGACCTTCGATCTATTACCGAGGAAGGCCAGAAACAAAGTTCGGGTGCAAGACGGTTAAAAGAAATAAACCTTTATAATAAAGCAGATTTCAATACCCGGGGTGTTAACGCCAGGCCAATAAAAACGGTGCATTTCCGGTATAGTTACCGGCTTTGTAAAGGCATCAACGGAGATGCCAATTCAGGTAAACTCACCCTGGATAGTTTATGGTTTACCTATAACGGTAATAATAAAGGCAAACAAAATCCATATATCTTTAATTACAGCCCCACCAACCCGAAATATAATATACAGTCAAACGACCGATGGGGATCTTATAAAGATGCCTACCAGAATCCGGGATCGGTTCCGGGCAATGTAGTGGACAATGCGGAATTTCCTTACGCTTTACAGGATAGTTTACTGGCCGCCAGGAACGCTTCGGCCTGGTCGCTTGATTCCATCAACCTTCCTTCCGGCGGCTCTATTAAGGTCGATTTTGAAAGCGATGATTATGCTTATGTGCAAAACAAAAGAGCTATGCAGTTATTTAAACTCGCCGGCTTTGGAAGCGATACCATCATGCCCACTTCCTCCCTTAATAAATTATATACGCGCGATGACGAGAACCTGTATGTATATGTAACCCTGCCTGTGAGTGTAACAAGTAAAGGCGATGCCTACTATAAATACCTGGCAGATATCAATAAATTGTACTTTAAACTTTTTGTTAAAATGCCCTCCGATCAGTATAGCAGCGGCAGCGAATATGTATCCTGCTATGCCGATATGGCTAACAGCAATGCATTTGGCGTGGTGAATGCCAATACCCTTTGGATCAGGATAGCAGGCATTTCCCTGAAAGGCGATGAGGATGGTAGTTATAGTCCGCTCGCTAAATCGGCTATACAGTTTCTTCGCTTAAACCTTCCCTCCAAAGCATTTCCGGGTTCGGAAATTGGGGATGATATAGACCTGGGAGAAGCGGTTACCGTACTGGCTTCTATGAGCTTGGAAGTAATCGGGGCTTTTTCTTCTTTCGACCGGAAGGCCCGCCAGCGAAACTGGGGTAGCGAAGTGGATCTTAACCGTACATTTATCCGGCTCAATAATCCTTTATATAAAAAATATGGCGGGGGACATCGCGTAAAAAGGATTAAGATTTACGATAACTGGAATAAGATGACCAACCAAAAAGCCGCTATGTACGGCCAGGAATACTATTATACAACCTCTATAGAAGTAAACGGAACTCCGGTAAACATCAGCAGTGGGGTAGCTAGTTACGAACCCGGTATAGGAGGGGACGAAAACCCGTTAAGGGTACCCATCGAGTACGTAGAGAAAATCGCGCCACTGGCGCCGGTAGCCCTGGCTTATTCCGAAGAGCCGCTGGGAGAATCATTATTCCCTTCCCCGGGCATAGGCTATAGCAAAGTACGGGTAAGAACGATCAACTACCGGAAAAAGAAGTCTGCCAACGGTTTGGAAGAAACGAGGTTTTATACCGCTTACGATTTCCCGACAATAACGGAAAGGACTTTGCTGGACGGAGATGCGCGCAAACGTTTCAGGCCCGGGTTAGCCAATTTTCTAAAGATCAATGCACGCAACTATATCTCTTTATCCCAGGGCTTCAAGGTAGAACTAAATGATATGCATGGCAAAATGCGCTCCCAGGCATCTTATGCCGAAACGGATTTTGTACACCCTATAAAATACACTGAGAATATCTATAAAACCCAAAGCCGCCTGGTATCGCCGGTACTCTCCAACGAAGGGATAGTGATGCGCCCCGACGGAACGATAGACACTGCCGCCATTATCGGCAAAGATGTGGAACTGATGGTGGACATGCGCGAGCAGTTGTCGCTCACCAACGGGTACAACCTGAATGTTAACGTAGACGTATTCACGAGCGGATTTCCTCCCATTTGGGCCATACCCTCATTGCTTAACCTTGCCCAGCGGGAAGAAAACCTTTACCGCTCCGTTGCCGTGATGAAAGTGGTGAACCGGTTCGGCATATTAGACAGTGTGATACAGATCGACAAAGGAAGCAAAATTTCCACTAAAGACCTGATGTATGACAGTGAAACGGGAGATGCTATATTAACAAGAACACAGAACGAATTTAACGACCCGGTATATAATTTTAATTATCCCGCTCATTGGGCATACGATGGTATGGGCATGGCATATAAGAATATTGACCTTACAGTCGACCACATAGATATTAGGGATGGAAAAATTATACAAGGTCTGCCGGTTGCGGACAGCGTCTATTTTGCCAGCGGAGATGAAATACTGGTAGCTGGTAAGCAGAAAACAAGCAATGCAGCCGTTTGCCGCATTCCATTCTCAACGTTTCCTTCTTTTACTAAAATCTGGGCCATCGATACGAGTATCTTAAAAGGTGGAACTAAAGCCATATATTTCATTGATAAGAATGGAAAGCCTTATAACGGATTTGATGTTTCGTTGAAGATCATAAAATCCGGCCGGAAAAATATGATGGCATCCATTGGTTCGGTAACTACCTTGAGCAATCCACTGGTCTACAATTCAGGGCTTCAGAAATATGAACTATCGCTCAATACTGCCTCTAAAGTACTGAATGCCTCCGTTGCGCATTTCAACCAGGTATGGAAAACGGCAGATAGTAAGAAGAGTGCCCCGGTGGAAATAGTGTCCTGCGAAACGTGCTGCTTAAGACCACTTATCATGTATTTATTCAGTGATGCCGGAAGAGTGGATGAACTTAGAGTTGCAACTAACGCTATTACCGTTTCGCAACTGGTGGCAAATGCTAATGCTAACGGTTTTCAGATTGATATTAATAATTGTAGGGCACTGAGTAATAACGGAAATAATTTGTTTTTTCATTATCAAAGAGATTCTTCATTTGTAAATAGTACTTGGGTATACAATCTGCCTGGTGTTAATACAGGAGTAGAATATTACCGATTTCGATTGGGCAATGCTTTGATAAGTATAACTTCTTACGATGATTTGGAGTTGTCATCACAAAGTTATATGACTTTTAAAAATTGTGTACCTGGTGGCTCTTTGGAATTAGTATATGGTAAGTCTACTGATACATGTTTTACATTTAATGTTCCCTTGGAAACTAATGGATTAATTACAGGATTTCGGATTATACGTAATTCCTGCGATATGGGCATATCTGAAAATAACCCAGGACCTATCATACCCATTAGTTCCGCATATAGTATCAATAAGCTGGGTAACAGGTATGATTCGATAGAAATACGCTATTACAACAATTCCACACTACTGTATAACGACTATGTATCACTTAATCCGATCAATACATATCCTACCGGTATGATACCTATTTCGCAATTATTTGGAACTGTAAATGTTCTATCCGGCTCATCATGTGATACAATTCTCTCGTCTTTTTGCTATAGCTCCATAACAGATACAGTCGTCAATCCATATTCCTATGGCCTACTCGGTAAATTCCGTGCTGATTCAGTATATACCTATTACGGGGACAGGGCAAATACTGCCGCTTCCGGTAACATCAGAATCGATGGCACATTCGATGAATTCGTTCCTTTCTGGCAATTCAATAATAACAGGCTGACCATTCGACGTGATACCACCAAATGGGTATGGACCAGCGTATCCACCCTGTTTAACAAAAAGGGGATGGAGCTTGAAAACAAAGACCCGCTCGGCAGGTACAACTCCGGCCTTTACGGGTATGGAGAAACCATGCCTACCGCCGTCATCCAAAACGGCCGCTACCGCGAATCCGCCTTCGAGGGGTTTGAAGACTACAATTTCAGTACCCAAAACTGCGACACGGCCTGCGCTGCAGGCAGGCATATCGATTTCGGCAGCTTCCGCAACAGGATCAGTACTACTTATAAACATACCGGCAAAGCGAGCCTCCGGCTTAATGGCTCCGGCGAACAGGCAGCACTTTCCTTCCGTACGGTAACCAATGCAGAAGATTCTGTAGCACCCTCTTTAACGTTTACCACTAAAACGGATACCTGTGTTACTAACGGACTGTCAAAAATTAAAGCGGGCCCTTCTGTATTGCTGCCGTCGTTCTCTCCCCTCAGAGGCACGCGAATGGTAATTAGTGCCTGGGTGAAAGAAGAGCAGAGTTGTAGTTGCGTATCTTATACTAATAATCATATAAGCGTTTTCACCGGTGGCTCCAATCGGCAGGTATTTTCTCCCTCTGGGTCCATTATAGAAGGATGGCAGCGGTACGAAGCGGTGTTCGACATTGCGGATACAGCTTCTTCCGTTTCAATAAGCCTCGAACCTGTAGGGGCAACTACCGTTTATTTCGACGATATACGAATCCACCCCTTTAATGCCAATATGAAGTCCTTCGTGTATAATCCAGCCGACCTCAGATTAATGGCAGAACTGGATGAAAATAATTATGCCAGTTTTTATGAATATGATGACGATGGTACACTCATAAGGGTCAAGAAAGAAACCCAGCGGGGTATCAAAACCATTAAAGAAACCAGGAGCGCATTAATAAAACAGTAATTGAAAAACATGACCCGGATATTATTCTCTTTTATTGCGATGCTTTTATGCCACCAGCATCTTTATGCACAGCAGGCATCTAAAGACGCCGTTATGCAGCAGATACGCAAAGTGTCAGATCACTATAAATCAATACCCAGCCTCAGCTTCGATATGCATTACTATTATAGTGCTGAAACAACGCCCGGTAGTTACCTGGATTCTTTGAAGGGGAGTTTGAAAGTGCAGGGTAATGATTGCTGGTATTCGATCGATAGTACCGAATCGATCAGCAGCGGCGGGTACACCATCTTATTGTTTAAAGAGGATAAAATAATGTACCTCACGCAGGCAGATTCGGCAAGCCGGTACGGCAATCCTGTTGCTCTGATGGATAGTATTCTTTTAAACAATAAGGAGATCACATGTCAACTGAACGAATCGAAAACGGAAACGGTTGTGTCCCTGGAACTGCCGCCCGGTGGCAATTCTAAAAGAGTAGAGTATCATATCAATAAAAAGACAGGCTTTATTGATATGGTGAGAAATGTTGTAAAAAGTAGTCAGTTGTACGATGCCTCCGTCCGGGACCGGGTAAGCGGCAATGACAGCTATGTATGCGTGGACGTATTTTATAAACAATACCGCAAAACAGCGCTAGATCCGGTGCTTTTCGACAGGAGCCGTTATTTTAAACGGGAAGGAGAAGACTACGTTGCCATAGCACCTTATAATGAGTATAAAATATTTTTAGGAACGCCCCAATTATAACCTGTAGATCATGAAAGTAATCAACCCCTTCTTTGTCATACTAATCCTGCTACTTACCTTCTGCTGCACACACCGTGCGTTGGCCGGCGAGGGACAGCCAGTTAAAATGGTATTCGATGGCAACCTCAACCAGTTGAAAAAGGATTCCTCCAGGACGGTGTCCGATCCGTTTTACTTCGACGCGGCTTATGCGGGCATGCTGGTAACGCCGTATCCGGTAAAGAACAAAATAACACTGAAAATCAATGGCGGTACTCCCTGGTTCCTGCAGTCGGCGTTTTCGGCTACCGTGCGTATACGGATTACTTCTACGTTTCCCAGTGGTGTCAGTTCGCTCGATACGGCACTTACAATTAATTATAATACTGATTCTGCCTATACTAACGAAAGCAGTTATGTTTTTACCGGCGCCTACCGGGTAAAAGTAGACATACTGGATGTAATAACCGGTGCAAGCTGGGATGTGTGGAAGGCGCTTTTGCTGGAGAATGAATTGCAACCTTTTCCTGTGTTTAATTTTAGTTGCGAGAATAATGCCATACAGGCACTATCAATGGCAGGTTTGCCTGCCAACACCCGGGAAGATGAAATAGCGGTAAGCTGGGGCAATGTAGCGGCTGCCGATGAATATGACCTGGAATGGACGTATATTGACAGTACGGCGCTGGAAGCGGGTCGTTACGGCAATCCTTCTTCCCCCAATCCATCGCTTCTTTTTGAAAACAATGCAAGCCGTGTAAGCATTACCGGTACTTCCTATAAAATACCCCTGCTGTACGACAATTCAGGAATCCTTTTCGTGCGGGTGCGGCCGTTGCAGTACCAGGCAGACGGAGGCCGTACGGAAGCCAACTGGAGTTCCAACTATCTGCCTGCGGGCCTCGGCAGGTTTGTCTTTAAAGGGCATGAACGCTCGCTCAACTGGCAGGCCACCACCAGCTTTGCCGAAGAAGGCAAACGCAAATCGGTGATGCAGTACTACGACGGCAGCCTACGCAGCCGTCAAACGGTTACCAAAGATAATTCTACCCAAACCACCGTGGTGGGAGAAAGCATCTACGATTACCAGGGCCGCCCGGTGATACAGGTAATGCCTGCGCCTACTTTAAGCAATCTGATCGGCTATTCCCGCAATTTCAATACGGTTGCCGGTAATACCGCGTTCGATAAGGACGATTTCGATCTGCTGGAAGAAGATTCTTTTTACTGCAACGCATCCGCTAAGCCTATGAGCGTAGACAGCGGCGCGGCGCGGTACTATTCCCCGCAGAACCCGGATAACAATATCGGCATACACCGGTTTATCCCGGACGCGCAAGGTTACCCGTTTACCGAAGTGCAATACACCCAGGACAATACCGGCCGTATCAGCCGCCAGGGCGGAGTGGGGCCCACCCATCAACTGGGCAGCGGCCACGAGACCCAATATTATTACGGCTCACCCGACCAGGAAGAGCTGGATGCGCTGTTTGGTACAGAAGTGGGCGACCGCTCTCACTATTTTAAAAATATGGTGCGGGATGCCAACGGCCAGTACAGCATCAGCTATGTAGATATGCATGGGCGTACCATCGCCACGGCCCTGGCCGGTATACCGGCTACTAAAATGGACCCGGATGGCGTTACCAGTTATGCCTGGACGAAAATATCGGGTGGCCCGGCAACCATATCTTTTCCTAACAGTGCCAGTACGACGGTAACGGGGCTGGAGAAAGGGGTTTATATTTTCCGGCTTACTGTTAAAGATCAACTGGGCGGGTTTCAGTTCCAGGATGTTACTATAACTGTTAATACCACACCCGGGGCGCCAGACGCCAATGCCGGTGCTGAACAATCTGTCACCTTACCGGTGAGTTCAGTAAGCTTAACCGGCACTGCAACAGACGAAGGTGGCACCATTACCAGTTATTCATGGTCGAAAATAACAGGAGGGGCCGGGGTCATCACCAGTCCTTCAAATGCCAGTACAACGGTTACCGGCCTTGTGCAAGGCACTTACGTGTTCAGATTAACCGTAACGGATAATACCGGGGCACTTGCCACCAGCGATGTGAAGGTAAACGTTTATCCATCACCTTCCACCACACCGGTCGCCCGGTTTAATTTTACTTCAGCCGCTATTGCTGTTGCAGGATGGAACAACCTGCATGGCGCTCCGCATGCGGGCGTTGTTTCCGCCACCGATATTACTACCGGTATTACTGTTAGCTCTGTAGCCGGTAATTGGTCTTCTTATGAGGGACAATCCGCTATCGATAATTACGGCGAGGCAAATGGTACTTATTTTCCTGCCGTTGTTATGAGTAATATATGGTTTCAACACGATGGACTGTATTCAAAATACCAGTCGTCTAAACCGCAGCTTGTAGTAAGCGGGCTTAATCCGGCTGTCCCCTATACGCTTAAGATGACGGGAAGTCTGGCTGATTTCTTTACCTCCAATACTGTTTATACTGTTCAGGGCAGTCGTTCTTCAGCACCGGTAACTATTGCAACCAGAGATAACCAGGCAACCGGAGCTGTTTTTTCAGATGTTATACCTGACGAAGCCGGTACAATAAAAATATTCATTAATACCCTTTCTACTATTACCTCTAATGAGGTGGCCATAATATCAGGCTTACAGGTGATTGAAAACAGCCCGTTCCTGAATGTAAGCGCCGGTTCTGACCAGGTAACCAAACTTCCTTTTAATTCAGTGCAATTAAAAGGAAGCGCTGCCGATCCTCAAAGTATCATTACCGGCGGTGGATGGACCAAGGTGGAGGGTAATGCGGCCATTATCGTCTCGCCCTTTACCGCCATCACTACGGTTCAGGGTTTAGAGGAGGGAACATATACATTCAGGTTAACGGCCATGAATGGCGAAGGCTCCGTTACAACCAGTGACGTAAATGTTATCGTTTATCCTGCAGTTATTGACAAGTACGTTATTGGTTTTAATTTTTCAAAAGCACCTGTTTCCGTACCTGGATGGACCAATTTATCAGGCCAGCCCAACCTATCCGTACTTAGCGCAGTAGACGAAAGTTCAGGTATAGCCATCAGTTCGGTGAGTCCTGCTAACTGGTCGCCTTATAACGGGGAAAGTGCCGGAGATGGTCTTGGCGCTGATAATACCACTTTCTTTCCTACAGGGGTCATGAAGAACCAGTGGTTCCAGTACAGTACACTCACTGCGAATACGGCCGCTTTCGATATTAATAAACCACAATTCTTATTGAGTGGACTTACTCCCGGTATTCCTTATACCTTGAAAATGAGCGGAAGTTATTTTTTACCCAATTTCAATGGAATTACAAGATATACAGTGGTAGGCAATACACCGCAGACACCGGTAACACTCGACACAAAGAATAACAAAGTAAATGGGGCGGTATTTGCCAATATACAGGCAGACAATAATGGAACTATCCGGATTTATGTTAATACCGATTATGCTGCCAATAATAATACGGCAACGATTTCTGGATTGCAGGTAGTAATGGATAACATGCCTCCTGCCATAGATGCAGGGGGTGATCAAACGGTTACCTTGCCTAAAAATTTTGTGTCTCTCAGCGGCTCCGGCATGGATCCTGAAACGGGCAATGTAACCCAGGTAACCCGCCAGCTTACGGATGCCGGGAACAATATTGTTAACGGAACAACCATCACTTCGGTCAAAAGCCTGCTGGTGCCGGTGGCGGGCATGCACGCGTTTTCGTATTCGCTGACCGGCGACAGCATGCAGATAGCGGGATGCAATAGTGCCAATATATGCTACGACTGCCTGTACGATTTGCGGATCACGATTACCGATGACTGTGCTAACCAGAAAGCAACTTTCGATACCCTGGTGCGTAACTTCTCGCTGGGTGGTGCGCAGAACATTACATGTAATGCACCGATAGAAGCCTATTTCAACTTCAGTAAATATTTACCGGAAGGTAATTACGAGATCACCAAGACACTGACGGTGAGCCAATATGCGAAGGATTACTACCGGGATAGTGTGTTCCTGCTACAGAACACCTGTAAAACATACGCCGACTTTATCGAAGAGCAGAAGCAGATACAGCGGGCACAGGTAAACTGCGTCCCCTCCTGCCAGCAATGCCTGGACAGCCTGGGCAATTATGAAAGCTTCCGCAGCCGCTTCATGAGGGGCGCCGGTATCGATGCCAGCGATACAGCCCGCTATGCAGGCATGGCCCGGGAAGCCTACCTGCTGGCTGAAGCGGATTGCCAGGTGCTTTGCCAGACCAATAATGAAGCGGATGATATACTGCGTTCGATGCTGGCCGATGTATCGCCGCCCTCCGGGCAGTATGCCAATGTGGATAGTCTTACCGATAAATACTCCATCTTTTATACCGATTTTAATGCAACCAATCCCGTCGACACCGTCCCCAAATACACGCGGCCGCTTATATTCCGGGATGAAAACGGCGAGCCGGACAGGGTATATGACGAAGCGACCGGCACACTGGTAAACCCTAATCAATTAAGCCCCGAAGCCTTTTCCCAAAAGTTCAAAGCATCCTGGGCGCAGGCGTTATTGCGCTACCACCCGGAAGCCTGCAAGCTGGATGAACTGCAATCGCCGGCTATCCAGGCCAGCTATACATGGGACGCAGCATTTGCTGCTACCGATACCTACCAGCAGGCGCTGGCCAACGGTTACCTGAACCCTACACAAAGTGAATCTACGCCGTTTGACAGGTACCCGTATAATGCCAGCAAAAGAGACCCCCTGCTAAACGTGCCGCCTTACAAAGATTCATTGGAAGTGCACCTTAGGGAGTTCCGCAACAACAATATAGCCAGCGCCGCCGGCATCAGTTTATGGGGGCTATCGACCGTATCGGCGATGTGCGGGGAAACGCAGGCGGCCGGTAACTGCATCGTGCGCTGGAGCAGTAAAGACAGCGCTTTTAATACCAATAGCATGTGTACCGGGGATCTGGACATGGCCTGGAGAAACTTCCGGCAAATGTACCTGGATAAGAAGCGGGAATTGATCCGTCAGGGGTTTAACGTGGTTTGCAATAATCCAAGCACGGGTGTACCGGCTGCTACACTGCTGGCTGCCCACCACCAACCGGCTTTCGGCAATGCGGATGAATACCTGCAAAGCGCTGGACTGGCTTATCTGACTACCGATAAGGATATTGCGATTGCCGGACAAAAGGCCGGCCAGGTAGCGGCCACTTTCTACGCAGACAATTGTAAAGCGTACGCACAGCAGTGGTGGGCGCAGTTAAAGCCTTGCGCTTATTCCAGCGGCGATTCTCTCAACATCATAACAGCTTTTGTCAATATATGTAAAGAAGGAAGCGATGCCAGCCATGTGCTGGGCTCCAGCACAGTAAGGCCCTCCAGCACGTATATGTTCAAGAGTTTTGAGGAAGTGATGAAGGCCTACCGCAGCGATAACTATAACGCTAACTGTAACGCGTACCTTATAACCGCCCCTCAGTCCTACGACCAGCAGCGGGCGTATAGCAACCTGGATACATGGAGAAAGCCGGACTCCTGCCAGTGCAGCACCATCAACGGGTGGTACGAAAAATACCAGTCATCCGGCGGCTCCGATGGCAGTTTTTCCGGGTACCTGGCGCGGGTAGCGGGAACCACCATCAGCAATGGAACGCTGGATAGTTTGCGGCAGTTGTGCAACGGGCAGATCAGGTGCGAATACCTGGCGGCGCCCATTTCATTGCCGCCGGCCTTGCAGTGCGGCGTGAAGGATGTGTGCGTGGATTGTAATACGATCAATGGTTTGTACAATCAATACAAGGTTGAATTCCCGGCGAACCTGCCCTCCCGCAACGATTATGATCCGCAACAGGATGAGAATAACCGGAGCTTCGAGCGATACGTTAATTATAAAACCGGTTTTAATAAAACGGCGTTCGAGTATCTCGAATACCTGACCACCTGTGGCAACCTGAATGAGACACTGAGTTGTGATTCGTTGAATAGAACTTTTGTACAGTTCAGAGATAGCATGAATGTCAAGCACCTGGATGCAGGAGGATGCGATACTAGCGCATGGAGATTTGGTCACAATGACCAGCACAGTTTGGCCAATAGAATTAATTTGTCAGAATTAGTACAGGGGGACGGATATTTTCATACTAGAACCTTAAAAAGCGGGGACACTGACTTCTATGCGTGCATACATAACTTTAAATCAGTTTGCATCAATCAATCAAATATAACAATTAAAACCAGGCTTAAAATTCCTAAAGTTGGGCATACGTATTTAGGTTGGAATTTAAGATATGGAATTCAATATGCATTCAAATTTAATGGTCATCAAATCGATGTTTTTCTGTCTAATCCCACTGATAGTACCCCTATGCTTACTATGTCTCCGCGTCCTGCTACAGGAGAAGGTATAACTGTCGGTCTACCCTATGGTTTCGATGATTTTATAAATCTTAAAATTGAAGTGGGTTTGTCAAAAAGTAAAATATACTATAATGAGCAGTATATGGGCGAAATGAACCATGGGCCTGTTGATTCTATAATACATATGTATATTCAGCCTATGGCTGAAAGTACGCTCGTTGACTATCTTAAAATATATGATCAAAATGGAGGACTAATAATAAATGAAGAGTTCAATAGTTGTACAAATATGTCCAATTATTCAAAAATACTTTGTCCTAATATATGTGAACAGGACTTTGCCAGCTATTTTAATCAGAAAAAAAATACTGATTATACTTTTGATCAGATCGACTCTATTTACCTGTCCACCTGCGGCTATCACGTCAATGCCTGCAGTATCGGCCAACCGTTACAACCTGCTAACCTGGAAGCGATTCTGGAGGGATATAAAAAAGAATATATAAATCCATCCTCCGGTTTTGTGAACCTGGACATGCGCACCTTTGCGGGCAACAAAACACCTGCTGAGGGGCCCAAAGGCGTATTTAACGTAAATGGTCAACTGATCGGCAATACGGTCGACAGTACCGATGCAGCGGTCAGGCAATCCTTCGCCCAGATATGGAACAGCGATTCCGCCAATAGGGTAGTAGGGCAATTAACTGCCCTGGACAGCGGCCGGTTCCGGCTGGTACTGAACCCCGGGCAAACCGCTCCCTGTGACGGGATTATTGGTATGCGGTATTACCAGTTTGATGCACCCGTAGATACTATAGATGCAATTAGGAGCGGTATTGGATGTTACATAGATTTTGGAGACGGTTGTAAGGTTAAAGTAGCAGCAGATCAGTCCAATGCTGCAACAATTATACGCGATGTTTCTTTCGGAGGATATGGTTCCAGTACTGTTTCGACGAAAGACATAGTAACGGTTAGAAAATTTTCTATTATCCATATTTTTGCAACTTCGGGCATAAAGACTGTCACTTTGTATCACTCGGATGTTAAAGGGTCTGTCGGGTTTGACAACGTCAATGCATCCGGACTGAATCTTACCAAACTAAAGAACTTACGTGGCTTTATTCCCCAAGAAACAAAGTCTTGGGCATTTCACAGTACCCAAGACTCAACCTTTAATACATCGGCCAACTTAAGAAACTTCGATCAGCTAAATTCTATCGATATTATTGATTTTGCCAATGGATCGCCACCAGACCCTGCTACCGATTTTAAAAATAATTTGTTTGGAAGTTTTGCCAACAATCGTAATATAAAGCAGCTTTGGCTGGATAACAATTTTTTCTATAATGTATTAGATAGTTCACGCCGACCTATTCATGAATTCTTACCCAACCTTCGCAATTTCAAAGCACTTACTTTCATAAAAATAGGTGGGGCTTCGGGACAGTTTACTAACGATTTAAACTTTACCTTACCTAATCTGAATGTACTACGTATCGCAGGGCCATTATTGCCAGCTCAAATAGACTCAGTAATCAACCAGGTGGCATCCGGCACTCTGATGAACAATGGATGGGTAGAATTTGCACCCCCCAATCCTTTCAGCAGGACATCGGCCAGCGATCAAGGGGTTGCTATTTTAACAGCAAAAAATTGGAGGTTGCAAGGTGCAGGCTTAAATGTCGACAATCCCTTAATTTCATATTCCTTTACTGTTGACAAAGATTCTTTAAAAGTTACAAATGCCTTTACTGAATTCTTTAATGAAAAATTAGGAACGGGTTATAACTATAAGCAAATAGATTCCATTTATTTCATTAACAGCATCTCATTAGACTTTTGTGTGTCATATTGCGACACCTGCTACAACCTCCTCACCGGCCCACTCCTCTGCGGCAAATCCGAGCCGATCTTCCCTGCGATCCGTTTAGCGGAGATTAATAACTGCTCAGACAGTACGTTCTTCGCCGTGAGCAAGGGTACGGATTTGTACAATTTCTACCGGGATTCGCTGCGCAACCACTTCGACAGCAGCTACCTGGCCAAATGCCTGCAAACGGCTGGCCGGGAGCGCTTTACGGTGAAGCGCCCAAATAGCGAGTATCACTATACGCTTTATTATTACGACCAGGCGGGCAATCTGGTGAAGACCGTCCCACCGGCGGGGGTGGATAGTAAGAAGTTCGGCTGGTCGGAGGCCTGGAGCGATTCGGTGCGCGTTGCGCGGGCACTGCGGCTATCGCTGGTTCCTGCCCACGGGCTGCCGACGCAGTACCGCTATAATACCCTTAACCAGGTGGTGGCGCAGCAAACGCCGGATGCGGGCCAGAGCCATTTCTGGTACGACCGGCTGGGTCGGCTGGCGGTCTCTCAGAATGCCAAACAAAAGGCTGCCAGTGCTACGGAACAGAACCGGCTGTATAGCTATACGCTGTACGACGCCCTGGGCCGGATCAGTGAAGTGGGGGAGATCAAAAACACCGGGACGACGGCCATGACCTCCGGGGTGTCGCGGGCACCGGCCTCGCTGCAGAGCTGGTTATCGGCTTCGGCCGCTGAAAAACGGCAGATCACCCAAACGATCTATGATGTGGCGTACCCGGGCTTTGCGCCGGGCGTGGCACCGGTGGTGCAGGGCCACCTGCGCAACCGGGTCTCCTACACCAGCATCACCCAAGGTGCCAACCCGGCGCAATACAACCAGGCGACATTCTATAGTTATGATATCCACGGCAACGTGGATACGCTGGTGCAGGATTACGGCAGCAGTGATTTCAGTGGAGTCCACAATATCATGAACACCAACAGCAACCGGTTTAAGAAGCTGGTGTACCGGTACGACCTGATCAGCGGCAAGGTGAACGAAGTAGCCTACCAGCCGGATCAGCCCGATCAGTTCTACCACCGCTACCGCTACGATGGGGAGAACCGGCTGACGGGCGTGGAGACGAGCGCAGACAAACTGCTGTGGCAGCAGGACGCCCGGTATGCGTATTATAAACACGGTCCGCTGGCCCGCACGGTGCTGGGCCCCGAGCAGGTGCAGGGGCTGGACTATGCCTACACGCTGCAGGGCTGGCTGAAGGGGCTGAACAGTCCGGCGGGCGAGCCGCTGCGGGACATGGGCACCGACGGCGTGGCAGACAGCGTGAACGCCTTCGTGGGGCGGGACGTGCTGGGGATGAGCCTGCACTACTACGACCACGATTACAAGGCCATCGGCCCCGGCGTAACACCCTTTGCGGCGGTGAACGCCACGCCGCTGCAGGCCACCTACCGGCCGCTGTACAACGGCAATATCAGCAGCCAGGCGGTGCAGCTGCGTGCCTTCGGGAGCCCACTGCTGTACAACTACAAGTACGACCGGCTAAACCGGCTGACGCAGATGGACACCTGGCAGGGATGGAACGCCACGGCGGGCAGCTGGAGCGGTGCCACGGTCAGCACGGACTACCAGGAGCGGATCGCCTACGACCCGAACGGCAACATCCGGCAGTACCGGCGTCATACGGCGGGCAACCCCTCCCCGATGGACAGCATGAGCTACCGGTACTACCCCGGCACCAACCGCCTGTCGCACATCAAAGACAACGCGAACCCGGCCATCGAAGGGCTGAAGGACATCGAAGATCAGCCCGTAAACAACTACAGCTACGACGCCACCGGTAACCTGACAGGCGATCTCTCCGAGAACATGGCCCCCGGCGCGATCACCTGGAACGTGTATGGCAAGATCCTGTCCATCACCCGGACCTCGGCCTCGGGCACCAACAACACCAAACAGATCACCTACCAGTACGACGCAGCGGGTAACCGGATCGGCAAGCGGGTGGTGAAGTTCGGCAGTGCGCAGGTGGAGCATACCTGGTACGTGCGGGACGCGAGCGGCAACGTGATGGGGGTGTACACGGCTAAAAAAGATACGACGGGTAACCCGGCATTAGGGGCCTTTGACCTAACTTTATCGGAGCAGCACGTATACGGCAGCAGCCGGCTGGGCATCCAGCAACGCAGCGAAAGCGTGGAAGGTCCGCTGACGGCGCACAGAGTATACCGGCACCTGACCGGACTGCGGCAATATGAGCTCAGCAACCACCTGGGCAATGTGCTGGCGACGGTGAGTGATAAGAAGATCGGGGTGGCTTCTACCAGCAACAGTTCTTTGATAGATCATTATAAGGCCGATGT
>JANNOM010000097.1:0-11233 GCA_031399065.1 Chitinophagaceae bacterium
CAGTTGTTCTCCCATATCCATAACCGCTCTTCCGATCGTTTTATCGCCTTCATTACACAAGTGCAATAATTGTTTGTACGATTTTTTACGGGTCTTGCTATCCCCGGAACTATTAAACGCATCTTCAAGGGCCATACCCGAAACAACCGTCTCCAGACATCCTTTTTTACCACAAACACATAAACGGTTATTATCCGCCACATGAATATGGCCAAACTCCCCGGCAAATCCCGAATGGCCATTATGAATCCATCCATTGCTGATGATACCGATGCCTAACCCACGTCCTAGGTTGACACATAATGCATCCTGCTTTCCCTTGGCATGACCAAAATTTTTTTCGCCAAGTGCCATAAGATGGGTATCATTTTCTATAAACACCGGGTATTTCCATTGCTGATGCAGCAGGTCTGCTAAAGGCATATCAAAATTCAGGTAAGAATAACTGATACCTTTTTTTCTGTCTACCCGCCCTGTAATTCCTATACCTATTCCCAGGATTTTATTCTTGGGTATGGCGCGTTTCTCTATAATATCCGGTACCGTTTTTACGAGGAAATCGTATGCCTTGGTTTTATTGGAAATATCGAAATTATCTGTTTCAAATTCATACACCACGTCCAGGTGCAGATTCACGATACTTACCCTGAAGGAGTGAAGCAGCAGCTCTACTCCTATAACATAACCCATGTTCGGGTTGAGGGCATAAACAGAAGGCCGCCGCCCTCCGGCAGAATCGCGCTTGCCTTCTTCCACCAGTATCTTCTGCTTTACCAGTTCATTTACAAACTTGGTTCCGGTAGGAGCCGTCAGTTTTGAAAAGCTGCAAAGTTCCGGTATCGTTTTGCCGCCTTCATCCAGTAATAATCCTATAATGCTTTTGATCAGGCTGTTCTGCTTTGTTCTCGAATGCTGCTCCGTCGTGTTTAAAAAAGACCAGAATGTTTGTGCCAACTCGGTATATCATTAAATGAACGATGAAGATATTCATTAACCGCCGGATAAATGTAAGAAGAAATCGTAGACTTCATAAAATTATTTATTAATTATTTACATAATTTTATAAATTATCATTATTTTTATTACCCGGTTGTCATACGGGGAAGTAAACTGCTTGCCGCTGCATCTTTTTTAAGCAGGAAGAAAGTAACGAGAGGGGACGTACATTGTACTAAAAAAGGTCAATATGGAATTACAATTCTGGGACATTGCTATTATATTGTTATACCTGTTTTGCACTGTCGCCATTGGCTTTTATATTTCCCGCAAAGCAAGTAAAGACATTAAGTCCTATTTCCTGGGAGGCAATAACATTAACTGGTGGATGCTTGGGTTCAGCAACAGTGCAGGTATGTTTGATGTAAGCGGTACCGCCTGGATGGTGAGTATGGTATTTATTTACGGGGTAAATGTTTACTGGCAGCAATGGGCATGGCCGGTGTGGAACCAGGTGATAATGATGTCTTTCCTGGCCGTCTGGCTACGGCGCAGTAATGTTATGACAGGGGCGGAATGGATCAATTTCCGGTTCGGAAAAGACAGGGGAGCTTCTGCCAGTCACCTGATTACCGTTATTTTCGCCGTACTGGTAGCGGTGGCATTTATAGCGTACATGACTGTTGGTATCGGGCAGTTTGCCACCACCATCCTTCCCTGGGATCTTTCATTTACAATAAACGGTTTGCTAATCGGCAATGAAAAAGTATATGCCACCATCATCATTCTCCTTACTACCATTTACAGCATCAAAGGAGGCATGTACAGCGTGGTGGCCACGGAGATATTACAATACGTTATACTCGTTGCCTGTTGTATTTTGATGGCCTACCTGGCCATGAGCATGGTATCCAAAGAAACGATCGATCAGTTTTTCCCCCAGGGCTGGAAACAACTGGCATTAAAAGCGAGGATAGACCTGGACTGGAACAGCAAATGGCCCGCTATTAATAAAACAATAGACGACAGCGGGTTCCGGAATTTTGGTTTTGTTTTTGGTGTAATGGCATTTAAGGGCATCTGGAGCAGTCTCGCAGGACCGGTACCCAGTTACGACATGCAGCGAGTATTAAGTACGAAAAGTGCCCGCGAAGCCGCTAAGATGAACGCTTTTACTATGCTGGTACTTTATATACCCCTTTACCTGATGGTGGCCAGCGTACTCGTGCTTGGTGTTCATTATTTTACCATTGCTGATCTTACCAATATAAAAAGCGGGCTGCCAAGGCTGGAAGCGATTCTCGGGATGGTGGTGTCTCAACTGCCGGTGGGTGTAAAGGGACTGCTGCTGGCAGGGTTGCTTGCCGCATTCATGAGCACTTTCAGTGCCTTTGTGAACAGCGGCCCCGCTTATATAGTGAATGATATTTATAGAAAATATATCCGCCCCGGAGCCACGCAGAAAAAACTGGTGAGAGTGAGTTATATATCCTGTGCACTCATCATGCTGGTAGGACTATCAATAGGCCTAGGCATCAGTAATATCAGTACAATGTTCGATATAATAACGGGAGGACTATATGCAGGCTTCGTAGTGCCGAATGTATTGAAGTGGATCTGGTGGAGGCTGAATGGCTGGGGCTATTTTGCAGGGATGATGACGGGAATCGCCGTTTCTTTATGGAGTATACTTTACTGGAATCAGCTTACCCATAGTCATATCGTATTAAGTTTCCCCCTTAATATGGCCCTTTCCCTTGCCGCTGCCGTTTTTACCAGCTTTGCGACCAGAAGACAGCAAATGGATTCTCTTACGCATTTTTATACCACCACTCTGCCCTGGGGATTCTGGAAACCCGTCAGGAGCAAGGTACAATTGCTTACCCCTGCCTTTCAGCCAAATAAGGACTTTAAAAGGGACGTTCTCAATGTTGTAATAGGCATCATCTGGCAAATGAGCATGATCATTATGCCGATTTATTTTGTGCTGAAAGAATTCAATACTTTTTTCTTTTGGGTAGTGATATGGCTTGCCTGCATGCTGGCACTCCGATTTACCTGGTGGAAATACCTGCCGGAAGAAAAAACATAATGCCATTTTTTAAAAATAGTTATAACCTGTACCAGTGATGAAACAATACGCGGAATTATATAGAAACGAACTGCTGAACAACATTATACCCTTCTGGGAAAAGCATTCAAAAGATGATGTGCACGGAGGATACTTTACCTGCCTTGACAGAACCGGTAATGTGTTTGATACCGATAAATTTATGTGGCTCCAGGGCCGCGAAGTATGGTGCTTCAGTATGCTGTACGATAAAGTGGAAAGGAAAGAGTCGTGGCTGGAAATGGCTTTGCACGGCGCACGCTTTATGCAGCAGCATGGTCGCGACCAGGACGGGAACTGGTATTTTTCACTAACGCAGGAGGGCAAACCATTGGTACAGCCTTATAATATCTTCAGCGACTGCTTTGCAGTAATGGCTTTTTCAGCACTGCATAAAATAGCTCCTTCGGAAGAATATAAAAAAATAGCCATCGATACCTTCGACAATATCCTGAAAAGGCAGCAAAACGCGAAGGGCCAGTATAATAAAGCCTATCCCGGTACCCGCCCTCTCCGCAACTTTTCCCTGCCCATGATACTTTGCAACCTGAGCCTGGAAGCGGAGCATATCATAGGTAGCGAAAAAGTGGATGCTTTCATTCCTTCCCTCATTCACGAAGTACTGGAAGTATTTTACAACAAGGATAAAAAACAGGTGCTTGAAAATATCACGGAAGACGGTGGGTTTTCCGATAGCTTCGAAGGAAGAACGCTCAATCCCGGTCATGCCATAGAAGCCATGTGGTTTATCATGGACCTTGGCAGGCGGCTCGGTAAGCCGGACATCATCGCGAAGGCGTCCCGTATTATGCTCGACACCATTGGCCATGCCTGGGATAAGGAATACGGTGGCCTGTTTTATTTCATGGATGCCAATGGCTACCCGCCCCAGCAACTGGAATGGGACCAGAAGATATGGTGGGTACATGCCGAAACACTGGTGGCACTCGCCAAAGGATATCAGTATACAGGTGACGTTAACTGCAAACAATGGTTCGACCGTATACATGCATATACCTGGAAACATTTTAAAGACAACGAATACGGAGAATGGTTCGGTTACCTGAACCGCCGGGGAGAGGTACTGACACCTCTTAAAGGAGGTAAATGGAAAGGATGCTTTCATATACCCCGTGCCCTGTACCAGGTGTGGAAAACCCTGGAAGCGCTGCCCGAAGAAAACGGCGCCGATAAAATAAAGGGTATAGACATCCAAACCGGTATTAAATTAAACTATTCGTAACACCGATATATGAATCGCACTCTTCTGATCATATCCATACTTGCCGGCATCATTACCTGTAGTGCACAACAAAACCAGGCATTGCAGCAACCTCCCTATGGCTTTATCCGCGGCACATGGATCACCAATTCCGGCAGCGATGTATTGCTCTCGCGGGGCAACATAAAAAAAGCGGTAAAAACCTGCAAAGCGGCAGGCATTAACAATATTTATATGGTAACCTGGAACCGGGGCTATACCATGTACCGCAGTAAGACAATGGAGCGGATGTTCGGCCACATCGTAGACCCGCTATACGGCAGCAGGGACCCTTTACAGGAACTGATAGAAGAAGCGCATAAAGAAAAAATAAAAGTGCATGCCTGGTTCGAATTCGGATTCGCCAGTTCTTATATGGATACGGGAAAGCATATTCTCGATAAGTACCCGCAATGGGCGGCTATTGGTCCGGATAAAAAAAGAGTGGAGAAAAATGGCTTCACCTGGATGAATGGCCTAAGCACCGAAGTGCAGCAATTCATGACAGGTATGATACTGGAAGTAATAAACAATTACGACGTAGATGGCATACAGGGCGACGACCGGTTGCCTGCTTCCCCCTCCCTGATCGGATACGACGATTCAACCGTTGCGGCGTACCGGCGAGAGCACCAGGGAAACACACCGCCCCCGGATCATTACGATCCCGGATGGGTGCAATGGCGGGCAGATCGTTTAAATAAATATGGAGAGGAGCTCTATAAAACGATCAAAGCCGCAAAGCCAGGCATTATAGTAAGCATGGCCCCCAGCGTATACCCGTGGAGCCTTAAAGAATATCTCCAGGACTGGCCTGCATGGCTCAGGGGGGGCTATGTGGATTATGTAGTAGTGCAGTTGTACCGCAATACGATAGAAACATACGAAAAAACATTGCAGGAAGAAATAAAATGGGCGGGTGAGAAAAGCAACCGCATGTATGCAGGCGTATTGCTTAGCCTCGGAGATGGATTTTTAACGGAGGCCGGTATGCTTCGTAAAATAACTGACATGAATAGGAAATACCAGGTTCCCGGGGAAGTCTTTTTCTACTATGAAGGCATACTCCGCCACAAAGATTTCTTTAAATCGTACCAAAAGAAATACCATAAAAAAGACGCGTATTCTCAACATCATATTTCGCATAAATGAAAAGGATCATCTGTTATTTAATGCCATTCTTCCTAATAAATACTATGCAGGGCCAGCCGAAAAAACCGGCTGACTTTGTTGACCCCTTTATAGGAACTGCCGGGCATGGGCATACATTCCCGGGTGCAGCCACGCCTTTCGGGATGGTGCAGCTGAGCCCCGATAACGGAACCGAAGGATGGGACTGGTGCAGCGGATACCACTACAGCGATTCCCTGATAGCTGGCTTTTCACATACTCACTTAAGTGGCACAGGTATCGGCGACCTCTGCGATATATCGGTGATGCCCGCCATCAATAAAAACCCGGTAACGGATAAGCTCGTCAGCCGCTTTTCGCATAATACGGAAAAAGCGAGTCCCGGTTATTACAGCGTGGATCTTTCAGATTATAGCATCCATACGGAATTATCCGTAACAGCTCGCTGCGGAATACACAAGTACACCTTTCCTGCATCGGATAATGCATTAATACAGCTAAACCTGGGCTTTGCCATCAACTGGGATAAACCATTTGACTGCGGTCTGACGCAGCTCGATGATTCTACTTTTACCGGATATAGGCGATCTACGGGCTGGGCAAAAGACCAGGCTGTTTTTTTTGCGTTGCGTTTATCTGCTCCTGTATCTTCGATAGAATATACAGATACGAACAATATCAGTCACGCGTTTAACGAAAATGCTTCTTCTAAAAACCTAAAAGCCTGGTTCAATTTTTCCACCCACAAAAACCAGGTCGTTTATTTGAAGGTTGGCATTTCCATGACCAGTGAAGAGAACGCCGTAAACAACCTTTCCGAAATACCCGGCTGGAATTTTGAAAAGGTTAAACACGATGCAGCCGATCTATGGAACACGGAACTGTCTAAAGTACAAGCTGAATTTTTCGATGAAAAAGATAAAACCATCTTTTATACCGCTTACTATCATACCATGATGGCACCGGCGCTTTACACTGACGGGGATGGCTCTATCCGCTTTACAGGTAATAAAATAATAAAACAATCCAGTCCCGTCTATACAGTACATTCACTCTGGGATACTTTCAGGGCGCAAAATCCCTGGCTTACCATCACCCATAAAAGCAAAGTGCCCGATGTCATCAATAGCTATCTTGTATATTATAGGCAATATGGCCTGCTGCCAGTATGGGATCTTCAGTTCAATGAAACCAATACCATGACGGGTTATCATGCCGTAAGTGTTATTGCCGATGCCATCCTGAAAAATATAAAAGGATTCGACTGGAAGGAAGCTTACCAGGCCATGAAGAAAAGCTCCATGCAGAATATCCGGGGTACGGACAGCTACCGCAAATATGGTTTTGTTCCTCACGACAAACAGGGGTGGAGCGTTACCATTACGCTGGAATATGCTTTCGACGACTGGTGTATCGCCCAGTCTGCCCGTAAACTGGGATTAAAGGACGATTACGATTACTACATTAAGCGCTCCCAAAGCTACCGGGATCTTTTCGATGCCAGAACAGGTTTCTTCAGGGCTAAAAACAGCGATGGAAAATGGGTGGAGCCTTTTGATCCTTACCTTAGCGAGCATGGCTTCAACGGGCAATATATAGAGGGAACTGCCTGGCAGCATACTTGGTTTGTACCTCATGACGTAAAAGGAATGATGGAGCTGCATGGAGGAAAAAGCCAGTTCATTACCAAACTGGACAGCCTTTGGACCGTTAGTTCAGTAATGACTGGCGATAATGTTTCTGCCGACGTTAGCGGCCTGATAGGGCAATATGCACACGGCAACGAACCGAGTCACCATATCGCTTACCTGTATAACTATGCGGGCCAGCAGTGGAAATCGGCACTTCATGCAAGGCAGATCGCCAAAGCCATGTATTCAGAAAAGCCCGGGGGACTTAGCGGCAATGAAGATTGCGGACAAATGAGTGCCTGGTATCTTTTCAGTGCACTGGGTTTTTATCCCGTAAATCCCAATTCAGGTGAATACGCTTTTGGATCGCCGCTTATTCATAAAGCACGTATCCATACCAGTAATGATAAAACTTTTCAAATTACGGTATCCAATAATTCGGCAACCAACAAATACATTCAGCAGGTTATACTTAATGGAAAAACACTTACATCTGCTTTCCTGAAGCATGGCGAGCTGGAAAAAGGCGGAAAGCTTATTATCATCATGGGACCGAAACCTTCTTTATTCGGCAGTGCATCGCCGGTCGGAAAAAATTAAAAACATTTAAATAATAGCATTATGAAATCTTTATTTTATCTGCTGGCCTTGCTCTCACTTAATAGCGGTTGTAAAAAATCGGGCTATATACCTCCTACCCCTGTAACCAACCCGCCACCCGTAACACCACCCACCACGCCCGTATGGGACCCGAACGCGATGCGCGCCGTATGGATCACTACCACGGCCAGTACCGCGCTATCGAGCAAGGCCAATATAGAAGCCACGGTAGAAAATTGCCGGCTCGCCGGCATCAACACGATCTTTATGGTGGTCTATAACAGCGCCAGAACCACCTACCCAAGTACAGTTATGCAAAACCTGGTGGGTGTGCCAATACTGGAGAGCATGAGCGGCCGCGACCCGTTAAAGGAAATGATCGATGCCGCCCATGCCAAAAACATAAAAGTACATGCCTGGTTCGAATATGGTTTCGCTGCATTCTTCTCCACCGATGGCGGGCCTATTGTAGCCGCTAAACCGGCCTGGGCGGCCCGGGACATCAACAACCAGCTCTGTGTAAAAAATGGATTCTCCTGGTTAAACTCTTTTCACCCTGAGGTACAGAATTATATGATCGATCTGTTTAAAGAAGTGACTACGCGCTACGATATAGACGGAGTGCAGGGCGATGACCGTCTGCCCGCCGCTCCCGCTTCCGCAGGCTACGATACCTATACTACTGCGCTGTATCAATCGCAGCATGGAGGTAACACCCCGCCCGCAAGTGCCACCGACGCGGGATGGGTTAAATGGAGAGCCGGTTTATTGAGCGGTTTCCTGAAACGCCTACGTACCGAAGTAAAAGCTATCAAACCCGGTATTGCCTTTACCATGGCTCCCAGTATTTATCCTTTCAGTCTTACCGAGTACCTGCAGGACTGGCCTTCATGGGTAGACAGCAGCCTGGTAGATAAAGTGATTCCACAGTTGTACCGCTATGATATTGCCAGCTATACCAGCACGCTCACCGCTCAAAAAAACTATCTCAAAGGAAATACGGATATATGTATTCCCGGTGTGCTGCTCAAAACCGGTACCTACCTGCCAACGGACGATTACCTGACACAGGAAATCAAAATCAACCGTTCACTGGGATTTAAAGGGGAGGCATTCTTCTTCTATGAAGGTATCAAAGACAAGCTGCCTTATTTTATCAGCCAATATCCATTTATAAAATAGATTTATTCTTCCACCGGGTTAAAGCCGTATCTGCGCATAGTATAGAAAGTGTACGGCCGCAAATTGATACAAGTCGGTAAAAGTATCATCTCTATTTGCTTCAAAAGCAGATTTCACCTTAGCGCACATTTTAACCCGCAGTGCAGGATACTCAGTAATGTACCAGCCCGGGAAAACAATTTACCAGTGCACACTGGCATAACTGATCATACCTATTTAATAGTAAATTACATCCATGAACACACCCGCCTTTAAACCCACCCTCCGGCTGCTGGATGCTACCATGCTGGTTGCCGGCAGTATGATCGGCTCCGGTATATTTATCGTTAGTGCAGATATTACCCGCAACGTAGGCAGTTCCGGATGGCTGATACTGGTATGGCTTATTACGGGCATCATGACGCTTATAGCGGCCGTTAGTTATGGAGAATTAAGTGCCATGTTCCCTAAAGCGGGAGGACAGTACGTCTACCTTAAAGAAGCATACAATCCGCTCGTTGGTTTCCTGTACGGATGGAGCTTTTTCTCCGTAATACAAACAGCTACTATTGCCGCGGTAGGCGTGGCATTCTCCAAATTTTCCGCTTATATCGTTCCGGCCTTCAGTGAGGACAGGGTAGCGGCCGACCTCGGATTTATCACGGTATCGCCCGCACAACTGCTGTCTATCGTAATGATCATATTGCTTACGTTCATCAATACAAGAGGGGTTCAAAGCGGCAAGTCGATACAAACCACTTTTACGCTGGCGAAGCTGCTCAGCCTGTTTGGACTGATCGTGTTCGGACTATTGTTTTTCCGGCAGGATGTATGGACGGCCAACTGGCAGGATCCCTGGAAATTACAGTCCCTGACGCCCGACGGCACTATCGGAACCTATACCCTCCTGGCCGCCCTGGGCGCGATAGCCGCAGCCATGGTAGGGTCTATCTTTAGCAGCGACGCATGGAACAATGTGACCTTTATTGCCGCAGAAATAAAAAACCCGAAGCGAAACCTGGGATTAAGTCTCTTCCTGGGAACGCTGATCGTGACCGTTATATACATACTTACCAATATCGTCTACACCGGAGTACTGTCCCTGCAACAAATAGCCGGTGCTGAAAAGGACCGCGTTGCCGTGGCCGCCTCGCAGGTTATATTTGGCAGTGCCGGTACTAAAATAATTGCCGTCATGATCATGATATCTACGTTTGGCTGCAACAATGGTCTTATAATGGCCGGCGCGCGGGTATACCATAGCATGGCCGGAGATGGTCTGTTTTTCAGGAAGGCGGCTACCCTCAACGGGGCATCCGTACCGGCTTTCGCCCTGTGGATACAGTGTGCCGTTGCCTGCGCCTGGAGCCTTAGCGGGAAATATGGCAACCTGCTCGATATGATCTCTTTCGTGGTGGTGGTTTTTTACATGCTAACCATCGCCGGCATCTTTATCCTGCGCAGAAAAAGGCCCGATGCTGAAAGGCCTTATAAAGCCTTCGGGTACCCCGTACTTCCGCTGGTATATATAGTGATGGGACTTAGTTTTTGTTTACTGCTGATCGTTTATAAACCGAATTATACCTGGCCAGGTTTGATAATAACGCTTTTAGGTATACCGGTTTACTACCTGGTGATAGCTTCCAATAAGCAATCCGGTTGATCACGATGTGGGGAAAAATGGAATCAACAGCTTAACTCCTTTGCTTAGCCATATTACAATGGATATGGCATCCTTACAACTCACTCCGTTCATCCTACGACTCATACTTTACTATGGCCATTTCGAAGTAAGCGGCATTTCCTTTGACACTCATGATTGTAATTATATAAAATTATAAATCATGAAAACAACTATCATCCATCGCCTCCTTTTCGGCAGTCTCCTTTTATCGACTGTAACCTTTTTTGCAGCATGCGATAAAGACGACGACGATCAGCCAGCAGCAGGTAACACAGTAGTAAACGTAGCAGTGAGCGGTGGCTTCTCCACACTCGCCGGCGCACTTACTTCGGCTAACCTGGTAACTACTTTAAATGGCACGGGACCTTTCACCGTATTCGCTCCCACTAACCAGGCTTTCAGCGGAGTTACCGTACCATCCGATCAAACGCAGCTTGGCAATTTGCTTAAATACCATGTGTTAAGTGGAACTGTAAGAGCGGCAAACGTACCTTCGCCAGCAAACGGTCTTACTGCCGGTGTACTTACACTTAGCGGAGATTCCGTTTATGTGAAAAGAACTGCCGCCGGTGCGGTATTCATTAACGGAGTACAGGTATCCCGGGCAGATTTAACGGCTTCTAATGGAGTGGTACATGAATTGGGGACTGTTTTAAACAGACCTACCGGTAATATCGTTGCCAGTGCAGTAGCCAAAGGTTTCGATTCGCTGGTAAAAG
>JANNOM010000102.1:0-14568 GCA_031399065.1 Chitinophagaceae bacterium
CGTGATGCCCACCCGCAATGGGAGGAACGGTATGCTGTTTACCTCCAAAGGCGTCATTAATATCGACAACCTCAAATGGGCCAGCGATTTTACGCCTATAGACGATGGCATAGACGGTGAAGTGAGCAACTATTATACAAAAGCCTACCTGCGGCACCTGGTTAAGAGCAAGGAACTACTCGGACTTACTATTGCCAGTATCCATAATTTAACATTCTATCTTCACCTCGTAAAAGAGGCCCGCAGACATATTATTGAAGGAGATTTCACAAGCTGGAAAAACGGGCAGGTGGCGCTGTTGCAGACGAGACGGTAGAATTACTTACTTTTGCCACCTCATAACACTACCTGATTGAAAATAATAGACTGGTATATATTTAAAAAGTTCATGGTGACGTTTCTTTTCACCATACTCACCATCACTATTATTGCCGTGGTGATCGATACCAGTGAAAAGACGGATGATTTCGTTAAGTCGGGACTTTCTTTTATGGAGATTGTCACTCAATACTTTTACGGTTTCGTGCCGATGATCATCTCCCTTATTTTTCCGCTCATCGTATTTATATCCGTTATCTTCTTTACCTCCAAAATGTCCGGTAAGTCGGAGATCGTAGCCATCCTGGCCAACGGGGTCAACTTCAACCGGATGCTGCGGCCTTACCTGATAGGCGGTTTGCTGCTGGCGTTGATCCTCTGGTTATCTAACCAGTTTGTGATTCCCAGGGCTAACGGGATATATGCTACGTTCAAGTCGAGGTATATAGATAATAATAGTTCGTACCGGGTGGGGGACAATTCTTCCAACTATTACCTGCGGGTAGACGCCAATACATTTATGGGTCTGCGCTATTACGACACTTCTACCAAGTCGGCCAATAAATTCTTTCTGCAGAAAGTAAAAGGCAATAAAGTATATTATAACCTGCGCGCGGAATCTATCCAATGGGATACGGCAAAAAAGAAATGGCGAATAGAAAATGCATTGGAACGAAAGATCGACGGGTTAAATGAATCCGTAAAGAAAATAGATACCCTGTTTATGAGCCTCAACCTGCAGCCCGTAGATCTTCGCAGAGATGAGTACATGAAAGACAAACTGATAACCCCCGAGTTGGACAGGTTTATCCGGATGCAGGAGATCCGCGGTTCCGAGGGCCTGAACACGCTTAAAGTAGAACGTTACCGCCGGGACGCCACTCCCTTCTCCGTAATCATACTCACCCTGATCGGCGTTACCGTATCTTCCCGTAAAATAAGAGGGGGAAGCGGCCTGCACCTGGCAGTCGGAATCGTGGTAGCTGCGTTATTTGTAGTGATGGACCGGTTCTCCACGGTGTTTTCCACCAAGGGAGACATGCCTCCGTTGCTGGCTGCCTGGATACCCAATATAGTATTTGCTATCGTCTGTATATACCTTTACCGGAAAGCACCCAAATAATAATGTGCCTTTCACGGTTGCGGATTCCGCTTGTTTTTCGTTAATTTTAGCCATTCAAAAAAATCAATACATGGGAGTACTCAAAGAACGGTTTAAGGCTAAAGCAGATTCGGCAGGTGCGGATATTAAGGAGATCGTAAAAGAGCACGGGAACAAAACGATAGGAGAAGTAACCCTCTCACAGGTATACCAGGGAATGCGCGGTATAACGGGGTTGGTAACCGAAACTTCCCTGCTCGACTCCCAGGAAGGCATCCGCTTTAGGGGCTACTCCATACCCGAATTGCAGGAAAAACTACCCAAAGCAAAAGAAGGTACCGAGCCACTGCCTGAAGGTCTTTTTTACCTGATGCTGATCGGCGAACTACCTACCGAAGAAGATGTGGCAGATCTCAGTTCCGTGTGGCAACGGCGCTCCCATGTGCCCAATCATGTATTTGCAGCTATCGAGGCACTGCCCCTTCAAAGTCATCCCATGACGCAGTTCGTAGTGGCTATTATGGCATTGCAAACGGAAAGTAATTTCTCCCGGCTCTATGCCGAAGGCATGAGCAAAAAGGATTACTGGTCGGCCATGTTCGACGACTCCATGGACTTAATAGCCCGGCTGCCGCGTGTAGCTGCCTATATATACCGCCGGAAATATAAAGACGGCCAGCATATACATCCCAATGGATTGCTGGACTGGGCGGGTAACCTAGCGCACATGCTTGGATATAACGACGAGAGTTTCCGGGAACTGATGCGTTTATATATGACCATTCACGCCGATCATGAAGGTGGTAACGTATCCGCGCACACTACGCACCTGGTAGGGTCTGCACTGAGCGATCCTTACCTGAGCCTGGCGGCCGGTATGAATGGCCTTGCGGGCCCATTGCACGGACTGGCCAACCAGGAAGTGATCAAATGGATCTTCGATATGCGGGAACACCTGAGCACCGAACTTCCCAATAAAGAGCAAATTACCGAATACGTTAAAAAGACCCTGACAGAGGGTAAAGTGGTTCCCGGTTACGGACATGCCGTTTTGCGAAAAACGGATCCCCGCTTTACGGCGCAGATGGAATTCGGTAAAAAGCATATGCCGGAAGACCCTTTGGTGCAAACAGTCTGGAATATATATGAGGCAGTACCACCAGTATTGCAATCTCTGGGGAAAATAAAAAACCCCTGGCCGAATGTAGATGCCCACAGTGGCGCCTTGCTCGTTCATTATGGCATGGTGGAGTATGAATTTTATACCGTTCTTTTCGGAGTGAGCAGGTCTTTGGGGGTACTCGCCAGTCTGTGCTGGGACCGCGCACTGGCCTTTCCGCTGGAAAGACCCAAGAGTGTGACGACGGACCTGGTTAAGAAATGGCTGAAAGGCGAGGATACTATCTGGGGAGATTAAAATAAAAGCGATTCATAAATTTCCATAAACAGTAAAGCCCGGTGAACAGCAATTGCTGCTACCGGGCTTTAATTTTTCCATTCGGATTACTATCTTTCTCTTACGAGGGAAACATTAGTTAACAGCACTTTTTACTGCTTTATGCATATCCCTGTATTTTTTGATCAGGTCGTGCGCTGTAAGCAGCGACGCTTTCTGATCCGTGATAAGCTGCCTGATATCTGCAGGAATCTCTGCATCGGAAGAAAGCGCGTCATCATAGGCTTTCTGTGCCGCGTCTTCACCAAACTCACAGTTTTCCAGAACGGCTTGCCTATCGTGTCCCGTAAATGTGGCTTTTATATCCATCCACACGCGATATATTTTACCAGAATGAGTTGTGCCCGTAGCTACTTCTTCACCCAGGCTGGCCACTTCAGCAGAAAGTTCAGATGCATACTCGCGGCTATCTGCGGCCATTTTATGAAAGACTGCTTTCAGGTCAACATCCAGATCTTTTGCTTCATCGATTGCTCTTTCGTATCCTGCAACACGGTCATTATTAATGCGGATAAGGTCATTTAAAACCTCTGCTAAATTTTCATTTTGTGCCATAACTTTAAATTTTAGTGTTATATAGGAGCTAGTGTAAATACCATTCCACTGTTTTGGCGTTCCATAGAATGCGTTGCATTTGTAGAAAACCGGGCCATTTTGTAGATGATTTTACCCGTATGCCCGAGTTAAATGTAATTTTGGCGATAACTATCCCTCCCCCTATATTTGCACTTCTTCGGGGAATTAGCTCAGTTGGTAGAGCGCTTGCATGGCATGCAAGAGGTCAGCGGTTCGACCCCGCTATTCTCCACTTATTTTTACTATATAGAGAAATCTAATAGAAATGGACAGCTATTCTTATAGAGTAGCTATTTTTATTTGGGGCAGCATACTCGATGAAATCCTCATGTTTTAACTTCCGATTAAGGATGAGTCAATTTCGTATTCTTACTTGCCAAAAATATACTGATTTTGATATAATATTCTTAATATAGCAGAAGTTAGGACATTTTCATTTGTAGCCCTTTATAGAACCATTTTATACTTTTAAGAATTAAAAATTGCATCCAAGTTAGATGGCTATTACAAAGGAAATTGCAAAACATGTCAGGGATTTTCATTTTGGTGGAAACTATACGGGGGTGAATTTAAAGCAGACCCTGGATGATGTAACCTGGCAGGAAGCAACGACAAAATATAAGACTTTAAACACTATTGCATCGCTTGTCTTCCATATTAACTACTATATAGACGCTGTTCTTAAGGTATTACAAGGGGAAGATTTAAAAGCGCATGATCAACACAGTTATAGTCATGCTGCAATTGAGTCAGAACAGGATTGGTGTAAGTTATTGAATAAAGTATATTCGGATACAGAAAAATTTGCTCAATTAATTGAGAGCTTAGAAGATGCCAAACTGGATGAAAATTTTATAGATGGGAAGTATGGTAGTTATTTCCGGAATCTGGAAGGCACTATTGAACATGCAAATTATCATTTAGGGCAAATTTCTTTAATTAAAAAAATGCTGAGGAATTAAGATCGCTGGAATATAGTCTGGTTATTTATTTAAGTTATTATTTTAATAAATCATAAGCGGTTCGACAGAAGACCGTTTATGTCCACTTGATATAAACTACAGGAAGTGGCCAAATGGCGTCACTGATGAAAGGATTGGCATATTCGCTGGAATACTACTAAATGCCACCACATTTAAAGCAGCTACGGACGTTCGGGAAGTCCCTGCTGACTATCAGAACTAGCCATAAAAAATTTATTCATGCGGAAACGCTCACAAAGTTTAATGACGATTCTTTCCAGGGTAGTCTTTTTCCGTTCAAATCTTTAATTTAACAGGCCGACTATTCTTTTTTTATCATAATTTCTTACATTACATCACTAAAAATCTACGTTTCATACGAATTTTTACAACTTCGGTTATCATTTTTTGATTTAGTACAGGAAAGGAAAACTATGCAGCTTTTGAGACGTATTTTGATATCAGCCGTTTTATTATTGTTTACTATCCTGCTGAACGCGCAGCAGGTTGACTCCGGGGGATACAGGCGATGTGGAACTACAGAGCGGCTGGAGAATCGTTTTTTAAAAAACCCTGCCGCCAGGATACTCTTTGAAGAGCAGCAGGAACTGTTCAATAAGATAGTACGGGAAAAAAACCTGCGGGAGCCGGATGAGTCGGCCCGGACTATTTACACCATACCGGTCGTTTTTCACGTGGTACTCACTAACCAATCGCAGGTAACGGATGCGCAGATACAGGCGCAACTCGATACGCTCAACAAAAGTATGGCAGGATTGAACGGGGATTCGATAAGAATACCTTCCTGGTTCAAAGCCCTGTTTGGCAAGTCGGGTATTCAGTTTTGTCTTGCACAGCGTACACCGGATAATAGGGTGTCTTCCGGCATAGAAAGAATAACTACAACACAAACTAATTTCAGTAATAACAACGATTTTGTAAAACGTTCCGCTACCGGGGGAGCCAATATCTGGGATCAAACCCGTTATCTTAATGTATGGGTATGCGGACTTACCGGCAGTATACTGGGGTATGCCACCTACCCAACCGACTTTAATCCGGAAGAACAGGGAATCGTAATAGACTACCGTTCATTACCCGGGGGAAATTTTACCAATTATAATACCGGCAAGACGCTTGTACACGAAGCGGGGCATTATTTTAATCTTGTGCACATATGGGGTAATAACGACAACTCTTGCTCGGATTCCGATTTTGTGGATGATACGCCCAATCAGGACGGCGCTACCAATGGCTGTTTTACAGGTGCAAAGCTGGATGATTGCAATCTATCAGGCAACGGGATCATGTACCAGAATTATATGGACTACAGTTATGATGCGTGCCTGGTTATGTTCTCTAATCTCCAGGTAATACGTATGGAAAATGCCTTATCGCTTTACCGGTCATCCCTTTTATCTTCCAACGGTTGCGAGCCGGTGGTGGACAGGGTGAATGATGCCCGTCTGCTGTCGATCGACGCACCATTACAACGCTTATGCGATAATACGTTTACGCCGGCAGTAACCATCCGCAACGAGGGTTCGCAAACGGTTACTTCGCTGGTTATAAATGCCAGGATCGATAACGGTGCTATTGCTTCATTCAACTGGACGGGTTCGCTTACAAGTCTTACCAATACAACCGTTACGCTTAACAAACTAACGACTCCTACTGGCCGGCATACGCTTACTGTTTATATCACCGGCCCGGGCAACACCTCCGATCAATTAACGGATAACGATACCCTTTCCCTCTCATATCAATACAACCTGCCCGTGAGCGAAGTAGCGGAAGGTTTTGAAGGCGGCGTATTTCCACCGGATGGATGGGATATAGTGAATACTGATAATGGCATACAATGGCAGCGCATTACGGGGCTTTCCAATACCGGCTCAGCGAGCGCAATGGTCAATAACTTTAATTATGTTCAAAAAGGGGAGAAGGATGATCTCCGGCTTCCCAATCTTGCGCTGGCAAATATCGATTCTTCCTTTTTGTCTTTCAGCGTTGCGGCGTCCGGTACTACGGCCGTTCCCAGTCAGCCGGCCAGTTACGATACTCTGGAGGTACTAGTGAGTGGAGACTGTGGTGCCAGCTTCAACAGCATTTATAAAAAATGGGGAGCCGATCTCAATACCAGGGTAGCCACTTCTGCATCGGAATTTAGTCCCTCAGCCAGTGAATGGAAAAAAGATTCTGTAAATCTTTCTCCCTATATCAATGCAGGTATCATCCTGGTCGCTTTCCGAAGTACGAACGGCTACCAGAATAACATATACCTGGACGATATAAACCTGCGGAATGTAATTGTAAATCCTATACTAAAACAGCGCGGCATATTGATTACGCCCAATCCCGCAAGGGAAGAAGTGGCAGTACGATTTTACCCTCAGCCTGTCACATTAAGAGGCATACAGTTGTTTAACATAATGGGACAAAAACTCGCGGAAGTGCGCATCAGCGACGGAGCTACCAACAACTTTTACAGTTTCAACATGCGTTCTTATGCCGCTGGTACTTATATTGTAAGAGTAGTATTTGCCGACAGTGTGGTAACGCGCAAAATAATTAAACTATAACCTGAAACAGGCTTATCATGAAGTATAAATTACTTGGACGTTCGGGACTGAAAGTATCGGAACTATGCCTGGGCACGATGGGTTTCGGTACCGAGGCGGGATGGGGTGCTGACCAGCAGACCAGTTTCGGAATTATGGAAGCGTTTGCGAATGCAGGCGGTAATTTCCTGGATACTGCCAATGCATACAAGTCGGGCACCAGCGAAAAAACGATTGGGGAGTTCGTAAGCCAGCGTGACCGTGATTACTGGGTAATAGCAACCAAGTATTCGTTAAAGGATAACCTTATCAACCCCAATGCTTCCGGTAATAACCGGAAGAATATGATGCGCAGTGTGGAGGAAAGCCTCCGGCGGCTAAAAACCGATTTTATAGATGTACTATACCTGCATATATGGGATGACCTAACCCCTGTAGATGAAATACTGCGTGGACTCGATGACCTCGTAAAGCAGGGCAAAATAAATTATGCCGCCATCAGTGATACGCCTGCCTGGGTGGTATCCAAAGCCAATACCATTGCCGAACTGATGGGGTGGAGCCAGTTGATCGCATTACAGGTGGAATACAGCCTGCTGCAAAGAACTCCCGAAAGAGATCTGATACCCATGGCCAGGCATTATGGAATGACCGTTACACCATGGGCACCGCTTGCCGGCGGTGCGCTTTCCGGTAAATACCTGAAAGGAGGTACCGGCCGCATAAAGCCAGACAGCAACAGATTGAACGAAAACAGTACGCGTATAACGCGGGAAGTAATGGCGATAGCGGAAAAAATGAATGTGGAGCCTTCTCATGTGGCTTTAAAATGGACCATGCAACAGGGCTTCTCCTGCATACCCATCGTGGGTGCTACAAAACTGGAACAACTGCAGGAAAACCTGAAAACAACCGATATCGTTTTATCAGGCGAAGAACTGGAACGGCTTCACCTGGCCAGCGAGATAGACCTGGGCTTTCCCGGAAAGTTTTTCCTGGAAGATGCAGTGAGGACAAACAACTATGGAGGTTTCTACGACCGTATAGAAAAACGTATCTAATATATTATCCTTTTAGTATTGCCATGGGCAAAGAAGTAAAAACGGCATGAGCGTCCATGCTCCCTGAGGCTTCCGTCTCCAGCCCGGTAAATATATTTTTCCATTTTACAGGTGCTTCCGCGGGCAGGTTGATGCGGGTATTTTTCCAGTCAATATTCCGTACGCCGGTATCCTGGGATTTGCATAGAGATGCTACGTGAAGGGGTACTACTACCATCATCCATTTACCTGCCAGGTGGCGGGCAAATGCAATTACACGTTCCTGGTATTCTCCTTTTGTCTCCAGCTTAATGTAATTTCCTTCTGAGAACAGCTTGCCATATTGCCTTCTTTCTTTTAGCAGCAGGTGTATCATCCAGAGTTTAATGCGGCCATCGAATCTGGTTTCCCATAAGTCATTTATCAAGTGAGACCTGTTTTTATCGGTGGTATCCAAATGCTTCAACCATTCCGACCTTTTCACATAATCGACCGGCCGCCGGTTGTCCGGGTCTACAAAACTAAGATCCCATAATTCGCAACCCTGGTAGATGTCGGGTGTACCGGGGCAGGTGAATTTTAATATAAGTTGCGCGAGCGAGTTAGTAATGCCCATATCCGCCACGTTCGTATGAAATGCGGTAAAACTTTTCCAGAAGGGAGTTCCTTTTACCAGCAGCCGGGCGGCAAATGACCTGGCGGCTTCCTCATAGGCTTCGTCGGGCTGTGCCCAGCTCGATTTGCGCTTGGCCTCCCGTAGCGACTTGGTAATGTATTGTTCGAATCGTTCGCGGAAGTCGCTATCATCCTGTCCGGGCATGGGATAACTGCCCAGGAGCGATTGATAGATCAGGTATTCATCATTGATATCCGGTACGGCTTGTGCCTGCAGACCGGTGTTTAACCGGTACCAGCTTTCCACCGCTTGAAACCATTCCTCTTTCAGATCGGTAAGTACGTTCAGTCTTGCACGAACGTCTTCTCCCCGCTTGGTATCGTGTGTGGCCGTAGCATTTAATGATAGGGGAGAGGACTGCAAGCGTTCCTGCATAGCCGTATGAAAATCGTCCGTACTCACTCCGAATGCGGTGGGTGAATCACCTACTTCATTATGGCCTATAAACTTATTATACGTATACATCAGGGTATCTTCCACTCCCTTTGCCATTAAAGGTCCGCTGAACTGCATGCAGCGCTGGTAAAAATGAAGTGTTTTTTTATCCTGTTCGGGATTTCCTTTTAAAGGGTCGGTTAGTAAAAAATTTTCCAGTAGCAGAGTAGGAGATGCCAGATGAAGTTTGTGTTGCTTTATATGGGAGAATATATTTTTCAGCGCTTCGGTTTCCTCTTTATCTAACGGAAGTTTGTTTCCATAAAAGCGGTATACGGGGCAGTTGATCAATAGTTCCCCGATCGCTTCCTTCATGAGTGTTCCGTCTTCTTCTGAGGCCGGTATGGTATTATCTGGTAAAGAGGCGAGCAGCAGGCGGTAAAGGTTTTCCAGTTCACCCTGCATGTAATGATGCAGAATATGCGCTTTCTTTTCTTTTGCCTGATCATCGGCTGTTCTTTTATCTTCTACCAGGGTTTCATAAAAGTTCAAAAAATCCTTTTCACTTTCTGCCCGAGTGAACAGGTTATTGACAAGACTTAAAAAATCGTATCCGGTGTTACCTTCCATTGGCCATTTATCCGGAATGCGCTCTCCCTGTTCAAGGATCTTTTCCACGATGATAAAACATTCGCTACCTGCCAGTGTCCGTATGTTTTCGAGATAGGCAAGCGGATCGTATAATCCATCTATATGATCAATTCTCAGACCCTGGAAAATACCTTCTGTTAACAGGTAACTTATATACTGATGATAACCGTCGAATACGTTTTTATCGTGAATATTCAGGCAGATCAGATCGTTTACGGTAAAAAAGCGGCGGTAATTAATCTGTTTATCCGTATCCTGCCAGTGGCATATTTTGTAATGCGTTTCGGCGGGATCCTTTTCTTTCAGGAATGATTCCAGTTCGCTGCCCTGGAAGGGAACCATGATGCGGCCTTCATATAGGGGACTGTCCCATATAATATCAAAATAACCGGCGTACACCGAGCTGCGGCCATTCAGCAACACATCCATCAGCCAGGTATTTTCTTTCCGGTAGGCCATATGGTTAGGTGCTATATCCTGTATCCACCCGATATTGTATTCGTCCAGTGTTTTTTTGATTGCTTTCAATTCCTCTTCCGTGCCTATCTCGGGATTAATGCGATGCGGGTTGATACCATCGTACCCGTGCGTACTTCCGGGTGTTGCTTCCAGTACCGGGGATGCATAGATCGTTTTTATGCCCAGTTCCTGGAGATAAGGGATGATCTGTTGCAGGTGCCTGAATGCAAAGTCGCGATGAAACTGTAGCCGGTAAGTAGATAGAGGATTATACATAAATGATAAATGATTCAGGTGGTAAAAAAATAATGGAACCGGGTACGGCTTCGGCTTCTGCAGGGCCGTTCCATTCAGGAGAGGCGGAGTTAAACAGCAGCTTCCGTTGCCCTGGAAGATCCGTGAGCGTAACGGGCTGCTCTTTCCGGGAAAAGTTCAGGAGGCATAAAAGATGCTGATCTTCTTCCCAGCGGTGAAGCATGATCGTTTGCTGCAGCTCGCTGCACACCACTTCCAGTTTTTCCCGGCTCATATTTCTCAAAACTATATTTTCTTTACGCAGAGCGATCAGCTTTTTATAAAATGAAAGCAGGGTACTGTGCGTTGGTTCATCCGCCAGCTGCCATTGGAGACGGGATTTGGTGAATGTTTCTTCATCTGAAGGGTCGGGAGCTTCTCCCTGCAGGTGAAAAGCCTCAAATTCTTTTCTTCGTCCTTCCCGCACCATTTCCCGTAAAGAAGGGTCGGTATGACTTACAAAGTACAGGAACGGGTTTGTTTCCCCATATTCTTCGCCCATAAAAAGCATCGGTATATAAGGGCTCACCATCACTGCTCCCGCCATCAGCTTCTGCATTTCATAACTCATAAGTACACTGCTGCGTTCTCCCATCATTCTATTGCCCACCTGGTCGTGATTTTGCGAGAATACGATGAAATGATCACCTCTATGATTTTCGCCCGCTTTTGAGCCGAATGTCTTTTTGCGGTGAGGTGAATAGAATCCATCGTACACATAGGCGTCTTTATATGCTTTGGTAAGATGTTGTATGCCATTAAAGTCGGAATAATAACCATGATTTTCTCCCCCCGCCGCAATGCGTAGGGCATGATGAAATTCATCGATCCATTGGGCGTCCATCCCATAGCCACCCAGTTGCGCGGGGTTGATGTAGCGAACGTCGTTCAGGTCGCATTCCACTATCAGGTGGTGGCTGCGATGCGACGCTTTCATCAGGGCGTCTGTCGCCTCTTTTATTTCCAGCAATATATTTTTTGCACCAAAATCCTTTAATGCATGTACGGCATCCATGCGGAGGGCGTCGATATGAAAATCACGGAACCACATTAATACATTTTCCAGGATATAATGCCTTACTCCATCGCACCATTCATCGTCTACATTTACAGCCTTACCCCAGGGCGTACCGTATTTGGATGTAAAGTACGGGCCAAACTCCGGCAGGTAATTGCCTTCCGGACCAATATGATTATATACTACATCCAGTATTACCGCAATGCCCTTATCGTGGCAGGCATTAACCAGTTGCTGCAAACCTGCCGCGCCGCCATACGAGTCCTGCACGGCAAATGGATATACGCCATCATATCCCCAGTTGCGGGCTCCGGGAAACTGTGCAACGGGCATGATCTCGATGGCATTAACACCCAATTGAAGCAGGTAATCCAGTTTCCGTTCTATGCCTTCGAACATGGCTTCGGGAGTAAATACGCCGGTATGCAACTCATAAATGATATAGTCTTTTAAAGGAAAGTGAAGCCAGTGCAGGTCGGTCCATTTAAACGCCGAAAGATCCGTTGCACGGGAAGCCCCGTGTACTCCCAGGGGCTGGCTCAGTGAGACCGGGTCGGGAAATAGTTTTTCGTCATTCAACCGTATCTTATAAAGGTCGCCCGGGCTTATCTCCGTGGTAGTGAGCGTCCAGTATCCGTCATCCGACTTTTCTAAAGGAATTTCCTGATTGTTCTTTTCGGGCATAATAGCCACCTGGCCGATCAAAGGGGCCCAAACAGTGATTTCCGCCTCCCCTTGCTGGTTAAAATAAACGCCGAGTGACCGTTTGCGGATATTGAGGCGGCTTATGTGCATGGTTTAGATTTAGGCATTTTATTTTGTCGTTATGCAATTAATAAGCCACCGGAACAAGGAACTGCCATTAGTAAGTTAAGTGTTGCTTCTGAAAGGTTACCTGACATGTTAAAATGGTGCGAATTTTCCAAAATCATCTTACTTTTGGGGTCAATTGGTTGTCTTACAAAGCAAAACAACATAAAATGAAAAAAGGGATGACTTTATTTTTATTAATGGGTATTACGGTTTTATGTATGGCGCAGGCCGAAGAGCCCGTTGCCTGGACTTTTTCTTCCAAAAAGATAGCGGACAAAGTATATGAAATACATCTTACTGCTGCCGTGTCTTCTCCCTGGCACACTTACTCACAAAATACACCCGATGGCGGACCGGTGCCGACCAAAATAGATTTCAACAAAAACCCCCTCATTATTGTAGAAGGTAAAACAAAAGAGGTGGGTAAAATGGAAACAAAGCATGAAAAAACTTTTGGCGTGGATGTAAAACAGTATAGTGGAAAAGTGGATTTTGTGCAGGTAATAAAAATAAAGAGTAATGTAAAAACAAACATAAGCGGAAATGTGGAATTTATGGCTTGCGACGACACCCAGTGTCTTCCTCCTAAAAGTATTCCTTTCACCGTTTCTGTAGGGGGCAAATAAGTTATGAGCGTACTGAGACAAATAGGAGAATATCTTTACCTGAAAAAGAAAGATCCGAATGCCCCTAGGGGCAGGTTTATAAGTACCATGCATGGTATTAACCGTCTTTCTATATTCATGTTTATTATCGCCATCATTATCATCATCGTAAAGCTGATTATAAAGAAAAGCTGATTTGGTATTCATTGCAGGCTTATACAACATAGGGCTGCAATGTATTTATGAAGCCATTCCTATAATACTCTTTGCTGCATTCATAGACGCATCACCGCCTTCACTGAGGACGTTTTTTAGAGTTGCATATTCATCTTTCAATTCAGCACGTATTACGGGGTCGGATAATAATTTATTCAGCTCCCGTTTAAGGTTCTCTACATTCATTTCATTCTGTATCAGTTCCTTTACGATCTCTTTATCCATTATAAGATTTACGAGGCTGATGTATTTTATTTTGATCAGCCTTTTGGCGATCTGGTAAGAGATACTGCCTCCCTTATAGCAGACTACCTCGGGCACCCCGAACAGGGCTGTTTCGAGGGTAGCGGTGCCGGAGGTAACGAGCGCCGCTTTTGCGCGGGATAAAAGCCGGTATGTTTCGTTCTTAACGGAAGAAACATTCGGATACGGGCTCAAAAGGGAAGTATAAAAATGGTCTTCCTGTCCGGGTGCCTGTGCCACTACGAATTTTTCATTTGGAAAAGACCGGGTCACTTCCAGCATGACCGGCAGTTTTTTAAGGATCTCCTGTTTCCTGCTACCCGGCAATAAGGCGATTACCTGGTCTTGTACTGGTACCTTATTATTCTCCAGGAAGCTATCAATTATTTTTACCAGCGGATGCCCTACATACTCCACTTCGTAATTCCATTTTTGATAGAAGTCCTTTTCAAAAGGAAGGATCACCAGCATTTTGTCGACGTACTTTTTTATGGCCTTCACCCTGTTTTCCTTCCAGGCCCATACCTGCGGAGAAATATAATAGATGATTCTGAATCCATTCTTTTTGCCCCATTCCGCTATACGGAGATTAAATCCGGGATAGTCGATCAGTATCAGCGCATCCGGCCGATATTGAAGAATATCTTCTTTACAGAACCGCAGGTTGGATAATATCACCGGCAGATTTTTTATCACTTCCGTAAAGCCCATAAAAGCAAGGTCCCTGTAATGCTTCACCAGCTCCGCGCCGGCCTGCTCCATCAGGTCGCCTCCCCATGCGCGAAAGGAAGAACGGCCGTCGATCTTCTTCATTTGTGTTACCAGATTGGCTCCATGCAGATCGCCCGATGCTTCCCCGGCTATAATATAATACTTCATGCGTCAGATTTATGATGGTGCGGCATGCTTTATACGTACTTGATGATCACTACGGCGATACCATAAATAAGCGTAGCCACAAATACTCCTTTCGCCGTTTTATCTTTACGCATGTTGATGAACACAGTAAAAAGCAATGCATTAGCTATCAGAGAAATGCTGCTTACACCGGTAAGCAGCGAGCGGTACTGCTTCAGGTAAGAGATAAATTCCATGAAGCTGACATTTTTAGTATAGAACACCAGCAAATAATAGATGACCAGTCCGAGTACCGGTGCCAGTAAGCCCAATAATATCCCGAGCTTAAGGTTGTCTTTTTTGATC
>JANNOM010000024.1:0-11992 GCA_031399065.1 Chitinophagaceae bacterium
AACATGAGCCGCGCCTTTGGCAACACGCTGTTCATCGTGATTCCCGCACTCGTGTTGATCCTCGGGCTCTCCAGCGCCATGGCGTTCGCCGTCAGCCGCTTCTACCCCATCGCTTTGCCTACATCACGGATAGCCCCTTTCTGATGCTGCTGCGTAACGGTGGCTACAATGGCTGCCCGGTCCCGGCCATACTTCCGGTAGATGTACTGCATTACTTCTTCCCTTCGTTCGTGCTCGAAGTCTACGTCAATATCCGGCGGTTCATTGCGGGCGGAGGATAAAAAACGCTCGAATAACAAATCAAATTTGGTAGGGTCTACCGACGTGATGCCCAGGCAATAACAGACCGTGGAATTAGCCGCCGATCCCCGGCCCTGGCAAAGGATGGACTGTTGCCGGGCAAAGCGAACGATATCATGCACCGTGAGAAAATAAGCGGCGTAATTCATTTCCCCGATAAAGGACAGTTCATGTTGAATGGCCGTTACCATCTTTTCCGGGATGGTGGCTCCGAACCGTTCCTGTGCCCCTTGCCAGGTAAGCATAGTTAATTCTTCCTGCGGGGTACGGCCACCGGTAGTAATTTCTTCCGGGTACACATATTTCAGTTCATCGAGCGAAAACCGGCAGGCTTCGGCCACTGCCTGTGTTTGATGAATAGCATCAGGGTATTGCCGGAACAGCCGCTGCATTTCAGCGATGGGTTTTAAATAACGTTCGGCATTGGGATGGAGGTGAAAGCCTGCTGTATGGATGGTGCATTTTTCCCGAACACAGGTAACGATATCCTGTAGTTGACGGCGATCCGGGTGGTGATAATGCACGTCATTAGTGGCAACGAGCGGCACACTCCACTGCTTTGCCAGTTGGTTAAGCCGGTATAGTTTTTTGGCATCATCGCCCTGGTAGCTGCGGGATGCGGCTAAAAATAATTGGGTACCGAATGCTTCTCGGTATTCCTGCAAAACCTTCACAAACGAAGGATCATATTCGAACCGTTCGTTCAGTGTGCCCGGGGGAAGGGCTATCAGCAGCAGGCCCCGGGCGTATTCATATACATCTTTTTTATAAAGATGGCATTTGCCTTTTTCCGCCCGCAGATTACCGGTCGTTAATAACCCGCTCAGCCGGCTATAGGCATCCCGGTCGGTTGGATAGGCCAGCAGACTGGGACCATCCAACAGATCAAGACGGCAAGCCGGGATAATCGTTAGGCCCTTTTTCTTCGCGGCCACATGCGCGCGAACGATCCCTGCCAGGCTGTTGCGGTCGGTGATGGCGATCCGCGAATAACCATACATGCTGGCCTGCTCCACCAGCTCTTCCGGGTGAGAAGCCCCGCGCAGGAAGCTGAAATTGGTGGTTACCTGTAATTCGGTGTAACTCATAATAATCGTTTCATTCAAACAAAAAATCCATGCAGGAACCATTGCACCGGTTGGTCGGACTGGTAATGCCCCAGCCGGAACAGCCAGTATCGCTGGCCGTCTTCGTCTTCCACATAATAATAATCCCGGTGTTCTCCGTTGCGTAGCCACCATTCCGCTTCGATCCGTTCGGGGCCATCTGCCTTTGCTATTTTATGTAAATGACCCTGGTAGCGGAATAGCATCGGGGGATAATCAGGAATCGGGGCGGTAACCAGTATCGGTTCCGGCCTGGCCAGGAGTTGTAAAGGCCGGGGCCGTTCCAGCGTCCAGGGTATCGCCGGTTGTTGCTGTAATGATCCGGCGGGTTTAATGGACCGCTCCGGCCAGTGATGTTCATCCGGCAAATACCGGTGAATACGGTCGGCCCCGACCCGTCCTGCGATACGATCGATCAGTTCCGATAAGCGGATCGATTCCAACCCGCGGCTGGTTTCCCATAAGGCAGATTGGCCGGGCGTATGCGCTTCCACGGTAGGTGCTTCGAGTACGAACAGTTCAATCCCCAGGTCCGGTTCGATAGTGGTTAATTTATCCTCGAATAGTTTACACAAATGCTTCTTATTGTTCGAGGGCCGGTGCGTACCGATCTCTACCTGTTCTATCTTTCCATCCACCCGGTAGCCTTTAAAGCGGGCCAGCCGCAACCCTTTTTCTGACTGTACCAGCCGTTGGCATAATACGTCCAACAGCCGCTCCAGCGCGATAGCAATACCGGTAGCCGTTATAATCGGTTCCAGGCAGGGGAGCCGTTCCTGCCAGGGCTCAGCGGGCTGTACGGGATGAATCGTTTCTGTCGCGCGACCCATTGCCTGATCCAGCCGGAGTAATAATGCGGCACCAAAACGCCTGCGTAACGCAGGACGGGGCATGCCTATAAAGTCATGCACCTGCCGCAGCCCTAATTTATACAACCGTTCCACCACTTCCGGTTCCAGACGTAAGGCTTCCGGCGGTAAGTGCCACATTGCTTCGGTATCAGTTCCGCTTTTAATAACGGAGTGCTTCCCAAAACGGGCCACCGCCCAGGCCACTCCTACGGTGTCTGCCATACCTGCCCGGGTGCTATAACCCCGTTCTTCCAATCGTTTTACGATGGTGGCCAGGTACTTCTCTTCCCCATGCCATAAATGCGCGCAGCCGGTTACATCCAGCAGCAGACCGTCTGGTTCATCCACCGCTACGCAAGGTGTAAAGCGGATGCACCATTCCGCGATCTTATGCAGTAACGTAGCGGAAAGGTTGGGTCGGTGATCCATGGCCGTTAATCCGGGAACCAGTGCGCGGGCATCGGCCAGTACCATGCCGGGATACAGTCCGCCGGATGCTGCCACCGCATTTACAGCAGTAATCACCATGCGGCCATGCGAAGGAGCAGTTACCACAAAAGGCTTGCTTTTGAGCGATGGCTGGCGAACCGAAAACCAGTCCGTGATCAGGTGCCGGAACCAGACAGACACAAACCGGCTCATACAATCTTTTTTTGCCTTTGCGGTAGTGCAGCGGCCGGAGCTATTTCCCGGAACATCCCTTCCGCCCAGGTAAGCTGCCAGCTTCCTGGCCGGCCATTGCGCACTTTTAATAGTTCTACATTCCATACCGGGAACCCTATGCCCGGCAACTGCTCCTCCTGCGTGCTGGGCAGTGCTGTAATCTTCCAGCGCGTCACACATGCCGTTGTTGTCAGCTTACCCGGACGGCGCAGAATAAAACCGGTCACCTGGCTTTGTTCTACGGCCAGTTGCAGCCGCCGCGAAGCCGTAAAAGGTAAGGAGCGCAGCTCACCCACCACCGCGGCCAGACTCTGGCATTTTAGTGCTTCTTCCATTACCCATAACAGTTCCCGTTCGCTGGCCAGGTCTATAAATATGATCTGATCCGGCTGAATGCCAAAGAAGCTGAGAGCCGGTGGAAACAAGGTTCGGGATGTACTGATCCAAAGGATTACTCCGCCTTTGCGCATTAATGCTGCGAGTATGCCGGCGACAAAGCCACTGCTGGCCGCCTCGTCCCCGATCCATTCATGCACCGCCCCGAGTGGAAATACACGGCCAGGAAAATGGCCATTGATAGGCCCCAATTGTACGCCCGGCATGCTATTGCCCGCTACGTGCCTGAATCCCTGTAAGGGGAGCAGCTCTTGTCGCAATCGGGCAATGATATCGATCTTATCGGAGGGCATAAAGCAGTACATTTATGCGAAAATACTAAATTAAATAGTAAAAAAATACTATTATTTGTAGCAAAAAGATTTACCCCATTCCCTGTAAATACTATGGCAGCATACCTGTTCAAATTGCCAACTAAAAAGTAAATTCGTTTCTCCAATAAATGCTAAAATTCATGAAGGCAAATAAGTTAATTTTTCTTACGATGTTTTGTTTGTCGCTGCAATATTCTTTTTCCCAAAAAACAGGAGGTGGGGAATTGAATCCGGGTATCTATACCAATCAGAAATCAATTGAAAATTTTGAGGACCTGCGATTCGGGTTGAGTATTCACTGGGGGCCGAACGTAATTGCGGGAAAAGAAATTAGCTGGTCCAGATCAAAAGAAACTCCCAAAGAAGAATACGATCTTTTTTATAAGCAATTTAATCCGGTAAAATTCAATGCAGACGAATGGGTAACAATGATGGAAGATATTGGAATGAAGTACGTCATCATCACTTCCAAACATCATGACGGGTTTTCGATGTGGCATTCCGAATATTCAGATTATGACCTTGAAGCAACCCCATTTAAACGGGATGTTTTAAAGGAACTAAGCGATGCCTGTGCAAGAAAAGGGATTGTTTTCGGAACATATTATTCGAGCCTCGACTGGTATCATCCCGATTATCAGCCATACGGCAAAGGGGGCCCTGGAAAATTATTTTCAACATTCTCTAATACGCCAAACCTAAGCAGATACTGGATTTATATGAAGAACCAAATTCGCGAGCTGATAACAAAATACCATTCCCGGATTATCCAGTTTGACGGTGACTGGGACTCTACCTGGACGCACCAGACAGGCAGCGATATGTATTTATATATTCGTAAAGTTGATGACGGAGTTTTGGTGAGCAGCAGAACGGATAAAGGCCGTAATCCACCAGCGCCCTATAGTGCGAAAGAGCCCTGGAGAGCTGATATTTTTGCAGGAGACTTTGAAGAAAGAGAGCGTTTTACCAATAACCTTCCCCAGGAAACCAGTAAACTATTATCTAAATCCATTTATCCCTGGCAGGCATGGGTTACGGTAGATAAATCTCAATGGTCCTGGAAACCCAACCCAACGCTATTATCGCCCAAAGAGATCATCGTCGATTTATTAAAAACAATAGGCGGTGGCGGCAATTATCTTATCAATATCGGGCCCAGGCCAGACGGGACTTTTGAGCCAGCGATTATTGAAAACATGAAACAAGTTGGCAGTTGGGTAAAAGCCCATAGCGATGCTATTTATGGAACAAGAGCGGGAGATTTTTCGGAAGAAGCCCGGTTTGTAAGCACTAAAAAGGGAAACACCACTTATTTGTTTATTTTAGAAAACTCCGTTGAACAGATTACTTTAAAAAGCGGCCAATTGAAATTACTTATGGTAAAAGATGAAACGGGTAAAGCTATTCGTTTTAAGCAAGCCGATGGGCAAATAACATGGAGTATACAAAAGAGTGATAATGATTTTCCGAGGACTTATAAATTGAATTTTGAACCTTATTAATTTTTATATGAGGGTGTCTGGCAACTTCCAGTTAACACAATAGAATACCTAATTAAAACGTGAATGTTTACTTTCTTATTAGCCCAATACCCAACACTATTAAAGCAGTAGCCAACATAAATACGCCTGCATATAAAATTATAATAAAATCGTTCGGTGTTGTTATATTTCTTCCAATGGCACCTGCAAAGAACCCTCCGCTCACCAATATCGCTGAGGCTGGGAAACTGATCCTGGTTATCCATTTCAACGTATTTGATAATTTTGCATGATCTATAAATATCTGTACCACTAAGCTTAATATAACCAAAACACCGGCGTGACCGTGACCGGCTCTGAACATTGATTTTTGGAAATCTGTCAAGTCCATATCGTCATGTTGCCCGCTCAGAAGCTTTAACAGAAAATATCCACCGTAAATGATTGCCGGTATTGTAATCAAAATATATCCGCTTACAATTTTTGTTGATCGTGTCATGTCTTCATTCAATTATGTTCATCTTTTACAATTTCCACCATACTATAAAATACACCAATTTTTGGAGAAGTAAACTAATTTAATTTTTTATCGGGCACCGAGAATTGCGGCCAGATTTAATGACGTGAAACAAAAAAAATTTGGATATTCAAATTATTATTGCAATTTTGTATTAATTAATAGTAATTAAGTATAGATTAATTACAAAATTGCCAAAATTATTCAAGCTTGCAATATGAAAATGTACTTTTTACCCCTCCATGCGTTATTGATAATCCTTTTTATTTGTACTGTTTCAAATGGGTATGCTCAAGGCATAATAATTACCGGGAGCGTAACAGAGGAAGATGGTAAACCACTTTCAGGTGCTTCTGTTTCCGCTGGTATTGGTACTGCTGTGTCCTCAGACAATGCCGGAGTTTTCCGTATAAGGATCGACCAGTTTCCGGCTGTTTTAATGGTCTCTCACGTTAGTCATATAAGCCGCGAAATATCGGTGAAAGACAGCAGCAGAATTACGATTGCATTAAAGAAACTGGATAATCAACTTGAAGATGTGATCGTTATCGGATATGGTGCGGTACGGAAAAAAGACCTCACTGGGTCAGTATCCAAGGTAAATATGAAGGACCTGCAAAAAGCACCGGTATCCTCTTTTGAAGAAGCACTTGCAGGCAGGGTGGCAGGGGTGCAGGTCACTTCACAGGATGGACAGCCTGGTGCGGGTATTAATATCGTAATGCGCGGTAACAACTCGGTAACGGGCGATAATTCGCCGCTTTTCGTTATCGACGGTTTCCCCTTGGAAGGCCCCAATAATAATGCGATTAATGTAAACGAAATTGAATCTATCGATTTTTTAAAAGATGCTTCTGCCACGGCGATCTATGGCGCCAGGGGTGCCAACGGCGTGGTTATTATAACCACCAAAAGGGGTAAGGAAGGTGCTCCTGTGGTAAGTTTCGACGCATATTATGGAATCCAGCGGAACCTGAAGCAAATAGATCTGATGAGTGCTTATGAATTTATAAAACTTCAGGAAGAAAGAGCACCTGCTACTACCGCCCTGCTATATTATCAAAACGGGAAAACAATTGAAAGTTACCGAAATATTGAAGGCAAGAACTGGCAGGATGAACTGGTAAGTACGGCCCCGATTCAAAATTATTACGTAGCAGTAACCGGGGGAACGGCAAAGACCAAGTACGCAATTTCCGGTAATCTGTTCAATCAAGAGGGGATTGTAATCGCTTCGGCATATCGCCGTTACCAGGGAAGGGCCAGCATTGACCAGAACGTTAACGACCGCGTAAAGGTAGGTATCAATGTTAACTACAGTAATTTACTACAACAGGGAAACCCACCCTCGCAAACAAACGATAACGGTTCGCTGAACCTGATGTACCGGGCCTGGGGTTACCGGCCGATTTCAGGCAGTTTGAATGATGCCGACCTCGAGAATTTACTATATGACCCGGCTATCGATCCTACTAATAACAATATTGTAAATCCTTTCATTTCTGCCAGGAACGAATTAAGAGACAATACCACCAACAACCTGATCGCCAACACGTACCTCGACCTGCAACTTATGAAAAATCTTAAATTCAGGGCCACGGGCGGGCTTAATAAAACCACCGTGCGACGCGACGTATTCAATAATTCACTTACTCAATCCGGAGGACCCCGCTCGGGGAATGGACAAGGCGTAAATGGATCGGTCACCTATGCGGAATTGGAAAACTTTTTAAATGAAAATACCCTTAGCTATGGCAATAAATTCGCTGACAAACACGAGATCAATGCCGTCGGGGGCTTTACTATACAAACGAACCGTACAAAAAGCTATGGTTCGAGTGCCATCCAGTTGCCTAACGAATCCCTGGGCCTCTCCGGATTAGACGAAGGGGTGCCGGTGAGGGTGACAGCATCCGGATCTACCTGGGGCCTGATTTCTTTTCTGGGCAGAATTAACTACAGCTATGATAACCGTTATCTGCTTACGGCCTCTTTTAGGGCAGACGGGTCGTCCAAATTTAAACCGGCCAACAGGTGGAGTTATTTTCCTTCTGCAGCACTGGCGTGGAAGGTTATCAACGAGCGGTTTATGAAGGGCCTCTCATTTATTAACGATGCCAAACTAAGGGTTAGCTATGGAAAAACGGGAAATAACCGGATCGGTGACTTTCCTTATTTGTCGTCCTTACGCTTCCCGGTAGATGCTACGTACGCCTTTAATAATTCTTTCAACAATTTAGGAGGGTACCCAGCGGCGATTGGCAACCCGGATGTAAAATGGGAAACGACTGCACAGGTAAATGCCGGGATGGACCTGTCTTTTTTCAGGAATCGCTTAGGTGTTACGCTGGACGTATATAGAAAAGACACCAGGGACTTATTACTTAATGCGCAATTGCCGGTGACTACCGGGTTTGATAATGCTTTTAAGAATATAGGTAAAGTGAGAAACGAAGGATTTGAACTGGAGTTAAGTGCCTTGCCAGTGCAGCGGGGATCGTTTAGCTGGAATGCCAGTTTTAATATTTCTTTCAACCGTAGCAAGGTGCTTGATCTTACCGAAAATCAGGAAGCATTGCCGGTTTCGGTAACCTGGGACGGAAGTTTTAATTCCCTTCCAGCCTATATCGCCAAGCGGGGCGAACCGCTATCGCAGATCTACGGATTAATTTCAGACGGTGTGTATCAATATGCCGATTTTGATAAAATGCCCGATCAAACTTACCTGCTTAAGCAAAATATTACCACTAATGGTGACACGCGTGTGCGTATACAGCCAGGTCATGCCAGGTACAAAGATCTGAACGGCGATAAAGTGGTGGATGCATTCGACCGTACGGTGATCGGTAACGCACTGCCCCTGCACATAGGGGGATTTTCGAATAATTTCCAGTACAAAGGAATCGACCTGAATATTTTTATTCAGTGGTCGTACGGAAACGATGTGCTTAATGCAAACCGCCTCATTTTTGAAGCGGGAAATAGGGGTAGTCTTAACCAGTTTAAAACGTTCGAAAAAAGGTGGTCACCCACCAATCAGGATAGTGAAATAGCCAGCGTAACGGGACAGGGACCTTTCAGCTACAAGTCTAGAGTGGTAGAAGACGGTTCCTTTGTGCGGTTAAAAACAGTGTCGCTGGGATACAACCTGGCTCAAGCAATGCTGAAAAGATCAGGTATTAAATCGGTAAGGATTTATGCATCTGCACAGAATATTCTCACACTTACCGGTTATTCGGGTCTAGATCCGGAAGTATCTGTGAGGAACTCGGCGCTCACCCAGGGTTTTGACTACTCTCCCTATCCTCGTGCCCGTACAATTACCGTTGGTATTACCACTACTTTTTAAACTTGCCAAACTACAATAATATGTCAAAAAACAATTGGTTACCACTACTGATACTACTACTCGGGGTAGGTTCCTGTAAAAAAATACTGGATACAAAACCCGATGATTTTGTGAGCCCGGAAAATTATTATAATACAGAAAAAGATCTGAATGCGGCACTTACCGGTGTATACGATGTACTCGGCGCAGGGTCGATGTGGGGAAATACATTGCACGTCGACTGGGCCTTTGGGTCAGACGAAGGTTACTTCGCCCAGTCGTTCTTGCAGGCGGGGTTGCTGGTATATAACTACGACCCCGCAAACGCCCAGGTATTGCAGGTATGGCGCAATTTATACTTTGGCATCAACCGGGCGAACCTGCTGCTGGAAAATATCAATAAGGCCACCGGCATCGATTCTGCCCAACGGGAGGCTATTCGCGGAGAGGCACTATTCCTGAGAGCTTATTATTACTTTTTGCTGGTAAGTAACTGGGGCGACGTTCCCTTAAAACTTCAATCCACGGTTTCCGTTACAGACGTTGCACTTACCCGTACGCCTGCCAGTGAAGTATATGCGCAGATCATTAAAGATATGACCACGGCGGAAAGCCTGGTAAAAACGGCCACTTCGCTGGGCGCTGGTGGCAGAGTGTCTAAAACCACTGTGGAGGGTATGCTCGCAAGGGTATGTCTGTATATGGCTGGCAACCCTTTAAACGATGCCACTAAATATGCTGAAGCTTTGTCTTGGGCCAGTAAAGTAAAGGCATCCGGCGAACATACGCTAAATCCGGATTTTAAGCAGGTATTTATTAACTATATCAGAGACATATACGATGTAAAAGAAAGTATGTGGGAAGTGGAATTTTACGGTAACGGTTTAAATGACGCTTACCAGGAATTCGGGAATGTGGGTAGTTTCCTGGGCATTCAGTGTACGGATGTAAATATTGGTTATGCCTATACCATTATTATCGGCGTGGAGCGACTCTTTAAGGCATTCCAGGGGCAGGACTTGCGCAGGGACTGGGCACTGGCACCTTATAAATGGATCGGTATTCCCGGCGTTAAAACGGCCACCTCGGCTACGGCTTTTTATGACCGCAACTGCGGCAAATTCCGCCGCGACGTACTGGATGCTTCCGTTCGAAAAAATAATAATAATACCAGTACCAACTGGCCTTTGTTACGTTATGCTGATGTGCTCCTGATGCTGGCTGAAGCGGAAAATGAGGTAAACGGACCCACAACCGTGGCTTATGATGCCATCAACGAAGTCAGGAAACGGGCTTATGGAAGTGATCAGCGGGTAGCTACCATCACCATTACCAATCAGGGAGCGGGTTATACAACACCGCCCATAATTAGCATTGCACCCGGTACAGGTACAGCAGCAGCTAACAATGTGGCCACTGCCACTGCTACTATTACTGCCGGAAGAGTAACGGGCATCACCATTGCTTCTCCCGGGGCGTTTTACAGTGCCGCCCCTCTTATTACTATTACTGGCGGAGGAGGAACGGGGGCTACCGCTACTGCCACCATTACGCCTATCAACGACGCTAACCTGACGCCCGGCCTTAGCAAAGTTGATTTTCGCACGGCTGTTCAGCAGGAGCGATACCGCGAACTATGTTTCGAAGGCAACCGTAAATATGACCTAAACCGGTGGAACATTTTCCTGCCTACCATGAAGGCAGTAGAACTGGAATTTGCCACCGCCCCATCTACTAACCGCTTCGGGGCTGTAGCGTTCCGCAACATTCAGCAACGTCACCTGCTATTGCCTATACCTACTGCAGATCTTTCAGTAAATAAGTCATTAACGCAAAACCCGGGTTGGTAAACTATATTTCATTTGTATAAAACGATTCTCGTTTATGAAAAAATTATTAATAATAGCACTTATAAGCACTGGTTTTTTCACCGGTTGTTCCAAAGACAGGATGGTGAGTACGCCCGATTTTAACGTAAGTGTAGCCAATACAAAACTAAAAGTGGGCGATACCGTACGGTTTTCGTTTAGTGGAAAAGCTGATTTCGTAACCTTTTATTCCGGCGAGGCCGGCAAAAACTTTTTGTTTAAGAACCGTGAATCGGTAGATAGCGGCAATATACAACTGCAATTTCAGACGCTGCGTCAAAACGGTACTACGCAGGAGAACACGCTGAAACTGCTGGTATCAGACAATTTCGATAACACTTTCGATTCACTGCGGGTTCCGGCAGCTATCTGGACGGATATCACAAGCCGTTGCGTTCTTTCAACGGGTACCACCACTGCTTCCGGGATAGTGGATTTGACCGATTTCGCGAAGGCTAAAAAACCAGTACACCTTGCCTTTAAGTATTCCGATACGCTCAACACAGTTACCACTCAACGCAGATGGACCATAAACGGCTTCTCTTTAAGAAATGTATTGTCAGATAATACCATGTTAACGGTTTCCGATTATGCCGGTGCCAGATGGAGACCTGTCAATGTATTGGGCCCGGTGGTTTGGGCAGTCACCACTACGCAATTCTCCATTGGCGGAGCTGCCATTAACGCGCCTTCCAATGAAGACTGGATCATTACGCGAAAAATAGACTTGTTTGAAGTAAAGGCAGATATCGGTGTTGCTCTAAAGGGATACAGCGAAAATATGCCGGCTAAGCTCGATTATGTTTTTAAAACCCCGGGTAGCTACGAAGTCGTATTTGAGGCCAGGAATCAAAACATCAAGGAAGAAAAATCACTGGTACGACGCATTACCATTACGGTTGCCCCATAGACTTATTCAACTTCAAAAATTTGTTTTCATGAAATATTTTCTACCTTCTTACCTGATCATTGTAAGATACGCCTTCTTTTTTGCGCTGCTCGTTTTGCTAAACGGCAGCACTTACTCTGCCAGTGCCCAAACCATTACCATGATTTATATTGACCCCGACTATACCGGTGGTGGCAGTAATGGGTCTGTTACGAACCCTTACACATCCTGGTCGCAGGTAGGTACTTTCCAAAGCAACCGGTTCTATGCGCAGAA
>JANNOM010000054.1:0-73601 GCA_031399065.1 Chitinophagaceae bacterium
TTACTCCGGCTTTGGCAGGAGGAAGATCGAAACTAACCACACTGGTCAAAGTATCAGTTGCAACCGGCTCCACCACTTTCAGTGGTTTAGTTCTTGCTCCCATTATACCTTTCATATTCGGAATCCGCTGCTCGGCCATTCCTTTCTGGCAACTTACAACGAGTGGGGTTTCCACTTCACAAACTTCTTCACCGCCTTCTATTTCCCTGGTGATTGTTGCTTTAGATCCATTGATTTCAAATTTAGATGCTAAGACAACATAAGGCAGTTCCATTAATTCAGCTACCATTCCCCCAATAGAAGAACCATTATAATCAATAGTTTCTTTGCCGGCGAAAATCAGATCATAAACACCCTGCTTCGCTACTGATGCAATTTGCGAAGCGATATAAAAGCTGTCCTGGCTCTCCGCATTCACTCTGATAGCTTCGTCTCCGCCAAGCGCCAATGCTTTACGGATGATCGGATCCACATCCGCAAGTCCAACCGTAATTAAATGAATGACTGTGGAAGCGTCGGCTTCTTTCAGTTCAATGGCACGAACTAAAGCATACCATTCATCGTAAGGGTTGATGATCCACTGAACACCCTGATCGGCAAATTTCGTATTGTTATCTGCGAAAGCTATTTTTGCCGTTGTATCGGGTGTTTTGCTGATGCACACTAAAATTTTCATATCCAAGTTTTTGAATTTCGGAATGCGAAGATAGGAAGATAAAATTAACCGCTATTTACAAGGCATACATACTATGACGGACAGAATAGAAAAACTGAAAGAATTCCTGAAGGGCAGTCCGGGCGACAGCTTCCTGCACCATGCCATGGCCCTGGAATATGTAAAAGCCGGCGACGATAATGAAGCGGGCCGCATTTTTGAACAAATCCTGCAAAAAGACCCTGGTTATGTGGGCAGTTATTATCATTTTGCCCGCGTGCTCGAGCGGCAGGATAACCGCACCGCTGCCATAAAAACATACGAACGGGGCATGCTGGAAGCAAAAGCAGCCGGAGATCAGCACGCCTATAACGAGCTGCTGGCTGCTTATGAAGACCTTATATATTAGGATGATAAAGATTTCGGCAGGCTTGTGTTATTCTATACTTTTATACCGCAAGGGCATAGGGTGGATCAAGGAGATAGACAAGAATAACAAAAGGAAATGGAAGTAATATTCAAAAATAGCTACCTGGAAAAGCTTTACATGGGTACAAAGATCACCGGTAAACCACTTTACAACGAAGACGTAATAAAATCATTTCGGAAAAAGATCAATTTTTTAATTCAGGCATCGGATCTGATAGAATTAGATACAGTGAATGGCTTAAATTTCGAAGCATTAAAAGGCGATCGGCAGGGTCTATACTCCATACGTATTAATAATAAATACCGGCTTGAGTTTAGCATAGAACAAAATGCTCTTGCGCTTAAGGATATCATATTGGTGGAGAAAATATCTAATCACTATAAAGAAGATATGGAAAATTATCAAAACGAACCCATACGCTGGTCGTATATCAATCATGATGTGCTTTTGCATCCCGGTGAGGTACTCGGAGATGAATTGGAGTGCCGTAAAATACCCCGTAAAAGTTTTGCCAAAGCAATAAAAGTTACTCCTGAATACCTCCAGGAACTTATAGCTGGAATACACCCTGTTACGCCTATCGTCGCTATCAGGCTAGAACAGGAACTGAAAATAAATGCCTCTTTATGGATGCGTTTGCAGGCTGGTTACGATCTCTCTATTGCGCATCGTGAACTTAAAGTCGATATGGTGTAATGGACCTGCTTCGCTCATTTAAACAGTTTATAGACAAAGAGAACCTATTCTTGTCTGCTGATACATTATTATTGGCGGTAAGCGGGGGGGTGGACTCTGTCGTATTATGTGACCTGGTTTACAGCTGCGGCTTTACCTTTACAATAGCGCATGTCAATTTTCAATTAAGAGGAGCGGAAAGTGAACGCGACGAGGATTTTGTAAAAACACTTGCTAAGAAATACCAGGTGGAGCTACTGGTTAAAAGATTCGATACAGCAAATTATGCGAAAGAAAACGGGCTCTCCATACAGGTAGCCGCCCGTCAGCTTAGGTATGATTGGTTTTACCAGGTACCGGACCTGCGGTATATCCTTACTGCCCACCATGCCGATGATAACATAGAGACCTTACTGATGAACTTTTTTAAAGGAACGGGCATTACCGGCCTGCACGGCATTTTACCTAAACAGGACAGGCTGGTGAGGCCACTTTTGTTTGCGGCTAAAGAAGATATACTGGCTTATGCAAAAGAGAAGGGTCTCGACTATGTAGAAGATTCTTCTAACCAGTCCGATAAATACACCCGTAATTATTTCCGTAACCAGTTGATACCCGCCCTGGAAAAAGTATACCCTGAAGTAAAGGAAAACCTGCATAACAATATTATTCGTTTCCGCGATGCGGAGGTTTTATACCGCCAGTCAGTAGACCAGCACAAGAAGAAGCTGCTGGAGTACAAAGGAGGCGATATTCATATACCCATACTCAAATTGTTGAAGTCACACCCGGCAGAAACCATCCTGTATGAGATCGTCAAAGATTTTCATTTTACTCCTCACCAGGTAAAAGACATTCTACAGATAGCCGGCGGACAATCGGGTAAATACATAGCTTCTTCCACCCACCGCATTATAAGCAATCGTAACTGGCTGGTCATTTCTCCCTTAAAATCGGAAGAATCAGCATTGATAGTGATTGAGGAAAAGGACAGGCTCGTAACTTATCCCGGAGGACAAGTGAAAATTAAGACGATCCCGGTAACTGGTCTTCCTTCCCTGGATACTGATGCATCCGTAGGCATGATGGATGCAGCAATGATCGTTTACCCGTTATTGTTGCGTAAATGGAAACAGGGCGATTATTTTTACCCGCTGGGTATGAAAAAGAAAAAGAAGCTAAGCCGCTTTTTCATAGACCAGAAAATGTCCCTGACGGAAAAGGAGAATGCCTGGGTAGTGGAAATGAACCGTAAGATAATATGGGTGGCCGGTAAACGAATAGACGACCGGTTTAAAATTACCCCAACTACGCTTAACATGGTGAGGATGGAACTACAGGTTACTGAAGTATAGACCCACTTTATAGATGAAAGACGAAAGCAGGTTTCTTTCCAGCAGGAAACTGCTGACCAGAACTAGGAACGCAACGCCATACAAAGCACCCCAGATATGCGCCGAATGGTTGATATTGCCACCACCCCTTTTATCCAGTATGGTGGATATAATAAGGTAAATGAACCCAAAAATAAAAGCCGGTATTCCCCAGTTGCTGGGCATCAGGAACAGCCTTACCTGCATCTGCGTAGGCTCCAGGAAAAAAGAAGCGAACACCACTGCGGATACCGCCCCGGAAGCCCCCAGGCTGCGGTACGCGTAATTGTCTCTGTTCTTGCGATAAGTGGGTATCAGGCAGAAGAAAAGGGACGATACGTATAGCAGGATGTATAATACCTTACCGGTCGTAAGCCCAAATTCCACCAGCAACCTCGATTCCAGGTACTGCCCGAAAATATACAAGCTCCACATATTGAACCCCAGGTGCAGGTAGTCCGCATGTATAAATCCGCAGGTAAAAAAACGGTAGTACTGTTTGTCTTTTGCTATGGATGGGGGATAAAATATAAGATCGTTAAGTATTTTTTCGTTGTTGAAGGCGGTAAAAGATACAAGACAGGTGATAATGATGATGATAAGCGTAATAGAAACCATACTCTTTTTTTAGTTGTACCAGATACCGAATATCGGACATAAAATTTACTGGTGATGATATTTTTCGTTCCTGATAATGCTGCATGCGCGGTATAATTGCTCCGAAAGAATTAGCCTGACTAACTGGTGCGGGAACACGAGTTTCGATAGCGACCAGCAGTAGTCGGCCCTCTCAAGCACCGCTTCATCCAGTCCGTAAGCACCCCCGATTAAAAATACGATGCGTTTCACGCTGCCATTAGCCCTCGATTGAATAAACTCCGCCAGTTGTTCCGAACCAAGCTGGACGCCCCGTTCGTCGAGGGCCACCAGGTAATCGTCTTTCTGTACCTGTGAGAGGATAAGTATTCCTTCTTTCTTCCTGCTGTCTTCGGAAGCGTTCTTAGGCAGGGGAAGAATCTGCCATTCTACCGGGTAATACCTGCCGATACGTTTGGTAAAGTCTTCTATACCTGCCCGCACATATTCGTCATGGGGTTTACCTAACGACCACAGACTTATTTTCATATACCATTTTAATTAAAGATCTACCACCAGTACCGGTATTTTTATTTTATGGCGTACCTGGTTGATGGTTTCACCATACAGCCAGTCTTTAAAGCCCTTGTGCCCATGGGCACCCATCACCAGTAAATCCATATTATTATCGGCCACAGCCAGTGCGATCGAACGTGCCGTGGCACCATAACCGATCACGATCTTCGACTGGTATCCCAGTTTCTCCAGGTTCAAACGGTATTCTTCCAGGTTCTGGGCATCGCTTTGTGTTTCGAAGTCCAGCACTTCCTGGCCGTGGTAGCGGGCACCGGCCGTTTCCACGATATGTATCAGGTAATAACGGGCCTCCTTGCCGCCCTGCATCAATGCATGTCGTATGGTATTAAGATCATTTTTCGAAAAGTCGATCGCTATGCCTACATGCCTGTAATGAATATCCTCTACTTGCAATATCTCCAGTGCCTTGCCATGGGGTACATTGGAGTAGGACTGCTTGCGGTTCAGCAGGAAGGGGCTGATAAAAACATATAGTAATAGAAGTGCCAGTGCTATGGCTATGGGGATTACCAATACATAGATCCACCAGGTACTGCCTTCCGCTTCCCTTATCCAGCCGGTTATTTCTTCTACCACCAGTTTTACGTTCAGCACCACTACGATCAGGGCACTGGTCCATGCCAGTACCTTCACCCATGTTTTGATGGTAAAATCTTTCATCCGCTTCCTGTCGGAGTTGAAATGTATCAGCGGAATGATGGCAAAGCCCAGTTGAAGACTTAAAACCACCTGGCTCAGTACCAGTAACTGGCCCAGCCCTTTTTCCCCGAAATAGGCGATGGTGAACAGGGCAGGTATAATGGCTAGCAGACGCGTGATCACCCTGCGCAGCCAGGGCCGTATACGCAGGTTAATATGGCCTTCCATGATGATCTGTCCTGCCAGTGTACCCGTTATCGTGGAACTTTGCCCTGCGGCAATCAGTGCCAGGGCAAACAGCGAAGGTGCCAGTGAGCCGAAGATGGTTTGTAACAACCGGTGGGCATCCTGTATTTCAGCAATGTCGTAATGCCCGTTCTGGTGAAAAGCCGCCGCCGCCAGTATAAGGATGGCAGCGTTTACAAAGAAAGCCATATTCAGTGCCACCGTGGTGTCGATCAGGTTGAATTTCAAAGATTCTTTGATGCCTTTGCTGTTACGTTCAATCTTGCGGGTTTGTACCAGGGAAGAATGCAGGTACAGGTTATGAGGCATAACGGTAGCCCCGATGATCCCGATGGCGATATACAATGCGCTGCCGCTTAGTACGGAAGGTTTAAACCCTTCCAGTATGTCGCCGATCGCCGGTTTTACGATGAACATTTCCGTTAAAAAAGCGACTCCTACCATAAACACGAGCGATATAATGAACGCCTCCACTTTACGCATTCCTTTATTGATAAGGAATAATAGCAGGAAGGTATCGAGTGCGGTAATGCTTACGCCCCATACCAGTGGAAGTCCGAATAAAAGGTTAAGGCCGATGGCCATACCGATGATCTCCGCCAGGTCGCAGGCCATAATGGCGATCTCCGCCAGAATGTACATGGGAATATTAATATAGCGTGGGTAGGCATTGCGGGAAGCCTGTGCCAGGTCGAGGCCCTGCACGATGCCCAGCCGTGCGCTGAGCGATTGCAACAGCAGCGCGATCAGGTTACTCATGAGCAATACCCATATCAGTTGATACCCGAATGCACTTCCTCCTGCAATATCGGTGGCCCAGTTGCCCGGGTCCATATAACCAACGCTTACCAGGTAGGCTGGCCCGAGGAAGGCGAATATCCTTCGCCAGCCTTTTCGCTTGCCCGTATCTACACTGTTATGTACCTCACTTAGCGAGGCCTCCTGCTCTAACCGGTTTGTCATATTTTACAAAGCATTTTATTGCCAACTGTTCACTATCCCATATAGGCAAGTAAGTATCGGTGTATTTCTGTATATTGATTGAGGTACCTTATGAATAAGGGTTCTGACAAATCTAATATTATTTTTAACATTATAATAAATTTACATAACGTTTATTTGATTAGCCCTGTTATACTGATTTAATTATCTTTATTTCTGAAATTAAGTATATACATGAAGAATATCCTGCTGTTTTTACTGCTTACCGCGCTTATGGCGGTGTCTTGTAAGAGTAAAAAAGCAGCGTCCGGAGATGAGGAAGTAAGCATAGAAGACCTCATCGGTCTTTTCCCGGAAACCATCCTGCCTTACCAGGTTACTGATACCTTCCTTTTAAAAAAACAGAAAGATACCTCTGTCGTAAATTATAATATGCTCACCCGCTTTGTACCTGATACGGTATTTCAAAAGCAGTTCGGGAAAAAGACAAATCCGAGGATTTATCCCCTGGGCAAAGTGGTCATTAAAAAAGCGGAAACCTACCTTTTCGTAAAAGCGTATACGACCGTTAAGAAGGCCGCATACATACTGGTGTTTGATAAAGAGCAGCAGTTTATAGTGGCTAAGCCCTTAATTATTACGGAAATCAATAGTCCGGTTTCCCAGCAGGCGGAGATGGACACCAAGTATACGCTCACCACCATGCGCCGCAGAAAAGGAACGAACGGGCAATCGCTTTACCAGAAAGATGCGTTTGTTTATAATAGTGAGGGCGTGTTTACCCTTATTCTTACCGAATCGAACGATATGAGCAGAATAGAGAATGCGGTAATCAACCCGATAGACACCTTGCCCCGTAAAAATAAATATTCGGGCGATTATGCGATCGGTTCAAAAAGTTTCGTTTCTATCCGCGATGGTAAATCCGCCAAAAACTGCCTGTTCTTTGTACATTTTGAGAAAGATAAATCTACCTGCATCGGGGAACTGAAAGGAGAAGCCGTTTTTACCGGGGCCACCAAAGCGGTGTTCCGGCAAAAGGACGGACCCTGTGTGATCGATTTTTCCTTTACCGCTTCCCGGGTAAGCCTGAAGGAGTCCGGTCCCTGCGGCACTTACCGGGATATAAAGTGTTTCTTTGAAGGCTCTTTCCCAAAGAAAAAGACAGCCAAGGCAAAAAAGGTATCAAAGTAATAAATAAATATCGGCGTTAAAAATCCTGAAGCAACCGGGAGCCATATAATAAAATAAGCATTATGAGTTTTAAAAATTTCAATGTTCCGTACCCGTCCGATGAGCGTTATGCTACTAAAGTGGCTTATTTTTCTATGGAGTTCGCAATTCACCAGCCGCTTAAAATTTACAGCGGGGGACTCGGATTTTTATCAGGCTCGCATTTGCGCAGCGCATACGAGCTGAAGCAGAACCTGGTAGGCGTAGGCATATTATGGAAATACGGGTATTACGACCAGGCACGTAACCAGGACCAGACCCTGCAGGTGACCTGGGTAGAAAAGAATTATAAATTCCTGGAAGATACCGGCATCAAATTCCAGGTACTGATCCACGAAGCACCGGTATGGGTAAAAGTATTTTACCTGAACCCCGAAACATTTAAAAGCGCACCGCTTTTCCTGTTAAGTACCGATCTTCCCGAGAATGATTATGTATCGCAAACGATCACACATCGCCTCTACGATGCCAATGTAGCCACCAAAGTGGCGCAGTTTATTTTATTGGGTGTTGGCGGAGCCAAACTGATCGATGAGCTCGGTTTTAATCCTGACCGTTATCACCTGAATGAAGCGCATGGTTTAAGTGCCGCTTTTTACCTTTATAAAAAGTTCAGCAAGAACATAGAGGAAGTAAGGAAGCGGCTCGTATTTACCACCCACACGCCGGAAGAGGCCGGTAACGAGAAGCATGATATCAACCTCTGTTTAAAAATGAGTTATTTCTGCGGATTATCGCTGGAAGAAACCAGGGCACTTACCGGAATTACGGACGACCAGTTCAATCATTCGCTCGTGGCATTGCGTTTCGCGAAACTGGCCAATGGAGTTTCGCAGTTGCATGGGCATGTGTCGCGCGCCATGTGGAGCAAATATGCCGGTATCTGTCCGATCATATCCATCACCAACGCGCAGAACTATCAATACTGGGCGGATAAACAACTATACCGGGCTTCCGCGGAAGTAAACGACGCAGCTTTCGACGACCGTAAGAACTATCTTAAGAAGCGGGCTTTCGAAATAGTGGCCGATCAAACGGGAAAGGTGTTCGATCCCGCTGTATTCACTATCGTGTGGGCCCGCAGGTTTGCAGGATATAAACGCGCAGAATTCCTGACAAGGGATATCGACCGGTTCAACAAATTGCTTTCGAATACAAAGCATCCCGTTCAGATCATCTGGGGCGGCAAGCCTTACCCGCTCGACTACCCGGCTATCAACGACTTCAACCACCTCGTGCATCTCAGTAAAGGATATAAAAACGTAGCCGTGGTTACCGGTTACGAACTCGCGCTCAGCAAGCGCATGAAACAGGCCGCCGACTGCTGGCTTAATAACCCGCGCGTTCCCAGAGAAGCATCCGGCACCAGCGGCATGACCGCCTCCATGAACGGAGCCGTCAACTTCTCTACGGATGATGGTTGGATACCCGAATTCGTTCATCACGGAAACAACGGCTTCGTGGTTCCCAAAGCCGACTACGCCAATATGAGTGTTCAGGAACAGGATAATTATGATCTCAATAAAATATATGAGATACTGGAAAAAGAGATACTGCCGTTATACTACGACAACTACGATACCTGGCGCCAGGTAGTAAAAAATGGCATGCGGGATGTTCGTTACCAGTTTGAATCGAACCGCATGGCGCATGAATATTATGATTTGATGTATAAGTAGTGTATCACTTAATCATATTATAAAAGCAAGAGTATATCGTGTGTTGGTAAACTCTTGCTTTTTTATCTTGATAACCCGCAATACATCGCAGTTCAACCCTTTCCCATCGTTGTTTTCAGTTTCCCGCACTTTGTTAACCATGCGGCCATTTTTTGACTTTTGTCAAAGAATAAGGCTCTTATATGTTTTATGTTTGTTTGCAAAAACAAAACGAACTAAATGAGATATTTACTGGTGCTATTTTGTATTTTCTTAAATACAGAATTGAAGGCACAATCGGGAACTATTACCGGTATCATAACAGATAAAATTACGGAAAAGCCTATAGAGGGAGCCACTGTTTCTTTGCCTGATAAAACCAAAAACGCTATCTCCGGCAAAGACGGCAGTTTCAGAATTGAGGCAGTTCCTGTTGGCAGGCAAACCATTATTGTAAGTTATGTGGGCTACGAAAGTACTTCTATCCCTAACCTGGATGTGACTACCGGTAAGGAACTTTTTTTGACGATCAGCATGGCGGAAAAATTCAATAAGCTGGAAACGTTGGTAGTAAAGGCTTCCTCGGGTAAAGACGTTGCCATCAATAAACTCGCCGCCGTTTCTGCAAGGCAATTCAGTGTGGAAGAAGTGAGCAGGTATTCAGGTGGACGAAGCGATGTGGCGAGACTGGCAACTAAGTTTGCCGGCGTATCTGCACCGGATGATAGCAGGAACGATATCGTGATAAGAGGCAATTCTCCCGTAGGTCTGCAATGGCGGATCGAAGGGATACCGGTACCCAGTCCTAACCATTTTTCCACCCTGGGCACTACAGGCAGCCCGGTATCTGCGTTGAATCCACGTCCGGAGGCAGGCATTTTACACCCATTGATCTGCTCGCTTCTAATACAGCAGGATATGAAGTGAAACAAGTGGGGCAGGAGTACAATGAGCAATATAAGAATTACTTCAGAATGGATATTAAATTCGGTATGAAGTTAAACCATAAATCCAGGAAAACCTTTCACCAATTTTATATCGATCTTCAAAATATTACCGACAACGACACTACATTCAGAAACCAGTACAACCGCTTAACTGGCAGGATCGATGTATTGAGCCAGATAGGTTTTGCACCCGATTTTGGTTACAGGTACCAGTTTTGACGCTTCTGTAGGGGATATAGGATATTATAAACCGGCAAACAAACGCGGCAATCAGGGGCGCCTTTATTGGCAAAGGCCTGCAGGATAGGACAGCGACGGATTCTTTAACTTTTATTTAAAGACTTAATTCGATAATTTTAATGACATACATAATCCCGACTTTAGGAAGTGGAATGAATAAAAGGTAAATGATGTATAATATGTTTACTAAAATTTTAGATGATTATATAGCAGTGGAAGACTCCATTAAAGCAGAAATAAATGAGCATACGGAGGAAGTCTATTTTGGGAAAGGCGAACTGATTTTAAAACAGGGTGAAATAAGTAAGCATCTTTACTACATAGAGAAAGGCCTGATAAGAGCATACTCCTGGAAAAATGATAAGGAAGTTACCACCTGGTTTTCCAATGAAGGAAGCCTGCTGACTTCCGCTTATTCCTTCATCAGCGAAAAGCCTTCATTCGAAAGCATAGTTGCCATCGAAAATTGTAAAATGCACGCGTTACCGAGAAAGCAGTTATATGCACTGTACGATAAACACCCCTCACTGAACGAGATGGGAAGAAAACTGATAGAGATTTATTTCCTGGAACTGGAAGAAAGGATCAATGCTATTCATTTCCAGACGGCCAGGCAGCGATATGACACCTTTATTAAAAATGAAAGCTATTTATTGCAAAAGGTAACGCTTGGTAACATAGCCTCCTATCTCGGGATGACCCAGGAAACCCTTAGCAGAATCAGGAATCAACCTTACGCAACAAAAAGATTGGAGACGGGAGCTATAAAGCCAGTCAGCTAGTTGCTGGCCGCCTTATTTTATTCTGCATCCGTTTGTTTTTATTACAAAAACCTAAATGGCCATATAGTATCCTTTAACAAGGTGCGCATATCGGTTGAATAAACAGGCCGCCCCAGGTTTTGAGGCGGCCTGTTTTATTTAACCGGTCACAGCTTATTTACTTAGTAACAATCTCCAGCAACTCCACATCAAATATCAATGCAGAACCCCCCTTAATGGTTGGCCCAGCCTGGTTGTCACCATAAGCGAGGTCAGACGGAATAAACAACTTCCACTTGCTGCCTACGGGCATTAGTTGGAGAGCTTCTATCCAGCCCTTGATAACGCCGCTTACCGGGAAGTCGATTGGCTGTCCGCGGTCTACCGAACTGTCGAACACCGTACCGTCGATAAGCGTGCCGTGGTAATGGCATTTTACTTTATCGGAAGCCGCCGGCTTGGGGCCTGTTCCTTCTTTCACCACTTGATACTGTAAGCCACTGGGCAGGGTAATTACACCCGGCTTGGTTTTATTGGAGGCTAAAAATTCCTGTCCTAACTTTTTGTTGGCAGCGGCATTACCGCTTTTCATGTTCTGCAGATAATTGGAGATACTCATGTTTGCTTGTTCTTCGTTTAATAATGTTTTATTTCCCTTATAAAAATCGTTGATTGCTTTTGTCATCAATGCCGTATTAATCGATTTTACTCCCTGCTCTTTATAGAAGCGCGACATACTTACGCCGAGCGCGTAACTTAAAGAATCCAGCCCGGTTTTTAATGGGTTAGCGGATGCGACCGTTCCCGTTTTTGGTTTTGTAGCTACAGCCGTTTTTTTAGGAGCGGATTTTACGGGGGCTTTTTGCTGCGCAAAAGTAAAAGTTCCCGCGGCAGCCAGGATAATCAGTAATAATGCTTTTTTCATTTACTCTTTTTAAGTGGGCAAAAATAGGCAAAAAGCCTATTTTAGTTCCATGAATTCTTTTTTAAAGCAAGTGGAAGTGCGCTGGGCAGATCTGGATCCCAATTTTCACCTCAGGCATTCCGTTTATTACGACTACGGGGCATCGGTACGAATCGATTATCTGCAGCAACAGGGCATCACTCCGGAATACCTGCGGGAACATCAATTAGGACCAATCATTTTCCGCGAAGAATGCCTGTTTAAGCGGGAAGTAAAGCCGATGGATAAGGTTACTATCGATATCAGCCTGGTCCGCTGCACAACAAATGCCTCCCGCTGGAGCATACGCCATCATATTTTCCGGAACGGGGATACTTTAGCGGCCGTACTAACCGTTGATGGTGCGTGGATAGATACCGAGAAGCGTAAACTAACCGTTCCTCCACCGGAAGCTATCAGCAGTTTTGAACAGATGCCGCGCGGAGAAGGCTTTGTATGGAGTTAAAAACGTGTTAAATCAAACAATGATGCCTATTATGGCTCTAAGATGGCGTCTAAATAATTCTATTGAAAACTATAAAACCACACAAATGAAGAAATTGTTATTCAGTTCCCTGCTCGTTCTAGTATCGGCAGCCGTGTTTTCCCAGGAAACCCAGAAGCCGGGAAGTTTATTTAAAAAAGCATCCGGTATCCTTGGCGGTAAAAGTGGTTCAGGCAGCTCTTTATCGGGCGACCAGATAGCGGCCGGTCTAAAGGAAGCATTGTCCATCGGTGCTGAGAAGAGTGCCAATAAGCTATCTGCCACAGACGGCTTTCTGAAAGATGCGGCCGTTAAAATACTGCTTCCAGATCAGGTATTGGAAGTGGAAAGAAAGCTGCGTATGGTCGGCATGGGCAAACTGCTCGATAATGCGATCACCAGCATGAACAGGGCAGCAGAAGACGCTTCCAAATCGGCTGCACCGATCTTCGTAAGTGCTGTGAAGGGGATGAGTATACAGGATGCACTTGGCATTTTGAAGGGTAAAGACACTTCCGCCACCGCCTATCTCCGTAAAGCCACTACGCAGGAATTGACTACCACATTCCGGCCCATTATAGAAAAATCGCTGGTAAAATTTGATGCATCTAAATACTGGAAAGATGTATTCTCTGCGTATAACAAGCTTTCCGCTACACCCGTTAATACCGATCTGAACGCTTATGTTACTGAAAGGGCATTGAACGGCCTATTCTATTATGTTGCGCAGGAAGAGAAAAATATACGTGAAAACCCGGCAGCAAGGGTTACGGATATCCTGAAGTCGGTATTCGGGAAATAAAAATTTACTCACTTAATTCCAGCCACCTCATTTCTTTCTGCTCCAGCAAGATATTGATCTCACCGATACGGAGAGACAGTTCCTGGAGTTGATTGAAATGAGTTTCGCTGTCGTTCAGCTTTTCACCGATAGACGTCTTTTCCTTCTCCAGGTCGGCGATCTCTTTCTCCAGCAGTTCGAATTCACGCTTTTCCTTAAACGATAATTTACGGGTTTCTTCTTTAGCCGCCGCGGGTGCTGGCAAGGGCTTTTCTTCTTTAACGTCAGATGATAAAGGTGTACCCTTGTCGGTCAGTTTTTCATCGTCTTTCAGTGCAATACGGTATTGCGAATAGTTGCCCGGGAAGTCGCGGATATCTCCGTCGCCCTGGAATACGAACAGGTGTTCTACCAGGCGGTCCATAAAGTACCGGTCGTGCGATACGATGATGATACAGCCCCCGAAATCGCTTAGGAAGTTCTCCAGCACCCCGAGGGTTTGCAGGTCGAGGTCGTTGGTAGGCTCATCGAGTATTAAGAAATTAGGGTTTTTAAAGAGCACCGACAGCAGGTGCAGTCTGCGTTTTTCGCCCCCGCTCAGTTTGGAAACGTACGTGTATTGCTGCTCGGGAGTAAACAGGAACAGCTCGAGAAATTTGCCCGCGCTCAGGGAACTGCCGTCCGCCAGGGGGAAATGCTCCGCGATGTCTTTTACAAATTCGATTACGCGTTTATCTTCTTTTATTTCCAGGCCTTGCTGACTGAAGTTGCCGAATACGATCGTATCGCCTACTACCACTTTACCGCTATCGGGCGGTATAAGCTGCTGTAATATATGCAGGAAAGTCGATTTGCCTGCCCCGTTCTTTCCAACGATGCCGATGCGTTCGCCTCTTTTAAATGTATAGTCAAACCCTTTCAGGATCACTTTTTCACCGAAGCTCTTATACACTTTCTTCAGCTCGGCTATCTTACCGCCGAGGCGGGTCATTTTTACCTGCAACTGCACGCGCTCGTCTTCTATTTTCTGTTTTGCCTTATTCTCCACCACATAGAAATTATCCTGGCGGCTCTTGGACTTGGTGGTTCTTGCCTTGGGCTGCTTGCGCATCCATTCCAGTTCTTTCCGGTACAGGTTTTTGGCTTTATCGATACTGGCCGATTCACTGTCTATGCGTGCGGCTTTTTTCTCCATGAAGTTTTCATAGTCACCCTTATACACATACAGTCCTTCTCCATCCATTTCCCATATCTCTTCGCATACGGCATCCAGGAAGTAACGGTCGTGGGTTACCATCAGCAGGGTCACTTTTTCCTGGTTCAGGTAATGTTCCAGCCACTCCACCATTTCCACATCGAGGTGGTTGGTGGGTTCATCCATTATCAGCAGTACGTGTTTGTGCTCGAAGCCGATATCGATCAGGGTTTTGGCAAGGGCCACCCGTTTGCGCTGTCCGCCCGAAAGGGTGCCAGCCAGTTGGTTAAGGTGGTGGATGTTCAGTTTGCCGAGAATCTGCTGTACTTTGGTATCGAAGTCCCAGGCACTCATTTCGTCCATTTTTACGATGGCATCCCCGAGCTTATCACCGTCGCCTTCTTCCATCGCCACTTCGTACGACTTAATGGCATTGATAACAGGGTGATCGTGATCGAAGATATTATCGAGCACCGATTTATGTTCCGTAAATACGGGGTCCTGTTCAAAGAGCGCGATGGTCACATCTTTATGGATCCATACTTTGCCTTTTTCGGCTGTTTCCCTGCCGGAAAGAATCTTCAGCAGGGTCGATTTGCCGCTGCCATTTTTGGCTACCAGCGATATTTTATCGCCCTCCTCTATATGAAATGAAATATTATTAAAAAGTGGCTTTATACCGAACGATTTGGTTAATCCTTCTACTGAAACGTAATGCATTTTGCAAATATAGTTGTTATAGCTTTTTAGAAAAGAACGTTTGGTAACAATAGGCAGTAATCAAAGTATAAACCTGCACATACATTAATACCTCGTCGGGGTACCGGCTGGTTTAAATAGAAAAAGGCCACTTAAAAAGTGGCCTTGCAAAAAGGTAGTTAAATCAGATTTATCCTATGATTTTAACATTTACTGCATTCATTCCTTTCTGACCTTTCTGAAGATCAAATTCCACCTGATCGTTTTCTTTGATCTGATCGATCAGTCCGCTCACGTGCACAAATGTTTCCTGGTTAGAGCCATTGTGTTTAATAAAACCGAATCCTTTTTCAGTATTGAAAAACTTTACGGTGCCTTGATTTTTGTCCATCATTAATTAATTGGTAATAAAATAATGTGGCAAGTTACGTTTTTTTTGGCTAAATAAATAATTAAGAGAGATTATTATATATACCGCGGCAATAAGGAATGCAGGAGTATGAATCAATGAGTAAGTGGTTTTACTCATAAGCAGCTCTTTCGAGCAACTGCTGGTGAAGTGCCATTACCTGGGGAAGCACGGGTTCTTTGTCATCGTTCCGGATCACTGCATCGCAGAGGCGCATCTTCACCGAATCGGGAATCTGGTGTTTCATACGTTGCTCCACCTGTTCGGCTGTTATCTTGTCGCGCCCCGTTACACGGGCGATGCGCAACGGAGCCGGGGCCCATACGCCTATTATAAAATCGAGGTGTTCCTGCGATCCGCTTTCGAAGATGAGCGCGGCTTCTTTTAATACATAAGGTGCTTTCTGCGCCTGCATCCACAACCGGGCTGCCTGTATGGTGGCAGGGTGCACGAGCGAGTTGAGCAGTTCCAGTTTTTCTTTATTGTTAAACACGATAGAGGAGAGATGCACTTTGTCGAGTACCCCATTCTTGTAGATCGATTCTCCGAAATGGGAGCGGAGGAGAGCTTTCAGGTTTTCGTCTTCCTGCATGATACGCTTTGCGGCACTATCGGCATTATACACCGGTATGCCCAATGCCTCGAACACACTGGCCACAGTACTTTTACCGGAACCTATACCACCTGTAATTCCTACGCGGAGCATAAAGAATAATTAAGCGATCAGGAAAGGGCAGGTACACCGGGTACAGGCATACCCGCCTTGTATCATGCCTTTTTATCTGCCAATGCAGGCTTGTTGAGCAGCTGGCTCCATTCAATGGAAATAGCACTCTTTTCTATCTTTAAATAACTGCCCGGATTCACTTCTATCTGCAACGTACCGTCTTCGTTCACCCGGTTAACACTGCCATGGATACCGGCTATCGTTACTATCTTATCGCCCTTCTGAAGATCCTGCTGAAACTTCTTGGCATCTTTGGCTTTTTTGGCCTGGGGACGGATCATGAAGAAATAAAATACCAGGATCATACCACCGAGGAGTAACATCATTTGCGTACTGCTGCCTCCGGGTTGTGCCTGTAATAAGATCTGACTGTTCATTTGTTTGTCTTTTTATTGGAAGTAAATAATTCTGAGACGGATGGGGCAGGGCCGACAGTGATTGTTATGCTTTTTTGATCACTTCTACGTTAAACTCCAGGTTATGATTCGTACTGCCTTTGGTGTTGGTACTCACGAAGATCGTTTTGTGCTGCTGACCCGGTTTACCCGCGCTGTTAAAAGCACCCTTTATCTGACCCGTTTCGCCGGGAGCTATAGGCTTGTCCGGTTGTTCCACCAGCGTACACCCGCAACTTGGTTTAATCATATATATTACAAGCGGGTTTTCGCCGGTGTTTCTGAACCGGAACACGACTTCCAGTCTTTCCCCTTCGCGCATGGTGCCGTAGTTCTGTATGGAATCGATCCACTGTATAGTAGTAAACTGCGTACTGTCTTTCGGTGCATTGATCAATTGGTCAAGACCATTTTTAGCGGTGTCTGGTTTATCCCTGCAACTGAAGGCGGCAAGTAAAACGAATAGTATAAAGGCTGATGTTCGCATAGTTCGATGGCAAAGTTATACGAAAAGAAGGCTATTTTTTAAAATTAACTTTATGCATTTTCTGATCGTTTACCAATTCCTTATGGATATTGTCCAGTATTCCATTCACAAACTGCCCGCTTTGGGGCGTGCTGTAGTCTTTTGCCAGGTCGATGTACTCGTTGATGGTCACTTTGGGGGGAATAGTTTCAAAATAGAGGAATTCGCAAACGCCCATTTCCATCAATATCATGTCCAGGGAGGCGATCCGGTCTGCATCCCAGTTCTTGAGTTTCGGGCGAATGTACTCCATGGTAATCTCCTTTTTTTCCAGCACACTCTGCAGCAGGGTTTTGGCATAATTCCATTTTTCTTTGCTTAGTATTTCCTGGAAATCGAAACTGCCGGGTTTGCCAAGATAGTTGGATAGAAGCAGATTGATCATGTCGCAGTCATCGTCCCAGTTGGGAAATAATTCTTCGATATGACTGGTGAAGTATTCCCCGGGCAGCATCAGGTTATTGTAAATAAATTCCAGGATATCCCGCTCGCTTTTTTTGTCCCGGCCGGGAGTATTAATATAGAGCTTGTATTCGTTCGTTTCCGCCAGTTCCTGGTATATTTTGCGCACCAGCTCTTTATTGGTGAGGATATCTGTTTTGTCTTCTTTCAGGGCTTTTACATAAGAAGCGTCTTCCAGTATTTTCCAGGTAAGCTCGTTGCCTGCCAGTTTGGTATTGATATTCAGATCTTCGGCGGTGGGAAGGTGTTTGGAAGCCTTGTTCCGGGCGTCTTTTTCTACATACCGGGCCACTTCCGTGATAAAATGGATCATGTAAACCAGTAATTGCCTGGTCAGGTCGAAGTGTTTTTGAAGCATCTTGACCTCCTGTCCGGGTTTCAGATCATTTTCCATCGTATCAATACTATAAAGCGTCTGCATCACTTTCACCCGGATATTTCTTCTACTGATCATCTGGTAAGAACTTGTGTTTTGAGGCGCGAAGATAAGGAAGTTACACAAATGGGTGGTAAGGACTGAAAAACCTGTACCCATTCATTTATATTTATAAGTAATACCTAAGCTTTTCTTAATATATTCTTTGCAAAAATAACTATAGATAATATAAAAAAAACCTTACAAATACCTTAGGAAAACCTTAAGAAGCTACAACATCCATTAATCATTGAACCTGCATAAAGGACGCTACAACATTCGAAAACTGCCAAAATGGACGAAAGCCCGGCTGTTTAACGGGGAAACTGCCAAGTTTCCTTACCGGACTGTCAGGAATTCAATATTTTAACGCTTTATTTCATTTGGTACGAAATTCGTTCAGCTCCCTCGTCGGAGAAATCTCTCCGGTTTATAGACCTTTAAAGTCATTAACATTAAAATTATAACTCATGGCTAAGAATTCAAGTGTAGGCATTACTCCTTTACACGACAGAGTAGTGGTAAAAGCAGCCGCTGCCGAAGAAAAAACAGCAGGCGGCATCATCATTCCTGATACGGCGAAAGAAAAACCACAGCGTGGCGTGGTAGTAGCTGCAGGTCCCGGCAAAAAAGACGAACCCGTAATGGTGAAAGCCGGCGATACCGTTTTATATGGTAAATATGCAGGTACCGAAATCCAGATCGGCGGTTCCGATTACCTGATCATGAGAGAGTCGGACATCCTGGCGATCGTTTAAATTAACCGGTCCCTTCCAATTCCTCCATCCTCACTTAAATTTATTTAAAAACACATAAACATGGCAAAGCAATTATATTTTGACATCGAAGCCCGCAACAAAATGAAGAAGGGCGTTGATACCCTGGCCAATGCGGTAAAAGTAACATTAGGACCCAAAGGCCGTAATGTAGTGATAGAAAAGAAATTTGGCGCTCCATCCATCACTAAAGATGGTGTTACCGTTGCCAAAGAAATTGAACTGGAAGATCCCATCGAGAACATGGGTGCCCAGATGGTAAAAGAAGTAGCTTCCAAAACCGCCGATATCGCCGGTGATGGTACTACCACCGCTACCGTTCTTGCACAGGCCATTATCAGCGAAGGGCTGAAAATGGTAGCCGCCGGTTCTAACCCGATGGATCTGAAACGCGGTATCGACAAAGCAGTAGTAGAAGTAGTGGCCAACCTGGCCGGTCAGAAAAAAGATGTTGGCAGCAACAGCAAGATGATCGAGCAGGTAGCAACCATTTCCGCCAATAACGATAACGCGATCGGTAAGCTGATCGCCGAAGCGATGCAGAAAGTAGGTAAAGAAGGTGTTATTACCGTAGAAGAAGCGAAGGGTACCGATACTACGGTTGACGTGGTAGAAGGTATGCAGTTCGACCGCGGTTATATTTCTCCTTACTTCGTTACCAATAGCGAAAAAATGGAAGTGGAACTGCAGAACCCATACATCCTGATCTACGACAAAAAGATCAGCGCGATGAAAGATATCCTGCACATACTGGAGAAAGTGGCCCAAAGCAGCCGTCCGCTGGTGATCATCGCAGAAGACCTGGAAGGGGAAGCACTGGCTACCCTGGTAGTTAATAAATTACGTGGTACCATTAAAGTGGCTGCCGTTAAAGCACCGGGCTTTGGTGATCGTCGTAAGGAAATGCTGACTGATATCGCTATCCTGACAGCAGGTACCGTTATCAGCGAAGAACTGGGTCACAAACTGGAAGGAGCCGATCTTACTTATTTAGGCCAGGCCGGTTCTATCACTATCAATAAAGACAATACCATCATCGTTGGCGGTAAAGGAAAGAAAAACGATATCGTTGCCCGGGTTAACCAAATCAAGGCACAGATAGAAAACACGACTTCCGATTACGATAAAGAAAAATTACAGGAACGTCTCGCTAAGTTAAGCGGCGGTGTAGCTGTATTATATGTAGGTGCTGCCACGGAAGTGGAAATGAAAGAGAAGAAAGATCGCGTGGACGATGCGTTACACGCTACCAGGGCTGCCGTAGAAGAAGGCATCGTACCGGGTGGTGGTGTTGCTTATATCCGTGCCGTGGAAAGTCTTGCTAAATTAAAAGGCATCAACGCCGACGAAAATACTGGTATCGCCATCGTGCGCCGTGCACTGGAAGAGCCATTACGTCAGATCGTAGCCAACTGCGGACTGGAAGGTTCCATCATCATCCAGGGTATCCGCGAAGGCGAAGGCGATTACGGTTTCAATGCCCGCACCGAAGTATTCGAGAACCTGTTTAAAGCAGGTGTAATCGATCCTACCAAGGTGGCCCGTGTAGCACTGGAACACGCTGCTTCTATCGCAGGTATGCTGCTTACTACCGAATGTGTAGTAGCCGACAAACCAAAGAAAGAAGAAGCTGGCCATTCACATGGCGCACCTGATATGGGCGGCATGGGATACTAAGAATAAATGGTTCATGATATATAAAAAGGGGCTGTCTCAAAATAAAGAGACAGCCTCTTTTTTATTTTTTAGTGGTATGCTATATAGCTGTTGATATAGGGATATAAATGGGTAAATACAACAAGCAATACTAATTTCGATAGCGTTGGTGCACTTTATCTTACAAGAGGCAAATATTAAGAAGTTTCTTGCAAATAAATGTAATCATAACCATGAAATTCATTATACTTTTATTCTACCAACAATTCCCTGTAATAATGGTGGCTCGGGGAAATTTATTCCGCAAATAATCATGAAACTAATACCCAGATTGTTCTTATTCGGCTGTTTTATTATAGAGTTACTATTGGCTATTCCCTTGCATCCTCAAACAAAATGGGATGCATCTTTAAACAAAAAGGCCATTATAAATTGTACAAATGCAATTACCAGCTGGCAATTGAAGCATCCTACCAAAGTGTCATTAACGGCATGGGAATATGGCACTTTTTATACCGGATTAACGGCTTTTTATAAATCCACCGGTATAAAACAACATTTAGATTCTACCATTGCAATGGGAAATCGTGTGCAATGGGAACCCATCCCCCGTCCATATGATGCCAATACGTTGGGTATATCTCAGGCTTTTTTTGATGTATTTGAATTCAAAAAAGACAACAGAATGATTGATAAATCACGTTATATAATGGATATGACGTTGGCAAGACGACTTAAACCTGAAACTAATTTTAAAGAAAACAAGTATTGGTGGGAATGGTGGACCTGGTGCGACGCACTTTTTATGGCTCCGGCTGCTTATGCCCGAATGTCGAAACTGTCTGGTGATGATCGTTACATAAAATATATGGATAAAATGTGGTGGCTTGCATCTGACTATTTATACAGCAAAACGGATAGTCTGTATTTTAGAGATGACCGTTTTTTTACTAAAGCATCAGAACATGGAAATAAAATTTTCTGGAGCAGGGGCAATGGATGGGTTGTTGGAGGATTATGCAACGTTCTTCAATATCTACCTAAAACACATCCTTCCAGAAGAAAATATGAAGAACAGTTTGTTGAAATGTGTTATAAGATAACTTCCTTACAATTAAAACAAGGTTATTGGAGTCCGAGTTTGTTAGATAAAGAAAAGTCTCCGATAATGGAAACCAGTGGTACCGCTTTTTTCTGTTACGCTTTTGCCTGGGGTATTAATAATGGTTTATTGCCTGAAGAAGATTTCATGCCTTCTACTCAGAAAGCCTGGGCTTCTATGGTAGCGGCTATACAAGATGACGGCATGTTGGGTTATGTACAACGAGTTGGCGACCAACCCGATAGTGTATCCATGAAAGATACTGAGGCCTATGGAGCCGGGGCATTTTTGCTAGCTGCCAGTGAATTGATTAAGCTTGATGCTGTTAAAAAGGGGCAACAGTTTTAAGTTTCTATTTGAGCAGCGCTCTCTTGTTGGAGATATTTGTTTACGTCTCTTAAAATTATTCTTTATTAGTGCGTTTCACTTATAGAGTAATAGTTAAAAAAACAGGTAATGAAATTCATAACTATATTTACAAGCACCTTATTTTTTTTGTTGCCTTCCGGTGCTGTTTTTTCGCAGTCAAATCACATTGAAAGCTCATTCCAGCTACCGGCTCACCCTCGTATTTTACTATTAAAAGGAGAAGAAGAAGCCCTTAAAAAAAGCATTGGTTCTGAAAAAACGCTGGTCGATTTGCAGAATGCAATTTTAATGGAATCTGATAGTATAATAATACTTGCTCCAATCGAGAGGATACAGATAGGCCGGCGCTTACTGGATAAATCCAGAGAAGCGATTAGACGGATATTCTTTCTTTCATACGCTTACCGCATTACTAAAGATGAAAAATATCTTAAGCGGGCAGAAAAAGAATTATTAGCAATTAGTGCTTTTAAAGATTGGAACCCTCCCACCTTTCTGGATGTAGCAGAAATGACTTTGGGTGTAGCTATTGGTTATGATTGGTTGTATGATTATTTATCCCCGGCTTCCAGATCCCTTATCAAAGAAGCGATTTTAAAAAAAGGCATCGAACCCTCCCTCCATCCAAAAAACAATGGTTGGCTGAAAGCAGAACACAACTGGAATCAGGTTTGTAATGCGGGGATGGTTTATGGAGCTTTGGCTATTTACGAAGATCAGCCTGAATTAGCGAAAAAAATCATAAACCGGGCGATTGATGCCGTCGTAATATCCATGAAAGATTATGGCCCTGACGGGGCTTATCCTGAGGGCGCCAGCTATTGGGGTTATGGAACCAGTTTCAATGTATTACTCATTAGTGCCCTTGAGAAATTATTTAAAACAGATTTTGCATTGTCTGAAATGCCTGGCTTTATAAAAACGGCCGGATATATGCAGAATATGACAGGACCGATTGGGAAAAACTTTAATTACTCGGATTCAAGGGAAAATGGCGGACCCAATCCGGCAATGTATTGGTTTGCTAACAAGCTTAAAGATCCTTCCTTGTTATGGATTGAACGTTCACGATTAAAGGAATTGAATATAAAAAGTTCAAACAACCGTTTGCTTCCAGCCATATTGTTGTGGGGTAGCAATATTGGCATTAGCAATATTACTGCGCCTAAGCCTTTGATGTGGGTAGGAAAGGGAAAAAACCCGGTGGCATTAATGCGTACTTCCTGGAAAGACAGTACCGCTATATATGTTGCCATAAAAGGTGGCTCAGCGTCTGTAAACCATGCTCATATGGATATTGGGTCATTTATAATGGATGCCGGCGGTGTGCGATGGGCTATGGATTTCGGTATGCAGGATTATGAATCGTTGGAATCGAAAAAAATAGATATATGGGGCAGGAAACAAAATGCACAACGCTGGACTGTATTCAGGTACATGACTCAGGCTCATAACACGCTTACTGTAAACAACCAGCAACAGCGAGTAGACGGATATGCTCCCCTAATGTCATCTTCTTCAAAGACGAAGTTTATGAATGCAACTATAGATTTGACAGAAACATACAAAGGTGCATTAAGCAAAGCAAACAGAGGTATTGGGATCGTCAACAAACAATATGTATTGGTTAGGGATGAAGTAGAAGCAGCCGATACCATAACAACCATTCGCTGGACTTTACTAACTCCCGCAAGTGTAACCATAACGGGAAAAAATACAGCTGAACTCATGAAAGATGGAAAGAAACTTGTACTTCAAGTTCAGGAACCTGCTACTGTAATGATGAAAACCTGGTCGACCGATCCACCAAACAGCTATGATGCACCCAACCCTGGAACTACCTTAGTTGGCTTCGAGCTCACAATTCCAGCAAAAACTACTACTGCTATAACGGTTGCGCTTATACCTCAGGAAGCTTTTGGCAAGGCCGTAAAAAAGATAGCTTCATTACAAAATTGGAATCGTAGATAGAATTGCTTTGGGTAGTATTACTAAGAAGTCATCTAATTACCCTGGTTTGGATTAGGCTAAGGCTTAATTATACAATCAAAATTTTTAATAGCAGTACATTTTATAAACATCTTTCCCGATACTCTTTTGGCTTTTGATTGGTTATTTTATAAAATGCATTTATGAAATTGGAAAGGCTGTTATATCCACTTTCATAAGCAATATGTGTGATGGTCATATCTTTATTTCTCAAAAGATTACAAGCTTCATTTATTCTTATTTCATTTAGGGTTTCAATAAACGTTTTACGAAAATGCTTTTTAAAGTACCGGCAAAATGAAGCAGTTTGCAAATTGGCGATCTTAGCAATTTCCTTGAGGCTAATTTTATTTTTATAATGATTTAGCATGTACTCATAAATATTATTTATTCTTTCTACTTCTAATTGATTAATAGGCCTACTGATAGTTTTCATTAGCACCCTGGTATCTTTCTTTGAAGCTGCAATAAAGGACAGTGCTTGCAAAAGAAGTATTATTTTATCTTCTTTTTTACTAGCCAGCATATCATTCAAAATAGAAAAAACTTTCTTATTGCATTTGCCGGTGATCTTAATACCATAACCCGATTGATAAAGTAGTTTCTTTAAGTTGAGCATTTCGGGTATGTCGAATAAGTTAACGCCACCCAGATGATATAAGAACCTAACAACTATCGACTGTGCGGTTAATTGCGAGGATTCATCATAATATTCTTTGGAATTTCTCCAATAATGTGGAACATTGGATCCAATTAAAATCAGATCTCCCGGGCCAAAATTCTCTATACTATTTCCAACACATCGAGTTCCTGTTCCTTTAATAATATAGGTCAGTTCGTATTCATGATGAAAATGAAAAGGATAACCAAAATATTTCACCGAATTTGCGTTAACATAAAATGAGGTGTCGCTATTGGTAGCGTTTTTTATCAGAATCGGGGAATTCATAGCCTCAGGTTATTTGCTGTAAATTACAAAAAAGAAGTCAAATAGGCAAAGATTAGTGCTTTTCCTGCAAGATCGGGAAGCTTCAAAACTACCATAAAGTTTACTCATCAAGGTGAGTTTTCCTATATCCAGTGATAGGTCTGTTTCGATAAATCGTATTTCCCAGTTGTAATCATTCATAGTGTCCAGTAGTTTGTGTATTACTGACGCTAGTTATAAAAAATGGCGGCTGTGCCAGCTTAAGACTAATGTCTTTAGCGACACAGCCGCCTTCATCTTTTCAGATCGCTCTAATGATCTGCTACTTTGAATACATTAATTATTTTACCATTATCTTTTTTATAAACTTTTTACCTCCTTCTAAATTCAACTCAAGGAGATAAATTCCCGGCTGTAGAAGGGTTGGTAATTTAATAGTAGGCTGTGAAGACCATGCCTGCCTAAGTATCACCTTTCCTCTACTATCATATAGTTTCGAATTAAACTTTTGTTTTGCCAGGCCCGAAATATAGATTACATCCGCTACCGGATTTGGATATATGGTTAGCACTACAACATCCATTGTAAAATTAACCTCACTTGTTCCGCTGTATCTAATCTTTCCATCAAAATCAACTTGTTTTAAGCGATAGTAATTTGCTCCTTTAACGGGAGATTTATCTTTGAAAGTGTAAATTTTGATATCAGTTGAGTTTCTATATCCATTTACTTCACCAATGGCTAAAAATTCTTTTCCATTTAGGCTTCTCTCAACTATGAATTTATCAGCGTTCGTTTCTTGCAATGTTTCCCAATTTAATGAAGAGATATTTCCGTCTACATTGGCCGTAAATCTGGAAAGCTGTGCAGGCAACGTAGTTGGAAGAATGGTAATTTCACCATTTACAAAGCCGAAAGTGTAATTAGCAGCAGCTAATGTACCAGCTGACACCACAATTGCTACCGGGCTTGCGGTTGACGGTGTGGCAGGGGTATATGTAGTACTTAATTCAGGGCTTCCTGTTAGCACAGAATCAGTTTGACCGTAAACAAAACCCGCAACCGTATAAGTTAATGGTGGAATTGAATCCCCATATGACACTGTCTTGTTATCAGCTGTTATTAATAATTCCTTTTTACTGATTGTTATGCTCCTTCGAACTGTATCGGCAGCATTATAAATACTATCTCCGGCCTGCGTTGCTTCTATAACTATTTCACCTGCGCCCGTATAGGAAAGGGTAGTTCCATTTGTAATTGCTCCTGGTCCGCTGATTACAGCAAATGAAACCGGCAACCCGGAAGATGAAGTAGCAATTAATGGAGTGTTAGCATCCCCATAGGTAATAGCTGCCGAATCTGAGTTGAAGGTAATCGTTTGTGTATCCTTAACGCCTGTTCCCGAAAGCGCGAAATTGAAAACACTTTCGTTGAAATCATTATTAGTAATACTTAACGTTCCGGTGAAGGGTTTAACGGCATTGGGATTAAACTTGATATCAAAAGTGGTATTACCAGCAGTGTCGACAGTTCCTGCGGCATCCGCTACCAAATCGAATCCTGTACCTGTGATAGATATTCTCGGGTTACCTGTTAAATTAAGTATGTTGTTTCCAGTATTCTGAATCGTGAGTTTCACAGTTTTAGTAACCCCTACTGTAACATCGCCAAAATTAAAGTTTCCTGTATTATCAGCAATTTCAACACTGTCTTGTTTAACCACTATCTCAGGAGAAAATACTCTGACCACCTCTACATCATCTATGTAAACAGGAGTATTGCTGCTTCCAATAAGGAATTTAAGAAAGTTTACATTATCTGTTCTTGGAGCTGTAAATGTATAGGTATAAACAGCAGGTGCAATATTTAAGGCTACATCGTACCTGGTGTAGTTGAAGGCGTAAGGAGGAGCATCTTGTTGCATCATCACATCAATATTACGGGCAGCATCTGCGCTTGCTCTAAAGCGGATTGCATAAGTATAGTCTTTTACAAGTGGTACTCTGGTTCTTAACTGAACACTAAATCGATTCGTTGTGGTTGAAGTATTGATTACTTTGGCAGCATTACCTGAAAAACCTTCTTTTACTACCTGTGAAAGGGTTGCAACCGCACCTCCGCTTAAAGGCAGAGACCACCCTGTAGTATTCTCGTCAAATGTTGGATTTGAAACCAAATTAGGATTCGCTCTATAAAAAGATGAAACAGGAATGACTGTTTTAGGTAAAGTAAGACTGGAGTAACTTAAGCTCAATAAATTGCTACCCGAAGCATTGAAATACTTAATGGTTATAGCATGCTTACCTTTTTTCAACCCTATTGTTCCGGATTTTTCTATACCAACGTGTAGTCCATCGTTATCAACGATCAAAGAATCGCCAATATACAGACGGCTTCCATCATCCGATGATAAGTAAAACGTATATATCCCATTGGCCGGTACATCAACAAAACCTTTAAAAGTTAAACCGAAGTTTTCTTTACGCTGGCTTAGGTTAAGGTCAACACCAATAGTAGTTGCACCCGTTTTTACCGGTGTTAATGTCGCAAAGTCTGGCAAAATAGTCCAGTTGTCTTCGTAATAGCTATAGTCTAAACCATTAATTGAACTTACAGGAAGATCTGCTACCCTAAAGCCATCATTCAGAACCGTAAGAGTCTTGGTTACATCGGGAGCACTATTAAAAGTGGCATCCCCATTTTGAGAAGCTGTTATCGTTGTAGTGCCTTGATTCTCAAACCTGATTTTTCCATCAACTATGGTAGCGACGTTTAAATTTGAGCTTTTATAAATTACGGGTAATCCAGAAGTAGCAGTTGCACCCGGATCATAGTCTGAATCACCTGATTTTTTGCCTAATGGTAAATCAGGAAAAACAATTGTTTGGGCCGCTGTACCTGATTGATACTCATAAGCACCTTTGTCAGTTCTGGAACCGCTTGGTCTTGGTAAACCCACAATATCATTCGTAGCAAATTGACCTGCAATCATGCTTCCGGTATTGATTACAGGGCTACTGCTTTTCAATCTAAAGTCTGCAGTAGAATCGATTGCAAGATTTACAAATTCAGGATTAACAAATACATCATTGGCTCCTAACTTGAAAGCAGGGCCATTGAAATAAGCATTGTAGTTATAAGTACCCCCGTCGTTACCGTTACATCTACCACCCGTACGGGCATACATGATATTATTGTAAATTTTAACATCAGTACATTGTTGCGCATCAATTTCCGGATAACCTACCACTGTACCATTATTGTAGGCAGTGTTGTTGATAATATCAATATGATCAGCATTGTAAGCATGTATACCACCCCCACCATTGTTGTAGCTAACATTGTTTTCTACCAGTGTTCTACCTATATAAGCAGGTCTGGTACTATCTGCTGAAGCTCTATTCACATCCAGAATGATGCCGTTACCATCGCTTAAACTCCTGGTTCTTTCCCATGGAACAAGTGTTTTATTATTATACACTTTATTGTTTCTAACTATGAGTTTATAACCTGTATTTAGATCGATATCTCGGGGTGTAAGGAAGCTAATAGCACTAGTGGCATACATAGTATACCAGCTGGTGTTGTAAATAGTACAACCTTCGATAGTTATATAATCGCATCTGCCACCACCTACACCGCCTGCTGGCCAATCGTGTATTTTTAGATTTCGAAAAATAACATGGTGAACCTGAGCGGATCTACCAAAAGAGATAGCATTCGTGTTGTACTTGCCTTGTGGCCCTTTCACTCTGTTGATGTAATCTAAATAAGCCTGATAAGCATCTGCGTAAGTAAGATTCTCGTTATCGCCCTTAAACTCCAGGCCTTCTATCAATACATAAGAACCATCAATAATCACAGCAGTATATGCGCCTCCAGATGCGGATATTATTGGATTGTGGCCGGGATAAGGTTTAAAAGTAATATAGGCATTAGGGGTACCCGACTTGGTTAAGTTTAAAATATTGCCAAAAGTAGTTCTGGTATAAGTGCCGTTCATAATAAACACAGTGCCGCCGGCATTTACTTTTTCAGCTCCTTTCGAAATAGTAGCTACTGCTGTACCAGGTGTTAAACCATCGTTGTTGTTATTACCGGTTAAGGCTGAAACGTAGTAATCTTGGGCACTTATGCTTGATAATGTAAAATACATGCCGAAGAAAATCAGCAGCTTGAGTAATGTTTTTTTCATGATTTCAGAATTATAAAGTTGATTTTTGTAATGTCACCCGATGTTCTAATGAATAGATCGACGAAACGCGTAATATTTTTACTGGAAGTTTTTTCATGAGCTAGAGTAGTGCTCGAAGCGGATATAATTAAGAACAGTATTTGTATTTTTTTCATGGCAATCCATTAGTAAGAAACATTGACTTAATACTGCTACCGTTTCAATGATCACGATACTTCTTAAGATGTATCACAATTTTTTAAGGGATTGCAAGCTAAAATCGTTGTTTTCATTTAACATTATACAGCGATTAGCAATCTGGTTCGTTTCTTTGCATATACCCCATGCGAATCGTTCCTGATTTGCTTATCACTAAAATTATACGGCGAATTCTTTCGCTGGTTCCTATCGGTTAGTTTAATCAGCAAATCAAAATTAATTTTTTATTAGGGTAGTAGTGTGCTCTATATTAACTTATAACTATGGTATTTTACCATAATTCGGTTTGTGCACTGAACACATTAAAAACCCGTTACCGGCACCTACTTGGTTTATGCAATAACTAGTGCCTGGTATGTAAAGTACGGACTCAGCATTTTATAATACTCTTCAAAAAGCGACATATAAATGGCGTCCGGTTCATGCGTTGGTTTTCTGCAATAAGCACTGTCAATGATCCCCCTTCTTTTGAGGATAAGTTTTTCGAAGAAAATAATCATCTCCACATCCTGGCGGATATGATTAAGCATGGCATTTAGCATATTGTGCAGTTCAAAAACTTTCTCCCTGTTGCCAGCCAGGTATTCGTTATATATTTGAACGTAGATATCAAACATAGAAGAGCCCGGTACTACCCCTACTGCACCCCGGTCTAAACCCTCAATCATCTGAAAACCAGCATTTCCAATAAATATTTTCGCCTTACCCTCTGAAGCTTTCAGCATATTAGAAATATATTTTCCGGATGGCTTATTTTCTATTTTATAGATGTTGATATTTTCTACTTCTTTACCCAGGCGGTTTAAAATTGCCGGGTCAATTGCAACGCCGGTTTGTTCAGGCGCATATTGCACCATGATGGGAATTTTTACACTTTGGCCGACTTCTTTAATGTGATCATATATTTGCTGGCCATTGGGTTTTAAAAAGAACGGCGGTAGAAGCATCAGGCAATCGGCTCCTTCTGCTTCAACATATTTTGCCCATTTTACCGCTAGTTCTGTAGCGTGGCGAGTTATGGAAATAATGGACGGAACGCCGCCAATACGGCATTCTTCAACTGTAATTTTAATCAGTTGCTTTTCTTCGATTTCGTTTAACTTGTAATATTCCCCGGCAATGCCAAACAGGGTGATTCCATGGCAACCGCCAGCAATCAGATGCTTACATAGACTGCGGTAACTTTCAAAATCTACATCCCCATGATCTGTAAATGGGGTAACAATTGCGGGACAAATTCCTTTAAATTCCATACCGTACTTACTTTTAATGATTATTGCCTACTTTGAAATCTTTTATATCCTCAACAGTTGCGGTAACAACAACTTAAGACTTATACCCTTGTATAACCGGTATACATAGGTAATCGTTATAAAGAGTTGACATTATAAATATATTTTACAATATAAAGCAAATGTAGCTGAATTTTGCCTATAATTAAATAATTATAGAGGTATTTATTATCGAAATGTGATAAAAATATTTTCGGAAGTTATGCTAAATTGGACATGCACCTATACATCGGAGTTAGGTAGAGTTAAGGTGTGCAGCGCATTAATAAAGACAGTATTACAATCAGAAAGATTTTGCGTTTTAGCGTTTGCAATAAAATCTTTTTTCTATTCGCTACAAAACGATCGAAGCTGAGAGCCTGGCCCTCAGTAAGGTTTGTTCGCTTCGGGAGACGATTTAGGAAATGTGTTAAAGCTGAGAAGAGATTTTTTCACTCGCCTGTTGAAGATCTTCTAAAATTTTCTTTTCTAAGAATCTAGTACATCGGAAAGATGGTAAATACATACTTAAACTTGCAACAACAGACTCGTTTCTATAAATTGGAACAGCTAAACCAAAAACCTCTCTATCGCCCAGGTTTATTGCGTAACCTAGTTTTCGAATATTATCTATTTCTTTGTAAAATACTAATCGGGTTTCTTCCTCTTCATTCTCAAAATGGACTTTTGGGTATCCATAATTATTAGTGTACTCTGCAAGTTTGGGCTCAGGAAGCATGGCAATCAACAGTTTGCCGGTAGCCGTTTGAAAAGCTTCCCTCTCCGGTACGGTTACTACTTGCACGGTGTTGGTTCCGTTAACGCGCAAAATAGCCTGACGCATATTGCCCTGCAAAATAGCAAGCAAGGTATTCTCATTATATTTTTCAGTGAGCTTTTCAAGCTCAATTTTTGAAACTTCTACAAGTTTATTCTTGATCGCGTTTATTGAAGAAAGTTTTTCAAACATGTGGCCCAGTCTGTATCCTCTTCCATCCGCTTTTTCAACATATCCCCGTTCAACAAGGGTTTTTACGATATTAGCGCAGGTACCTATATTTAAACCGGCTGTAGCAGCAATTTCGGTAAGTGTGCAAATCCTATTACCTTCTCTGGCTAAAAATTCGATAATATCAAAACCTCTACCAATAACCTGAATCATTACTTTTTCACGAATATAATTTATTTGATATTATGCTGCGTTAATTAGCTCAAGTTGTTTGTGGTATAAGGGTTTTATCGAGTATAAAAACCAACAATAAAAGAAAGAGGATGTCTTTTTGGGACACCCTCTATCATTCACTAATCGAATAGCTATACTAAAATTCAACTAATTTAAGGAAAAGTGACATTACTAACATGGCTATTAGTTGTTATAGGGGCCTCGGCAAGTGATTTAATAACAGTTCCACCCAATGTTAAATTAATAAACTTAAAACCGGTAATTGGACTATTTACAGTACCTATAATTATACCTTCATCAGGCTTTCTGTCATCAACGGCAAAGTTTTCAAACGTCCAGTTGCTAAGGTTTGCCGTGTTTGGCCTTATTTTAAAGAGCTTATTTGGATACTGTGAAGTAGAAATACGCTCTTCAACGCGAACGTTACGGAAAGTGACATTTTGTGTAACTATATCACCTCCACTTCCCGGTTGTACTTCAATAACCTGGGAGGCACCGTCTTTACCAATTAAATTGATGTTCTCATACAAAATATTATCGGTGGAAGCTTTACCCAAATCCATAAATAGGTTTCCGATTGCCCCTCCCCAGAAAGTAGTATTTTTAACAACAGCCCCAATAGCTCCACGACATTCAATCATATCATCATTATTGAAAATAAAACAATCCTCAACAGTGTTCTCGGTACCGTCAATATCAATCCCCGCTGAAGCATAATTCCAGGTAAATATTTTTACGTTATTATAGGTATTATTTTGAGCCCCACCGCCGTAATTATCCGCGTACGTGCTGTAACCATAATTGTTGGCAAGGGTAAGGCCATCTATAACTGTAAACTTAGTGGATTTACCTGCAATTGTTGCGTTTATAGCTTGATTTCCAGGTGTAGCATCCTCCGGGTTAATTAAACCTCTTTGACCATTATTGATGACACCCTGTCCTCTTATACTAACATTAGTTGAACCATATTGTATATAGAACTTACCCTCTACCACGGCCCCTCCTTCTATATATACTTTATCATTACTTCTGAGGGTTACACTTCCAATATCATGAATACTTCCAGCGGAATAAAAATGTGTAACAGCTGAAGGAAGAGGCGGCGCTTCATAGTTGTTGCCGAATATAAATAACGGATTTTTTCTGTTATTCACCTCAATAGAAAGTTTGGCAGCACTTCTGAGGGTAAATTTGATGACATTACCAGTTTTACTATAATATATCGTTTTGGTAGATACTAAATTTTTGGGTCTTATAGTAACCGCATTAGCTGTAATAGTTTTACAAACAATTTTAATATCAACCCAGGTATTTCTGAAAGAAAAATTGGTGAACGATAACGAAGTTTGGGGACGGGGACTAATGTCCCATGGATCCGCTAAGTTGTTACCAATAAAATAGTTATCAGATTTGTATACAAAAGATTCTTTGTATGCAGTATCTGCTTCGCCCGTTCTTTTTATCCAAACTTCATAGTCGTTTGATTTTGCTAAGTGCCTATTGGGTTTGTTGGGATCAGTTAAAGCCCCCGCTGATGGATATAGGGGAAATTTTATTTCTCCAGTAGCCGCAGCAACATTCACGGAAATATTTTCTGAGTCGGCTATTTCTGATGTTTCATTAATTACTGACTTTTTACAATTACTGAACGTAAAGAAACAAAGGCAAAACATTGAGAGATGAAATAATTGGTTTTTTTTCATGGCTAGCTAAATTTATTAATTAATAATTGATGTGGAATGCTTATCGGATTTAGGCAGTAAAATGTTTTATTACCCTACTTATCCAAATTCTTACTAAAAATAATTTTACATTACAAAATGGGCAATTTTTTTTATAATTTTCAAGTAAAAAGCTATTTAATTGATAAACAAACAGAAAACCGCTGCTGAGTCATTCATTTCACTAAAAAGTGATTTCTCGATTTCGATGTTTTAGAAATTATAATTTGAAAAATCAATTATTCATTTTACATTTATTTTATTATTATAAAGTTACTTTATAATGTAATATAAGCAATTCTAACGTAACTAACTAACTAAGGCCATTATGAATATATATTTTACCTCTCCCCCCAGGTATTTGTTTTTATGTGCATCTTGTTTAGCTCTTCTATCTCATGAGGTAAAGGCTGTTACACATAGTAAATGGGCGTTAAGCCAGTTTCAAAAAGATTTGTTTCAAGAAGACTCAGCAGCAAACAATTCTGTAGATCTGATTTATTTTAGAAGTAAAAAGAGCACCACTACCACCTCTTCGAGTGTGGTTAAAGGTGCTGATATTGCAAGAACACCTGTAGTACCGTTTCCTTTAGCAATAACAGGAAGGCTGGCGGGCTTACAAGTTTCACAGGGGTCAGGTCAGCCACTAAATGAAGGCTTTAGTTTCAACTTAAGAGGACAGGCACCATTGGTATTAATTGATGGTATTCCCAGAAACTTAACTGAGATTGGGAATGACGAAATCGAATCAATCACTGTTCTAAAAGATGCTGTATCTACAGCTATGCTGGGCATCAGAGGATCTGGAGGAGCTATTGTAGTTACTACCAAAAAAGGGTTAGAAAATAGCCAACAAATCAATTTCACGTCACAATTTGGAACTCAACGCCCAACAAAAAATCTAATTACACAGCCATTAGACTCTTATCAGTACGCTACTTTATACAACGAAGCGCTAGGAAATGATGGCCTTTCGGTTTTGTCAAACGGCTTCAGCCCTCAAACTTTAGCTGGTTACCAAGATGGTTCTGATCCTTTCAAATATCCAAATGTTAACTGGCAAGATGAAGTTTTGAGAAAATCATCCAGCTATTCCAGATATAATTTAAATACTCGTGGTGGTGGCAAGTTTGCAAAATACTTTGTAAATCTGGAGCATACCAATCAGGAAGGAATATTCAAAACAGACGAAATCAATAAATATAATACAAATGCCTCCGGCAAGAACTATTTTATGCGATCCAATTTGGATATGCAGATAAATGACAAGCTTAGCGCAGGCATTTATATTCAAGGTAGAATTTTAAATAGAAATGAACCCGGAGTAAGATTTTCAAGCAATAACATATTTAGTGCGCTGACCAATACCCCGCGAGGCGCATATCCCATTTTTAATGCGGATAATTCCTACGGTGGTTCATCATTATATCAAAACAATATTGTCGCTCAAAGCATAAGTTCAGGGTACTCTGTTTTTTATAATAGAACAGTATTATCTGACTTTAATATTAAACGCACTTTGAATGAAATTTTACCCGGCTTGTGGGTAAAAGCCAGAGCTTCGTTTTTCAGCAATTTGGGTGAAAACATCGTTAGAAACAAAACTTTTGCAACATTCGAACATGTTGGATCCAATCCCACCACTGGTGCAGCAATATACAGGCAATACGGTACTACGAGTCAAACAAGCAATACAAACTTTGTAGACTTCCAAAACAGATCTGATTTTCAGGAATTATCGTTCGGATACTCAACAAAATTTAAAAAGAACCATGCATTCAATGGTCTTTTATTAGCCAACAGAGATAATCTTATTTCGGGTACCAATATAACTTCCAATCTCCCTTACACTATTCAAGGTATTTCTGGCCATGGAGATTATAATTTCAAAGAAAAATACATGTTCGAATTTTCGTTTGGCTGGAATGGTGCTAACCGGAATCCTCCGGATGGTAAGTTTAACTATGGCTTTTTTCCTGCGGTCGGCCTGGGATGGGATATCAGCAAAGAAGAATTTATGCAGAAATCAGTTTGGATAAATCAACTGAAACTATATGGCTCTTACGGAAAAACCGGTAGAGATAACGGAGATTACTTTACTTACATTCAAAGCTTCAACACAACTCGAGGTATTACTTTAGGATCAACAGCAGGAGGCGCCACTGGCAGGGTAGAGACTGGTTTAGCCAATCCAAATACCACCTGGGAGAAAGCCGATAAATTAAACATTGGCTTTAAATCAGCTTTTTTAAATGAAAGTTTATCATTCTCTGTAGAGTATTATTCCAACTCACTATATGATTTAAAAATTACACGCGGCAATAACTCCAGTCTGTTAGGCATCGACTTTCCTACTGAAAATATCGGAAAAGAAAGATATCGTGGCGTAGAAACGGAACTTTTCTGGAGCAAACAGACAAAAAAACTTGGCTATTCCATCGGTATTAATGCAAGTTTCCAAAATTCAAAATCAATCTTTTCTGATGAGCCTAATCTGAAATACGATTATATGGAAAGAACCGGGAAGAGAATTGGACAGCGATTCGGCTATACTGCGGAAGGGCTTTATCAATCACAAGCCGACATTGATAACAGCTCAAAGATAGAGGGTTATAAGCCGCAACCGGGAGATATAAAATACAAAGATCTTAACGATGACGGTTTGATAAACCAGTTTGACATAAACGCTATTGGAACCACCAAGCCACTTATTCTGACAGGCATGCAATTGGGTTTAAATTTCAAGGGGTTTAATCTCTCTGCATTTTTGCAAGGAATATTTAACCGGGAAATTTATCTCAGCGGAGATAGTTATTTCGCATTTCAAAACAGTGGAAGAGGTCAGGCTTTTGAACACCACCAGAACCGTTGGACGTCCGCAACCGCTGCTACAGCAACATATCCCAGATTAAGTACTGGAGCAGGGCCCAACAATGGAAACCCGAACAACCAGGCAGTTTCATCTTTTTGGTTATCTAAAGGTAATTATGTTCGTGTCAAGTACCTGGAATTTGGATACACGGTACCCGGCTCAATAACTAATAAGATAAAATTAAAAAACACCCGCTTATTTATCAATGCTTTAAATCCACTAAGCTTTAATTCTAAAACTTTAAAAGATGTTGACCCTGAAGAATTTACCGGTGCCTATCCTATTCAGAAAGTTTATACTCTTGGCTTAACCATTCAATTATAACCATACTCTTGGAAATCATGAGAAGAAATACATATTTATTAATACTTATTTCGCTGCTTTTGGGAAGCTCTTGTAAAAAGAGGTTTGAGATCGAACCGGAAGAAAGAATACTTACGTCTGATGTATTTGATCCTAAAGATGTAGCAGGTGTGTTAGCACTTCAGTACCTGTATGGCATATATTCTTATTTACCCACCGGATTTAACAGGGTAGGTGGAGATTACTTAGATGCTGGAACAGATGACGCCGTTTCTTCTGTAGCTAGTGGCGGCTCTGTCAATACTTTCACAAATGGCCAGTTAACAGCTCTTAATTATCCGGACAATTCATGGGAAAACAGTTATACCATGATAAGAAACTCCAATGTTTTTTTAAAAAACATTGGGGTAGTGCCTTTGGATGTTAACATAAAAAAACGTGTTATAGCCGAAGCCCGGTTCTTGAGAGCCTTTGCGTATTTTGAATTACTAAAAAGATATGGCGGTGTCCCTTTGGTACAAGACACGATATTTAAGTTGGAAGATAATTTAAATATACCCAGAAATACCTTTGCAGAGTGTACAGAGTATATAATTTCCGAGTGCGACGTCAGTGCAATCGATTTACCCTTAGGCTCAACTATTGCAAGTGGCGAATTTGGTAGAATTCCCAGAGAGGCTGCATTAGCCTTAAAATGCAGGTTATATTTATATGCTGCCAGTCCACTATTTAATGGTGGTGGTTTTGAGTCAAATTCTCAAATCCGTGTTTTAACCGGATATGCAACTGCAGACCCTACTCGTTGGCAAAAAGTTATTGATGCCGCAAAAACCTTAATTGATGTAGGATTTTACAAATTACCTACCGGGTCTGGCACTGCTACTTATTCGTCTGTATTTACCACTAAAGTCAATACAGATATCATTCTCTCAAGGCAAAGTGGAAATTCAACTTCAATTGAAACAACCAATGCACCGGTAGGTTATGTAGCTCCGGCAGCTAGTAACGGGCGTACCAGCCCGACACAGAACTTTGTAAATGCATTTCCAAACTTGGATGGCTCTCCCTATACAGGCAGTTCTACAGATACAAATCAGTATAAAAACAGGGACCCCAGATTAAATGCTATAATATTTTACAATGGGGTTAGATGGCTAAATAGACCTGTAGAAACTTTTGAAGGTGGATTGGATAAACCCAATGCACCTTATAAAATCCAAACCCAAACTTCATACTACTTGCGCAAGTTTATGGGCGATTTTACCACTTCCACTTCCTATTCAAATCAAAGTCATAATTTTCCGTACTTCAGATTTGCGGAAGTTCTTTTAAACTATGCTGAAGGACTAAACGAGATTGGCGGCCGTACAGAGGAGGCTGTTACTCAATTAATCTCGATAAGGAGAAGAGCCGGAATAACTGCGGGCACCAATAACCGATATGGAATACCGTCAGGTATTAGTCAAAGTGCTTTAAGAGATTTAATCAGAAACGACAGAAGGATCGAACTTGCTTTTGAAGAACACCGTTTTTGGGATATAAGGAGATGGAAATTGACTCCGGCTGATTTAAGCACGAATCTGAAAGGATTAACCATAGATAAAACGGGTACAGTCTTTACATTTAGTGAAAAAACGATAGGGACAACTTTTTTTCAAGAAAAGTATTATCACATGCCAATACCCTACAGTGAAATTATTAAAAACAATCAATTAATTCAAAACGAAGGTTATGAATAATCAAGTAAAAACATTAGCATGAAAAAAATATTATTCATTATAACTTTACTTTTTAGCAACCATTACCTGGTTGTGGGCCAAAGCAAACAGATTAGCGGGATAATCAAGGATGAAACAGGCCCTTTACAAGGTGCAACTGTTACGGAAAAAGGAGTTGCTACCAACGCTACAGTTAGTGATGTAAACGGAAAATTTGTACTCAATCTAAAATCAGATTCATATACAATTATCGTTACATCAATTGGGTATGTATCTCAACAGATGGACGTAAAAGCCAACAACAATTTAAGTATTACATTGACATCTGATTTAACATCATTCGAAGATGTAGTGGTAGTGGGCTACGGAGCCATAAAAAAACCTAACGTAACTGGCGCCATAAGCTCGATAAGTGGAACAGAGCTTCAAAAAAATCCCTCACCAAATTTACAGAATGCCTTAGCCGGCAGGGTAACTGGTTTTTCCAGTGAGCAACGTGGCGGACAACCCGGTAAAGATCGGGCTTCTTTTAACATCAGAGGAATAAGTACTTTTGATGGATCAAATAGCCCGCTGATAATTGTTGATGATATTGAATTTTCTTATGATCAATTCGCAAATTTAAATGCAAATGAAATTGAAAGTCTGAGCATACTGAAAGATGCGTCTACAACGGCAATTTATGGCATTAAAGGCGCTAATGGGGTAGTTTTAGTAACTACAATAAGAGGTAAAACCGGTAAGCCAAAGATTTCCTTTATATCGGAGTACGCTTTGTCTACACCCGCAATATTTCCAAAATTTTTAAATGCGTTTGAGTCAGCTTCGTTATTTAGAAAAGCACAGGAAAATCAAAACAATTCTGAAGCGACACCTAATCCCAATTTTCCTTTTCGACATACACCGGCAGATTTGGAGCTATTTAAAAATGGAACAGACCCATACGGGCACCCCGATAACAACTGGAAGGAACTATTATTTAAAAAATATGCTAAACAATTAAAAAACGTTTTCAATATTAGCGGAGGCACAGAGAAAACCAAATATTTTGTTTCATTAGGTTATTTAGATCAGGGAGGGCAGGGTAGAGATTATAGTGTTGACTTGAATAGTCAAGAGTATTACAAACGTTATAATTACCGATCAAATATTGACCTTGCCGTTACCAAGGATTTAGATCTTCGCTTCGATTTATTTGGCAGCGTAGATGAGCAAAGTCAAAATAACAGCGGAGGTAATCTTTTTGATCTTTACGGGCGGCAAAATGAAACGTCTCCCTATAACTATCCTATATACAATCCAGATGGCAGCTTGGGTTATAGCTTGTTACAAAGAACCGTTTTTGATAGAAATAACAACAATCTTATTGGTAGATTAATGTATGGCGGCTATACCAGAAATTTCAATAACAATATAAATTTACTGACATCTGCTAACCAAAAACTAAATTTTATTACTAAAGGTTTATCGGTAAAGGCGGTAGTTTCTTATAGAAGTTTTTACGATTATCAACGCTCTCTGAACCGTCCTAATAATGGATTTCAATCTTATATTTATATACCTGCTACAAACTCCTACACATTTGGCCAAACAGAAAATACGTATAGGCTTGCTACCCCTTCCCTGTCTTACAATGCCGGAAGCACCAATAGATCGCTAACCTTACAGGGTATTTTGAATTATAGCCGTTCTTTTAAATCTCATAATGTATCTGGATTATTTTTATATAATCTCAACAGCAAATCTTCTGAGGATGATCCTGATAATCCAAATGATGATGAGTATAATTTTATTCCAGAAAACTTTCGAGGGTATACCGCGAGAGTTGGTTATGATTATGCGTCAAAGTATATCATCCAGCTTAGTGGCGCTTATAATGCCACTGATCGTTTCGGCGGTGATGGAGGAAACCGATTAGGATTTTTCCCTGCAGTAAGTGCTGGCTGGAATGTTGCCGAAGAACAATTTATCAAAAAGAATTTTTCCTTTATTAACCAGTTTAGATTAAGAGGTTCTTACGGTTTATCCGGATCAGATGGTACAAATGGCGTGTATTCTTACAAAAGAATATACTCTTCCGGTACTAGCACAGGTTTGTTTGGTACTTCTCCAAATAATCCATCTGGCAGCTTAGTAGAAGGCACACTACCCTCTGATGAGGTTACTTGGGAAAAGGAAGAGAAACTAGATCTTGGGCTTGACTTTGCCTTTTTTAATTCTAAACTGTCAGGTGCGATCAGTTATTTTAACAACTACCGTAATGATATTCTTACTCAACGAGGAGATATTTCTAATGTATTCGGAAATGCCTTACCTAAAGTCAATGTTGGTAAAACAAATAACAGGGGCTATGAGTTAGAACTAAGCTTTAGAAATACTGTTGGTGGGAATAGAGATTTGACTTACAGTCTGCGAGGTACTTACTCCGTTGCCAAAAATAAAATTCTTTTTAGAGGAGAGGCCATTTCTAGTGCTGTTCCCTGGCAGGCAACTACCGGTCATCCTATTAATTCTATAATTAAATATACCTGGTCTGGTAAATATTATTCCCAAGCTGATTTACTAGACCCTAAAGTACCAAAACCGACAGCGCTTAAAGCAAGGCCCGGTGATTTTATTTTTAAAGATATTAATGGTGATAACGTTATAGACGACGCCGACCAGTCTGTTTTTGGAAACACTAATATTCCCAATACAGTTTATGGCTTTCAGTTCAATGTCGGATATAAAAATATCCAGTTACAATTAGCATTTCAAGGAGTTACCGGTGTCACTTCAAGTTCCGGAGGCGCTTTGACTTTTCCAACAGTTGGTAATTTAAGAGAAATACATAAACAACATTGGACACCTGAGCTTGGCGATAATGCTATATTTCCACAATTGTATACTGTTTCTGCGTTACAAGGTAGTGGTCCAACTCAATTCCCTAATGATTTCTGGCAGAGATCAGCAGATTATCTTAGATTAAAAACTGCTGAGTTGAGTTATAGTTTTGGGCCTAAGGTGTTAAAGAGATTAAAAATACAAGGACTAAGAATTTATACCAACGGGTATAATCTACTAACCTGGTCTAAATTTGCAGACTTTTATGAGCTTGACCCCGAAGTGGCTATTAATCCTTCCGGTTATAATTATCCTCCGAACCGGAGCTACAACTTGGGATTAAATGTTACATTTTAAATTACAAAAAATGAAAAAGCTGCCATTAATAATAGCTATATCGTTATTTATATTGTCTTGTAAGAAATCAACGTTCTTGGATGATAAGATAGAAGCGTTTACAGAAGAAAGCATATTTGCCGATAGTATTCAAACATTAAATTTTATAAATAAAATTTATCTTGATGCTGGCTATTCTTTTGGGCCTAACCGTTTTAATAGTCCTGTTGGAACCAGCAATATGGAGTTAGCTACAGATAACGCGGAAGGGCTGGATAATCCCGGCATTTTCGGAGATGCCATTGCCAGGGGGAATATGAATTCAAGAGCTATACAAAATACGGGTTTCTATCAAACTGATAAAGATTTTTATAATACTCCATATAAAAATATCAGAAGAGTGAATACTATTCTCGCTAAACTTCCAACAACACCATTTTCCATTTCCACGAAGAAAAGGATCGAGGGTGAAATTAGATTTCTAAGAGCATGGTATTATCACTATCTAGTTATTGCCTTTGGTGGAGTGCCTATAGTTAACGATACGGTCTACGGTATTAATGATGTTCCTGATTTGCCAAGATCTAATTACAAAGATTGTGTGGAGTATATTTCAAGCGAACTGGATAAATCTGCTTCACTTTTGGACGATGTAGTTTATGTGGATGCTGATTTTGGACGAGCCACTAAAGGAGCGTGCTTAGCTTTGAAATCAAGAGTATTACTGTATGCTGCCAGCCCTCTTTTTAATGGCGGAGCATTAACTACCGATGCTGCATTAATTCCGCTTATCAGCTACCCTACCGCTGATATTAACCTATGGAAAGCAGCGGCTGATGCTGCCGAAGCAGTAATCAATCTCAATATATATGCTCTTAATGAAAACAATACAATACGTCCCGGATATGGCTTTTATGATTTGTTTTTAAAACGGATAAACACAGAATATATATTTCAATACAATCGTCCTACTCAGAAAGAATTTGAGGCTATTTATTTACCACCAAGTAGATCTGGTAGTAATGTTATGAGGCCCACACATAATTTAGCAGAAGCTTTTCCGATGAGGGATGGGAAACCTATTACTGAAAGTCCGTTATATAATGCATCTAATCCGTACGTTAACCGCGACCCACGTTTTGATAATTCAATTATACATAATGAGATGGTGTATATGTCTAACAATGGTACCAGAACTGCGGTATTAACGTATCAGTCGGCTGGTTCAACCATTCCAAACACCTCATCGGATGCTTATACACCTTTAAATAGATTTACCGGTTATTTTTCCAGAAAAATGTTGGATGAGAACTTAACTAATTTTGGTACACCTGCAGGTAATACACAAAGATCTTGGCCATTGATGCGTTATGCAGAAATTCTCTTAAGCTATGCTGAAGCCATCAATGAAGCTGGTGAAACTAATAAAGCCTATTCAAAAATCATTGATTTGCGAAGAAGAGCGGGCATTTTGCCCGGTACAGATAATCAATATGGCTTAAAAGTTAATATGTCTCAGATAGAAATGCGCGAATTGATTAGAAATGAAAGAAGGATTGAGTTAGCTTTTGAAGATCAACGTTGGAATGATATTAGAAGATGGAAGATTTTGTCAACCGTTTTTAATGGTTATAATAAAGTACAGATAATAACGAGAACTGGTACTAATACTTATACCTATGCAGCGGCCAATAGTACAAGGCTTCTAAATTATAATGCAAATTTACATCTGTTGCCAATACCTTTATTAGAGGTCGCAAAAATGCCTAAAATAATTCAGAATCCAGGCTGGTAATTACTGTTTTTATTGGGGAGCGGGGTTGATTAAAAAATGATAGTTGAGCCCACACTCCCAATTGCTGAGAACAGAATTTAATTTCTGCGTGTCTGCTAATTCCACCACCCGGTGACACTTTCTTAGAAAAAAGAGGCTGTCTCTTTGTTGAGACAACCTCTTTTTTGTGTGTCTGTATACTCCGGTATTTTATTGCTGGATCCTCACTTTCATTTCGCGCGTACCATAATACCAGGCATTCAGTGAATCCTTCAACCGCGTCGTATCCGAAGGGGCAGATGGTTTGATCACGTAAATATTGAAGAGGACAGAATCTTTTGTTTCCATCTGTATACCGTTGCGGAAAGAGCTGAGATCGTTAAAACGCCTGAGCGCCCTTTTACGGTTGGCCGTGGATTCGAGTATGTATTTGTATGTTCCTGCACTGATGCGAGCAGTACTGTCTTTTACCGCTGCGGAATCGGCTAATAGCACGGGGCCCGGGTTGTCCTGCGGAAGCGTGGTAATGGCAGACACGGTATCGATATTACCATCTTCGGAATAACCCGCACCCGTATTGCTTTTGAAAAGATAATAACCACCCCAGCCTACCAGCAGGATGGTGCCCAGGCCCAGCAGGAGCAGGAGCATCTTGCGGGAGGCGTTGTTGCCCACTGTATTGTAGCTTTTCGTCTCGTCGGCAAAAGCGCTGCGGGTCTTCTTTTCCAGGGAGGCTTTCTCGCCAATGGGAGGATCCAGCCGCGTACTGGCATAATCGCCCGGTGTAAACTTCAGAGAACCGTCATTTATTTTCTGGAGCGTGCCGATGCCTTCTAAATAAAACGGCTTGCCGATATTGAGGAACTGCTTGGAGAGCATCAGGTACGATTCCAGGTCGGAAATGGCCAGCGGTTTCATTTTACCGGTATGCGTCTTGATGAAATTAATAAAATCATCATCGGGTAATAATACATTTTTATTAGTAAAGGTGATGCCCTGAACGGGGGTGGGATGCTTTTCATTGTCATCTGGCACTGTTACTGTCTTATCGGCAGTAAAAACCCCGATTCCGGGAAGATTCAGTGTCTTGAACTGATAGAGGTAAAGCGCGAATAAGTTTTCAAGTTTCACAATGACAGTTTTGCCGCAATTTAGGCATAAAAATTTTAGCGGCCTGAACTAACCACTGAAACGTATATTTGATAAAAAATGCTCTCTGAAGACGAAAAGCGGTTCATGGCATACTGGGAGCAATACCGTGACCGCGAAAAAAAACTGTTCCGCCAATGGCTGGTGGGGTTACCGGCAGCCGTGGTGTTTGGCGTCGCTATCGCGATCAACTTCTCATCCGGATGGTACAAAAGAGCCACTTACATAGCCAACAGTCGTTTTAACCCGATGATACTGGTGGTAGCGGTAGTTATTATCGTTACTTTTATGGCCATTTTTACCAAGCGGCATAAGTGGGAAATGAACGAGCAGCGGTATCTTGAGTTTAAGGCAAGGCAGGAGGGTGATAATAAAGAACAGGAGGATGCAGCGAAAAATGATGATTAACAGTCATGTTAATGAATTTATAATTCAATTTCAGATATGAAAAGATATGTATTGGGTCTTGTATTTTTAGTCGTTACCGCTACAGGCTGTTTCAAGTCGCAGGAAGAGGAAAATGTATGCGATACCTACGATCCCTGCAAAGTGGTAGTATCTGCCAGCGAATTGGCCCAGGTACAAAACTACCTGGCAGAAAAAGGTATTACCGATGCGGTAAAACATTGCAGCGGGATATATTATAAAATAATAAATGAAGGTACGGGAGCTGCTCCCGGAGTATGTTCCGCCATAACAGTACGTTATACCGGCAAACTGGCAAACGGTACCGGATTTGATAGTACGGACAGCACCGAAACGTATACAGAATACCTGATCAACCTCATCCCCGGTTGGAAAAATACCTTGCCGCTTATCAAGAAAAATGGCTCCATACAATTGTTTATTCCACCTTCGCTGGGCTATGGTTACCGGGACGCAGGCAATATCCCCGCTGGCTCGTTGCTGATCTTCGATGTAGAACTGTTGAATATTCAATAAATTCGCGATAAAACGAACCAATTGCCGCACGAAGCTATTTCTATCTTTGATATGTTTAAAATCGGCATAGGCCCTTCCAGTTCCCATACCCTGGGACCCTGGAAAGCGGCCCTTCGTTTTTTACAGCATATACAGGCAACGCGGAGTATATTCGATGTGCGTTCGGTGGAAGTATTATTATATGGGTCACTCGCCAAAACGGGCAGGGGCCATGGTACCGATATCGCCGTTCAACTCGGTTTGGGCGGCAGCGATCCCGCTACCTTCGACGTACACAGCATCAGCTCCCGCATAGAAGATATCCGGGTCATGAAAAAACTCGTGCTCGACGGCCGGCATGAAATTGATTTTGACCCGGGGGAAGACATCGATTTTCTTGTTAATGAATCACTGCCTTATCATCCCAATGCGCTTACCTTCCTGGCTACTTTCCATAACGGCGAAAAAGTCGCGGATACCTATTACTCGGTAGGTGGGGGCTTTGTAAAAAAAGAAGGAGAACAGCCTGCCGGGGCTTCAGAAACGGTTCTTCCTTTCCCGATAGATACGGCCGATGACCTGCTGCACTGGTGCCGTAAAACCGGACTTGCCATTCATGATGTAGTGATTGAAAATGAAATGGCCTGGAGACCGGATCAAGAAACGAAACAGGGTATTTTAAAAATATGGAGGGTAATGCAGGAATGTATGCTGCGGGGCTGTCATACACCTGGCGCATTGCCGGGTGGGCTTCAGGTAAAAAGACGCGCACCCGAACTCAATAAAAAATTACTGGGCCAACGGAGCTTCCCCGACTATAATTCCTGGATAAACGCTATCAAAGCGGGTGGCGGCGATTTCAGGTATATACTTGACTGGGTAAGCTGCTTTGCCCTGGCCGTAAATGAAGAAAACGCCGCGTTCGGCAGGGTGGTTACGGCCCCTACCAATGGTGCGGCCGGCGTAATACCTGCCGTATTGCAGTACTATGTCATATTCGGGGGAGGAGATACGGATGATAAGATCATTTCCTTCCTGCTCACTGCCTCGGAGATAGGGAGCATCTTTAAAAAGGGGGCAACCATTTCTGCGGCCATGGGTGGTTGCCAGGCAGAGATCGGCGTATCCTCAGCCATGGCTGCCGCGGCACTTACCGAATGCCTGGGAGGCACGCAGCGCCAGGCCATGATGGCGGCGGAAATAGCGATGGAACATCACCTGGGCATGACCTGCGATCCTATTGCCGGACTCGTGCAGGTGCCCTGTATCGAACGCAATACCATGGGCGCCATCAAAGCCATTACCGCCAGCCAGCTCGCGCTGCAAAGTATGCCGGATTTTGCCAAAGTCAGTCTCGATAAAGTGGTAAACACCATGTGGGAAACCGCCAAAGACATGAACTTCAAATACAAAGAAACCTCCGAAGGCGGACTGGCGGTAGACCTCCCCTTGGGCCTGAAAGAATGCTAAAGATGTGTTACATGCCGGGAAGCTTAAAGTCATTTTCCCTTAACCGCGTAAGAATGGCCGACTGGAAATCCAGCTTTACATCCTGGTACCCGTGGGCGTTTACCCAGGCGTTGATATTGACCTTGTAACCATCTAGCTCCATCAACGATACACCTATACGCGGAGCAGGATCCTTTAAAAACGACTGGTGCGCAACAATCTCTTTTTCTACCAGTTCTTTAACCGCCTGGTAATCGGTGCCATAATTAAACTTGATCTCTATATCCAGCCTGCGTATGCCCTGCATGCTGGTATTGACGATCACTTCGTTGGATAATTTACTATTCGGAATAATGACCGTACGGTTATCGAAGGTAGTCACTACCGTATAAAAGATCTGTATCGACGTCACTACTCCTTCATTGCCCTGGGCGATAATATTGTCGCCGGTCTTAAAGGGTTTAATGAGTAAGATCAGCACCCCGCTCGCAAAGTTCTGGAGGGTGCCGGAGAGGGCGAGTCCTATTGCCACACCCATGGAGGCGATCAGCGCGGTAAATATGGTGAGTTCTATACCCAGCACCTGCATCATGGACACTACCAGGAATATATGCAGCAGGGCGATGAGTACGCTGATGATAAACGTGAACAGGGTAGGGTCAAGGTCACGTTTTTTAACTGAATTATGCAGCCATTTTTTACACAACCGGATCAGCAGGATGCCGACGAACAGAATAACAAGAGCCCCGACGATGCGGGGCCCTACCGTTATAATCCAGTCATATGCTTTATCATATAATTTGTCCAGCTTCATGCCTTACAGGTGTATCGCTTCGCCGTAGGCTACTTCTATTGCCTCTTTAATGTTCTCGCTCATGGTGGGGTGCGGATGTATACTATTCAGCACTTCGTGGTAAGTAGTCTCCAGTTTGCGGGCCACCACCGTTTCCGAGATCAGTTCGGTTACATTATAACCGATCATATGGGTACCCAGCCATTCGCCGTACTTGGCATCGAAGATCACTTTAATAAAACCTTCCGTATGCCCGGCACCTACCGCCTTACCGGCAGCACTCAGCGGGAATTTGCCCACTTTAATTTCATAACCCGCTTCTTTCGCTTTGGCTTCCGTAAGACCCACAGACGCTACCTCCGGCGAACAGTAAGTACATCCCGGCACATTGCCGTAGTCCAGCGTCTCCGGCTGGTGGTGGAATTTCTTTTCCGCATAGGCTATATTCTCCACGCAAATGACGCCCTCGCGGGAAGCTACGTGCGCCAGTGCCTGGCCGGGAACGCAGTCGCCGATAGCATAAAAACCGGGAACATTGGTCTGGTAAAATTTATCCACGGTAACAAGTCCTTTCTCGGTTTTGATGCCCAGTTCTTCGAGTCCGAGCCCCTCCACATTGGCGGTAATGCCTACTGCGCTGAGTAGTACATCGGCTTCCAGGTTTACTTCACCATTGGCTGTTTTTACGGTGACTTTTACTCCGTTACCGCTGGTATCGGTTTTGGTCACTTCGCTGCTGGTCATGATGTCGATCCCCTGCTTTTTAAGATTCTTCTCCAGCTCTTTGGAGATATCTTCATCTTCGACGGGCACTATACGCGGCAGAAATTCCACGATGGTAACTTTGGTACCCATACTGTTATAAAAATAGCCGAACTCGATACCGATGGCACCGCTTCCTACGATGATCATGCTTTTGGGCTGCTCCGGCAACACCATGGCATCCCGGTAGCCCAGGATCTTTTTATTATCTATCGGCATGGCCGGCAACTGGCGGCTGCGGGCACCCGTGGCGATGATGATATGTTTGGCTTCCAGGGTATCTTTACTGCCATCCGCTTTGGTTATCTCCATTTTACCTTTGCCTGTTATTCTGGCCGTACCCACCACTACATCGATCTTGTTTTTCTTCATCAGAAACTGTACTCCCTTGCTCATCTTGTCTGCCACCCCGCGGCTGCGCTTAATTACGGCGGGAAAATCGTGCGTACCGCTGGCATTGATACCATAAGCGTCCGCATGTTTGATATATTCATATACCTGAGCACTTTTTAACAGTGCTTTGGTAGGGATACAACCCCAGTTGAGGCATATACCGCCCAGGCTTTCTTTTTCGATGATGGCCGTTTTAAGACCCAACTGGGATGCACGGATAGCCGCTACATATCCACCCGGACCGCTGCCTATAACTATAAGATCGTATGCCATAATATTGATTTTTTAATTTACGATTGAACGAGGCGCGAAAATACTTCACAAACCGCAAAGAGCCAAAAGAGGTAAACGGCTATAACGGGGTGCTTTTGTATATTTGATCCACAAAATGAATCAATGAAGTTAGACATACTGGCCATAGGTGTTCACCCGGACGATGTGGAGCTTGGATGCTCCGGCACCCTCATTAACGAAGTAAGAAGCGGTAAAAAAACAGGTATACTGGACCTTACCGAATCTGAGCTCAGTTCGCGCGGCACTATCGAAAGCCGCAGGGCGGAAGCGGCGAGTGCCGCGGCCATCATAGGTGCCGTAACCCGCGAGAACCTGGGTATGGCCGATGGCTTCTTTAAAAACGATGAAGCCCACCAGCGAAAGCTGATCGCTGCCATCCGGAAATACCAGCCGGAGATCGTTATCGCCAATATACTCGACGACCGTCACCCCGATCACGGAAGGGCCGGTCACCTCATTGCCGATGCCTGCTTCTTATCAGGCCTAGTAAAGATCGAGACTGCCGATGAAAACGGTATTCCCCAGGAAAAATGGCGGCCCAAAATGGTGCTTCACTACATGCAGGACTGGTATCACGAGCCCGATCTGTTGGTAGACATCAGCGAGGCTTTCGAACAGCGCATGCTGGCCATAGAGGCCTACAGCACCCAGTTTCATACCGCCGCTTCCGAAGCCGGCGGACTGCAGACCTATATCTCCACCCCCGATTTTCTCGACAGCATCATAGCCCGGGCGCGGGTGCTGGGCAAGAGGATAGGGGTGAAGTATGCGGAAGGATTTATTAGTACCAAGAAGATAGGGATACGGAGCCTGGATGCGCTGGTACTGGTAGAGACTTAAATCATAAAACGTTGTAACACAACTCAATAATGGGGCTAAAATAAAAGTTGTACCTTTGCACCTGCATCAATTAATCGTATCAAATGGCAGTTCCTAAATTTTCCAATGTCCCTCACTCTTTTCATGCCGAATTGAAGAAGCGGATCAGCGACTATTTCGAAGAAGTCGGCAAATCAACCACCGGTAATTATTCCCTGTTCCTGAAGGCCGTGATACTTATGATCGGTACTTCCGTTATATATACGCACCTTGTATTTTTTACCCCTAATGCATTTTGGGCTATCCTGGAATGCGTTGTACTGGGATGTCTGGTATCGGCAATTGGTTTCAATGTAATGCACGACGGTGCGCATGGCAGTTTTAGCAAGTATAAATGGGTAAACACTTTTGCCGCTTTTTCATTGAATATACTGGGGGGTAATAGCTTTATGTGGAATATGAAACATAATATTATTCACCATGCTTATACCAATGTAGACGGGGTGGATGATGATATCGATATTCAACCCTGGATGCGTATGAGTGCCACGCAGAAAAAATACCGCCTGCACAAATATCAGCACCTCTATTTCTGGTTCCTTTATTCACTACTTTATATATTCTGGATATTTGTACTCGATTACCAGAAATACTTTAAGGCTAAAGTGGGGGCCATGCCTTTAAAGAAAATGACTCTCGGAGATCATCTCGTGTTCTGGAGTTTTAAACTGTTTCATGCATTTCTGTTTGTAGGACTGCCCATCTATATGCTGGGCTTTACCCACTGGCTGATCGGCTTCCTTGTATTTACCCTTGTGGCGGGTTTCGTACTGAGCCTGGTATTTCAACTCGCACATACCGTGGAGCACACTGCGTTCCCCGTGCCGGACCTGTCGACCGGTAAACTGGAAGACGAATGGGCGGTACACCAGATTAAGACGACCGCTAATTTCGCTACCGGCAACAAACTGGTATCATGGCTGGTAGGGGGACTTAACTTCCAGATAGAACACCATCTTTTCCCCAAAATTTCTCATATACATTATCCGCAGATCAGCAAGATCATCAAACAGGCCTGCCAGGAATATGGTATACATTATATCGAATACAAAAGAGTACGTTATGCGGTGGCTTCGCATGTGGCGTTCTTAAGGCAGATGGGGGCTGGTTAGCAGCTTATAAATAATTATTGATGATTCGTTAAAAACGCTTTTCTTGGATCATGGATAAGTTACGTTTATTTTGCGATCATTCATATTCTGGCCCCAAAACTGCGCTATGCGGGGGAAGTTCGATGCTCGATCACCAAACCCCACAATCCACCGCATGGATGCAAGTATCTACAAGCGCAAAAGAGTTTTTTCCATAGGAGAAAAAAGCAGGCTGCTCACTACATTTTCCGCTGCACTTGAAAACGAGGGGTTCAGTGCCAAATGGAGTGCTAAGGGCTCCAACGTTAATGCCGTAGTGCAGGAGTTTCACGGTAACCATTTCGATATCGTTCTTTTTGGCCGCAGGGTGAAGCCTGAGAATAAAAAGCTGATCATCCAGCGTTTCCGCTCACAGAACGAGCAGCTTGTTTTCATCGATATAACGGCACCCATTATTCCCCTGATGGTGGCACAGGCGAAACTGGCTTTTCTGCCGGAGGCTGGGGAAATGCCCTGCCTGTTAAAGACTGATGATAGCAGCCAGCTATCCATCGAAGTGCTTCGTAACTGTTCGTTAAGGGTAAGTTCTTACACGTTAAAATGGCTTTCTCGGAGTGATGAGACCCTGCTGTTCGACGCCCGGTTGCAGGGAGGCCTGGTATCCCTTCCACTGAAGCCTTCTGGTAACAGGCAGTTCCTCGTGGTAATGGTAGATGATGTTACGGTGTATATCAGGGAGATTCTGCAGACATAAGTTGCCTATTAAAGAAATCCACTATTAAAATATTAAACCGGCCGTTTCGTTTAACCCGTATTCACTGTAAAATACGTTTCATTGAAATTATCATTGACTTTATTTATAGCCGGTACTTTATGGATGTTTACTTCCGTTTCGACTGCCCAGCAGATTACGGGTGTGTGGAAGGGCAAAGTAGATAATAAAAAGGTGGAACTGAAAATCATCAAATCGGGTGATAGCCTGCTCGGCACTTCATACTATTACGATTCCAGGAATCATTACCGGCGGTATACGATTAAAGGCTATTTTGATCCGGCCACCAATGGCGTGATCTGGTGGGATGATCAGTTGATAGATGCCCGGCCGGCATATAATTTCTCTTTACCGGAAAACGCTTTATTGTCGGTCGCTGATTTTAATTGCCCGGGAGAAAATGAAATGCGGCTGGATGGCAGCGTGTCTTTGCGGGACGATAAGGATATGGCTAAAAGTCCGCTGAACCTTCAAAAGATAAACACCCCTTTCTTTCCCGACGAATGGGATTTTGTGATCGATAACTATACCTCGGGCGCCAACGATCCCCGCGTTATAGATAGCGTGAACCGCCTGCGCTATCATCCTCCGGTAATAGCGGAGGAGGTAGCAGTCAACACACCTGCCCCGGTAGAACTACCCCGGGACCCGGCACCCAGGATACCCGTGCCCGAAGTAAAAGCCGGTGTACCACCTGCAAAGGAAACAGTCCTCACAAATGCCCGGCCGGATGATGTCGAAAACAAATTTAGTCAGCGTAAAAAAGTATTGCAGCAGGTAATACCCGTTACCGCTAAAAAGATCGAGCTTAAATTCTACGATAACGGCATCATCGACGGCGACTCCATCGCCATCTTCCTGAACGACCGCCTTCTTTACAAAAACATCCGCCTGGCACTGGAGCCTTTCACGATTACCCTTAACGCCAGTGAATTGCAGGACGATAACGAACTGGTGATGGTAGCCCATAACCTGGGCAGCATTCCGCCCAACACCTCCCTGATGGTAGTAGAATTAGGCGATAAAACCTATGAAGCCCGGTTATACGCCAACGAGAACAGCAGTGCGCTGGTGCGATTCGTTAAAAATACGGCCGGTGCAGATGATGGCAAGAGGGAATAAATAATCTGTTAATTACCCCCGTAAGAAAGCAGGTTTTCTTAATTTTGCCCCATGAGCAAAGTAAACGTTGGATTGGTTCAAATGAGCTGTACGGCCGGTAAACAGGAAAACCTCGACAAAGCGATCGTTAAGGTAAAAGAAGCCGCCGCAGCAGGCGCGCAGATCGTATGCCTGCAGGAACTCTTTACTTCGCTATACTTCTGCGACGTGGAAGACTATGAAAATTTTAAACTGGCCGAACCCATACCTGGTGCTTCTACCGACGCACTCAGTGCTGTAGCCAAAGAAGCGGGGGTGGCTATAATAGCTTCCCTTTTCGAAAAACGCGCACAAGGTCTTTATCATAATACAACCGCAATACTGGATGCCGACGGCACTTACCTGGGCAAGTACCGCAAGATGCATATACCGGACGATCCTGCTTATTACGAGAAGTTTTATTTTACGCCCGGCGACCTGGGATACAAAGTATTCCGTACCCGGTTTGCCACTATAGGGGTGCTTATATGCTGGGATCAATGGTACCCCGAAGCGGCCCGCATTACTTCGCTGATGGGCGCAGAGATATTATTTTACCCTACGGCCATTGGCTGGGCCAGCAGCCAGGATGAAGATACCAACCTGGAACAATACAATGCCTGGCAGACCATTCAGAAATCGCATGCCGTAGCAAACGGGGTGCATGTGGTAAGCGTAAACAGGGTAGGGATCGAACAGGACGGACTGATGCAGTTCTGGGGCGGCTCCTTTGTAGCCAATCCCTTCGGTACCGTATTGTATAAGGCATCGCATATAAATGAAGAAGTGGTGGTACAGGAAATAGACCTCGGTAAAACCGAGCAATACCGCACCCACTGGCCATTTTTGAGAGACAGGCGGATAGACTCCTACCAACCGATAACTAAAAGATATATTGACCAGGACTGATACCCGCATACATGAAAGCTACCACCGGCACACCCAAAGAACAAGGATATTTTTTTCCTGCTGAATTTGCCCTCCATGAAGCCACCTGGCTAAGCTGGCCACATAAAGAAGCATCCTGGCCCGGCAGGCTGGAGATGGTGTACCCGGCATATAGCTTGTTCGTAAAACACCTCGCAGAAAGTGAACGGGTGCGCATTAACGTGACAAATGAAGCTATGCGCGAAGATGCGGTAGCGCACCTGCTGAAAGCCGGAGTGAACCTGGAGAAAGTCCGCTTTTACTTTCATCCCACCAACGATGCCTGGTGCAGGGATCATGGTCCCGCTTTCCTGGTAAATAAAGACGCATCCAGGGGCAAGGCGATCGTGGACTGGGGTTATAATGCCTGGGGCGGCAAGTATCCGCCTTACGACCTGGATGACGTGATACCGACACTGGTTGGCAGTCACCTCGACCTGCCCGTATTTCACCCGGGCATCGTTATGGAAGGTGGTTCGGTGGAATTTAACGGCATGGGCACCGTGCTTACTTCGACGGCCTGCCTGCTGAACGAAAACCGGAACCCCCACCTGAACCAGCAGCAGATCGAAGAATACCTGGTGCAGTATTACGGGGTGGAGCAGGTACTGTGGGTAGACGAAGGCATTGTAGGCGACGATACCGACGGACATATAGACGACACTATCCGGTTTGTAAATGAAGACACGGTATTGACCATAACGGAAGAAAATGTGCACGACGAAAATTATTTTCTGCTGCAGCACAACCTGAAACAGCTTCACCAGATGCGCCTGCTTAACGGCAAACAACTGAACATCATCGAACTGCCTATGCCCGACCCCGTGGTATACGAAAACCAGCGTTTACCGGCTTCCTATGCCAATTTTTACATTGCCAATAACGTGGTGATAGTGCCCACTTACCGCTGCGATAAAGATGATAAAGCCCTCTTAATTATCCAGGAGGCATTTCCCGGGAGAAAAGTGGAAGGGATCGATTCCACCGATATTATCTGGGGACTGGGAAGTTTCCACTGTCTTAGCCAGCAGGAGCCCCTATAAAACTAATGATTGTTAGTTTTATACCTATATTCTCCTATTTTTGTTGCATCAAAAATAACTTATGCAATTTACGCTGAACGAAGAACACCGGATGATACAACAGGCTGCCCGGGATTTTGCCATTACGGAATGTTTGCCTGGAGTGATAGAGAGAGACGAGCAACAGCGATTTCCCAAAGAGCAGATTACCCGGCTCGCGGAGCTGGGGTTTATGGGCATGATGGTGGAACCAGAGTATGGCGGTTCGGGTATGGATACCATAAGCTATGTACTGGCCATGGAAGAAATAAGCAAGATAGACGCCAGCGTAAGCGTGTGCATGAGTGTGAATAATAGCCTCGTTTGTTACGGGCTCCAGGCTTTTGGAACGGAAGAACAGAAACGGCAATACCTGGTGCCGCTTGCCCAGGGTAAAAAAGACGGGGAACTATATATAGGTGCTTTCCTGCTGAGTGAGCCGGAAGCGGGCAGCGACGCTACCTCCCAGCGTACTACCGCGGAAGACAAAGGCGACCATTATGTATTGAACGGCACCAAGAACTGGATCACGAACGGTAATTCCGCATCGGTTTACCTGGTAATTGCACATACCGATGTATCTAAAGGAAGCAGGGGCATCAATGCTTTTATCGTTGAAAAAAACCAGGAAGGAGTGGTGATAGGTGCTAAGGAAAACAAAATGGGCATCCGGGGAAGCGATACACATAGTATCCTTTTTAACGACGTGATAGTGCCAAAGGAAAACCGCATTGCGGAAGACGGGTTTGGTTTTGCCTTTGCCATGAAAACCCTGGCGGGCGGAAGAATTGGTATCGCCAGTCAGGCGCTCGGCCTTGCCAGCGGGGCGTTCGAGCGGTCGCTGCAATACGCGAAGGAGCGTAAGGCCTTTGGTAAAGAGATCATGCAGCACCAGGCCATACAGTTTAAACTTGCCGATATGGCCACGAGGATAGAAGCCTCCCGGCTCCTATGCCTGAAGGCGGCTTTTGAAAAAGACAATGGCATGGATTATGCGCTCAGTTCATCTATGGCCAAGGTATTCGCTTCTGAAACGGCTATGTGGGCAACCGTGGAAGCCGTGCAGATACATGGCGGTTACGGATACGTAAAAGAATACCATGTAGAACGGATGATGCGCGATGCCAAGATCACCCAGATATATGAAGGCACCAGCGAGGTACAGCGGATCGTGATAGGCCGGAGTATTCTTAAATAAAAGATTATGGCGGTAAATATAGAAGTGTACGAAAAATTACGGAACGAGCTTGATGACAACGTAACGCTGGTATCGGTATCGAAGAAAAAACCCATTGCCGATATACAGGAACTGTATGACCTGGGGCACCGCGACTTTGGCGAGAATTACGTACAGGAGCTGATACAAAAACAGTTGTTGCTGCCCAACGATATCCGCTGGCACTTTATCGGCCATCTCCAACGAAACAAGGTAAAATACCTCGCACCGTTCGTACACCTTATTCATGGGGTAGACAGTTACCAGTTGCTCGAAGAAATTAACCGGCAGGGAGAAAAGAACAACCGCATTATCGGCACCCTGCTGCAGGTACATATAGCGAAAGAAGAAACCAAATTCGGGTTTGATGGCACAGAGCTGATTACTATGGCCGGCGACCTGCACAAGTATAAATTGCTTAACCAGTTGCAATATGTAAAGGTCTGCGGACTGATGGGAATGTGCTCCCAGACAGATGATACCGCGCAAATAGATAAAGAATTTAAATACCTCAGGAACCTTTTCGAAGAAGCATCCGCTATTATTCATGACCCATGTTTCGACACCCTGAGCATGGGAATGAGCGGCGATTATAAAACGGCCATAAAGAATGGCAGCAATATGGTGAGAATAGGAAGCCTTTTGTTTGGCGAACGGGCATAAAATACAGAAATTTGCATTCATGAAATTGTTTCCCGCCTCAGCGGCCGTGCAACTGGAGTTTGATAAAGTGAGAACCCTGCTGGCCGAACATTGCAGAACCGAACACGCCATCACCAAAGCCCTCGACCTGCGCATACATACCCGCCGTGAATTTATAGAAGTGGAACTGCGCCAGAGTCATGAGTTCCGGCAACTGCTTTCCAATGGCATTTATTTTCCCAACGATCATGTGCTGAACATAGCCAAAGACATTAAATTGCTTGGCATTCCCGGGGCAGTATTGAGCGGAGAGCAATTCGTACAACTGCGTAAACTGCTCGAAAACGTCCACAGCCTTTTCCGCTGGTTCGATCCTGAAAGAAGAACTGCTTATGGTGCGCTCGCTAAAGTGATCGATACCACATATTATGAAAAGGTGATACTCCTAATGATCAACGAGGTAATCGATGAAGACGGGCAGGTAAAAGACAACGCATCGGAAGAACTGGCTTCTATCCGGATGAACCTTTACCGCAAAAGAAATGAGCTCAGAAAGATGTTCGACCGCATCGTGCAGAAACTGAATAAACAAGGCTACCTGGCAGATATAGAAGAAGGCTTCCTGAACGGAAGAAGAGTGGTAGCCGTATTCGCGGAACAGAAAAGGATCGTAAAAGGTATACTGCACGGCGAAAGCGATACCCAGCGAACCTCGTTTATAGAACCGGAAGAAACCATTGAACTCAATAACCAGGTATTTTCGCTGGAGCATCAGGAAGGCAGGGAAGTACAGCGTATCTTAAAAGAACTCACTGCCCGCCTTTCGGTATATGCTTCCCTGCTGACTGCCTACCACCTGGTGGTGGGAGAATACGACTTTATAAGGGCTAAGGCCCGGCTGGGGATCGATATGCAGGCCGAGTACCCTGTAGTGGTGGATAAAGCCCATATAGAACTTGTAAATGCCTACCACCCCCTGCTTTACCTGTATAATAAAAAAGCCGGTAAAACAACTATACCGGTATCTTTAACACTCGACGAAAAGAATCGCATACTCGTTATCAGCGGACCCAATGCCGGGGGCAAAACGGTAACGCTTAAAACCGTGGGTCTCCTGCAGATGATGGTTCAGAGCGGACTGCTGATACCGGTGCACCCATCCTCCCAACTGGGTATATTTAAACAACTGATGATTCATATAGGCGATACCCAAAGCCTGGAATTTGAGCTAAGCACTTATAGCTCTCATTTAAAAAATATGAAGCATTTCATGGAAGTGGCCAACGGCAGAACCATGTTCTTCATAGACGAGCTGGGCAGCGGAAGCGATCCCAACCTGGGAGGTTCTTTTGCAGAAGTGATTATGGAGGAACTGGCCAGGAAACATTCTTATGGTATAGTAACCACTCACTACCTTAACCTGAAGGTAATGGCTAATAAAGTACCCGGTATCATAAACGGTGCCATGGCATTCGATGAAAAAAACCTGATGCCCATGTACCGGCTGATAGTAGGTAAACCCGGAAGCTCGTATACATTTTCCATTGCGGAGCGGATAGGGCTCGACAAAAGCCTGATTGCCCGGGCGCGGCAGTTGGTAGAAGAGGATCATTTTCGACTGGATAAGCTACTTAACCGGACAGAGCAGGACCTGCAACAGATCGACGTAGAGAAAAAAGAGCTTCAGAAGCTCATGAAAGAAAATGAGCGGCTAAAGAAGGAAATGGAGCAACTGATGGATAAGGAAAAGCACAACCAGCAGGTGGAGCTCCTCAAATATCAGAATAAGATTACGGAAGAACGCACCACGTACCTCAAAGACCTGGAACGCAAACTAAGGCAGATGGTGCTGGAATGGCGTAAAACGGATGACAAAAACAAAGTGCTGAACGAAATACAGAACCTGCTTTTTAAGAAAAATGAATCGCAGGTGGTTAATAAACTACAGAAAAAGATCGACCAGAAATACGCCGAAGTGCAGGAGACCATCCATGTTGGCACGAAAGTAAAGATGAAAAAAAACCACCAGGTGGGCGAAGTGCTGGAAATACGGGGAAAAAAGGCGGTGGTAAAAATAGGCCTGTTACCCATGCAGGTAGATCTTAAAGACCTCGTAGCCGTAATTGAGAAAGCGGAAGGCAGCACCGCCCTATAAAAGGCGTATGGTTCTGTTGGCATAATTTTAGGGCTATTTAATCCATTGCCATCTTATCAGTATATTCATTACCTAAAATAACAGAAATGAAAGCAGCACCTAATGAAAAAATGCAAGAGGGCCAGAAAGGGCCGGGAGGACAGGACTCCGTTAACTCCGGAAGATCTGACCAGGGACAAAAAAGCGAGCCGGTGAATTACGGATACGAAAACGGTATTGCCAAGCCGGATGCCCAACGCCAGGACGGAGAAAATCCGGACGAAGACGGTAGAAACAAGGAATGGCAGGACCGTGCCCGGGTAAATCTTGAAAACACTCCCCCGGATACCATCACTAATATAGAACGTAATTTTGAAGAAGAGGAAAACGCAGAAAAACCTAAAAAAGACACTTTTTACTAAACATACCAGGGTATTAAAACAGGAAGCCGCCCCTTACTAGAGGGCGGCTTCCTGTTTTAATATCCCGTAAAGTTGTAGTTACCATTTATCTACTTCTTCATCGTTTACCGCTGCTGCGGGTGCTATAACTACGTCCGCTGCTGGTTCCGCGACGGGCATAGCAGGCTCATGACTGGTAACCGTGGGTTCCAAATCTGTATCAGGTATTTCACGTGTTTCGGTGTTTTCTGTTTCCATTCCATCATATCCTTCCTGCTGATCGTGATTATACGCGTCGAAATCAAAGTCCGGCATCAGGTCCGTTTTTACATAGTCAACCGCTTCCGTCAGCGCTTTTAGAAACTTGTTAAAATCTTCTTTATAAAGAAAAATCTTATGCCTATCATACCCATTCTCATTGAACTTCTTACGACTTTCCGTGATAGTAAGATAGTAGTCGTTGCTACGGGTAGCCCTTACATCAAAGAAATACGTTCTGCGCTTTCCCGCCCTGATGCGTTTGCTATAAACGCTCTCCATTCTTTTTTCGTTGTTTTCGTACGACACAATGATAGATTTTACAGTTTACAATTTCGGCATTAAAAAATCAGCTACAAATATAATATTGTTTTTCAATTGACCAAATTGAATATAACGTGGTCAAACGCCGTAAATAAAAGCTAGTAGCGGAATCTATTCTACTTCTTCCTGCTGCTGTTGGTACAAATGCGCGTAATAACCCTTTCGTGCCAGCAGCTCCTGGTGGGTGCCCTGCTCCACGATAGATCCGTGTTCCAACACAACTATTTTATCGAAGTTAAACATGGAAAAAATGCGGTGCGTGATGATGACGGACGTTTTACCTTCCAGGAAATTGTATAGATTAGTGATGATCTCTTTCTCCGTTTTAGCATCAACGGCACTGAGGCAATCGTCGAAGATCACTATCTGCGGGTCTTTGATCAACGCCCTGGCAATGGAGATGCGTTGTTTTTGTCCTCCGCTCAGCGTAACGCCCCGTTCGCCTACCACGGTATCATACTGCTCGCTGAACTGCCTGATCTCGCTGTCTACGCTGGCATAGCGGGCTGCCGTTACCACCCCGTTACCGGCGACAGGCTGAGATAATCCGAACTCTATATTCCTGGTTACCGAATCGCTGAACAGAAACACATCCTGCGGCACATAGCTTATCTGCTCCCTCAGATCCCGCAGCTTTAACTGCTGAAGAGGAATACCATCTATCAAAATTTTGCCATCGGAAGGATCATACATTCTCAGTAGCAGTTGCGCAAGCGTGGTTTTGCCGCTTCCGGTGCGACCTATAACGGCGATCTTTTCCCCTTTACGGATATGCAGCGAAAAGCTGTTGATAGCATGAATACCTGTATCCGGATACACAAAATTCACGTTATCGAATACAATATCGCCCTCCAGCTTCCACTTCAGGGTAACACCGGTCGTACCTGGTGTTACCGGTTTCTCAGGAACCGATACCAGCGGGTCCTGTATCTCCGGTTTAATATCCAGGAACTCATTGATCCTTCGCTGCGATGCGGCGGCACGTTGCGTCATACTGGCCGTTAAGCCGATAGCGCTTACGGGGAAAGTGAGCATATTAACATACATCACAAATTCCGCGATGGTACCCGTAGTGATGTTCGGATCGCCGTTCAGGGAATAGATGCCACCAATCATGATGGTAAGCAATGTACTGAGACCAATCATCAGCGACATGGACGGGAAATAGACCGACTCCACCCGGGCAAGCCCCACTGCATTACGCCGATAGTCTTCGCTGAACTTCTCAAAAAAACCGGCCATTGCTTTTTCCTGCACAAACGACTTAATAACCCGTATGCCGGAATAAGACTCCTGCGCACTGGTAGTGAGGTCGCTTAACAGCGACTGTATGCGTTCACTTTTACGGTCGATGATATTGTTTACATAATAGATCGTGATCGCCAGCACCGGCAGTGGTGAAAGAACATACAAGGTAAGCATCGGGTCTTTTTGCCACATATAAAAAACACAGAAGCCGATAGTAGCCGCCAGGTTTATAAAATACATGATGGCAGGTCCGGTATACATCCTTACCCGGCTTACGTCCTCCGTTATCCGGTTCATAAGATCGCCCGTACTATGCCGCTTATAAAACGCGGTGTCCAGTTTCTGATAATGAGTATACACTTCATTTTTCTGGTCAAACTCGATATGGCGGCTCATAACGATAATAGCCTGCCGCATAAAAAACATAAAAATGCCTCCCAGCAGGGCAAGTACCAGCAAGGTAGTACCGCAGATGGCAAGTATATCAATAAAAGACCGTCCCTCTATCTGGTCGATGAGCAATTTAATAGAAGGATCGTATTGAATCACTCGGTTCCTGGGAACGTAACCCGGCAGAAACTTTTCGACAGAGTCGATGATATGCGCCGTGAGCTGGGGCGCCAGTATGCGAAAATAGTTCGACAGAACGATGAAAACAACACCAAACAAAAAACGCCAGCGGTATTTCCAGAAATATTTATTGAGTGCGGATAAATGCTTCATGAGGTGCAAAGGTAAATGATTTGCCCATTTCCAGGACTTGGGGGTAGCTTGTATAAGCTCGCTTTCTAAAGATTGATATACGACAGAATTTGTAGTCGCTCACCTAAAGACCGATTATGTGGGGTCGGTTTTGCTAAGAAACAACTTGGAGCTTTATAATAACCCGTTTTGGGGTCGATAAGGAATGGCGAAATATAGAAATTAAATCCTGCATTTCCATATCCGGGACATAGAAATAAATGATAATAAATACTTATTTAACCGGATAATTTTTTTGGTTAAACAATTTGAGCATGTACATTTGCCGCGGAGAGCTGGCAGAGTGGTCGATTGCGGCAGTCTTGAAAACTGTTGACTGTTACAGGTCCGGGGGTTCGAATCCCTCGCTCTCCGCCAGAATCGGTTTTTTATCATCCAGTTTTTTGCATAAAGCCCTCAAAATCAATTGTTTGCGGGCTTTCTTGTTTTTCAGGTTATCCACATTTTACTACACTTAATAACACTTTCCAATGAGTGATTCGTGTAGTAGTCCCATTTTTACCAAACTACTCCACATAGCTTACGTAAGTCGTTCATTATTAACATTTTAGAGGAAATCGAGCTCGTTTTGAAGCAATTCAATCAATTAATTTCATTCACTTAAAAACAGTGTAACATGGAAACGAGTTTTGGTTTGTTTTTTTTCCTTAAAAAGCCGAAAGGCTATAAGGAGGGAGAGATCCCGGTTTATATGCGGCTTACCGTTGATGGTGTTTCCTGCGAGATAAGCACCAAGCGAAAGGTGGATGCTGCGAAGTGGAATGTATCTGCTGGCAGGATGATTGCCAGGCTGGATGCTGGTAAAACGTTTAATGGTTATCTGGATACGTTGCAGCAGAAGTTGTTTGAGGCGAAGCGGAAGTTGTTGGAATTGGATCTGCCGGTTACTTGTACGAGTGTGAAGAATAAGATGTTGGGCATTGAAGAGAAGAAGGATGAGCGGATGGTGCTGGAGATATTTGCGTATCATAACAAGCAGATGAACGAGCTGGTGGGCAAGGATTACGCGGCTGGTACTATGCAACGGTTTGAAACAGCGTTACGGCATACGCGGAGTTTTATTGAATATAAGTATGGGGTTGCTGACTATCCCATTAGTAAGCTTGATTTTGAGTTTATCAAGGAGTATGAGTTTTGGCTGAAGAGTGTTCGTAACTGCGATCACAATACTACTATGAAGTACCTGGCTAATTTCAAGAAGATTGTGATTCACTGTATTAAGAGTGGGTGGCTGGTTAAAGATCCGTTTATGGCTTTTAAGATGACGAAGCGGGAGGTGGACCGGGTGGCACTTACTGAGCCTGAACTTAAAGCATTGGTGCAAAAGAATTTTGGAACACGCCTGAAGCTGGTTCGGGATATATTTCTGTTTAGTTGTTTTACCGGATTGGCTTATGCGGATGTGAAGAAGTTGAAACGGTCGGAGGTGACTATTGGAAACGATGGGGAAGAGTGGATTGTATGCAAACGGCAAAAAACCGATGTGCCATCGCATATTCCTTTATTGCCCATGGCAAAAAAGCTGTTGGATGAATATTATAATCATCCGCAATGTATTGAGACGGGTATGGTGCTTCCGGTTCATAGTAACCAGAAGATGAATGCTTACCTGAAGGAAATTGCTGATATATGTGGCTTAAACAAGGAACTTACTTATCACATTGCCCGGCATACGTTTGCGACTACGGTTACTTTGAGTAATGGAATGCCGATTGAAACGGTGTCTAAGATGTTGGGGCATAGGAACTTAAAGACGACACAGCATTATGCAAAGATTTTGAATAATAAGATAGGGGAGGATATGAAGGCGATTAAAGATAAATGGAACTTTTGATTGATAGATTAGTTGATTTTACGTTTAAGTTTATGAAAAACGGGTATTCAGCTTCGCTTTATATCCTATCTGGAGTACTGGCAAGGAAAACCGAACGACTTGCAAACAAAAGTTTTGTTCCGGTAAAACTCACTGAAAGTCTTGGTTTAATCTTTTTGCTTGTTGTAGAGAATCCGGGAATCCAACCAATAGCAATTTCGAAACAATTACAACTGAGTCCAAGCACGATCACCAGACTAATAGATAAACTAGAGAAGCGAAAAACTATTGCAAAACCAAATGTGCCGTTTTTCTGTCAAGCTAAGTCGTCTATTTCTTATTTATAAACCAAGCCCAAGCGATAAATACGAATTGAAAAGGTAATCGAATGTTAGCAATCAAATGGCTGCCAATAACTGGTTTGTCCCTGAAAATGTCTATAATGTGAAGCGGTAGAAATGTTATCATTAAAATTAAAATTCCCAAAGTGCCGAACGAACGATATCGAGGTGATAAGGTGCAAATACCGACTATAATTTCTACAAGCCCACTGATGTAAACAATAGCAGATTGTGGTAAATTACTTGGAAAGAAAGGTGTATAAATTTCGGGTTTTAAAAAATGCACAACACCCGCTAAAATCATTATCACTCCAAATATTATGGTGAGTGTTTTTTTCATTTTATTTTTATATTAGGTTGATTGTTATACTTACTTACCTGATGCAAATTTTTTAATATCCTCAAAAGGAATAAAGTCTCCTGAATATTTCCCATAATAAGCATTAACCACTTTGCCCGTTTCATCAATTAGGAAGTCTGCATTTATTAAATTTGTCGGTCCATCATCTTTTATCTTTTCCTTGAACAACTTTTTGCCTTTGGTTACATTTGAAAAACCTCCGTGAAATAATAATGATTTTATGAGTTTGCTTGTAGATTGTTCTGTTTGGTAGAGTTTATAAAGACTTTGGTCTGAATTGGCAATAAAAATTGGATAAAGACTTATACTGTTAGGATAGCTTGAACGCAAGTAATGCAACATATTGTCCTTTCCGCTTGCATACACTGCAATAAAAACAACACTATTACTTTTTAAAAACTCGGATTGTTGCTCTACTGAATGAAATCTTAAATTGCATACTGGGCAACCTGCAGTTCTATAAAAAGTTAGCAATATTTTTTTGCCTTTGAATTGAGAGATACTTACAGGCTTGCCATAAACATCGGATACTTGAAAATCGGGTGCTTGTTGATTATTAGAAATTTTCATCTTGTAATTGTTTAGAATTAAATAATATGCTCAAAACTGGCTCTTTGATCATTAATTTCCCACAACTTTTCGGCTATGTTTTTGGGATTGTAAACTATGTCTTGGTCATTTACAAAACCATTAATTTGAAGTAAGCCAACAAAAATATTTTTTGGTGAAAGATTCTGAGATAAGCTGTTGGCGAGATTTGCTTGTGCTGCTTTGCCAATAGAAAGCGAAGCATAGTCAGGATGAGGGTATTTAGATAATCCGCCACCCGTAACTAAAATACTACCACTATTTTTTTCTAATGAAGGTAAACTTGATTTTACAGCAGTAAGTAAGCCTACAACATTTACTTTAAAATCATTGATTAAAACCTCTTCATTTTCATTAAGAATATTTGTTGCATTGGCGGCAAAAGCATTGTAATGCAGTATTGAAAGATTGTTAACTGAACTAAGTGCGTTTAAAAGTTCCGTAACGTTGGCAACATCTGCTACTAAAAAATTAGCTTCAATATCCTCACTTTTCAGGTCATCCATTATTACTTTTAATTTTTCAGCACTTCTGCCAATCAATACAACGGCATAGCCATTTTTACCAAAATGCAAGGCTGTTGCTTTACTTATGCCAAAGCCTGCCCCAATAATTGCGATTGTTTTTTTCATATCTGTAATTTGTTATCTGATTTATTAAAATGAATAACCAAGGTGTAATGCACCAAATGGTAAAAAAGATTTTACTTCATACGACAGAGTACCAAGTTTTTGTGTTTTGTTTGATGTTGGACCGTATGAAATACCAGCCCAAGGCAGTAAATAAAAGTCTGAATTTTTGATGTAATATTTATAGCCAGCACGAGGCATAATTATTCCTGTTGTAAATTTCTTTTCTTGTCCTGGCAATCTATCGTCCGTTATTTTATAATTAGAAACTCCTGCTTGTAACCCAACAAACCAACCAGAAGGCTTTTCTGTGAAAAAGCGATGAACGAAAACAGTGTATCCCGATTCTAGTTTTAAAGTAGTTGATTCTTGTACATCGCTAATGACTAATTTAGCAAGTAGGTTGGGGAACTTTGCGGAAACTATTGCAGCTCCAACTGTCCATTTTTCATTTACCTTATAACTCACGTTGCCTGCATATCCACTAAAGACAAAAAAGGTTGGGTCCACTTCAACGCTCAGTTTTCTTTTTTGAGCCAATAAGTTTGTTGATGGCAACACGGCAGCCAAGACGATTAGTATTCTAAACTTTGATTTTAAGTTGGTTGGAGTTTTGCTGAATAGGTTCCCCCTTTTTATGGCAACGCTAACTCTTTGTTTTGAAATTACTTTTTTCATTTTTTACATTGTTTAGTTTGACAATGCAAATTTGAAACGAAGCAATAGTTCGAGTAGTACCGAAATTTCCCTTTGACTTACCAATACTTCCCTACTTTGTGGTTGGCGGTGAAATCTTAAAGTCAACTGGTGAAATGCCTGTATTTTTTTTGAAGAGTCTGCTGAAGTGAGGTACTTCTTCAAAGCCGACTTCGTAAGAAATTTCTTTTACTGATTTATTTGTGTAGAGCAATAGACGCTTTGCTTCTAAAACAATTCTTTCGTGGATTACTTGTATTGGGCTTTTGTTGTTGTAAGCTAAAAAAAAGTTAGAAAGAGTTTTTGGGGATTTATTTAAAAGAATGGCGTAGTCTTTTACTTGATGCAGTTTCCTGAAATTTCTTTCAACAGCCACATTAAATTGCCTAACTATATCCAAATCAATATTTTTAAATGCGGGATTTTTCTCTTGCTGTTTAGCCAAGTGATTTAACTTGATTATTAGGCGTTTTAATAATGCTCTTTGCATCTCACCCTGCACATTGTCGTTCATTTTAAACTCACTAACAAACAATTGAAATATTAAATCAAATTCTTCCGATGCTTTATTGTCGAGTTGAATGGTAAAAAATCCTTTATTGCCATAGAACAAATAACCCATACAAGAAATTTCACTGTCATAGTCTTGAATACAATAAAAGGGTTTGTCAAACTGCCAAATTGTGAGTTGATTGGTATGTTCAAATGAAAAGGTTTGATTTGCTACAAGGGGCAAAAAACTGTTGGATGGAAAAATATAATTTTCTCCATCCAGATAAACAATTTGGTCAATTCCTTTATTCCAAACCAATGTCAGGAAAGGTAAACTGTCCGAAGAAAAAGAATATTGCAATACTGAACTTTCGTTGTTATACAAAAGTAAGTTTGCATTTGTCAAATTATCGTAATAACTATATTTCATTTTATGATTATCGAATACTGTGGGCGTCTAAAATGGCTAATAACTTTTGTATTTACGAAAATACAAACAAAAACCTTCGCAAATACAGCTTTACAGGCTTTATAACGAAAGTCATTGCTAAACAAATTGAATCAAATACGCCCCATTCATTTCAAATTGGTCCTACACATTCCCACTCAACTCCACTCGAAGAACCGCTCAAAATAATCGGTTCATATTTGTGTTCTATTAAGCAAACAGCGTCAATAAACACACAGCATTATGCAAAGATTTTTAATAATAAGATAGGGGAGGATATGAAGGTGATTAAAGATAAAGGGAACTTTTGATTTATAAATTAGTTGATTTTACGTTTTAATATAAGTGAAATTATATTTATGAAATGATACGAAGTATTCAAAATAGGATCTACGTCGTAAAAGGTGAAAGGGTTATGCTGGATTTCGATCTTGCGGCACTTTATGAAATGAAAACAAGATCGCTAAATCACGCCATAAAGCAAAACCTGCAACTTAGTTACGATTCTAATATGGCGTATCGTTCAAACAGAACAGTCTTGTATTTCTCGTTATATTCCGATGATAAAAAAGAGGAATCGAGCCACGCTGCAGCCTTTTTCTTATTTTGGAGTAATCGCCGAAAGACCCCGTTTATTTGTTTTTCGTTTAAGGATAAACCTGCGCCTAATCTTTCGAAATGTTCCCGTTTAAATTTCTTTTTCTTGCCTTCGATCGTTAGAGCCAATTCTTCTGTATCATCCGGGTTTACTATTGCCACGTTTAACAGATCATAAGCAGGAGATAGGATCCAGTCATTTTCTGAACGAATCATAGAAAAGTTCTTAAGGTGCATGTCGTTATTTCCTGTAAGAAAGCTAAAAACAGTCAGTTCAAAGAAGTATAACTGATCCAGCAACGTATTATCAGAATATGCGCCGATTGCTTTACCTATCTTTTCCATGGAGCTTTTGTATTTATCAAAGGCTTCAAGGATCTGAAACATATCCAGCATGTGGATTTTATCTCCTTTAAATGTGCGGTCTATTCTTTTTGTTATGTAAGAGAGTTCTCCCGATTGTAATCTTATAAGACTTGATGGTACGGTTCGTATACCATAAGCCTCGGCAATCCTCATGGTTACATGTTCGTTTTGTGGCATTTCGGGGTAAATCTCCGATGGCGGCTTGAAAATATAATTTCCGTCTAATGCGCCAACGACTGTTAATCTGCCGGCAGGGCCGTTATCAATGGCTTCATTTATCAAAGACAGGGATAATTTGGGTTGTACGCCAGGCACCGCCACGCTTCTTTCAATAACATTTTGTGCCAGTTCTGTCATTTGATTTAGTGAATACTCTAATAAAGGAGCTTCTTTTTTTCCGAAAAATTCCAGGCTGCAATGCTCATGAAAATCCTGTCCTGCAGCATCATGGAGATCTTTATAACAATATAAACACTTTTTATTCATCGGTTCCAGGTATTGGTATAACACTTACGGCTCCTATGCAGTTCTGACAGCAGGCGAGTAGCAATGCCATCCGGTCGTTCTGATTTATTTTCCACGTTTTTGAAGCGATATTCAGCAGCCATCCTTCAGGAATCAATCCTTCAAAAAAAGGGAAAAGCCTTTTTTCTTTGTATGCTTCTTCCCGGACTGGTAACGTAAATGTAAGAAATTGCGAAGGGTAGGTGCGGATATAAGTAGCATCGTACTGATAAACATATTCCCCTTCGTCTGTTTCCGTTAGAATACCTGCGAGATCGTTTTTATAGAATATTTCGGCGCTTCTCATAGATTCTCTTTTTGATCTTTTGCTTTTTCTTTGCTGCTTACAGGCGCCAGCTCATGGCCAAACATTTTCAATACCTGGTTTACTTTTTCCAGCTGCAAGTTTTCCTTACCCTGCTCTATTTTTCTTACAACGGTAAGAGCAACACCTGCCCGTTCGGCAAATTCTGCCTGATCAAGGCCAGTTTGTTTTCGCTTTTGCTTTACAAATTCTGAAAGAGAAGTCATTATATGCTTTTGAATATAATTATTAATTAAAGGTAATATATTATATGCAATTAAATATAAAAATACAAATATATGGATTTTATATGTTTTTAAATATAAAATAGTCATCTATTAAAAATTATATCTAAAAACATATAAATACTTAGAAGAGCTCCGCCTTTAAGCATTCTTCCGATGGGTTATAGAAATTTTAATCTTTCGTTTCTTTTTTTGTGCTTGATTAATCTTATACTTTAAACCCCATTCCGCCATTGATTGGATGATAGGACCTAGGGTAAGACGAACTCCGTCAATGTATATTCCACTTTTGGAGGTACTTCTGCATAAATCTTTCTATTGATAATGCCATCATCTTCCAGCCTCAAGGCGAACGTACGCTTAGAACTGTTGTTGATAAAATGATGGGCGGCACCACCGAAATCATTAACGAAGCATCCAGCAAAGTGCAGGCGGGTTTATTGCAAAATTTTGGACTCAATCAACTTAATAAAAATTAATCTTTAAATATCGAAAAAATGAGAAATCTAAAAACAGTAGTATTTACGATAGCCATCATGACTATGGCTACGATTAGCAGCTACGCACAATCAAAGGCAGATGGTAAAGTGGAGAAATTTATGTTTATATTCAGAGGCGGTGATACTCACGTCCACAATGCCAAAGATTCGAATGAAGTTAAGGCATACATTCAATCATGGATTACCTGGCAGCAAGGTCTTGGTCAGAAAGGAATTCTTGCAGGGGGAGAACCTCTTCAAACAACTGGCAAACAGGTAAACGGAAAAAATAAAGTCGTGAAAGTTGGTTCCTTTATTGAAGCCAAAGAAATGGTTGATGACTAGTTTATCGTTAATGCGAAAGGCGCAAACGATGCTTAAGAGCTCTCATAGGGGTTTTTTCCTATTTTTTAAGAGTACGGAAAATTTGAAGTTCGCCCAGGTCAGAGATTGGAAAGTTAATAATATTAATGGTTGAATTCAACATTCTGTCCAATTTTGAGAAAGTCAATCGTTATTAGGATATAACAATTAATTTCAACAATTTAAAAAAAGAAAAAAATGAAAGAATTTATGATGATTTTCAGTGGCGAAATCAACGAATCGTTTGGACCTTCACCAGAACAAATGCAATCAAATATTCAACAATGGATGGATTGGTTTGGTGGTATTGCTGCTCAAGGAAAAATTGTAACTGCAAATCGATTGAGTTTTGAGGGAAAAACTTTGAAGCCTAATAATGTAATTGCAGATGGCCCTTATGCAGAAGTAAAAGAAATTATTGGTGGTTATGTAGTGGTAAAAGCTACTAACATAGATGAAGCTATGAAATTGGCAGCTGGTTGTCCTATTCTTGACCATGGGGGACACGTTGAAGTCAGAAGTATAATACCAATGAACGGATAATTTGAACGAGGAAGAATTAATTCCACAACTTTTTAAAACAGAGTACAGAAAAATAATTTCCGTACTCTGTAAGTTATTTGGTATTGTTCATATTGAAATTGCAGAGGATATTGCGAACGATACTTTTTTATTAGCCTCTGAGACTTGGGGATTAAAGGGCATTCCCGAAAATCCTACGGCTTGGCTCTATGCCGTTGCTAAAAACAGAACCAAAGATTACTTCAAACGAGATAAAGTATTTTCTGAAAAAATAGTTTTAGATTTCAGACTGAATCAAAACGAAGTTGAAGAATTTGAAATTGATTTATCCCATAAAAATATAACAGACAGCCAACTGCAAATGATTTTTATCATTTGCAATCCATTAATTCCGGTAGAGGCACAAATTGGTTTAGCGTTAAGAATTCTTTGTGGTTTTGGAATTGAAGAGATTGCTGAAGCATTTTTAACCAATAAAGAAACCATTAACAAACGATTATTTAGAGCCAAAGAAAAATTACGAGCAGATAATATTAGAATTGAATTGCCAAATGAAAACGAAATTAATGCTAGGTTAGAAACTGTAGTAACAACTTTGTATTTGCTCTTTAACGAAGGTTATTGTTCAAGTACGCAGAAAATTAATTTGCGAAAAGAATTATGTTTGGAAGCAATGCGTTTGAATTATTTTTTAATAGAAAATGAAACAACAAACAAACCAATCGTAAATGCTCTAATGGCTTTGATGTGCTATCATGCTTCACGTTTTGAAGCAAGAACCAATGAAATAGGCGAACCAGTCTTGTATGACCAACAAGATAAAACTTTATGGAACGAAGATCTAATAGCAAAAGGAAATTTCTATTTAATACAAAGTGCTCGAGGAAATGAATTAAGCAAATTTCATTTAGAGGCAAATATTGCCTATTGGCACAGTAGTAAAATTGAAAACCCAAAAAAGTGGGACAATATCTTACAAGCCTATAATCAACTTTTGCTAATTGAATATTCACCAATAACTGCACTAAACAGAACTTATGCATTAGCACAAGTAAAGGGTAAAAAAGCTGCAATTATAGAGGCAGAAAAGTTGACTCTAACTGATAATCATTTTTACTTTTCCTTGCTTGGTTATTTGTATACAGAACTTGATAATGAAAAAGCTGTTTCGTATTTTGAAATTGCTCGGAACAAAGCGAAAACTGAAAATGATAAATCATTATTAACCAAAAAATTGAGCGACCTCAAAAATAAAAGCAACGGCTAACCGCCGTTCTACAAAAGTAGAGAGGGCCTGCTTCTTCAAAAGTGCTTTGCCAATTACAAGCTTTGAGTTTCCTTTGTAGTTTAGTGTTGTGAAAATCCCCGCCTTAGCAAAGCTTCAAAACGTGATGCCTCAGATGAAGCAACCGGCGCCCTGTAAAATTGTATCCTACCATTTTTTAGGACAACTTGTAATTATGTAATGTCAAATTTGGTTTAGTTGCCTTATTAATCAAACAAAATTTAGGTCTGCTTTAGAGCAACTCACAAGGAATAGTTGTTGAGCGAATATGACTAAGGGTGCGTTGCTTTTGCAACGCACTTTTTTGTTTTCTATACTATAAAACTAAAAAAACCTACCCAAAGATTTTCAAAAAAAATAATTTCAACTTCTGTCCAATTTTTAAAAATCCAATCGTCATAGAGTTGTAATAATCGATATTAACAATTTAAAGACAAAACAATGAAAAATCTAAAAACAGCAGTATTTACGTTAGCTATCATGACGATTGCGACGATCAGCGCTTACGCTCAATCAAAGGCAGAAAGCAAAACCGAAAAATTTATGCTGATATTCAGAGGCGGCTACACTCACCTCCAAAATGCCAATGATTCAAAAGAAGCTCAGGGATATATCCAATCATGGATCACCTGGATGCAAGGACTTGGTCACAAAGGAATTCTTGTAGGGGGTGAAAATCTTTATCGCACTGGTAAACAGGTAAACGGCAAAAATAAAGTTGTAACGGATGCTCCTTTTATCGTAGCCAAGGAAATGGTTAATGGTCATCTCTTCATTATCGCAAAAGACATAAACGAGGCGGTAGAGATTGCAAAGGGGTGTCCTATTTTTCAAGAGAGTGGAAAAGTAGAAGTTCGTCAAGTTCTAAAATCGGAAAATTAATGTCTAATTGTTTGTCCAAATATCCAAATCTCATTCGTCATAAGTATATAATTCAGAAAAAATAAAAATTTAAAAGTAATGAAAAGTTTAAAAACTTTAGTATTTACAGTAGCAATCATGACTATGTCTACAATTAGTAGTTACGCACAATTAAAGGTAGATGGCAAAACAGAAAAATTTATTTTTTTATTCAGAGGTGAAGACACACACATCCAAACTGCTAATTATGATTTGAAAGAAGTTAAGGAATACATTCAATTATGGATAAACTGGCAGCAAGGCCTTGCTGAGAAAGGAATCCTTGTTGGAGGAGACCCTCTTCAAACCACTGGCAAACAGGTAACCGGAAAAAGTAAAGTCGTGACGGATGGTCCTTTGATTGTAGCCAAAGAAACGGTTGACGGTTACCTCATCGTTAATGCAAAAGACCTCAACGACGCTGTCGAGATTGCAAAAGGGTGTCCTCTTTTAACAAAAGAGAAGGGAAAGGTAGAAGTACGCCCACTTCAGAAACAAAATTAATTTCCGACTCTATGTCCAAATATCTAAAGCTCATTCGTCATCAGCGTATAATTCAAAAACAAATAAAAGTTAAACAAAAATTAAAAATGGAAAAAATTTATGAAGCAGAAGTGACAACCCTAGCAGGTCGTAACGGTCACGCAAAATCATCTGATGGATTATTAGATCTAGATGTAAGATTCCCAAAAGAAATGGGAGGTGCTGGTGATGCAACCAATCCAGAACAACTTTTCGCAGCAGCTTGGTCGGCTTGTTTTGGTACGAGTGTAACAGTTGCGGCAGGAATTGAAAAAGTTAAAATTGGAGAAGTTACTGTAACAGCTAAA
>JANNOM010000056.1:0-31896 GCA_031399065.1 Chitinophagaceae bacterium
GGACTCCCGGAGAATATCGATCACCGGGCTATAGGAATGATAGGGAAAATGGAGCATTACATCCTTTTTAAGCACGGTATCCGTCACCCGGCTGGTATTGGTAAGCAACGGATGCTGGAATGGCTTTTTGCGCTGTCCCCTGCGCGGGAACACACTGTCGGGAAAATCAATGAAATGCCGGAAATTATGGATGCGGCCGCCGGGTATCAGGTTGTCTCTCTTGGTGAGGTTCATCCGCCTCATCAGGTATTCCAGTAGTCCGGCGTCTATTTCTTTGTCATATACGAACCGCACCGGTTTGCCTTTGCGGCGGTTGCGGAGGCCTTTTTCTATTTTCTGCACCATGGTGGTAGCCACGTCGGTATCCATGTCTATCTCGGCGTCTTTGGTCACTTTAAAGATCCAGGAATCGTATTTATCATACCCGAAGTAAGAAAAGATAGAGGGAAGATTAAACCGGATCACGTCTTCCAGCAGGATGATATGCTGCTCGCCGGGAGGGGAGGGCAGCAGCTTGAAGCGGCCGTTGCGTTTACTGGGTATCTCCACCAGTGCATATTTCTGCTTATAGGCAGAATCCTTTTTGGAAAGCACCACTCCCAGATAAATGGATTTGTCCCGCAGGTAAGGAAACTGCGGAATGCTCTCGATCATCAGCGGTATCAGGTTAGAATGCACTTCCTCTTCGAAATAGGTTTGCACGTACTGCTTCTGTTCTTTACTGAGTTGTTTTTCGTTAACGAGAAAAATCTTTTCTTTCGCCATTTCCCGCTGTATCTCTTCCCAGATCCGGTTGAATTCATTTTGCTGGCGCAGGTTGGTAAACTGTATTTCTTCCAGTATTTTGGCGGGCTGCTGTTCCAGGTGCATGTTGAGAGAGGGCTTGGTGCTGAATTCAATCATGCGCTTGAGGGTAGCTACCCGTACCCGGAAAAACTCGTCGAGATTATTGGAAAAGATACCCAGGAAACGAATCCGCTCCCGGAGTGGTACGGTGGCATCCGCCGCTTCCTGCAGTACCCGGGCATTAAAAGAGAGCCAGCTAATATCCCTTGCAATGGTTTTGCGCTTCATTTCATTCATTTATATCCTATTTTCCTCAAAGTAAATAAATCATACCAAATAGGAGGAATAATAGCATAAGTTATTAATTATTGATTCGGTGTAAATGAGTTGCTACTCCGGCCAGTTACCGCGTTCAATCCCGGATGCTGCTTTATTGGTACCCCGGCCTGCGAACACGTCCCTAACCTGGTTCATTACAGCACTGCCCACCGCTGGTGCCCGGAGCCTCCCCGGGCCTTCCGGTAGTTGAAAGGATTTCAGGCAGTTTCCGAGGTACCAATGAGGTAGCAAAGAGGTAGCAAAGAGGAGGCATCGGGGTCTTTTATAAAAAAACAGTCGTTTTATTTTGTCATATTGATAGATTTTGCGACCTTCGCCGTCCAAAATTTTCACAAGTCATGGCTAGAGTATGTCAGGTTACGGGGAAAAAACCGATCACGGGGAACAGCATTTCCCATTCCAATATTAAGACAAAGCGTCGTTTTTTGCCGAATTTAATGACCAAACGTTTTTTCCTTGCGGAAGAAGATACCTGGATCACATTAAAGCTGTCAGCCGAAGGCATCCGCACGATCAATAAGAACGGACTATACACCGTTGTAAAAGAACTGAGAGCGAAGGGAGAAAAAGTTTAAATCTAAAAATCATTCACAATGGCAAAGAAAGGCAGTAGGGTACAGGTAATACTCGAATGTACCGAACACAAAACAAGTGGTTTACCCGGCACCAGCCGCTATATCACCGAAAAAAACAAGAAGAACACTCCCGAGCGTATCGAACTGAAGAAATTCAACCCGATCATGAAGAAGGTGACCGTTCATAAAGAAATCAAGTAATCAGATAAACTATAAATTACCATGGCAAAAGCAGCAAAAACAGCGATCAAGACCAAGGACCAGAAGGCTGCCGCTGAAGCAAAAAACTGGACTAAAGTGATTAAAGCTGTCCGCAGCCCTAAATCCGGTGCTTATACTTTTAAGGAAGCGATTATACACAAGGATAAGGTGAAGGACTTTTTATCGGAAAAATAAGCGGTCATATATTTTATTCAACGAGGCACAAGACTCAGGCACTGTAAAAGTACCTGCATCCTGTGCCTTGTTCGTTGTGTACGGTATCTTAACTTGCATGATCTGTTAATTGAATCATTATGGGCCTGTTTGATAAATTATTCGGGAAAAAAGAAAAGGAAAGTCTTGACCAGGGACTGCAAAAGACCAAAGAAAACTTTCTGTCGAAGATGACGAAAGTAATTGCCGGTAAAAGTACCGTGGATGATGAATTGCTCGACAACCTTGAAAACGCCCTGGTAAGCGCAGATGTAGGGGTAGATACCACGGTAAAAATAATCCAGAACATAGAGAAACGGGTAGCAAAAGATAAATACCTTAATACCGGGGAGCTGAATACAATGCTGCAGGAAGAAATGCAGAACATACTGGTGGATGCACCTGCTTCCAACACCTATGCGTTTACGTCCGACCTGCCTACCCGTCCTTACGTTATACTGGTGGTAGGGGTAAATGGAGTAGGGAAAACGACCACCATCGGTAAACTGGCTTATAACTTTAAACAAGCCGGTAAAACAGTGCTACTGGGAGCCGCCGACACGTTCCGGGCGGCGGCGGTTGACCAGCTTACTATTTGGAGCGAGCGGGTAGGCGTGCCCATTGTAAAACAGGACATGGGTTCCGACCCGGCAGCGGTAGCTTTCGATACGGTACAGAGCGGTGTAGCCCGTAATACAGACGTGATCATCATAGACACCGCCGGTCGTCTCCATAACAAAGCATACCTGATGGAGGAGCTTACTAAAATAAAGCGGGTCATGGGGAAAATCATTCCCGAAGCCCCGCATGAAGTATTATTGGTGCTGGATGGCTCTACCGGGCAGAACGCCCTTGAACAGGCCCGGCAGTTTACCGCTGCCACGGAAGTAACGGCCCTGGCGATCACCAAGCTGGATGGAACCGCTAAGGGAGGGGTGGTGCTGGCAATAGCTGACCAGTTTAAAATCCCGGTAAAATTTATCGGAGTGGGAGAACAGATGGAGCATTTGCTGGTATTTGATAAACACGAATTTGTGGATAGTCTGTTTAAAATTTAAAATTGATTGCCTTACAATGTAAAAGCGGCACGAAAATGTATTTAATTTGCAAAATAAAATACATTTATGAAAAAAAGATCTGTAGGATTATTATTTGCCTTTTTAATGGTAGCAGGCGCATCGCACGTTAATGCTCAGAAATCATCGACGGGTAGTAGCTATAATAATGCTATTGGCCTGGGGATCGACTTTGGAGACGGAATTACGCTGGTAGGGCCTTCGTTTAAACATTTTTTTACAGAGAATACAGTAGGCAGTGCTGAAGTGCTTTTCGGGGACGATCTCGTGGGTATTTTCGCTTACTACCAATATCATAAGGATATAGATGGTGCAGACGGTCTGAAATGGTTTGCAGGCGGCGGACCTGGATTTTTGATATCGGACGATAACTCTGCCTTTGCCCTTCGCCCTATGGCAGGTCTGGATTACAAGATAGGCGGTGCTCCTATTAGCCTGAGTTTCGACTGGAGACCTCTGTTGGGATTTTACAGTGGGGATACCGATTTTGAACCAGCTCGCTTTGGTCTTGGTTTCCGGTTTACATTCGATTAATTCATACCACCTTTAAGGTTATGTTCAATATTTAAAAAAGCTCCTTCAGGGGCTTTTTTCGTTTACCTTTACGGCCTTTATTATGAAAACAAAACGGGTAGGAAAAGACAAGGTAAATATCATAACGCTGGGCTGCAGTAAAAACCTGGTGGACAGCGAAGTACTAAGCGGTCAACTGGCTGCCAACGACATAGAGGTAGTGCATGAAAATAAGAAACTGGATCACAATATAGTGGTAGTGAACACCTGCGGCTTTATCGATAAAGCGAAAGAAGAAAGTATCAATACCATCTTTAACCAACTTGAACTGAAACGCAGGGGACAACTCGATAAGGTATACGTTACAGGCTGCCTGAGCGAACGGTACCGAAGCGACCTTGCCACGGAAATGCCCGAAGTGGATGCGTGGTTCGGCACTATGGAATTGCCGTTGATACTTAAAAAGTTGGAGGCCGATTATAAAAGCGAGCTGGTAGGAGAGCGATTTCTAAGTACGCCGCAGCACTATGCCTATCTCAAAATAAGCGAAGGCTGCAACCGTACCTGTTCTTTCTGTGCCATTCCACTCATGCGGGGGCATCACGTCAGTCGGCCCATAGAAGAACTGGTAAAAGAAGCGCAACTGCTCGTGAGGAAAGGCGTAAAAGAAATCATGCTGATTGCACAGGAACTTACCTACTATGGCCTCGACATTTACAAAAAAAGAGAGCTGCCACGCCTGCTGCATGCCCTGGCAGACATACAGGGACTGGAATGGATACGACTTCATTATGCCTACCCATCTAAATTTCCCCTGGAGATACTGGATGCAATGCGCGAACGGGAAAATATCTGTAACTATCTCGATATGCCCCTTCAGCATGCCAGCAACAATATGCTGAAAGCCATGCGACGCAACATAACCCGGGAAGAAATGAGTGTACTAATTCACCAGATCCGGGAAAAGGTACCCGGTATATGCCTGCGTACCACCCTTATAGCCGGCTTTCCGGGTGAAACGGAAGCAGACATCGAGGAACTCAAAGGATTTTTACAGGAACACCGGTTCGACAGGGTTGGGATATTCTCTTACAGTCATGAAGAAAACACTTCCGCCCACCTGCTCGAAGACACTATACCCACCGAAGAAAAAGAACGCCGCGCGCAGGAAGTGATGGAAGTGCAACAGGAAATCAGTTATGAAAAGAACCAGGAAAAAATAGGTAAAATCTTTAAGGTACTGGTGGATAAAAAAGAGTCCGGCCGTTTTATCGGCCGGACGGAATTCGACAGTGTGGAAGTGGATAATGAGGTAATAATTAATACAGATAAAAAGCTGCGACCCGGTGAGTTTATACAGGTGATGATCACCAAAGCCTACGATTATGATTTGGAAGGGGAGATCGTTACCGCCTAGTGCTTAACGATCACCTTACCCTTATAACTGGTACGGGTTCTTTTGTTGACTGCATGGATGATATGCATTCCGTTAGACAGATGATGACTGAATAACAGTTTCATTTGTCCCGAGCCTTTCAGTACGGAATTCTGAAGCACTTGTCCCGATAAAGAAAGTATGCTTATTTCCCACTCATCCCCTGCATTTGTTTTGGGAAGAGATACATTCACAAAATCATCAGCCGTTATGCCGGGGAATACCGTTAGCATGCCGGAAGGCTGCGTGGCAGTACCGGCAGCGGGTCTTGGAATAAGGGTGGTAAGTACTTTTGAATAAATTACATTGCCTGTTTTATCCGTTTGCCTGATGCGAAAGAATCCTTTATTTCCATCGGTGGCTAAAGGCTTGTACAGGTAGCTGTAGCCGCGCAGGTTCATCCTGTCTATTGGTTGTTTGTTGATGCTGGTATACGTTCTGCCATCGGTACTCTTAAGCAGTTCGAACCATCCCTGGTTAACATTGTCTTCCGTAGACCAGGAAACCAGCAGGTCGGATGACCTGGCAACAGAGCCGATCCTGATAAGACTGGACGCCAATGTAGCGGCCGGGCAATAGTTATAAGTAAGTGTAACGATCACGGAATCCCTGGAAAAGCCATTGGAATAGTTAACGTCGGGGCTACCGATACCGCCGGCCTGCGTATTGGTATTATACGAAAGATACAGATTGTCCATACCAAGAAAGGGCACAACGTTCTGATCGAACGTGATAACGGGAATCGATCTGTTGGAATAAATGGTAGAATTGTAATTGGTGGTTCCCGGTGGCACCCTGGGAAGCGGTGTATTGTTGTACCGGATCGTGCGGGTGTTACTTTCTTCAAGTAACACGATCGGCGTAGGATCCATGTCGGAAAAAGCGACCAGATTGTCGATTCTGTCTACGATAAAATTATAATCCTGCGGCGCAGCATTCATATTGATAAGCGAATAGCTATAATACGAATAAAAACGGGCACTGAAATCCACCGAAAACAACGTTCCGCTGGAAGGATCGAACATGGGCAGACTATAAACATTGTTGCCGTTACCCACCATGGTAGTGGTGTTGGTGATTGTCATAAAGGGATTCCCTCCGGGACACTGGGCTTCTGCACTTTTTGTTAAAAAGATACAAAATACGGCTATGTAGTAGCCAACTATACGGGGTAAAGTTGATGGCATCACAGGGTATTTAGATATTGTTTAGAAATTATTGGATTATAACGCAAAAACGCGTACAAATGATACATACGAATATTTTTTTTATCCCGATTGAACATTATACGCTGTTTTTTATTACTACAATTACTCCTTACGTATTTACCCTTATGAGGCAACCATCACACTATTTTCCTATTTTTATATTCAATTATGGACTGTACTTCCACCTCGATCACGTTCGAACAAACCGGCCATTTCTCCAGGATAGTAACTGATTACATCGGCCAGTCACCACTTTTAATGCCTTTCTATCATCATCCCCCAACCCTGGAAGGTCTGCATCAGTCCATGGAAGCACGTAAGGGTTTCCCGGTAAACAGGCAATTGCTTGTTAATGAATTAAGGAAACAATATAAAGACATGCCTATTGCCGCCGAAGCAGAGCGCAATATCAGCAGCCTGCTGGATGAGCGCACGTTTACCGTCGTAACCGCCCATCAACCCAATATATTTACCGGGTTTCTATATTACATTTACAAGATCCTTCATACCGTTAAACTGGCGGAGTCACTTAAGAAACAATATCCCGGCTACCATTTCATACCCGTGTTTTATATGGGCAGCGAAGACGCCGATCTCGACGAACTGGGCAAGATATATATGGATGGTGAAAAAATAGTTTGGCAAACGCAGCAGAAAGGGGCAGTAGGAAGAATGAATACCGAAGGACTCGACAAAATAATTGCACGGATAGAAGGAGAGCTCGGTATCCATCCCTATGGCCCGGAACTTATCGGGCTACTGAAAGACTACTACCAGGGAAGCACAAATGTACAAACGGCTACATTCCGGCTGATCCATCACCTGTTTGCTGCCTACGGCGTAGTGGTACTGATACCCGATAACGGCCATCTTAAAACGGCCATGACAGATATCTTCAAAGACGACTTGCTGCATCAGACACCTTCTGCCATCGTCGAAAAAACAATTGACCGTTTGGCAGCACATTACAAAGTGCAGGCCCATCCCCGGGAGATCAACCTGTTTTATCTGAAGGACGATATCCGCGAACGCATCGTTAAAACCGGTGAGCAATGGACGGTGGTTAATCACCCCGGTATCCGTTTCAATCAGCAGCAACTGGAAGAAGAACTGGCCCATCACCCGGAGCGCTTCAGTCCCAACGTGATCCTTCGCGGCCTCTTCCAGGAAATCATTTTACCTAATATTGCGTATGTAGGTGGTGGTGGTGAAATAGCCTACTGGCTCGAACTCAAAGACCTGTTCGAACATTACAAAGTGCCTTACCCCGTTATCCTGCTGCGGAACTCTTTTCTTTTCATCCAAAGCAAATGGCAGCACAAACTGACCCAGCTCGGTTTTACGCCTGCTGACTTTTTCCAGGACGAATTGCAGCTCACCGCAACATACGTCAAGCGTAACTCTACCCTGCAACTCGACCTCGATAATGAAATACGCCAGGCTCACCAGTATTACGACCACCTGAAAGCCGTATCCGGCAAAGTAGATAAAAGCCTCGAACAGCACGTGGACGCCCTGCGCACCCGCGCCCTTCAGCGTATACAGGAACTCGAAAAAAAGATGCTCCGTTCAGAGAAAAGAAAGTTCGATGCCGCGCAGCGGCAGATACATGCTATCAAACAAGCACTCTTTCCCGGTGACGGACTGCAGGAAAGAACCGACAACTTTATGCCTTATTATGCCAGATGGGGAACGGAATTTATAAAAGTAATGTACGAGCATTCTCCGGATCTGGCGGAAGGGTTTGGGGTGATAAGCCAGCTATCCGAATAACATTTGCCGATAACCTGTGCTTCAAGAACCTATGCCTGAAACAAATTCAGGTTTTGCTGATGTGACTTTGTTTTTCATTGACAGCAATTGCAGGGAGAAAAACCTTATTTTACCACCTCTGCCATTTGGCTATTATGTGTTTTCTTAATAGTAATATAGAAATTCTTGTCAGGCTTTAACTCTTTCGAATGCGTTGCCGGAATTTCAATAGTTTGCCATCGATTTGTTGGGAAAATGAATTGGAAGTCTTTATCGTTAAAACTGATTCTCACGGGCATTGAAAAGCCTTTAACACAGTTTCCCCAACGATACATTAAGGTATTATCGTTAAACAAATAATCAAGTCTGGGTATTTGTGTCGTTTTTAAGTATTGTTCAAATATCGATGTAAAATACTGTTTTGTGTACAGATTAAAAAATTGCAAAATTTGATCGGTATTAACTGTTTGATGATAGAACTCCCTGTTTAATCCTATCAAAAGCCTCCTAAACAAAGAATCCCCGATAATTTGCCTTATCATATGAAGCATCGCGCTTCCTTTATAATATTTGTCTGAAGTATTTGTGCCTAAAATGGGTTCATCGTTCTTGATTCTTTTCCATGTGCCGATTGCGTAGTCATTGCCTGCTTCTGTGCCGAATACATAGGATGTATATAGTGTTTCCATGTATTTTGCAAAACCTTCATGTATCCAACCATCTCCGTAGTTATTGGAAGTAATGCTATTTCCAAACCATTCGTGCCCGCTTTCATGCACAAGGACGAAGTCAAATTTAAGACCCCAACCACTTCCTGAAATAATGTCTTTTCCACGTAAACCATTTTGAAAGCCATTGCCATATGCCAACGCACTTTGATGTTCCATTCCCGACATAGGAGCTTCCACCAATTTGTAACTGTCCTCATAAAATGGGTAAGGTCCAACCCAATATTCGAAGGCCTTCAGTATCGTATCAGTTTGCTTAAAATGGCTCTTTGCTTCAGCAAGGTTATAATCCAATACCCAATAATCACAATCAAGGTTTCCTTTTAATCCCGCATAGTTCTCATGCCAACTAATATATTTTCCAATGTAAGGGATAATTTCATAGTTGTTGATTGGATTTACCACCTTCCATGTAAATGTAGACGTACCCTGTTTGTTAGTTAATTTTTTTTCAAGTCTGCCATTGGCAACCGCTGTTAGTGTATCAGGGACCGTGATGCTGAAAGAAACGCCATTATCAGGTTCATCATATAAAACATCTTTGCAAGGCAACCAAATACTTGCCCCGGAACCCTCACAAGCAACACTAATAAATGGCCGCCCATTTAAATCTTTAGCCCATATCCAGCCATTGTCATAGGGCGGCTTTAACGATTCTTTCGGCTCTCCTTCAAAATGAATTGATATTGTTTGTTTCTCACCAGCTTTGATAACTGTTGGAAAAATTACGAGGTAAGCGTCTTCTTTAATGTATTTAAAAACAAGGCTTTTGTCTTTCCACCTAACACTGGTAATTCGCATGGGATTTTGTAAGTCAATTTGCAGTATTGTATCGGACTGTAAAGCTGAAAATGTTATATTGTTCGTTCCGATTATATATTTTCTTGCATAATCAGGTGAAATATCAATTTTATAGTGTAATAAATTCCACCACTTTTGTTCTTGCTTAATTTTGGAAGGAGCATTCTCTGAATTATTCTTACCATTTGCAGAACGTTGCTGCCCATCTGCAAAAGCGCAAAGCAATAATCCAAACAATATAATTTTAAAATGCTTTGTAGTCGTCATAAAATGAATGATATAGAATAAATACAGACAGCCGAATCGCCACTGTCATGTATAAATTTAATAAAGTAATTTTTTGTTTCACGAATTAGGATTACAGGTGGTATATGCTTCCCCATCATTTAAAGGTCAGTATTTATTTTGTGTCTGAAGAAAATTTCCTACGCAGATCTCACAAACACAGAAGACGTAAATGTTACACGCTACATACGCCGGCTTAACTCAGCTGCAGGTATATTTATATTGCTATATGATTTTGAGTAGTAATGAAGTGCCGCTGGATAAACTTCCCTTTTTTTGACATCGTAACGAATGCCACAAAACCTCAAACACAGGACTTGTAACATTACACGATGACTTCACATTTTTTCGCTGCGAAGATGTAATGAAAATCTTTTGCAGAAATGCCAAACTACAAAGACGCTTTTTTACATCACATTTGGTAGACTTTCTTTATTATTGCTATCGAGCAACTTATTTACTCACTCGAGGCTAGAGATAAGTCATTGAAAAGGTTTTGTTAGGCTAATGAAAACAAAGTTTATTTCTGATTTTAATAAGGTCAGTCAACTACATACACAATGAGCAAAATCACTGGAATCCCCATATTTCAAGAAATCAAAGAATTGCACCATGCCATCAATTCGCCTATCAAAGCAAAATCCAGTCTTTTTGATATTTTTAGAGCAGAAGAATTGCTTCCGACCGTTAGAAACAGTATGCCGGCATATCGCAAAAATTTCCATTTGATAACTTTAGTTTTAAAAGCAGATAACTATCGTGAAACCATCAATGTGACTAAAATGAATCATTTTGATTCAGAGTTATTCTTTTCTGCTCAAGGACAAGTCGTCAGTTGGGAACGGGAAGGTAACTGGTATGGCTATACCTTAATGTTTAAACCTGAATTTTTAGAAATCGGGGAATTAAATATTAATTTCCTTAAAGACTTTCCTTTTTTTGAAATTGATGCTAATATCTCTTTAAATCTCAGCGTTGAACAAAAGCAATGGTTCATTATATTATTAGAAAAGATGCTGACAGAAAACGGTTCATTGATAGTAAATTCGCCTGATATTATTCGGGCATGTTTAAAGATATTGCTATATGAGTGCAAGCGTATTTATTCAGCTCAAAACGAAGAATCGTTACCCTCCAAAAATGCTGATAAAGCAACTATTATTACTCGGGAATATAAGATTTTGGCGGAGAAGCACTTCGCAGATCGCAAACCTTTGCCATTTTATGCTGAAAAATTGAATATTTCTATAAACTACCTGAATAAATGTACCAATTCAGCACTTCAAAAAACTCCCAGTGAAATACTCAATGATTTGATTTTACTTGAAATCAAAAATTTGCTCTGGCACTCCAATCTCTCTTTGAAAGAAATTGCCTATTACCTGAATTTTCAAGACACTGCCCATTTCAATCATTTTTTTAAAAAACAGACCAAAACCACTCCCTTGATTTTTCGTCAGAGTAAATGATTGTACAATAAGTATCCGATTTTATACAATAATCTATTATAAGCCTTTCCGTAGATTTGTGTATCAATTGTCATTATGCTATCATTTCTAAAAAAATCCGAACGTGAAATCTGAAACTCCCGACATTATCCTCAAAGCCGAAAACATTGAGTGGGTTCCCTTTACCCTGCCCGGTTGGACAGGTACCACAACCGCTGCATTTATAAATACAGATGTAGAGAAAGCACCATTTATTGCAATGGCAAAATTAGAACCTGAAGCAAATCTTCAAAGGCACTATCACAACATTGCAGTAGAATCTGTTTATGTTGTAGAAGGTGAACTTATTAATAACGGTGAAGTATTGAAGGCAGGTTCGTTTTTGGTACACGGCCCGGGTGTCGAACACGGACCTCATACAACCAAAACAGGCTGTACTTTAATGTTCATTCAATATCCGGGTGTAACAGTTGAAGACAGCGTGTTAGTCTAAAACTTAAAAGTAAAAACAAAAAAATGGAGAATATCAAGAAATCAAATGAAATGGACTATGTGCCATTTCCAATTCCGGGAGCCACATCAGATAAGCTTTCTGTAAAACTCTTGAACTTAGACACTAAATACGGACCCGTATTTGCTGAGTTAAAAATGGGAGCAGGTGCATTCATTCCTGCCCATATTCATCACAAAACCGAAGAGCAACATTACGTTTTGGAAGGCGATTTTATTAACGATGGAGTTACTTACGAAGCTGGCGCATTTTTTGCGCACGACAAAGGTCAAGTTCACGGCCCTCATAGCACAAAAAATGGTTGCACGCTACTATTTATTCAGCCAAATGAAGTTGACCCAACTGACTTTGAGATTGCAGGGTAATTTTTAATCAGCATTTTTATAATATAATAGGCAGGGCAATTTTTGTCCTGCCTATTATTATTATACAATTATTTTCCATTGGACACAATTTCACAGACGAGAACAAGGGCGAACGCACAACATCGGCTTGGCAATATGGCGGGTGATATGCTTTTATGAAACATTTGTGCTAAATTCAACATTCGGAATTCTAATGGACATTAGTGCTAAAAATCCGCAACAACGCAAAGCCCAAAACCGTTGTGCCAAATTTAAAAACAAACCACCAATGATAAGACAATTACTTTCAATATTAATACTGATGATTTCTATAAACCGAGCTAACGGACAAGTAGCTAAAAATTCTGAAATATTTCTGACTTTGAAGAAGCAGGACAGTATTTTCTTTGAACGCAGCTTCAACTTATGTGACTTGGAATATTTAAACAAGGCTGTTCATAAAGATTTAATTTTTTATCACGACCAAAGTGGTATTCAAAACAGAGATATTTTTTTAGCAAACACTAAAAAATATATCTGTGGTGACACAATTAAAAAGCCAATAAGAAAAGTTGTTGAAGAAAGTTTGGAAGTATTTCCGATGTATGATAATGGTGTTTTATACGGTGCTATTCAAAGTGGTATTCACGACTTTTACATAAGAGAAAAAAACAAAGCGAATGTTCATACAAGTAGAGCAAAGTTTACCCATTTGTATTTACTGGAGAATGGAAATTGGTTACTTAAAGAAGTTTTGAGTTTTGACCATAACCAGGCATCTAAAACTAAAATTTACAGTACATTTGAAGAAGAAATTGAAAATCTTTTAATACAAGAAAATGTTCCTGTATTAGGATTAGGGATTATTGAAAATGGAAAACTAAAACAAATACGGGTTTTAGGAAGTATAGACAAAGGAATACCTGCTTCTTATAATTCAATTTTTAAAGTAGCATCACTTACAAAGCCAATTACAGCATTGGTTGCATTGAAGTTGATTAGTACAGGAAAGTTAGGCTTAGACGAACCATTAGACAAGTATTGGAAAGACCCTGATTTAAAAACCGATAATCGGACTAAAAAACTCACTCCAAGAATTATCCTCTCTCATCAAACAGGATTTCCGAATTGGCGTTATTTAACTGAAAAAAAGACATTATCTTTTGAATTTGAACCTGGGACAAAATTCCAGTATTCTGGCGAAGGATTTGAGTATTTAAGGAAAGCCTTGGAGGCTAAATTTGGTAAGAACTTAGAAGCACTTGCTGACGAATTAGTTTTTAAGCCTGCAAAAATGAATGATACGCATTTTTGGTGGGACAAATCAATGGATGAAAATCGTTATGTAAAAAACTATGATAAAGATGGGAAAGCATTGAAAACCATAAAATACTTTGAAGCAAATGCTGCTGCAAATCTCTTAACCACTGTGGAGGACTACGGAAATTTTCTTAGTTATATTTTGAGCGGAGCAGATTTGTCTCAATCTGTATATGAAGAAATGAAGAAAAATCAGGTTCAACTCAAAGACAATGATTATTTCGGGCTTGGTTGGGAAAAGCTGATTGGATTTAGTAATGACGAATATGCCTTAATGCACACGGGTAAAGACCCAGGAGTAAATACATTAGCCATTATTTTTCCTAAAAGTAAAAATGGTTATATAATTTTTCTAAATGGAGATAATGTGGGAAAAATATTTGAGCAATTACTGACAAAATACATGTATTTGGGAAATGAACTTTGGGACAAAAGATAAACTTCGCCCAACATCGGTTTGGCAATATGGCGGCTGAAATACTTCTATGAAACATTTGTGCAAACAAATGCTTTCTGGCCCTGGTTCTAATTAATTGTCCAACGAAATATTTTATAGAGTGCCGATGTAAGCGGCCACCAATTTCGTCACTATGGAAATTAGAGGTAAAAGCTTACCAGACAACAACAACCTTACATTCTTTAAAATACCGGGCCTTCGAAATACCCGACCCCAGCGCGCTGTGCAACCGCAGGTACATCTTGCGTCGAGATATCCCCGGAATATCCCTGGAATATTCCCCGGTTATGAGTTAAGGGTAGCCGGTTGAATGGTATAGCCTTCTTATGTAAAGGCCTGTAATCCAGATCCTTCTTTTTACACGACCTCTATCAAAACCCCATTGCCGGAAGCTCTCAATGTACCAAAGGAGCGGCAGAACTTTTCCGGTAATCCCTGCTCCCTCAGCAATTGCTCAAATTCGGTACTATGCGCTGCTTCGACAGCCACCAGCAAACCACCGCTGGTTTGCGGGTCGGCCAGGATGTAACGCTGACTATCGGGTAACTCACTCAGCTGGTGGCCGTAGCTGCTCCAGTTGCGGTGGGTGCCTCCCGGAAAGCAGTGTTGCTCCAGGTAATAAGGCAGCGACTGGATCATCGGTACTTTACCAAATTCGATGTGCGCGGAAAGGCCGCTCCCGGTGCACATCTCCGCGAGGTGACCGAGCAGTCCGAAACCTGTTACGTCCGTCATGGCTTTTACGTATTCGAGTCGACCGAATACTTCTCCCAGCTTATTGAGGGTTACCATGCTTTCCAATGCTATGGCGGCATCAGGTGATTGAAGCAATCCTTTTTTCTGGGCCGTGGAAAGTATTCCTACACCAAGTGCTTTGGTGAGATACAGATGACACCCTTCGGTAGCGGTGGAATTTTGTTTTAATTGCGCAACAGATACAATGCCGTTTACTGCCAGTCCGAATACAGGCTCGGGACAGTCGATACTATGTCCGCCGGCGAGGGTGATACCTGCCTCTGCGCAAATGGCCCTCGATCCTTCCAGCACCTGCTGCGCGATTTCAGGGGCCAGTTTTTCTATGGGCCAGCCCAGAATAGCGATGGCTAATACCGGCTTCCCACCCATGGCGTACACGTCGCTGATTGCATTGGCGGATGCGATGCGGCCAAAATCGTAGGCATCATCCACGATGGGCATAAAAAAATCGGTGGTGGAAATAAGCGCGGTGCCGTTGCCGAGGTCCAGTACGGCGGCATCATCCCGCTTGTCGTTGCCCACCAGCAGGCGGGCATCCGGGATCCTCGCAACCGGGCTATGCAGGATCTTGTCGAGGATGGCAGGACTTATCTTGCATCCGCATCCCGCGCCATGCGAGTACTGGGTTAACTTAACCGTGTGCGTTCTGTCGTGCATAATCAATACATTGTTTTCATTAGTGATTCGCCCTTGTCCTGCGCAAGCTGCAAAACAGCGGCGGCATTTTGCACCGGGTTCCGGCTTTCGAGCGACACCGGGAAGATAAGACCGGGCGACCGCCTCGCTATCCCGTTGCGATACGTTTTATCATAATATACCATTACCAGCTTTATGAAATCGGCTATACGGTCTTCCGCGATCGCCGCAATGGCATGTTTGGTTTGTTCGGGACCAAGCCTTTTTTGGATGCGTAGGGTACATTCTTTAAGAAATTCTTTATCCAGCGTTCCATATTCTTCCAGCAGGTTGGTGAGCCGGTGTTCCGGGCTGGCATGAAGATCGAACAGTACCGATTTCTGCATCTGGCTCCAGAATGGTTTCGGTATAAATCTTTTGCCGATCGAAATACTTTCATCTTCTACCCAAACCGGCCTGGCGGTGTTTAGCTGGCTTAAGCGGAGGCCCAGGTTATTCTCAAATTGCTCCTGCGTTGGCTGGATCAGCCGGTTCAGGCTTCCATACGCGGAACCCTGGTGTTGCGCCAGTGCTTCGAGGTCGATTACCAGTTGTCCGGATACCTGCAATTGCTGAATGATCTTCGTTTTACCCGTTCCCGTCATGCCGCCGATTACCCTTATCGGGTATTGTTTTTCAAATTGCTGCAGCGTCCATCTCCGGTAGCTTTTGTAGCCCCCCTGCAGCAGGTATACATCAAATCCATAAAGGTTCAGGGCCCATGCCATCGCACCGCTGCGCATGCCCCCGCGCCAGCAATGGAGAACTATCTTTTTATCCGGGGCCATTTCCAGTGCCTGGCGGATGAACCCCGACCATTTGTTGCCCGTTAGATCGAATCCAAGCAGGATAGCGGCTTCTTTGCTTACCTGTTTATACGTGGTGCCCACCTGCACCCGCTCCTCATTACTGAAAAGCGGCAGATTGAATGCCCCTGGTATATGTCCCTGTTCAAATTCCGCAGGTGTGCGAACATCTGCCATTCGCACCGGGCCGGATGCCGACAGCCAACCGGGAATGGTAATGGGGTGTATCATAACTGCTCGTTCATTAGGCAGTAAATATATTGGTTAAAAACTGATTTTACGGAGGCTGCTTCGCTAAAATTCTTACCGGGTAATACCGTTCCTTATAAAAAAGAAGAAATAAACTTTCAATAACTTTTGAAAGTTCAAATACTTCCTTATATTTGCATATGCAATTACAGGAAGCAAAACAGAAGTTCATAGAGGCCTGGGGTAAGCTGGGGGCGGAGTGGGGTATTAACCGTACGATGGCCCAGGTACATGCACTGCTGCTCGTTTCACCTGATGCACTAACCACGGAAGATATTATGGAAATGCTGCAGGTTTCCCGGGGTAATGCCAACATGACATTGAGAGATCTGATAGGGTGGGGACTGATCGAAAAAGAGCACCGTGCGGGTGAACGCAAAGAATATTTTTTTGCCCATAAAGACACCTGGTATATTGCCCGCCAGGTAGCGAAGGAGCGCAAAAAGCGCGAACTCGACCCCGTGATCAAACTACTGAACGAGCTCTCCGAAGTGCAGGGAGATGCCAAAGACCCTTCTTATCAATCTTTTAAGACCACGGTAAAAGATATCAATAAGCTAGCTAAGAATGTCAATAAAACACTGGATACCATGATAAAGGCGGAAGAGAGCTGGTTCTGGGGCTCGCTGTTTAAAATATTCAAGTAGCCCTTCCTGACTTCCATTAAGCCTTCGTATTAAGAGTAAAAAGCCATAGCGGATGCTGACCCCTGTATACCGATCGGTTGCCTGTTAATGTACATCATTCTTTCATTCAAAATGTATGATCATGAAAATGCTGAAACATCACACCATCCTGTACGATGCGGAATGTCCTCTTTGTCATTTGTATACCAAAGCCTTCGTAAGCAGCGGAATGCTGGATGCCGGCGGCAGGGCTCCTTACCAGGATATGTCGCACCGTATGTGTACACTGGTCGACAGGAAGCGTGCCGTGAACGAAATCGCGCTGGTGAACCAGGAAACCGGTGAGGTCCGGTACGGGATACACAGCTTACTCGCGGTAATAGGTCATTCTTTCCCTCTCTTCCGGCCCCTGTTCGGATGGAGGCCCTTTATATGGCTGATGAGCAAACTGTATGCGTTCGTTTCGTATAACCGGAAGGTGATCATACCTTCCGCCGTTAAAAGCAGCGATGAAATGCAGCCTTCTTTTCACCTGGGCTACCGGATCGCTTACCTGGTGTTCACCTGGTTGATCACATCCTTCCTGCTAACCCGGTATGCTTGGCTGCTGAAAGATGTGCTGCCTGTTGGTAATTCGTACCGGGAATACCTTGTTTGCGGCGGTCAGGTGCTTTTCCAGGGAATAGTGGTGAGTCTTTACGCCCGGAAGCAAGGGTGGAATTACCTGGGCAATATGATGACCATTTCACTGGCAGGTGCATTGCTTTTATCCATTGGCTTATTGTTATCCGTATTTACCGATCTTTCATCGATTGTATATGCCGGTTATTTCCTGTTCGTTGCCGGCCTTATGCTGCTGGAACATATAAGAAGAACCAAGCTAATGAAACTGAGTGTTCTGCTCACTTTGAGTTGGATAGGCTATCGCTTTATTATTTTATTCATCCTTCTTATATTGCATTGATATGAAATACAGAAAAATCGTTCTGGCGGGAGGCAATGGTTATTTAGGTTCGGTGCTGGCTGCATATTATAAAGATCTGGCTGAAGAAGTGATCATCCTTAGCCGCAAAAAAAAGGCGGATGATGGCACCGTTAAAAAAGTGTTATGGGACGGGATGAGCAGGGGAGAATGGACCCGGAGTCTTGAGAATGCTGACCTGCTCATCAACCTGTGCGGTAAGAATGTGAACTGCCGCTATACGCCGGAAAACCGAAAGACCATCATTGCATCGAGGGTTATACCTACCCGGCTGCTGGGCGAAGTACTTAACGAACTGAAAGCACCGCCAGGGTTATGGATCAATATCACTTCCGCCACTATATACCGACATGCGGAAGATCATGCGCAGGATGAAGCGACCGGGGAGGAGGGTTATGGTTTTTCCATCGATGTATGCCGCCAGTGGGAGCAGGCTTTTTTCCATACTCAAAACCCGTCGACACGTAAAGTGGCATTGCGCCTGGGTATCTCGCTGGGCAGGAAGGACGGCGTTTTTCCCCGTCTGATGAACCTGGTCAAGTTTGGTTTGGGTGGCAGTCATGGCGATGGGCAGCAATATATTTCATGGATCCACGAGCATGACGTTGCCCGCTGCACGGAATGGCTGATCCAGCAAAAAGAAATGGATGGCATCGTCAACTGCAACGCTCCCGGAGCGATTAAGAATGCCGACCTGATGCGCATTATGAGAAAAGCCTATGGGATGCCCATCGGCTTGCCAGCACCCCAGTGGCTGCTGGAAATAGGCACCCGCCTGATAGGCACCGAAATGGAACTGGTAATGAAAAGCCGCTGGGTAAGTCCAAAGCGGCTGATCGACGGAGGATTTCGTTTTCAATTCAACACCGCCGAACATGCAGTGCATGATTTACTGGCATTGAGGGTATGAGTTTAAATATCAAGGTAATGTATACGTAAAAATTAGTCGTTATCCTGGTAGTAAGAAAATGAAAAGGGTTTGCTGTACAATCGTGTTTACCGGAAGGCAATGCCCCTAACGCGCATCAAATCCATTCTCCCACCCATCTTCCTTTAACTTCCTTACCTTTTCCAATACCTCGTTTTCCAGACCTTTTTTATACGCTTCTACTTTTAATCCGATGGCTTCATCGAACGCGCCAATGATACTGGCTGCGAGTATGCCGGCATTTTTTGCGCCATTGAGTGCCACAGTGGCTACAGGTATGCCGTTGGGCATCTGGAGGATAGACAGTACAGAATCCCAACCGTCGATCGAATTGGAAGATTTTATGGGTACCCCGATTACCGGTAAAGAAGTGAGGGAGGCTACCATGCCCGGCAAATGTGCGGCCCCGCCCGCCCCGGCAATAACAACCTGTATGCCTCTTGCCCGCGCACCGGTGGCATAAGATACCATGCGCTGAGGAGTGCGGTGGGCGGATACAACCGTGAGCTCGAAAGGAATGCCGAAACTGGTGAGGATGTCAGCAGCGGCCTGCATGATGGAAAGGTCGCTGTCGCTGCCCATTATTATTCCTACCCGGGGGTTCATAGTGGCGTTTTTAGAAGGCAAAGAAAAGATTTTAATTACAAAAGAGCATGAATTTATGCCGGAAGGCGTCTAAACCGAATCATTGAAATCTGGAAGAATGCATAAGATAAATGGAAAAAACGTCCGGTTAATACGCCTGCTGCCTGATCTATACCGGTTTTATGATCGTCAAATCAGGTTACACGGAGCGTATTTGTCTTTATATTTGAATTCTGATATTAAACAAGGTTAAATGCATTTTTTAAGTAAGGTCGTATCGTTTTCAACGTTTCCATTGTATAGCCTGTTTTTTTTCTACTCCTGCAAGGGTAAGCCCGACCCGGTGGCCCCCAAAGCTACCCCGCCTGTGACCGTGGATGTAATGGTAGCGGCCGCAACGAAGGTAAGCAGCAACCTGGAAGCCAACGGTACCGTGCTGGCCAACGAATACGTAGTGCTGCAACCGGAGATCAGCGGCCGACTCACTTACCTGAACGTACCGGAAGGATCATTTATCAAAAAGGGTACGGTGATCGCTCGTATCAACGATGCCGATCTGCAGGCGCAACTTAATAAAACGACCGTACAGCAGCAACTGGCCGTGCAAACGGAGGGAAGACTTAAAAAATTGCTTGATATCAATGGAGTTAACCAGGCCGACTATGATGCCGCACTAAGCGAAGTAAATAACCTGAAAGCGGATATCGCCATTACCCGGGCAGCTATCGATAAGAGTATCATTCGTGCCCCGTTTAGCGGCACCGTTGGTTTAAGGCAGGTGAGCCCGGGTGCTTATGTAACTCCACTCACTGTGATCGCCACGCTTCAGCAGATCGATAAAATCAAGATCGATTTTACCTTACCGGAAAATTACAGCGGCAGCGTAAAAAAAGGAAGCATAGTAGATGTGGTGATAGACGAGGCGCAGGACATCCGCCGCAAAGCCGTGGTGATCGCCACCGAACCGCAGATTAATCAGACCACGCGCAATATCCGTATAAGAGCCCTGCTGCAGGAGGGCCGGGGTAACCCCGGGGCATTTGCCAAAGTGACGATCAATACCGGCACCGGCAGGTCTTGCATCCTGGTGCCCAGCAATGCCATTATACCGAACGACCTTGACAAACAACTGATACTGGTAAAAAATGGTAAAGCCGCTTTCGTAAACGTAGAGACCGGCCTGCGCGACGCGGAAAATGTGGAAATAGTGAAGGGTATTAATCCGGGCGACAGCATCGTAGTAACGGGCGTTCTGTTTGCCCGCGATAAAATACCTGTTAAAGTACGGAAAGTGACCAATGCGGAGAATATGCTGTCCGAAAAAAAGCCCTGACCAAATTCATGGTATGCCGGTAAATACGTTTTCCCCATCAGCAGTCATCCATCAACGTTAACAATTTAGACCAGATTTTATATATGAATATTTCGGAACTATCGTTGAAGCGCCCGGTACTGGCCACCGTTATGAACCTGTTGATCGTCCTGTTCGGGATAGTGGGCTTTACCTTCCTGGCCGTGCGGGATTACCCCGCAATAGATACCCCGATTATTTCCGTCAGTACTTCGTATACCGGCGCCAATGCAGACATTATCGAAAGCCAGATAACAGAGCCGCTCGAAAAACAGATCAATGGCATACCCGGCATTCGTACCATCACTTCTTCCAGCTCCCTCGGTAATAGCCAGATTACGGTGGAATTTAACCTGGGGGTTGACCTGGAAGCCGCGGCCAGCGATGTAAGGGACAAAGTAAGCCAGGCTTCGCGTAGTCTTCCCCAGGATATCGATGCGCCGCCGGTAGTATCCAAGTCGGATGCCAACAGCGATTTCATATTGCTGCTGGCAGTGCAGAGCGGTACCAAGAGCCTGCTGGAACTCAGCGACTATGCAGAGAACGTATTGCAGCAGCAGTTCCAGACGATCGACCAGGTGAGTGCCGTAAACATTTTCGGACAGAAACGCTATGCGATGCGGATCTGGATCAATCCTGATAAAATGAGCGGGTTCGACCTCGCATTTACGGATATCAATACAGCCCTTCAGAATGAAAACGTGGAACTGCCTCCGGGTAAAATATTTGGCACCAATACCGATCTCACCATTAAAGCACTGGGAAGGCTTACCAATGAAAAACAGTTCAGAGACCTGATCATCCGCCAGGACCTGAATGGCATCGTGCGGCTGGGCGATGTCGCCAATGTGGAGCTTGGGCCGGAAGTGCTCGACCAAAGCTGGAAGTATAATGGAGTAAATGCCGTAGGACTGGCCGTTATACCGCAGCCCGGCGCCAATAACATAGAGATAGCCAATGAGTTTAATAAAAGGCTGCTGGATATCAAAAACTCCAACAAGTCGGATATACAATTAAATGTACTGATAGATAATACCAAAAATATACGCCAGTCGCTGGCGGAGGTGGAAGAAACACTATTGATCTCTTTCGGCCTGGTGGTTCTGGTGATCTTTTTGTTTTTCCGCAACTGGCTTACGGCACTTCGTCCGCTGATAGATATACCCATATCGCTGATTGCTACTTTCTTCGTAATGTATGCAGCCGGGTTTTCCATCAATATACTGACCCTGCTGGGCATCGTGCTGGCAACGGGGCTGGTGGTGGATGACGGTATAGTGGTAACGGAGAATATATTCCGTAAAATGGAGGAAGGGATGCCTATCCGCAAAGCGGCCCTGGAAGGAAGTAAGGAGATATTCTTTGCCGTTATTTCCACCTCCCTCACGCTGGCCGTGGTGTTTTTGCCGGTTATATTTCTCGAAGGTTTCGTGGGCAGGCTTTTCCGCGAATTCGGGGTCACGCTGGCGGCAGCCGTACTGATATCCGCATTTGTGTCCCTCACCATCACACCGGTGCTGAATGTATACCTTACCCGCAAGGATAATAAGCAGGGCTGGTTCTATCATAAGACCGAACCTTTTTTTACCGGGATGGAAAACGGTTATAAAAGATGGCTTACCGGGTTTATGAAAATAAGGTGGATGGCATGGGTGATCATTGCCCTCTGTGGTGTTGCCATCTGGATGGTGATAAGTGTATTGCAAAGCGAGATTGCCCCGATGGAAGACAGGAGCAGTGTGCGGTTTACCGTTACCGCCCCGGAAGGATCCAGTTATGTATTTACCCAGAGACTAACCGATAAAATATCCAATTATCTGTACGACTCCGTACCCGAGCGCGATTTTATATTTGTAAGAACACCCGGCGGCGGACCGGGCGGCGGCGGTGCCACCAATTCTGCTCAGCCGAGAATCGGCCTGATACCACCCGGCGAAAGAGTACGCACTCAGAATGAAATAGCGACTGATCTTCAGCGTAAGCTAAGCCGGTTCAACGATGCGCGGATATTTGCCGTTCAGGAACAAACCATCGCCGTAGGCTCGGGATCTAGGTCCGGCCTGCCGGTGCAGTTTATCCTGCAGAACCAGGATCTTTTAAAGATGAAGGTGATTATTCCTAAATTCCTGGAAGAAGCCAGGAAGGATAAAACCTTTTCTAACGTAGACGTGAACCTGAAGTTTAACCGGCCTGAACTACAGGTAACGGTAGACCGAATGAAAGCGAAGGACCTGGGCCTGTCCACGCAGGATGTAATATCAACCATGCAATCCGCTTTCAGCGGGGGCAGACTGGCTTACTTCATCATGAATGGTTACCAGTACCAGGTAATTGCGCAGGTGGAGAGAACGGACCGTAACAAGCCGGTAGACATCGGAAAATTATATGTGCGAAACAGCAGGGGAGAAAGTATACCCCTGGATGCCGTGGTTACTATGCAGGAGAGCAGCAGTCCTACCACACTATACCATTTCAACCGCTATAAAGCCGCTACTATTTCGGCTTCCCTGGCAGACGGCAAAACGATCGGTGACGGTATCAATGCCATGCAGGCCATTGCCGATAAACTGCTCGATGAAACCTACCAGACTTCGCTAACGGGCTCTTCGCGCGATTATGCGGAAAGTTCTTCCAATATCCTGTTTGCATTTGGCCTGGCACTGATACTTATTTATCTGGTACTGGCAGCACAGTTCGAAAGCTTTATCGACCCGTTCGCCATCATGCTTACGGTGCCCCTAGCACTGGCGGGTGCCTTACTGAGCTTATGGGTATTCGGGCAAACGCTGAATATATTTTCGGAGATCGGTATGATCATGCTGATAGGGCTGGTGACGAAAAACGGTATACTGATCGTTGAATTCGCGAATCAGAAAAGAGAACTGGGGCTGGGTAAACTAGAGGCGGTAGTGGAAGCGGCGCAGCAGCGCCTGAGACCTATATTGATGACCAGCCTGGCTACTTCGCTGGGTGCCTTGCCTATCGCCCTCAGCCTGGGTGCGGCGGCTACCAGCCGGGTACCCCTGGGTATCGTGGTCGTATGTGGTATACTGTTTTCCCTGGTACTTACATTGTTCGTAATACCCGCAGTATACACTTTCCTGTCAGGTAAACATAACGCACACAAAACAGAGATCAGCGAATAGCATATATCCTTTAAAGGGTATGAAAAAGTGAAAGCATGAAGCATTTAACCATAGGTATCTTAATCGTTCTATCATCACATGGCCTTCTGGCCCAGACCACCCTTCGGCTCGAAGATGCCATCAATATAGCGCTAAAGAACAGTCTCGATATACAGCTTGCCCGCAACAGGATAGAGGCGAACACTGTGCTCAATAATTACGGCGTGGCAGGCGGGCTGCCGGAGGTCAATTCCGTAACTGTCGACGACGAAGAGATCAGCAGCATCAACCAGAAGTTCTCCGATCCTTCGCGCAATACACAGCGCGATAATGCCGCATCCAATAACCTGAATACGGGCGTAACGGCCAGCATACTATTGTACAACGGTATGCGCGTAGTGGCCACCAAGAAGCGGCTGGAGCAACTGGAAAAACAAAGTATGCAGTACCTGAATTCGCAGGTGCAAAATACCATAGCGTCAGTAATGGCCAACTACTTCGATATCGTGCGGCAACAGAGTTATACAAAAACGATCAGTCAATCTATAGATGTATCACGGCTGCGGCTGCAGATACTCGAAACGCAGCAAACGGTAGGACTGGCCAACAATGCCGACATCTTCCAGGCCAAGCTCGATCTAACAGCGCTTACACAGTCATACGAATCGCAACAATTGGTGATTGCGCAGGCAAAGACCGACCTGCTGACCCTGCTTACTCTTCGGCCCGATTCTGCCATCGCGATAGAGGATACCATCATCATCGATCAGGGTATATTGCTCGACTCGGTACTCAATAACCTGTCGTCTGCCAATGCCGATATACTGGCGGCCGACCAGCAGATACGGATCAATGAACTGGTGGTAAAAGAAACGGCTGCCCAGCGTTATCCTTCCGTCCGGCTGAACACCGGATATAATTACCGCCGCACGCAGAATGCTGCTGGGTTCAGTTTGCTGAACCAGAGTTACGGGCCTACCGTGGGTGTTAACCTTGGCATCCCTATTTATAATGGTTCTATCTTCCGCAGGCAACAGAAAGTGGCGGAGATCGATGTAAAAAATGCCCGGGTCAACCGGGATATACTGGTAAGAGATTACAGATCAGCGGCGGTAAAAACTTACCAGTCGTATACAAATACACTGAACCAGCTAAAAATCGAACAGGAAAACTACCGGGTGTCGCAGCAGTTGCTAAACCTGGTGCTGGAGCGGTTCCGTTTGCGGGTGGCAACTATTATAGACGTACGGGAAGCACAGCGCAGTTACCAGGACGCCGGCTACCGGTTGGTGAACCTGTCATATGCCGCCAAGTCGGCCGAGATCGAGCTGCGCCGCCTTTCCAACAGTATCCGTTTTTAAGGAAGGCTGTCATTTACCTTTTACTTTCAGGAGGCGTTTTACTTCCTGGGCATGCCGGATAAGATCGTACCGGTCTTTACCAAGGATGGTTACATGCCCCATCTTACGCCCGGGTTTGGTCTGTTTTTTACCATAGGTATGCACATATACATTCTCCATTTTCAGTACGTCTTCCAGTCCTTCGTAATATGCTTCCCCGCTATGCCCCTCTTCACCTACCAGGTTTACCAGGGAGGAGGGAACGATGCTTTTAGGATTGCCCATCGGGTAATCGAGCAGGATACGCCATAGCATGTCGTATTGCGAACAGTAAGCGGCTTCAATGGTATGGTGACCGCTGTTATGCACCCGCGGGGCCGTTTCGTTTACCCAAACATCTCCCTTGGTATCGATGAAAAGTTCTACAGCGAAAAGACCGGGTGAGTTAAAGCTGCGGCCTGCTTTAATGGCAATGGCTTCTATGCGCCAGAGGGTTTTTTCCGGTATATCTGCCGGCGTTACCTGGAAGTCGAGCAGGTTTAGCCTTGGGTCGAATATCATTTCCACGGGGGGGAAAAATACGGTTTCTTTTTTGCTATTCACGGCCACTATTACGGCTATTTCCTTTTGGATGTCTACCATTTTTTCCAGCACCCCCGGTGCGTCGAAGCCCTTGGCCATGTCCTCCGTCCTGGTGATAACCTGCACCCCTTTGCCATCGTAACCGCCTTCCGCCAGTTTGTTAACGGCGGGGAGAAAACCGCTATGGCTTTGCAAATCCGCCCGGTTCTTTACCACTTTAAATTCCGAGCTGGGGATCCCGCTGGTACGGTAAAATTCTTTTTGGAGGATCTTGTTCTTGATGATCCGCAGTGCTGCGGGAGTGGGGAATACTTTTACGCCTTCGGCTTCCAGCTTTTCGAGCGCTTCCAGGTTTACGGCTTCTATCTCTATGGTGAGTACATCCAGTTGTTTTCCGAACCGGTATACATCTTCGAAATTCTGAATATCTCCCTGTACGAAGTGATGGCATAAATGTGCCGCAGGGCATTCCGGGTCGTTTTCCAGCACGAACGTCTCGACGGGATAATTGGCTGCCTGCTGCAGCAACATACGGCCAAGTTGTCCGCCCCCTAATATCCCTGCCCTGCGTACTGAAGATAGCGTTCCCATAGATCAATTTTGAGGGGCAAAGATAAGTATCCGGAGAGTAAGTTATTGGAGGCGGCTACCTTTCCTTAAAATGCGTATCTTTGTAATATAATGTTACCTGATTATCCCCATAAAATATTTTCCGACAAGCGCATAACCTACTATCTCCTGGTGCTGACGCTCGCCGTTGACAGGGTTGCCTGATACATCGTTTATTCCCGGAGATCTTCCCGCTTCACCATTATACGTATACGTAAAATCAAATAATATGTCTGATATTATAGCTCATGCATCATCGATAGACAATGCGACCGATTTTCTACCCCTGCTGGGTACCGATTATATAGAAATGTATGTGGGCAACGCCAAGCAGGCAGCGCATTTTTATAAGACCGCTTTTGGATTCCAGAGCCTGGCGTATGCCGGTCCGGAAACCGGTGTAAAGGATCGTGCTTCCTATGTGCTGGTGCAGAACAAAATGCGCCTGGTACTTACTACCCCGTTGAAAACGTCCCATTCCATTGCGGAACATATAGCCCTTCATGGAGATGGCGTAAAGATACTGGCACTTTGGGTAGATGATGCCTATACTTCATACGAAACTACCATAGGCAGGGGTGCCCGTCCTTATATGGAACCCCGCACCCTTACGGATGCCGATGGTGAAGTTCGCATGAGCGGCATTTACACGTATGGTGAAACGGTACACTTATTCATAGAGCGTAAAAACTACCGGGGGGCATTTATGCCCGGTTATAAAAAATGGGAGAGCCATTACAATCCCCCGCCTGCCGGACTTTTATACGTTGACCATTGTGTAGGTAATGTGGGCTGGAACCAGATGAATAAATGGGTTCATTTTTATGAAGAAATAATGGGTTTCCGGAATATTCTTACGTTCGACGACAAACAGATATCCACGGAGTACTCCGCTCTCATGAGCAAGGTGATGAGCAATGGCAATGGCTATGTAAAATTCCCGATTAACGAACCGGCACTGGGTAAGAAAAAATCGCAGGTAGAGGAGTACCTTGATTTTTACGGCGGTGAGGGTGTACAGCACATCGCTATCGCTACCGGCGATATCGTGGATACGGTTACGCAACTTCAGAACAGGGGCGTTGAGTTCCTGAAAATACCATCTACTTATTACGACGACCTGGAAGACCGCGTGGGTAAAATCGACGAGAACATCGCTCCCCTTAAAGAGCTGGGCATATTAGTAGACAGGGATGAGGAAGGATACCTGCTGCAGATTTTCACCAAGCCGGTGGAGGATCGTCCTACCCTCTTTTTTGAAATCATCCAGCGCAAAGGTGCGCGCTCCTTTGGCGCGGGTAATTTTAAAGCCCTGTTCGAGGCACTGGAGCGTGAGCAGGAAGCCAGGGGGAACTTGTAAATCACATATGTTAGCCGAAAGAATCGGAAAAGGCTGCGGATGAGGGTGCGGATGAAATTTTACCCCTATTCTTTTGATTTATTGAATGCATTGATAAGCCACTGCAATAGATATTGTTAATTTTTTTAAAAACAGGTCGCTTTACGCCAAATGCAGGTATGTGGAAATCAATTGACCAGCAATGCTGACCGGGATTGCTTAACTTCGCGCCTGTTATTCTAACCCAATAAATATGAGGGCAATTCGTTATAGGCGTAGCTTTTTTGTTATGCTGAAATATATTTTTATATCCGTTATATACCTTGTGTGTGCATTCACTGTTCAGGCACAAACGTCCAGCACACCCGCTTTTACGTTTATCAACTACCAGCGTTCCATTCCCAAGATTACCGATCTTTTAAAACGGAAAGAGGATACGCTGATGAAGCAGTTTAAGGCCAAAAACCTGGAATGGCCTGCCAAGCAGATATATATCCGCTCTTTTAAATACGATAGCCAGCTGGAAGTATGGGTAAAAAACGGCACCGACAAGCCTTATAAGCTGTTTAAAACCTATAAGGTATGTGCGCTTGCGGGCACCCTGGGGCCTAAGAGAATGCAGGGAGATTACCAGGTGCCGGAAGGTTTTTACCGGATTAATGAATTTAATGCCAATAGCCAGTATCACCTGTCGCTCGGCATCAATTATCCCAACGCCTCCGATAAAATGCTAAGCGACATGGCGCAGCCCGGAGGTGATATTTATATTCATGGCAGTTGCGTTACCACGGGATGCATTCCTATTACAGACCCCCAGATAGAAGAATTATATGTGTTGGCAGCTTATGCCCGCGACCAGGGGCAGGATTTTATACCCGTACATATTTTCCCGATCAACTTCAACAATCCGAAAAGCATGGACTACCTGAAGCGGCATTTACAGACTTTTTCCTACTATACTCCCTTCGCCAATAAACTGAAAAACGCTTTTTATTATTTCGAAAAACACCGCCAGGTGCCGCTGGTACTGGTAAACAGGCAGGGCGAGTACGTGGTGGAAGAAGAATCTGCCCCGCTGGCGGCCGTTAAACCAGCGCGCAAAGCCATCCTGAAGAAAAAGCGGGTGGTAGTGGACCTGGGAGAAGACATTCCGCCTACCGTCAACCAGCTGCCGGTATATCCAGGGGGGCCAGCCGCTTTCCAGGCTTTCCTGAAAAAACTGAACGCACGCCTGGTACCATTTCTTGAAGAAGGCCAGAAGACCGCCTACGTAATGATGGAGTTTACCATTACCAAAGAGGGAAAAGTAGTAAACACCGGCATCATCCGGGGAGGAAACGATGAATTGAACGAATATATCCTCGATGCGTTCGAGGCAATGCCCCACTGGACACCGGCCATCAGGCAGGAAAAGAATGTGCCCATTAAACTAAAACAGACTATCGTGGTAGAGGCATCATAAGCATTGCTACCCGCTCGGTTTGCCTCAATACGTATCAAAAACCAGGAAGGCTTAATGTGGAGACCGCTGCTATTATATCTTTTATGCTATTGTTTAATAGATGATACCCGGGCGCAATCTCCCGCGGTGCAGCGACCTATATCCAATCTTCGAAAAAAATATATTTCAGCCAGAGCCGCCGTTGTATCTCTCGATTCGCTCAGTATTATCCCCGGCAGCCTGCAGGTGAATGGTATCCCTGTAAGTGCATACAACATCGATTATGTAAATGCATTGCTGACCTGGAAGCAGGCGTTCCCGCTCGATAGCGTGCAGATAGTCTACAGGGTATTCAATGTCCGCATCAATCAGATAACCCAGCGTTTCAGCTACGATAGTATATCCAATAATTTCCTGGTAGGCCCCGATTCTTTCAAAGACCCTAACCGGCGGGAAGATGATCGCTTCTTCGATTTCGGGAACCTGACCTATAACGGCAGCTTTGGAAGAGGGATATCTTTTGGCAACAGTCAGGATGCTGTGGTTACTTCTAACCTTAATCTGCAGCTAAGCGGCTTCCTGGCCGACAGTATAGAGATCACAGCGGCTATTACCGACAATAATATTCCGATACAGCCTGACGGTACTACCCAACAGCTCAATGAATTTGACCGTATCTTTCTCCGGTTCAAAAAAAACGGATGGCAACTGAGTTTGGGAGATATCGACATCCGGCAGAACACCAGCTATTTTCTCAATTTCTATAAACGTCTGCAAGGGGCGGCTTTTGAAAATACCAGCAGGGTGGGCGCCAATACCACCAACAAAACGATCGTGAGCGGCTCCATTGCCAAGGGGAAGTTTACCCGTAATATATTCGACGGACAGGAAGGTAACCAGGGACCCTACCGGCTTACGGGTGCCAACAGCGAACTGTATTTTACATTGCTTGCCGGCACGGAGCGTGTATTTATAAATGGAGAGCTTTTACAGCGGGGTGAAGACCAGGATTATATCATCAACTACAACACCGCCGAAATCACTTTTACGCCGGCACGCATGATCACCAAAGACAGCCGTATACAGGTAGAATTCGAATATGCCGACAGGAACTATCTGAACACCAATCTTTACTTTTTTAACGAGCTCAATATCAATGAAAGGCTGAAATGGCGGCTGAGCGCTTTTAGTAACGGGGATGCTAAAAGCTCTCCCATCAACCAGTCACTCGATGCCCCGCAAAAGCAGTTCCTCAATATAGTGGGCGACAGTATTTCAAAGGCTTTTTACCCGGTCGCCAGTATCGATACATTTAGTACCGGCAGGATTTTGTATAAGCAAAAGGATACCGTTTATAATGGGGGGCTTAGCCAGGAGCAGATCTATCTGTATTCCACGGACCCAGACAGTGCCCGGTTCAGTCTTTCCTTTATAGACGTAGGCCAGGGTAACGGCGATTATATTCCTGACTTTAACGGTGCAAACGGAAAAGTATACCGCTGGCTGGAACCTGTGAATGGTATAAGGCAGGGCAATCACCTGCCCGCCACTTTCCTGGTAACTCCTAAAAAACAGCAGGTAGTGAGCACAGGGTTCGATTATGCCATTTCCCGGAATACCCAGCTTATTACCGAACTGGGTTACAGCAATTACAATATCAACACGTTTTCTTCCAGGGATAAAAAAGACGATAAAGGATATGCGGGTAAAATACAGTTGAAAAACGCCGCCAAAATAAAAGCATTTAAACAAACAATGGACCTCAGTTCCGAAGGAGGATACGAATACGTAGATGCCCGCTTTAAGCCACTGGAACGCCTGCGCAACGTGGAGTTCCTGAGGGACTGGGGACTTACCTATTTCCCGCTGCCTGCGGCAGCTACGGAACACCTATTCAATGCGGGTACACAACTGATCGACAACCGCAGCAATACCTGGAAATACCAGTTTAATTCATACCTGAGAGGCGATGATTTTAAAGGGTTCCGTAACAGTATTACCCAGCTCCAGACGATAGAGGGCTGGCGGCTGAATAACCAGTTGCAGATGTCCAATACGGACGATTCCATCAACAGGGGATACTTCTTTCGGCCTTCGATCGATGTATCGAAACAGTTAAGCCGCTTTGGCAATTATACCGTGGGTGCCGGCTATTCCCTGGAACATAATGAATCGCGCAATAAAGCGACGGATACGGTTTCATTAAACAGTTTTTCATTTGAAACCGTTAAACTCTATTTAAAGTCTTCCGACAAAAACCTGAACCGGTGGACGTTCACCTACTTTACCCGCACCAACAAATACCCGTACGAGCAGCGATTGCTGGTGACCGACCGAAGCCAGAACATCAACCTTACCACCGAGCTGTTAAAAAATGAGCGGCACCAGTTCCGGCTTAACGTAACGTACCGCAATCTGTATGTGACCCGCAAAACCATTGCCTCCGAGCGTGCCGACGAGAGCCTGCTTGGACGTGCAGAATACCAGGTAAACGAATGGAAAGGTTTTTT
>JANNOM010000107.1:0-7234 GCA_031399065.1 Chitinophagaceae bacterium
CTCAACCGCGACTGGGCCTGGCAAACCCAGGCGGAGAGCCGTCAGCGGCTGGCCTTGTATAACCAGTGGCTGCCACAGGTGCATGTGGATTATCATGAGCAGTCGGTGAACGAACCCTATTATTTCGCACCTGCCGCCCAGCCCTACCACGAAGTGATCACCGCCTGGCAAAGGGATTTTCAACTGGCCATCGGCAAGAAACACGCGGAGTACTTCGATGCCAACGGCTGGTTGTATTTTACCCGGGAAACCTTCGATCTGTATTATCCTTCTTACGGTGATACCTACCCGATTTATAATGGTGCCATTGGTATGACCTATGAGCAGGGCGGCGGACCGAGAGGCGGCCTGGGTATATGGACCGATGATGGCGACACCCTCAGCCTTACCGACCGCATCCTGCATCATTTTACCACTTCGCTAAGCACGGTGGAAGTGGCTTCTGCCAATGCCCCGAAACTGGTGAAGGAGTTTCGTAAATACTTTACGGATGCTGTCAGGGACGGTGCCGGGGAATATAAAACATATATCATCAAAAAGGATTCAGGTAAAACCGAGCAGCTGGATGCGATGCTGGAACTGCTCGATAAAAACGGTATCCGCTACGGCAGCGGGCAAAAAGCCGCGGCTCGCGGCTATGGTTTTACTTCCGGCAGGGAAGAGGGTTTTACGGTAAATGCCGGGGATGTAATAATAAGTACCTACCAGCCCAGGGCTGCACTTATAAAAGTGCTCTTCGAGCCAAAGCCTAAACTGGTAGACTCCCTTACGTACGATATTACCGCCTGGGCCCTACCTTATATTTATGGCCTTGATGCGTACGCTTCCAAAGAAAAACTGGCAACCAGTGCTTATGCTGCCAATGTCTTTATACCCAATATACCCGATTCGGGAGCATATGGATACGTGGTAAAATGGGAAAGCATCAAATCGGCCAGGGTGCTGGCGCAGTTGCTTCGTCAAAAAATAAAAGTACGGTTTGCAGAAGAGCCTTTTGAAACGGGCGGTATCACGTTTAACCGGGGCTCCCTGATTATTGTGAAAACCAGCAACCAGCCCTCAGGGAATGAATTATGGAAAAAACTGGCAGCCGTATGCAATACCTTTAAAGCAACGATGTACCCGGTAAAAACAGGCTTCGTGGATAAGGGTAACGATTTCGGAAGCGGGAAAGTGAGGGCCGTGCCATCGCCCCGTATCGCACTGTTCACTGGCGAGCAGATTGCCAGTACATCCGCCGGTGAAGTATGGCATTTCTTCGACCAGGAGATTGACTACCCGCTAACGCTTATTAACCCATCCGGATTTGGTTCGGTAAGATGGGACGGTATAGATGTACTGATTATGCCCGAAGGTAATTACCGTTTTTTGAACGACAAGCAGAATGCCGAGCAGTTAAAAGCATGGGTGAACGGAGGTGGAAAAATAGTGGCTATCGGCTCTGCCGCCAAACGCATCGCCGAACTGGATTGGGGCCTGGATCTTAAAAAAGAGAACGACGATAAAAAAGAAGATGCCGGTGAAAAGCAATATCCTTATGAGTCACTGAGGGCTTATGGTAGCCGCGACCGGGAAATGCTGAAGAACACTACTCCAGGTTCTATTTATAAAGTAGATCTCGATAATTCTCACCCGCTGGCTTTTGGTTATCCCCCGTCGTACTACACCTTAAAACTCGATGAGAACATTTACGAATTCATTAAGAAAGACGGCTGGAACGTAGGAACTATCCGTAAGGCCAGCCAGGTATCCGGCTTTGTAGGTACCCGGTTAAAAGAAAAACTGAAAGATGGCCTGTTATGCGGAGTACTGGAGATCGGAAGGGGACAGGTAGTGATAATGGCCGACGATCCGCTGTTCCGCAGCTTCTGGGAAAACGGTAAACTGCTGTTCGCCAATGCGGTCTTTTTCGTAGGTGACTAAACAATATATACCTTCTATAATAATAGTTTGATGAAAAAAATACCAGTCCTGTCGCTGTTCGTTTTAATCTTGGCTATCGCAGGTGCCCAGACTCCGCCTTCACTTTCCTCGTCCAATATTTACCTGGCCATGAAAAAGCTGGATGTGCTCGGCTCTGTTCTATATTTTGCCGCGCACCCGGATGATGAAAATTCGCGTCTGCTGGCCTACCTCGCCAAGGAAAAATTATACCGCACCGGTTATCTTTCTCTTACCAGGGGAGATGGAGGTCAAAACCTGATAGGTAACGAGCAGGGTGTAGAACTGGGATTGATACGCACCCAGGAACTGCTGGCTGCCCGGCGTATAGACGGCGCGGAGCAGTTTTTTTCCCGGGCATACGATTTCGGTTTTTCTAAAAGTACGGAAGAAGCGCTCAAAACATGGGACCGGCAGAAAGTATTATCCGATGCCGTATGGGTAATCAGGAAGTTTCGGCCAGACGTGATCGTTACCCGTTTCCCTAAAGACGCCCGTGCAGGTCATGGCCACCATTCCGCTTCCGCCGTAATTGCCGAAGAAGCCTACCTCGCAGCAGGCGACCCGGCCATGTTTCCTGAGCAACTTAAATATGTACAACCCTGGAAAGCAAAGCGGTTGTTATGGAATACGTTTAACTTTGGTGGTGCCGCAGATCCTTCCAATACTTCTTTTAAGATAGATGTGGGCAGCTATAATCCACTGCTCGGTAAAGGATATGGAGAAGTGGCGGCGGAAAGCCGCAGTCAGCACAAAAGCCAGGGCTTCGGAGTGGCGCGCCAGCGCGGTCCTTCCATGGAATATTTTATCACCTGGCAGGGTAAGGCCCCGGAGAAAGAACTGATGGACGATATAAATACGGGCTGGACGAGAGTCAGGGGCGGTAATGCCATCCATGAAAAAATATCTCAGTTACTCAGCGCTTATTCCCTCACCGATCCTTCCCGTTCAGTAAAGCCGCTGACCGAATTATACAAAATGATCGCGTTGATAGATGATAGTTATTGGAAGGAACAGAAAATGAACGAAGTGGCCCAACTGATTGAAGCCTGCAGTGGCCTGTGGCTGGATGCCACCACGGAAACGGCCACCGCAACCCTGGATAGCTATCTTAAAGTGAACTTCTCTATCAATAACCGTAACGGTAATAAAATACAACTGGGTAAGATACTGCTGCAGGAGCTGGATACCACCTTAAACAGCACACTGCCTGCCAATAATAACCTGGTTATTTCCCGGCCGGTCTATATTAAAAACACGACACCGCTTTCGCAGCCTTACTGGCTGGTAAGCCCGATGCAGCCTGGTTATTTTGATGTAAAGGATCAGCAGCTGATAGGCGGGGCCGATAATCAACCCGCTTTTACCGCCCGCTTCCTGCTGAACGTGGAGGGGCTCGATATCGAATACCGTAAACCCGTAAAGCATAAATACACCGATCCGGTAAAGGGAGAACTGTATCAACCGCTGGTGGTGGTACCTAAAGATATAACCGTTGAAACGCAGCTGAATGTGAACGTGCACCTGAACATATTGCAAGACAATAAAAGCACCAGCAAAAAATCGACACCGGAAGCAGCAGTAGCAAGGGTAAACAAAAGCCGGCTGGTACTTCGCAATATCAGCTACGATCATATTCCCGAACTTAATTATTTCAGGGTAGACTCTGTAAAAGAAATACCCATCGACCTGAAGATAACGGGTAAAAAAATAGGATATATCGAAGGGGCGGGCGATAAAGTGGTAAGTGCCCTGCAGCAAATGGGATATGAAGTGACCATTCTTACAGATAAGGAATTGGAAAATGCCGACCTCTCGGTATTTCAGGCGATCTTAACGGGAGTAAGGGCTTATAACGTAAGAGAGTCGCTGAACGGTTATTACGATAAACTGATGAAATATATAGAGCAGGGCGGCAACCTGGTGGTTCAATACAATACTTCCAGCCAGATTGGCCCGGTAAAAGCGAAAATAGGCCCTTATCCGTTCAATATATCACGGGTACGCATCACCGACGAAACGGCGGCCGTCAGGATGCTAAAGCCGGATCATCCGGTATTGCATTATCCCAATACGATTACGCCTGCGGATTTCGACGGATGGGTACAGGAACGCAGTATCTATCATGCACTGGGTTGGGACGATCATTATGAAACCATCCTATCCATGCACGATCCGGGTGAAAACGACGAAGAGGGCAGTTTGCTGATCGCCCCTTATGGTAAAGGCCATTTTGTATATACCGGGCTGGTGTTCTTCCGTGAGCTGCCCGCCGGGGTGCCGGGAAGCTATCGTTTGCTGGCTAATTTAATATCCCTTCAATGAGCCAGGCCGATTGGATAGTGCTGGCCTGCACCCTGGCCGCCATTATCGGTTATGGGCTGTACAGGAGCAAGACGACCAAAGACCTGGACGGATACTTTCTCAGTAACCGCAACATGCCCTGGTACATGGTGCTGTTAAGCATTATGGGCACCCAGGCCAGTGCGGTTACGTTTATAGGTGCTCCCGGGCAGGCGTATGCGGACGGTATGCGCTTTGTACAATATTATTTCGGTCTACCCCTGGCAATGATCCTGCTATGTATCACCTTCGTACCCATTTTTCACCGGCTGAAGGTGTATACTGCCTACGAGTACCTCGAGAATCGCTTCGACCTTCGCACACGCACGTTTACTTCTTTTCTTTTTTTATTGCAGCGTGGTTTGTCGACCGGTATCAGTATTTATGCACCCGCCATTATTCTTTCCACACTGCTTGGCTGGAATATTTATCTTACCAATATCGTAATGGGCGGCCTGGTGATCATCTACACTATGAGCGGCGGAGCCAAAGCTGTGGCGCATACCCAGCAATTGCAGTTTATCGTAATAGCGGCCGGTATGTTCGTTGCCGGCTGGACGATGGTACACCTGCTTCCTGCCAATGTTGGTTTTGTGGACGCTGTAAAAGTAGGAGAAGTGCTGGGTAAAATGAACGTAATAACTACCGGTGTGGAAGAAGGTGGTTTTAACTGGGGCGACCGCTATAATATATGGAGCGGCATCATAGGAGGCTTCTTCCTGGCACTTTCGTACTTCGGTACCGACCAGAGCCAGGTAGGCCGTTACCTTACCGCCCGGAGCATCCGCGAGAGCCGCATCGGCCTGCTGATGAACGGGTTGGTAAAAGTGCCCATGCAGTTCCTTATATTGCTGACAGGCGTACTGGCTTTCACTTTTTACCAGTTCAATAAAGCACCGCTTTTTTTCAATCAATTGCAGGTGGAAAAGATTGCAGGGTCAGTATATAAGGACTCATTACGCCATATTCAATACCGGTACGACTCGTTATCCGTTCAAAAACAACAACTGGTCAATGGCTTCGTATCCGATCTTAAAAGCGGTTCCGATACATCCGCTGCCGCATCCGCTTTACGCGAAGTGAACCGTCAAACGGAATCTTTGCGCAGCCAGTTCAGGGATTTGGTGGATAAAAAAGATATCCTCGGTGAAAGCAGCGATACGAATTATATCTTTCTGCGCTTCGTAGTGGATTATCTTCCTGCCGGACTGGTAGGCCTTCTGATAGCCGTTATATTTCTGGCTGCCTGGGGCAGTATTGCCGCTGCCCTCAACTCACTGGCCTCTACTACGGTGGTGGACATTCATAAGAAGTTCATCGACAAAGACTGCACGCAATTGGAAGACTATACCGTTTCCAAAAAATATACCCTTGCCTGGGGAGTCTTCAGCATTATCGTAGCCCTGTTCGCCGGCCGGTTGGGAAGTCTTATCGAAGCCGTCAATATATTGGGTTCTCTTTTCTACGGTGTCATCCTCGGCATCTTCCTGGTAGCTTTCTATTGCAAACGCGTAGGCGCTACTGCTGTTTTCTACAGCGCGGTTATGATGGAAGCCGCTATCATGCTATTGTTCTGGAAATCGGGCATAGGGTTTTTATGGTTAAATGCGATAGGGGCGTTAGGGGTGGTCGTGTTATCCATTGCGCTGGAGATAGGGTTGCGAAGATGGAATAAGAGATAAGTGTTATGTGCTTATGAATAGGCAAAGTTCATTGCAAGGTCGTACTTGCAGAATTAAAGATATAGATGCAAATGCCTAAATCTGCTATATGACTTACGATAATAACATACTTCAATTGGTTAAATCGTCTGTGCTGTCTACTGAGCCGACCGCATCGAGTTTTCTATATGGATCGTATGCCAGGGGTGATCAGAAAACCGGATCCTATATCGACGTATTAAAAATCCCCAGGCAAATCTGTTTTACCTGGGGATTTTTAATTCCATATAGATGGCCGATTATGTTCCTTACTTCAACGTAGCAAGCAATTTCTCATTCAACACCACATAATCGTCATTCTTCGCTATTTTGGCTAATTCTATAGACTTCCTGGCGGTGTCCATTGCCTCCTGCTTTTTGCCCAGTTTGGCAAGGCAGCGGGCGCGTTGGTAGTGCATGTAAAACGCGTCGGGGTTTTGGGCAACAGCTTTATCCAGCCATACGAGTGCTTTACCGGCGTCTTTGTCGTTATCCAGGTAATAAGTGGCAGCGGTAAAATGAGCTTTGTTATTCTCGTCTTTCATGATCTCGTCGATCTGGGCCATTACTTTGGTATCCACATCTGCGTTAATGGGAATGCCTATATACGTTTTCTCCCAGATTAAACCCAGCATCATGGAAGAAGGTTTTATTTCATCGAAGTATATCTGGAAGTTTTCTATTAATTCGTTCATCTTTCCCGGCTTTACCATGATACGGACTACATCCATATCTTCTTTATAGGCAGCAGGACTTGTAACATTGAGCTGTTTGCTCAGGATGATCGTCCATTCTGAAGCACCGGGTATGCTCAGCAAGCCATATTTACCGGCTGGTACTTTTTTACCGCCGAAACTCACATCTTCACCAAACGTAATGGTAGTGGCCTGGTTGGCACCCGTTCTCCATACTTTGCCATAAGGCACCAGTTCGCCGAATATTTTACGGCCCTTCACTCCGGGGCGGGAGTAAGATACTTCTACCGACGATAGGGCAAAATCCTGCTTCACGGTCTGGCCCGGACTGGGGGAAGGTGTCTTTAACTGGGCATACGATGCATTGGCGGCCAGGCAGCATACTGCCAGGCACATAATAAATATGTTCTTCATAATAGAGCGTTTGTTGTGCCGCAAATTTAATGGAATATCGTTCAGTACCTTCAATAGTTTTATGAACGGCATAACAAATAAAGGTTATTATTTAAAAGCGGGGTGAAACTGTTGCAGGGTATCGCGAAGGTATTCCCGGTC
>JANNOM010000112.1:0-1850 GCA_031399065.1 Chitinophagaceae bacterium
CTTTGTAAAGAAGTATCCCATGCTTTTTGTAGGAGGAGAAGGCTCAATAACACATATGCATTTCGATATCGATATGAGCCATATCCTGCATACACAGTTCATGGGAAGAAAAAGGGTTTTATTATTTCCACATGAGGAGCAGTATAAATTATACCGTAAACCATGGGAAGTATTATGTATGCCCAATTTTAGTGGTTACCATGAAAATTTCGATTATGATAGTTTTCCCGCTGTAAGATTTGCAAAAGGTTACGAAGTGATCCTGGAACATGGGGATACATTATTTATGCCGGCCGGTTTTTGGCATCATATGGAATATATTGAAAGTGGGTTTGCAATGAGCCTTCGGGCACTTCAAAATGATTTTGAAGGCAAATTAAATGGCGCCTGGAAGCTTTTCGGAATGCGGGGTATAGATACCCTCATGAAAAAACTGGCCCCCCAATGGTGGTTTGCCCTAAAAAGGGAGAAGGTATTTGACCTGGCTGCCAAAGAAATTAATAAGTTGCAGGAATCTGCCTGATAGATTTTTAGCTTCTCTTCCAAATGTTGAAATCGTGGAATCCTTTATGTATCGTGGCTTGCAGAGGATATCATTTTGAAATAATTCTAAAAAAGTGATCAGAATTTTAAATTTTTTGCTTCTCCGGGATACCCTTATTAAAAAAAATAATATTTATTGAAGAAATATACTACTTATTAAAGAAATATACTACTTTTACAATCTGCTCAGTCTCTAAGTTTTCTCCAATCTTAATGAAAGCCCTTCCCAATAGTAATGTCTATCTGTGTGTAGTTTTTTTTTCACTAATATATCCTTGTAATAATATTTAACATTTTTTCTTGTGGTTTCAGAGGTAAGCAAGGCCGGAGATTTTTATCTCTGGCCACTCTTTTTTAAGACCTGCCGGGTTGATCAATAAAAGCGATGGCATGTTTTAAGATTTCTTTATGATATGCCAGGCAATGATTTATCATTAAAACCGTTTTGTCTCCTTGAATGAAATAGCTATAAAATATTTCATTTATCCCCCAAGTATGCATTGATTTCTACCTTCAAATTCTTACCAATTTTCACTGGCTGCCCTGTCTTTAATTTTTAATTTTTAAAAGCAGATACCATGAACCACTCCATCCGGGCAGTAGCATCAATCGTTTTGTTTTTTATCACCGGCATTCCCGGTGCCGGTGCACAGGTAAATTTAAGTAAATGGCAGATTGGATTAAATGGAGGGATCTTTGTTTACCAGGGCGATCTTTCACCATCTGATGCCGGATCTTATAAAACGGTTAAACCTGTATTTGGCGCCTATATTTCAAGGATACTGAACCCGTCTTTTCTTTTACGTACTAATCTGGCGTTTGGGAGATTATATGGAAATGAAGGATACTATAAGAGCCCCGCCTGGAGGCCGATACGCAACTATGCATTTTCTACCCCTGTTACAGAAATTTCGGAATTGCTGGTGTGGAACATGTATGGAAATAACAGCAATGAACTGGGGCAAAGATTTTCCCCTTATATTTTTGGCGGGTTTGGTGTAAGCCTGTTAAAAATTAACCGCGACTTTAGTAAATCTAATTTTGCCAATTCCACCAATCCCAGGTTTATTGAAGACATTACCCGTACTCCACCCGGGGCGGTATTGGTGATCCCGCTTGGCCTGGGAATGGAATTTTACCTGACTCCCAAATTGTCGTTAACCGCCGAAACAAATTTCCGGTATACTTTTACTGATTACCTGGATGGGTATAGCCAGAGCGCCAACCCTGACGAAAATGATTCCTATTATTCCCACACTGTTGGTTTGTTGTACCGGTTTGGAAAAGGCAACCGGTTAGGTTGCCCG
>JANNOM010000012.1:0-21209 GCA_031399065.1 Chitinophagaceae bacterium
GAGGATGGACCGGTTAGTTTAGTCCATTCATACGTTGCGATGGTGCCATCACTGTCTGTACCGCTACCTGTTAAAGTAACGCTGTTTACAGGAAGGGTGATCGTTTGGTCCACTCCGGCGTTGGCCGTTGGTGCGACATTCGGCGCAGGGTTAACCCGGATGGTTACCACCGAAGTAGCAACAGCACCCTGGTTGTCCGTTACCTTTAGTTGGAAAGTATATGTACCGGCTACCAAGCCATTAATAGTCGTACTTGCCTGAGAAGGACTTACTATGTTAAATGCTACGGGGCCCGTGAGTTTAGTCCACTCATAAGAAGCAATAGTACCGTCACTATCCGCACCGCTTCCGGTAAGCGTAACGCTGTTTACAGGGAGGGTGATCGTTTGATCCGATCCCGCATTGGCCGTTGGTGCAACGTTCGGGGCAGGATTAACCCGGATGGTCACTACCGAAGTAGCAACAGCACCCTGGTTGTCCGTTACCTTTAGTTGGAAAGTATATGTACCGGCTACCAGACTATTGACAACCGTGACCGCTTGTGAAGCACTAACAATGTTGAAGGAGGATGGGCCGGTTAGCTTCGTCCACTCGTACGTTGCGATCGTACCATCGCTATCCACACCGCTGCCTGTTAAGGTAACGCTGTTTACGGGAAGGGTGATCGTTTGATCCGCTCCGGCATTAGCCGTTGGTGCAACGTTCGGGGCAGGATTAACCCGGATGGTCACTACCGAAGTAGCAACAGCACCCTGGTTGTCCGTTACCTTTAGCTGGAAAGTATATGTACCGGCTACCAGACTATTGACAACCGTGACCGCTTGTGAAGCACTAACAATGTTGAAGGAGGATGGGCCGGTTAGCTTCGTCCATTCATACGTTGCGATGGTGCCATCACTGTCTGTACCGATACCTGTTAAAGTAACGGTATTTACAGGGAGGGTGATCGTTTGGTCCGCTCCGGCATTGGACGTTGGCATTACATTCGGTGCAGGGTTAACCCGGATGGTTACCGCCGAAGTAGCAATAGCGCCCTGGTTGTCCGTTACCTTTAGCTGAAAAGTATATGTACCAGCTACCAGGCTATTAATTACCGTACTTGCTTGTGAAGCACTAACGATGTTGAAAGACGATGGGCCGGTTAGTTTAGTCCACTCATAAGTTGTGACGGTGCCATCACTGTCCGTACCGCTGCCTGTTAAGGTAACGCTGTTTACAGGGAGCGTTATCGTTTGGTCCGCTCCTGCATCTGCAATGGGAGACGCATTTGGACTTGGAACATTAACGGCAATTGTCAATACCGAAGTAGCGGTAGCACCCTGGTTGTCCGTTACCTTTAGTTGGAAGGTGTATGTACCGGCTACAAGTCCATTAATTTCCGTACTTGCTTGTGATGGATTTATTATATTGAATGCTACAGGGCCTGTAAGTTTAGCCCACTCGTAAGTTGAGATCGTGCCATCGCTATCTGCACCGCTACCTGTTACGGTAACGCTGTTTACAGGGAGGGTGACGGTTTGATCCGCTCCGGCATTAGCCGTTGGTGCAACGTTCGGGGCAGGGTTAACCATGATAGTCACTACAGAAGTAGCAATAGCACCCTGGTTGTCCGTTACCTTCAGTTGGAACGTATATGTACCGGCTACCAGACTATTGACAACCGTGACCGCTTGTGAAGCACTAACAATGTTGAAGGAGGATGGACCGGTTAGTTTAGTCCATTCATACGTTGCGATGGTGCCATCACTGTCTGTACCGCTACCTGTTAAAGTAACGCTGTTTACAGGAAGGGTGATCGTTTGGTCCACTCCGGCATTGGCCGTTGGTGCGACATTCGGCGCAGGGTTAACCCGGATGGTTACCACCGAAGTAGCAACAGCACCCTGGTTGTCCGTTACCTTTAGTTGGAAAGTATATGTACCGGCTATAAGTCCATTAATAGCCGTACTTGCCTGTGATGGATTTGCTATGTTGAATGCTACGGGGCCGGTTAGTTTAGTCCACTCGTACGTAGCGATTGTGCCATCACTGTCTGTGCCACTGCCTGTTAAGGTAACGCTGTTTACAGGAAGGGTGATCGTTTGATCCGATCCCGCATTGGCCGTTGGTGCAACGTTCGGAGCAGGGTTAACCGTTATGGTCACTACCGAAGTAGCAACAGCGCCCTGGTTGTCCGTTACCTTCAGTTGGAAAGTATATGTACCGGCTACCAGGCTGTTTATTACCGTACTTGCTTGTGAAGCACTAACGATGGCGAAGGAGGATGGGCCGGTTAGCTTAGTCCACTCGTACGCTGCGATCGTGCCATCGCTATCCGTACCGCTGCCCGCCAGGGTAACACTGTTCAAAGGAAGGGTGATTGTTTGATTACCGCCTGCACTGGCTGTTGGTGCAACGTTCGCTGCAGGGTTAACAGTGATGGTTACCACCGACGTAGCAGTAGCACCCTGGTTGTCCGTTACGGTCAATTGAAAATTGTAATTACCCGCAACTAGTCCCGTTACCAGCGTTACCGGCAGTAAAGGAGAAACAATAGTATAATAAGCCGGGCCTGAAATCTTATCCCATGAATAAGAAACGATGGTTCCGTCCGCATCATTGCCGGAACCCGATAAAGTAACCAGGCTTACAGGAAAAGTAATAGAAATAGGAGCTCCTGCAATCGCCGTTGGAGCTATATTGGCGGCAGGATTGACGGTGACTGTGACAGAAGAAGTGGCTGTAGCCCCCTTATTGTCTGTCACCTTCAGCTGAAAGGTGTAGGTACCGGCTACCAGTCCATTAATAGCCGTACTTGCCTGAGAAGGACTTACTATATTAAATGCTACGGGCCCCGTGAGTTTAGTCCACTCATAAGAAGCAATAGTACCGTCACTATCTGCACCGCTTCCGGTAAGCGTAACGCTGCTCACAGGAAGTGTAATTGTTTGGCTGCTGCCCGCGCTGACGGTAGGTGGCACATTGGGTGGAGGCGGAGGCGGCAAGCCTCTTCTCTGTTTCAGCATCCATACATATATGCTTTCTTCGCCGTTCAACCAATTAATGGGATTATCTCTTAACTGGTCGGCTGTTTTATTACGAGGAGAGGGATCATAAAACCTGTTCCAGCAACAGTGTCCGGTACCACCACCCTGAGATATTAGCGAGTAAATGGCAGAACCTGGTACGGCTGCATTCATTGCATTGGCGATATCTCCCAAACCTCTTAAATCGTTTATACCTTCGATACCCCAATATTTACCACCATGAACAGCATAAGGATTCGCCATATCGTTGGCGTTTACTGTTACCGCATGCATGGCCACTACCGCTGTCACTTTTTTTGAATAATTGGAATCGGCCAACACGTAAACTTCGGCTGCCTGTCCACCCATGGACAGGCCAGTAAGATACACGCGGCTTCTATCTACTCTGTATCTGGAAAAAATATCTTCCAATACCTGGTTCAAAAAGCCGGGAGCCGGCCACAGTCCAGGTTGCATGGAAATTACGATAGGCTTTTCCAACACACCATCCACCATAAATTCCATATTATGCCCCTCGGCTACAAATTTAGAAGGGCCATAACTCAACATCCTGTTGGCAGGCCCATCTGCTTCTCCCAAGCCTGGGTAAAAGAGTATGAGTGGATACGTTTTTGAGCCCGAGGTAGCATACTCCCCGGGTACATGAACATAAGCGTTCCTGTTAAAAGTTGTGAGTGTGGTCAACACCTGCTGAGCGAGCAGACTGCTCCCAGGGGTGAGAAATAGTAGTAGTAGTGCGAATGCCCATATTTTGGACATCCTAGTCAGGGTAGCATTCATAGATACTGGATTTGTGGATTCTTAGGGATATATGCGGGAACTTTATCATTTTTAAAAAGTACCCGCAATTAATTATTTTCACGCTTTTTTTTAGTACGTCAGGGTTGTATTTCATTGATCACACATTATATAAACGAACGTTTATTTTTCTATGGGTGCAATCCTATTTTCTTTCATCAGCAAATTGCGGATTTTTTTTCACACTCGCAATTCTTCGGGGATTCAATTATCCAATAAACCCTGATAATTATGAACATTCGATTTCCAACGGTGAAGTACACAAATATATTGCCGAAAAACAGACTTGATCATTTTCATAAATGTTATTCCTTATTTAGATAAAAATTTTATACTTAAAACGTAAATATCATTCGTGTTTTTACTAAAAAAATAAAATGCATTTAATATGTCGGTTTTCGATAATACTTTATCACTGATCAATTAATTACTTAAAAAAACGCCTGACAATAACGTCCCCATTTGATGATTCCAGTTTAACTATCAGCAGGCCTGCTCCAATGTAAGTACCCGGTATAATTATCTTTTGATTTACCTGGGATGCCTGAAGTGCTTGTTTATGAAGCTGCATACCTGATAAATTGTATATACCAATAAACGCAGGAGTTTTGGAAGGATTAGCAACTTCTACCGTTAAATTCCCTGCTATTGCTGCGATGCGTGAAATAGCCATTTCACCTAACCGGTTTTTAATACGTTCTGTAGGAGAATAAAAATATTTATCTCCCGACTCAGCCACTTTTAGCCGGTAAACATTGGTACCAGGCAGTAAATGCGCATCTATCCATTCATAATTTTTTACTCCTGCACCACCACTTGCTTTTATTCGATAGATACTATTGAATCGGCCGCTCCCATTGCCCCGCTCGAGCTCGAAAACGATATTGGCTTCTTCCAGGTCGGTTTGCCATTTAATCTGTACTGACTCACTGATGAGTCGGGCAGTAAATTTTTTTAGTTTTATCGGCAAAACTATACCAGAAAATATGTTTTTGTTTTTTACCTGGTTAAAAAGATAGGCGTGCCCGGCGTTGTTAACGTGTATTCCATCAGAAAAAACTTCGCTAGTAAAATTATTGGTGCCGTCCGTACTCACGAGGTCGCTCCAGAAATCAATAGCATACATTCCGAAAGTATTGTTAATAGAGTCAAACAATGTACGCAGTGAATCCCGGTAACTAAAATTGGTCAACTCTGTTCTTGGCTGTGTGGTGGTTATATAACATACTACTCCGGCTCCATTGATCGTATTAAATATGGTACGCAGATTATTCATAAACTCCGATTTAGAAAAACCATTAGCCACGTCATTAGAAGGAAGATTCACGATCACAACATCTGGGTTCAGACTAAGCGCCAGTGTTGTATTGTGCAATGGGTCAGGGGACGGTCGCCCGGGTGGAGGTATGGAGCCTGTTGGCAATTGTTGATAGGTAGTTTGTGATCCACGCGCTATGTTTTCTACGATGGTATCGAGTCCATCGGATGTGTTTTGATTAAAATACGCTGTCGTTTTTTGCGCCCATGAATTACCGGCCGTGGCATTATTTCCTACGGCAGTAGACGAGCCCATAATAACCAGTTTTTTCTGGGCTGTTACTACCATGCCATTAAGCATCAGAACACAAAGTAAAACTTGTTTATATACCATGATAAGAACCTTTAAGCATATCAGGTACGGATTATTAACCGTAAATTACGTTATTTCAACAGGGGGGTTGTACAGCAAGCCCAAAGGCAGGTATTATTTAAAATTACTTATAAATAGTCGGATTGATTAACGTTATTTTTTAAGTAGTTTAATGTTTTTTCCATTCGTTAGTTGCAATATGAATATTCCCTTCGGTAAGCTGGTAATGTCCACCGATTGACGCTCCTGGTTTATTCGTCCAGCAGTCAGCCTTCTCCCGGAAATATCTGTAATAGTATACGATAGACCCATATTATTCTCACTGGATTCCAGCGTGAATACATTATTAACCACCGGATTGGGGTATGCCCTTAAGTTGTACGAGCTGCCGTTGAAAGTAACAGTACGTACTCCATGATCTTTAACTTTACCGTCGAAGTCGTACTGTTTTAGCCGGTAATAATTGATGCCATTTGCCGGTGTTTGGTCGGTAACGCTATAGTCAGAGACATTGCTATAAGTGCCCCTTCCACGAACTGTTCTTATTAAAGTGAAATTGGTTCCATCGGTACTTTTCTCGATCGTAAAGTGGCTGTTGTTGATCTCCTGGCTGGTACGCCAGTTAATTACCGCTTTTTCGTTCTCGAGTGCTGCTGTAAAAGAAGAAAGGCTAACGGGAAGTATTACCATGGACCAGCTGAAATCGTCTATTGCAAGATAGTTGAAGGTTCCTTGTAACGTTATCTCTAATTCATCAATAGAACTATTGGCAACATTTTGGCCGCCTTCTGTCAGAAAATCAACAAAACCAAAACCGTTTCCAGGCGCTGTAAAATTGGTAACAAAACCAGTTGTTTTAATAACGGTAAATTGCGTTACTCCGGCTAATTTACCCACGAATCTAACAGAGCTGGATCCATCAGTACTTGGTGTTTCCCCTCCATCTAAGGATACAAAAAGAAATAAACTTTTTATGTTTATAATCGCTCCCCCGTCTGTCGTAATTCTGCTGGTCTGTCCTATTTGGGGACCGGGAAATGCGGTATTTTCAATAAAATTAGCTGACTGATTATATCCCTCTGTTCCTCCGGCTGTGCGAACCGTCAATGCATTGGTAAGTGTAAAGCCCAGGCCATTACTGGTAAAGGTTTGTCCTCCTGTAATACCAATTTCAAACGTCTCCGTATACTGAGCCGATACCGGGCTTACCACGTTCATGAAAACAGAAGAAAATAAAACAAAAGCCTTCAGGTAAAAATTTGCGCTCATACGATGTTTAATAAATTACTTTAAACAGTTTCAGGCTTCCCGGAGATTGGATGGAGGTTAATTCAATTGGACTTGAATTCGTAGGTATTGTTGCCACAAAATAGGTAATTTTGCTGACTTTTCGTATGTGTTTATTAACATTATTTTTGAATGGAATTAATTATTGAATAATTCCTTCAATGGGCTAATGTCTCTGTTTATGGCAGGTAATAGTCAACTGTTACCCTTTGTTCAATGATACTATAAACTACGGTTTGCAATAACTGTCTGATCCGCCGATCACCGTTTTTGCCTGGCTTAGAAACATAATAATCCTATAAATTTGTCGTTAATTCAATCGAATATCCAGAATAATTAGGAATTTCTATATTTGAGAAAAACATACGTTTGGCTCATACGTCGATTTTTCTTACTTTGTTTCCAGAGTATACCCCTTAAAAGCAAACTAAGCCCCAATGGTATTTAATAGTATCACATTTCTAATTTTTTCCGGAATATTCTTTCCCGTTTATTTTTTGCTGAAAGGTCAATGGCGCATGTGGTGGATACTGGTTGCCAGTTACGTTTTTTACGGATGGTGGGATGTCAGGTTTCTTTGTCTGATCATAATCTCCACATTCATGGATTTTAATTTCGGCAAGCTGATCGGCAGGACGGAGAACCGCGCCCAGCGGAAGACATACCTGATTTTAAGTATGATCATGAACCTCGGCTTTCTGGCGTGCTTTAAATATTTCAATTTTTTTATTGACAGTTTTGTGAACATGATGCATGCGTTTGGCCTACAGCCTTCCGTAACTACGTTGCAGATAATGCTACCCATCGGGATCTCTTTTTATACTTTCCAAAGCTTATCTTACACCATCGATATTTACCGCAGGGAAATACCGGTGGAGAAAAACCTCCTGAAATTTGCTGCATTTATAGCACTTTTCCCCCAGTTAGTAGCCGGACCTATTGTAAGGGCAAGAGACCTTTTGCCGCAGATGAATACGGATAAACCCTTCGACTGGAATAATCTGAATTCCGGTTTGGGTAGGATACTTTGGGGCCTGTTTAAAAAAGTGGCCATCGCCGACTCGCTCGCTCCTTTTGTAGACCAGTGCTGGGCAGATCCTTCCAAATTTTCTTCTTCTCATCTCCTGATAGGCGTTATATTTTATTCCTTCCAGATATATTGCGATTTCTCAGGATATTCGGATATCGCTATCGGCCTGGCGCGTATTATGGGTTATCGTTTTGTTGAAAATTTTAAAACTCCTTATTTTTCCCAAAGCTTCAGCGAATTCTGGACACGCTGGCATATTTCGTTGTCTAGCTGGCTGCGCGATTACTTATATATACCGCTCGGAGGAAACCGGCACGGCAAGTGGAGCACTTATAAAAATAATATGACAACGATGCTGCTGGGCGGACTATGGCATGGTGCCAACCTGGCTTTTGTATTCTGGGGCTTTTTACACGGCGTTTACCTGATAGTACAGCGGTTTACCACCCCTGTCTGGAGAAAATTTGTACAGCTGACTAGGATGCCGGCATTTATCAATAGTGCCATATGCATGTTGATCGTGTATATACTAACCACCGTAGCCTGGATCTATTTTCGTTCCGGCAGTCTCGGCGCAAAAAGCTTCTCTGTCGCCAACCTTATTATCGGTAAGATTATTTCCCTGGAAGATTTTACCTGGGATAGCACATTTAATAAGTACCAGATCGTAAAAGGATTTATTTTACTTATTGCGTTATTAACTATAGAAATTACCAACAAATACTATGCATGGAATAACAGGCAGTTGTACCATCCCGCTCTCCGGATCACTTTATTTTCCGGGCTTTTGTGGATGATCGCGTTGTTCGGCACTTTTTCGTCAAATGCATTTATTTATTTCCAGTTTTAATTGAACTACCAGTTATGAAGAAAGGGCTATGGGTAATAATATTTTTTATAGTGTTGTTTGCCGGCGACAGACTGATTGGTTGGTTGTTGCAATCACAGGTAGATAATAGCCAGTTCCGCTATTCGAGGATGTACCGTAATCAGGGGCAGGCAGACATACTTATCGTAGGAAACTCGCGGGGGCTCAATTTTTATCAGCCTTATATGGAGCAGGCGACAGGTAAAAAGACATTCAGCGTATGCTACTATAGTATGCCAAGCGAAATAGCGACTGTTGTTACGCAGGACTATCTTGATTTATATCCCAATGTTAAAACGGTGCTGGTTGAAATAAGCATAGTCGAAATGTCAGACGATAAATTATTAACTGGCTTTACGACTTATATGCCGCATTCCCGGCGAATCGATTCGGTCATTAAATCGACTTCGGAAGACACGTGGTATGCCGCCCATTTCTCACACATATACCGGTTTAACAACGAAGTGTTTCAGCGCGCGATGTACCACCGTAACAAACTGGACGACGATTGGTATACGGAGCGGGTGATCAGTAATAGCCTGGCCAGGAATGTCGCCAACTACAATGTGTCTTTTAAAGTACCTGAAAAACACGTACAGGACCTTAAAAACCTTACGGACTACTGCCGCAAAAAAAATGTGCCTGTCAAACTTGTATTGGGTCCTTTTTTTCCCAATTACCAGGTAAAAAATCTGGACGTGTTGGTGAAGCGGGTGGAAGAAGCCACTGGATGTAAAGTGTACAACTATGGACATTCCATTGACGACGGAACCGCATTCAGCGATTTTTTACACGCCAATCTAAAAGGTGGCAAAACAATGGTCGACCTCATGATCAGAGACAGCCTGTTACCAATGTCCACCAAAATAAGCAAACTGCCCCCAGAACCGGAGAAGAAGAATGATCTTATAAATTAATGCTGCTTGAAAAAATACTTTTCATCATACTGGATCAGGTCTGCCTATTATACCTTCCTGCAACGTTTTTCCCTCACATTTTTCGGCTTTATGAATTTTGTTTTGCTTACCCGTTCTCTGTCTAAAACGGAGTTGGGAATATGGGCACTGTTTCTTACCATAACCGGGATTTTTGAAACAACGAAAAGTAATCTTTTAAAGAACGCTCATATAAAGTATGCTGGCATAAGTACCGACAACAAAGAAAAAACGATCATAGCTTCCTCTTCCTTACTTATAAACATCCTGATAACCCTGGTATTCATTATACTGGTTATTGTATGCTCCCAGGCGTTAGGAGTTTGGTTTAACGCGGGGCCCATACTTGCACAAATGTTAAAGTGGTTTATACCTGGTATGGTCGCCATGATATTTTTTTCTCACTTCGAATCTATCCAGCAGTCTTTTCTCGATTTTAAAGGAGGATTCGCAGGGCATTTCGCGCGGCAGGTCGTTTTCTTTAGTATTATCCTTGCGTACTGGTTTTTGAAAATTCCCATGCCTCTTACCAGTCTTGTCATTTACCAGACATTCAGCATGATAGCGGGCACTTTATTAATTTACCTCTTCACACGGAAATACCTGGAATACCAGTTTAAAGCAAGCCTGTTCTGGATAAAAAAAATTACTGGTTATGGCAGTTATATTTTCGGGTCGGGCATGGTAGCCACCATTTATACCAACCTCGACCAGCTGATGATAGCCCGGTTTATGAACCCGGGCTCCGTTGCTTATTACAATGTGGCATCCCGTATCAACGTACTTATCGACATACCTTCTTACGCTGCCGCGGATATCATCTTTCCCAAAGCATCCGTTGCTTCGATACAAGAGGGTAAGGAAAAGGTAAAATACCTGTTTGAAAAAATGGTCGGCATCCTGATCGCTTTTACCCTTCCCACCGCTATTTTTATCATTCTGTTTCCCCGCTTTGTAACCTTTATCGTTGCAGGCCCTTCGTATGCTGCTGCCGCCACCATATTGCAGCTATATATGATTACAGGCATATTCAGGCCGGCGCAGCACCAGGCCGCTAATCTTTTAAATTCCATAGGAAGACCGAAGATCGTATTCGTAATGAACGTCTTTACGTTAATGGCCTTGTTAGTCATTAATTATGCTTGCCTGGTTCGTTTCGGCTTTTACGGTGCCGCCATCGGTACGTTAATAGCAAACCTTCTGAGTTTTACTGCCTGGTATTTTGTTATGCGGAAAGAAATAGGACTGCAACTCACCAATGTATTCGCACATATTGGGGGCACTTACAAAACCATTTATGCGAAATCGGGTAACTTATTACATGGCCTGATACGTAAAAAACCACAATGATGACAGCACCACCTGTATATACGAAAAAAAACCTTTCCAAAAACATACAGTTCATCCTGCTAATTTTTATACTGTCCCGGCTTATCGTTTATTTACTGGGTATTCACTTCGATTATAGCACCTTATACAGTTACTGGCAATACCTTGACATTGCGACTTTACAAAACCAGCTTTTAAGGGGAGTCTGGTACGACCATACTCAACCCCCTGCATTTAACCTTTTCCTGGGAGTAATACTGAAATTAGCCGGTAATGAACACGCAGCCGGAGTGTTTGCCTGTATATTTAAGCTGATTACGCTCGCCAATACACTACTGATATATCATTTATTGAAGCAGTTAACCGGGCATCAACGTATTGCACTTATACTTTCACTTATATATCTGTTAAGTCCAGGCACCATCGTATTTGAAAATGAGCTTTTTTATACCAGTTTTATATCATTTTTTTTTCTGATCAGCGCTTTTAGCCTGTCACGCTTTACTTACGGCATCAACTGGAAAACGGCCACGGGATTCTTTCTTCCGTTGGCTATTATCTGCTTCACCCGCAGCATGTACCACGTAATATTGCTGATTATTGTAACCGTGTTTGTTTGCGGAGCCAATCTAAAGAAACAAGGAGCAGCCAAATTAATGTTTGTAGGTGTTATAACCGTGCTGCTTTGCGGAAGTTGGTACCTAAAAAATTACCTGCTCTTCGGCAAATTCTCCACCTCTACCTGGATCGGAATGAATATAGCCCGTAATATTTTTCATGATAATGAAATAACTGATTCGTCACGCATCGAATCCGTTGAGCCCTTTCAGGAAATATCCACTTATAAACGGTTTCTAGAAAAAAATCTTGAAAAAAAATATGCAGGGCTTAACGACAGGGATTTGCTGCAGGAAATGAAAAACGACACTTTTAAAAATGAAAAGCATATTAGTTTTATAGAGGTATCCGATCTATATATGGAAGCAGGTAAAAAACATATAAAGGACCAACCAGTTGCTTTTATGAAGAATGTAGCACAATCGGCAGTTATCTTCTTTGCACCCGCCACACGCTATTCCGGCACCGAGGCTCAGACAAGGAAATTAATGTATTATGATGCTGCGTATTCCTTCAACTTATCGCATTTCGTAACGGGCAAACAAAACCGGCGCATTGCGCTTACCCTTTCCGCTATACCTTACATGCTACTCTATGTTTTTACTTTCTGGGTATCCGTAAAGGAGATAATACGCCGAAGAAGGGTTGGTATTTTAAATGGTTTTATCATCCTTATTATAGCATATGTATTTACTGCCGGATCCCTTCTGGAACACTACGAGAATATGCGGTTCCGGTACGAACTACAGCCATTATTCCTGTTGTTACTGGCCCAGGCTATTGTTATTTTTCTGAATAAGAGAAGGACCAATAAAGAACGTTCTATTAAGGCTTAAATTGATATTTACCTATTGTATAATTTCCTTTCCTTACAAATTCTTTCGCAACATAGCCTGGCATATGAATTAAGCCAGGCGAGGTAATTTTATTAAAAATGTAGATATAACTTTTGACGCCCTGTTGGTGTAATAGCATATTCAGGCTATCCGACCGGTTTTTATCTACTACCAGGAAAAAATATCTATCCCCGAAAATGGCACTCATTTCCATCGGGATAAATTCAGAATCGACTAAGATGACCTTTTCCTGTTGCTGTTTTACAAACTCCAGAGCAGGCTTTACCCTATTGTAATTCTCATACATTATTGCTTTAAATCCACCCTCGTAAACATTCAGATACAAAGAATAAATGATAACCGGGATGGCAACGATCCTTAGAAAAGAAGGCAGTAGAATAATTTTATTTTCCCATGCCATTAGCAAAATGATCAATATAATAGGTATTACCGGCAAAAGGTATCGCGGGCCCCATTGCGCACCTCCTATATTCGGGACTATAAATGGAACAGTTAAGCAATAAAACAAGGCAATACCACAGAGCAGTTCCAACGTTCCTAGCTGAAAGGGCTTTTTTCGTAAAACCGTGTAAAATACCGGGATGCAAAACAATACTATGCAAAAGAAATGGAATAGCATCCAGTTAAGCAAAGCAAAATATTTGATTCCTCTCAATAACTTATAGATACCTGAATGCTCCTCCACCATCTGGTAACTGTGCGCACCCAAAAAAGAACCGTACACAAAATGGTTGACTATAAAAAAACATAAGATACACAAAAACATCAGCGCGAGAAAGGCCAGACTATTTCGTTTATACTGCTTTCTATATTGAACCAGTATGGCAACCGCATAAATAAAATTCATAACCAATGCCTCAGGCCTCAGCCACACGGCTATACCGGATAAAGCACCAAAAACCACCGCAGCTAAAAGACCTGATCTTTTTTTAAGAATAAAAACGACACCACTAAATAACAGAAGCACCGCTAATGTATGTTCCCAATAAATTACTGCGTAAACAGTTAACGGAGAACAAAAAATAAGGACAAACAATATTAAGCCTTTCCTGCGGGCATCTTTACTCAGATAGTTCAACAGGTTAAAGAACCAGGCCCATAATAAAAGTATACTGCAAACCGGGATGATGTAAAGGCCGGCAACCCCAAACCTGGCGTAGAAAAAACTGCTGATTATTTGAAAAGCAGGAGGAAAGGAAATGATATATCCCCCTGTAGAGGGATAAGTAAACGGTTGTATGAGCGGGAAAAATCCTGCCTTCCAAAGATTTTTAACCCAATCCGGCTGCGTAACATGCAGGTACTTAAAACCCTCTCCCGCGTGAATCTGCTTTACGACCATATACTTCACTCCTGCATCTCCGGAAAAAAATACATCAGCCTGTATCGATGAAGCTAACAACGCAATGTAACAAACACCTAAAATATAGACTATGTAAGGAATTCTTTTGCCATCAGTACCTAACAGTTTCCATGACTGCATAATTACAACCTTTTTTTAAGCAGATAAAATATCGCGCAATGCACGGCGTTACAGGATTAAATTGTTATTTATTAAAGCAAATGGCAAGCAACGGCTAACCTACTTTTTATTTTATACAATTTTTAAAATTAGTTAAATATAAGCACGACCGTTAAAAATTATTTTATACTTTTATCTGTTTCATTAATCGTTTCATATCCTAATTAAGTTTCATGTATATCTGGTATTATGTTTTTATACTGAGTTGTAGCGTTATATTTTATAATTACATAGGATATGCGATAATCGCCCTGGGCTTCAACCGCATCAAGAGAATATTTAAAAAATCTGTTGCGGAAGAAAACCGGTTTCCCAATGTGTCCTTTATTGTGGCTTCGTACAATGAAGAATCCTGCATAGAAGAAAAATTACGCAATTCGCTGGATCAGGATTACCCGAAAGACCGCATCGAGTTTATTTTTGTAACGGATGGCTCTTCCGACGGCACCAATTCAATTATCTCGAAATATAGTCAGGTACATCTTTTATTCATACCGGAACGTCAGGGAAAATCAGCCGCTGTAAACCGGGCCGTATTAGCTGCCAAAAATGAAATTCTTATTTTTTCAGATGCTAATGCATTGCTTAATAAAGACGCAACAGCCAAAATAACACATCACTATAACGACCGGAAGATAGGTGGAGTAGCCGGAGAAAAAAAAGTATTACCGTCAGCATCCGCTACGGATGAAGTGGGCGCAGGGGAAGGGCTTTACTGGAAATACGAGGCTTTGCTTAAAAAAATCGATTCCGAATTTTATTCGGTGGTAGGTGCCGCGGGAGAGCTTTTTTCTGTTAGGAAAGAATTATATGATGTGATAGATCATTCTGTGATACTTGACGATTTTGTATTGTCTCTTCAAGTGGCTCAGAAAGGATATCGTATTGCTTATGAGCCCGGCGCATACGCCATGGAATTGCCATCGGCTTCATTAAAAGACGAACAGAAACGAAAGATCAGGATCGCCGCAGGTGGATTTCAGGCAATAAAAATACTTGCTCCCCTTTTTGCCTTCTGGAGATATCCGCGTCTCTCCTTTCTTTATATTTCTCACCGGGTACTGCGGTGGACCTTAAGCCCTCTATGCTTTATAACCGCTTTGATTTCAAATATCATACTTGCTTTTTTTTACCCCAGTACTCCTTTTACCGTCACCTTGCTGCTACAGTCCCTGTTTTACGCTGCGGCCCTGCTCGCGTTATACGTTCCATCGGATAAAGGTCCGTTGAAAATATTAAAACTGCCTTATTACCTTGTCTTTATGAATATATCTGTATTAAAAGGCTTTGTGCGTTTTATGGAACGCCGTCAGTCGGGCACCTGGGAAAAAGTAAAGCGGGCACAGGCGTAGCGCATCACCCTTTATGCTGCTTTGAAGGCTGCCTGGAGATAATATTCCAAAACTCCTCTACCCTTATTTTCCAGGAGTTCTTCGCCGCCACTTTCATCCGGGCCTCAATCCGTTCTGCGCTGTTTTCTGAAATAGCCTGGTCAATCATTTGTAAAAATTCTTCGTGACTGTCCGCGATATAAGCTACCTCCCGGAATGTATAGATATCCTCAGAAAAGTGAGTGGCTATTACCGGCTTGCCCGCCGCCAGGTATTCGTTGATCTTTAACGGGTAAATGCTCTTTGTAAGTACCGTTTTCCTGTAAGGAATTATTACACAGTCGAAGTACTGCAGATAAGCGGGCAGTTCGCCGATTTTTTTTGACCCGGTAAAAATAACATTGGGTAACTTATCTATGCCTGATGCTGCCAGTTCTTCTCCAAGTATTGGGCCTACGAAGCAAAGTGTTTTATCATGATGATGTAATGCTATCTTTTTAATCAATTCAAAGTCTGACCGGTATTCTATGCTGCCTGTAAACCCAATAATTTTACCTGCTATTGCCTTCAGTTCGGCTGGTCTGGGTAAGGTCTCCGTAACGGCTGTATTAAAAATATCTGTATCTGCCGCGTTAGGATGAAAATGAACGTTGGAGGAAAACGCCGACTTTAATCGGGTGAGCTCTTTGGAAGTACAAAGCGTAAGATCGAAGTTCCGGATGATTTCTTCTTCCAGCCGGGTGCCGTGACGATTCGAATACGATACCTGGGAAATATCATCCATTGACTGATAGACGCTTACAACCGGACGGATATCGGCAGGCAGGCTGCGGACAAAATACGGATCGAAGAAATTGATATAAATAAATCTTTTAAGCTGATAATCTTTAATCACTTTCCGGATTGTCGTCAAAACGATTTTATCATTATAGGCCGATAATTTTTCATACAAATACCCGGGGGACAAAGAATTAACGGGGAGGGTGAGTCCTGCGGTAACTATTTTAAGATTTTCCGGCAATGAATCAGGTTGAGAATAGATATTCTTTTTCCAGAGCAGGGCGTTATGACGGGATTTTATATATGGCGTATTCCGGTATACCCAGTAATCTTTCCAGGAAAAGGGATGTTCTATAAAAAACACCCTGTTATTTTTAGCAAATTCCTTTGCTAGCGACAAAGCAGGCGAAGATATACCTGCATCCCATCTGGACAGGGTAAAACAAATAATATCACAATCATTTCTCATTGGCACAAACATACAAATTTAGCTTATTCTTTCCCCGTTTAGCCTCTTAGCGCCCGTATTTTATGTTTGCCTGGCAATCGAAGTTGAAACGTCTTAACTAAGAGGTACCATATCCGAAACCAGCCTGGCGGTACATTTTATCACCTATTTCACCTGTAATTTTTACCTAAACGTTTACCGTTAGACAATATTAAGTCCGTTTTTAGGTTATATTTGTTCAAAACCGTACTTAATGGACCTTGTTTATTTATTGAGAGTCTTGCTAAAACGTAAATGGCTGATTCTCGGGGCAGGTTTTTTAGCTGCACTGGTAGCATTTTTCGCTACTATGGAAATGAAAAAAAATTACAAATCCTTCACACGTTTATCTACCGGCTTTAGTGTTTCCGATGAAATTAATGTGAACGAGGACAATGTCAACCTCCTGGAAACAGATGTAAAATTTAATAATATCATCGTTACCTGCCTCTCCCCTTCCTTCATCAATCTTTTATCCTGCCGCCTTATCCTTCACGATATGACGAGTGATAAACCGTTTAGAGTATTGGACGATGATGCAAAAAAATCCCCGGTGTACCAGGCTGTTAATAAAAATGAAGCAGTAAAAGTGTACCGGCAAAAGCTGGAGACGCTCAGCATCCTCACCTCTTATAACCCGGAAGAAAAAAAGCTGCTTGAACTTCTTAAACTGTATGGGTACGATTTTACAGGTATCATGCGTGGACTTTCCATTTACCGCCTTCAACGCACCGATTATCTCCAGATAGACTTTACGTCCGAAAATCCGGAGTTATCGGCCTATGTCGCAAATGCTACTTACCAGCAACTGATCAGCTATTACGGTCTGCAGCGCAGCAATAAATCGCAGGAATCTATCGATACCCTCCGAAGCCTGATGGAAAAACGGAAAGCTGAACTGGATGCCAAGAACTCGCTGCTTAGAAGCGAAGGGCTTATAGATGTATCAATGGAAAGCAGCAGCAAGCTGGATGTAATTACAGACCTGGAAAAAGTACTTACAGAAGAAAAAAGTAAACAGACCAGCCTGAGTTACGAGCTACGAAAAGTTAATCAGCGGATCGCAAATATATCAACTCCAGGCAAAACGTTACCCCCGGATGCCAGCAATGATGAAATTTTGTTATTAAAAAAGTCGATGAACGAAGCCTATATGGCTTATGTAAATGACGGATCTAAAGATAAAAGCCTGTTGAACAGGTATAACCAGTTAAAATCGCAATACCAGGATAAGATCATCAATTTACAGTCGCGCAGCACGGATGATAACAATACCGGTTCTGTAACGAAATCATCGTTGCTTGATAGAAAAAATGATATTGAAACGGATGTTATGGCTTCTACGGCTAATATAGCCACCATAGAAGCAAAGATTAATATATTAAAAGGAAATATTCAACAGAATGCCTCTAAGGGAGCCATGGTAGAAACCTTGCGTAAAGACGCCGAACTGTCTACCAAAGAATACCTGGCCGCCAAACAAAAATACAATGACGCTATCGATGTTACCTCAACTGTAAATAATCTACGACAAATAGCCATTGCACAACCAGCTATTGAACCCGAACCTTCTAAACGGCTTTTGATCGTGGGCTTAGGCGGTACGGGTGCTTTTCTTACCACCATTCTGGTATTAGTATTTATGACTTACATGGATTCGTCCATAAAATCTCCTACTATATTTACCAAAACCATGAATTTAAAAATGATCAGCATGATCAATTTTGCTGATCTCAAGAGTCACACCATTAAAGAGGTGGTGATGTCGGAAGCAAACGATGGTTTAAATAAATTACAAAAAGGGAATAAGCGGCATAATGTATTCCGTGAGTCATTGCGCAAACTCCGATATGAAATAGAAAGAAGCGGGAAAAAAATATTCCTTTTTACGAGTACAAAAAAAGGACAGGGTAAAACAACGATCATTCAGGCAATAGCCTACAGTCTAAGCGTGAATAACAAAAAGGTTTTGGTGATCGATACCAACTTTTGTAATAATGACCTAACCATTCAGATGGAGGGCAAGCCGGTGTTCGAAAATATAGAATTGGCTAATAAGGACAATAATGCCGTTCTCCAGGAAGTGAGAAACGCTTCTAAAAAAGTGGAAGGTGAAAATATATTTATTCTTGGGTGCGAAGGTGGCGATTATACTCCGTCTGAGGTATTGAAGGGCGAGAATATATTGAAATACCTTCAACTATTAACGACTGAGTACGACTATATTTTCCTGGAAGGTCCGCCGTTGAATGATTTTACCGATAGTAAAGAACTCGCTTCTTATGTAGAAGGGATCATAGGGGTGTTTTCGGCGGGCCAGACGGTAAAGGAAATCGATAAACAATCGGCTGCTTTTTTTACTGATTCGAAGGATAAATTTTTAGGGGCTGTTTTAAACATGGTCGATCTCGAAGATATAAATGCAGATTAATAACTCTAACCCAATCTACACTACATGAAAAAACATATTATTTTGGCATGCCTCGCAGTTTTAGCAGTATGGAATAATAGTATTGCGCAAAATAAAAACCTTAGATCCGAGCTCTTACGAGGCGATAGTGCTATTTCTGACACATTGGTGGAAAACAAACTGGTAGAACTGGCACTTGACGGGCCTATGTATAAAAATGCCGACCATGAGATCATTAAAAATAAACTGCAGGTTAAAAAAGCAAGAAATTCATGGTTCGATCTGCTGAATATCTCTCTTAATTACAATGATCAGACCTTTTCAAAAGAAAGCGGCAACAATACGTTTGTTTATCCCAAGTACTTTTTTGGATTAACCCTACCGATAGGAATGTTTTTCTCCAAAGGGGCAGATATTAAAACAGCCCGTGAAAATGTTAAGGTCAATGAGAATACTAAGGAGGAATTGAGAAGATCTATAAAAATGGATGTACTTTCTAAATACCGTCAATATAAAAGTTTTTCCTCGCTGATCGTATTGCAAAGCGCATTGTCGGACGAGCAGCAGGCACTTTTTCTCCAGGCAGAAAAACTATTTTCTGAAGGAAAGGTTAGCCTCGAAGGATACTCAAACACCTCAAAAACCTACGTCAATCAGCTCGCTACCATTATTAACCTGGAGCTACAAAAAGACCTCGTCAGGCTGGAAATTGAAAGTATGATTGGAATCAACCTGGAAACTGCTATTTTGCAGAGCAAAATAGTTACGTCCACCAAATAACTTCTACTTAATAGCTTGCAATATAATATTACAAAATGGGCCCGTAAAGCATTTAATACTCCTTCACTACATGAGTCGAGGTGGCCATGGGTCGATTATCTAAAAGGAATAGCAATATTGTTAGTAGTTTACCGGCATGTCTTTATCGGCATCGAAAGAAATGGGATAGCTATCCCCCAGCCACTTGTATATGCCAACATGATCTTTTTCAGTTTCCGGATGCCACTTTTTTTTATGCTTTCCGGACTTTTCATTAGCAGAAGCCTGGCTAAAAGATCGCCTGGCGATCTGGTTGCCGTCAAGTTCGACAAACTAATGTATCCATACTTTATCTGGTCGTTCATTCAGGTAACGTTACAGATCCTGGTGCCTTACTCTTCGATTATAAGCGGCGATAACACATATGTGAATGCCGACCGAACAATCAAAGATTACCTATACATTTTATATAATCCTATTAAGATAGACCAGTTCTGGTATTTCCCGGCACTGTTTATTTCCGCTATTATTTTTCTGGTAATAAAAAAGAAGATCCGTCTTCCGGATTGGGCACATCTCACATCGGCCTTAATAATTTATTTTGTTGCCCCCACGCTTACAGGAATCAGCATATTATCTGACTGGATGCATTTTTATCTGTATTTTGTTGTGGGAGATATTCTCAGCAGGGCTTTTCTGAAAGACAGCACTTACAGGCTTTTTGTCCGTAACATCATGATAATTATCGTTTTACCGTTATTCCTGATTACACAGTTTTATTATCTTAACTATCCAATCAGTCGTATAGAACGGTTACCCATTGTATTTACCGGGTGCCTGCTGATGGTTATCATCGCATTTCGCCTGCAGCAGAAAAACATATTATGCTTTCTCCGGACCTTAGGCTATCATTCCATTTATATATATGTTATGCATGTGATCGCTTCGGCATTTATCAGGATTGTTCTTACAAAATTCCTGCATTTATACAACCCCGTACTTTTGTTGGTTTCGGGTATAGTTTTCGGTATAGTGCTGCCAATAGTAGTTTATAATCTTTTGCTCAAAAAATACGGATGGTTTTTATTCTCTTATCAAAAACCCAAATCTGTGGAGATCAGATCGGAAAAACCGTTAGCAACTACTATATAGTTAGCTTATCTGTACGTCCCTCCAGGGAACTTCCTCTTAGTGTAAATGCTATAACAGGAAAATAAACCACGATATCTGTCAACTGACCGAGGCTATCCTGCGCGTACTGTGCTACATAAAAACTGAAAATAAACGATGCCGACGCACCCATCAGTGTTTTTATGTCTTTTTCCTGCGTCGAAAAATACTCGTTGATAGCATTCCGAAGTATGATAAAGTAGGAAAAACAAATAATAGCGAGCCCTATCCAACCCAACTCCACTGCATATTTTACGTATCCGCTGTCTGTAGCAAACTTGGCCAACGGATGATGAGGTACATTTTTCATTCCTATAGGTCCCGACGTGCCTAATCCTCCACCTATAGGGTGCGAATGAATATAAGGCTGGA
>JANNOM010000090.1:0-5626 GCA_031399065.1 Chitinophagaceae bacterium
ATAGGGTACCCTGGTACTGGTTGAAGTTGGCCCCCGTTAGCCGGTTCACCGCATCGTAGTTAAAATCGTATTTGCGCTTTTCAGGGTCGCCCATGCTGCGCCAGAGCATCCCGCTGATATTACCGTTGTACTGCGGGGCGGAGAATGCCTGGCCGTTAGCCGCTCCTACGGTCGTAGCGACCTTATCGTATCCCAGCTCGAAGCCGAACTTACTGTCGTTATCCGTAGTCAGATAGTTACGATTAACCCCCAGCAGCCAGCCCCGTATATTGTTGATTTTATTAATAACTGTAGTTCCAAAAGCACCAATCAGTTAACCGGATGAGGGAAACACTCTAGTGGGGATTTTAAACAAATCATAGACTACTTTAGCTTTATATCGGGTTCGCTTATCATCGGAAATAAAATAATCGCAATAACTGGCATAATGCGTATGGCTCGCATCCCATAGACGGGCATAGTTAGAAGTCAGTGATTCTTTGTCTTTCCAATATCCCATGAGATCCAAGAGTTCATATACGGCGGCAATTTTATTATGTAGACCATATGTGCCGTCCTGCGGGAAGTGGGACATAGCTGTATCTATTACGTCGATAAAGCTGTAGTTTCCCAGTATAATTAAGTGTTGATTGAGGTGTTCCACCACATCTGTCGGCTGGTAATTATTTAGTAACCGCGGATCAATACCCATGGCGTCCCGATATGATTTTTTTTGTTCAGGGGAAATGAAGCTCGTAAAGACCTGCATAAATGTTTGTGCAATCGGGTATTCCCGAATAGTTTCCAGCACGTTACAAGGATCTTCTTTTAAAAAGTGGATCTGATTGGTCTTCAACTCATAGTAGATATAATAGTTGTTTGACACCTGGCGGATGGTGGTCAATCGCTCATCAATAAAACGGTTGCGTTGTTGTGGATCTGTGTGGCTGATATTATCAGCTTCCTGAATATGAGCGGCTGAGTAAGGGAAATGAGTAATACCCCTATCAATACCGCGAATACGATCTATATTATATTCACCTTGTGAAATCGCAGTAAAAATATTATAATCTAAATAAGCATTCATGGCTTTCCTATTTAAACATCACTTCAATTATTAGCTTAGCAAATATGGGTCAGAAGATTAAGAAGGTCTACATGAGTAGTTAGGAAATTTTATACACACTGCTTCCCATTGTCGGCTCCCCTTAAAATTGAGCCACTATTCATTAGAAATTTGGGCTTTTAGTAATCACAGGGAAACGGATTAAATATATTCAGCGAGAGGAACAAAACCCAGCGATTGATGTGGTCTTTGACAGTTGTAATCCTGCCGCCACTCCTCTGCCATGATCCTGATTTCTTCTAGGCTGAAAAATAAATACGCATCCAGTAATTCTTTTCTTAACGAGCCATTATTTCTTTCAATAAAAGCATTTTGTACCGGCTTGCCCGGTTGGATGAACAATAGTTTAACATCAGTGGCTTTGCACCACTGCGCCGGCCTGTCGCTGATAAATTCTGGGCCGTTATCGATGCGTATTACTGCGGGTTTGCCACGACTTTGAGGTAGTCGCTCCAACACTCTGATCACCCGTAATGCTGGCAATGAAGTGTCTATTTCAAGGGCCAGTGATTCCCGATTGTAATCATCGATGATATTAAGTACCCTGAATTTCCGCCCATCTACCAGGCAGTCACTCATAAAGTCCATACTCCAACAACGGTTAATGGCATCCGGAACAAATAAGGGCTCTCTCACGCGCTGGGGCAATCTTCGTTTCATCCTTCTTCTTACATTCAGGCGCAATAGCTTATAAATCCGGTACAATTGCTTATGATTACAGATGATACCTTTTCTTCTTAATCGGTAATGGCACTTCCAGAATCCGATCGAAGGATGCTTTGTCACCAACTCCTGCAATGCTTCTATCAATGCGTGATCGTCTTTGGGCTTTCTTTTATACGCCATAGAAGACCTAGGTAGCGATAACAGCTTACAGGCCTGACGAATACTTAATTTTTCCCGCACCAGCCATTCTACCGCCTCTCGTTTATCGTCAGGCCGCCGTACTTTTTTTCCAGGACGTTTTCACTGCGTCTATCTCCAGCGTCATATTAGCCACGATGCGCTTGAGACGACTGTTCTCTTCTTTCAGGTCTTTCATCTTCTTCACATCACTGGCTTCCATTCCACCGTACTTTGCCTTCCAATTGTAAAAAGTAGCATCGCTGATGCCATGCTCGCGGGCAAGATCTTTAACCGATCTGCCAGCTTCTTGTTATTTGAGGATCGAGACAATCTGTGTCTCGGTAAATCTTGTCTTTTTCGTAATTTATATCATTTAAGTTAAACAATTTTTCTAACTTTCAATGGTCAACTTCCGGGGAATCCGACAGGATGCGCTCGATTTAGAAAAGAAAAGGTGTTTTCGAGATGCCAAAAAAGGTTTTGTTCTCCTTTTCGAAAGCAGCAAATCGGTTAAAACTTTATTTAGGATGCTTAGAATCGTGGCAAGCGTTACAAATTGAGACGAGCCATTCGATGGGCTCATTACCAATATCCTTTTTTGCGCATCTTTTATGGTGAACCTGAGTGGCTTTTGCACCGCAGTGTACACATTGCCAACCATCGCGCTTTAGTACTATGGAACGCTTACGTTGCCATGCATCGGATTTGAGATATACATTGCGGTAATAGTCGCGGCGAAGAGCGCGTTTTATGTTAAACCTTTAATGATCAAATATTAGCATAGCTACTACAAAAAATAATAATAAAATCAAATCCATATTTTCTCTATTGAGCTAATACCTTCTAAATCATTCATCAATAATTCCTCAATATCCGCTAAGTTTCTAAACCCTATCTTTCAGATTTAATTAACGAATATTCTGAAGCGAACCATTCAAACATAACCATATCGGTGAGTAGCGTATGGTTATGTTTAACTATGTAATACTTTTTGTGACTACCTAGCGCATTACTACTGATTTCAATTTATAAGTTTCTCCTAAATTAAAGATAAACCGGTTCGAACTTTGTCCAGTCATCCCGGGGTGACTGGACAGAGTTCAAACAATTTTATATCTGGTCTACGAGAGATTTATACCTCAAAATCTTTTGAAGACAATATTTGAAACCGCCATTTATCCACTATCTTTATTACTTAATTGTTTCTTTAAGCGAATACTGCGACTCTAGTTACACGCACCAGTAATATGAAGACCTCATATAAATACCACATGATATTAGGATATACGGTAATGGGTATGGCCATCTTTGTTTTATGGACGTTTATCAAACCTAGCACTGTCATTAATCCTTTACTATTTGATGCATCAAATATTGATAGTCTTCAAGTTGTAAAAGGGGGCAGCATAATTACAATTTATGATAAAAAAGATCTGATAAAGATAAGTCAACAACTTAAAAAATTAACGCCAATTAAAGCTGATAGACTGAAAGCTAATAAAGGTCTTATATTTCTAGATTTTTTCGTAAAAAACGAAAATCTGTCTTTTACGATAATCTATAGTAGCTATGAAGGGGTCGTTTTTGACTTTAAATCTACTTATTATAAAAACGATAGCTTAAATAATTTGATAGTATATCATTTGCGTGAAAACTAATTATTGTCAATGGATGTCATATCTATAATTTCTTGGGTCTTAGGAAGATCAAAGATTTTATCCGGTATAATCTGATCGGTTACAATCTTATATGCTTCAGTTGTTTCCTGAATGCCATTTTTGTTAAGAACGATCCGTAAAGGAATGTTTTGCCAATATAATACTTCTCCTCTTATCCTCCCTTCCTGACCGTTAATTGTATATTTATCACATTTTTTTCCTAAAAAAAACGTCTCGCCCTCATTCTTAATACCATAGTCCTTTACACTCTGATCATTAAGTAAGTCAATATCTAAATTGTCCATGCTAAATTTCTTTTTCCGATTTGCTTTTATGCATTGCACGCTATCCATCATCATGTATTGAATGTCGCCTAGCTTTACAATCTGCTGTAATATTTTAGTATCTACTATCATAGATTCTATTGTAACTACTTCCTTTTTACCATACTCGTCAAAGTAAAGAGTTGTTGATTTATTTACCGGGTGTATGTTATGGGATGAGTTGTAATAAATTATGCCAGTTTTTATTTTATATCTATCCATTATGCCATCGTCATTCGTCATTTTAGCATCTGCCAGCATTGAATAACAAAAAATTACAAAACTGCTGATTTGATTGATACATACCATATATTAATGCTATTTAAATTTAACCCCTCCGAGTAAGTTTGTATTAGAAAAACTTAGCTGAGCACCCGCCTTTTCACCAGTAGCTAACCCTCCTAAAATTCCTGAATAAAGCTTATCATTTCGTAGAGGATTACCATGCCACTGTCCATCAGTATTCCCATATACATACGCTCCACTCGCTATAGATATTCCTAATGATACAGATTCTCCTCTACCGGTAAAGGTATTTCTATTAAGTTTATTTCCTTGACTATTTCTTTCATTAAAATCAATGTCGCCAGCTACACCTCCTACTGAAGCGTTTAAACCCGTATTTAAATTAAATGTACTATATGCATACACACCTTGATCTTCCCCACTATTAATGACAACAGCTTGCAATCCACCTCCGAGACCTCCTCCTAAAGCAAAATCGGCCCCAAAACTAACCATATAAGCATCGCTGGCCTTTAAATTTACAGAACGTAAATCTATCGTTATAGGGCCCATTGGCTTGTTGGTTACTACATCCAATGATGGTGCAGGGAGATTCGTTTGAATTTCAGCGTTTATTTGATCAGTCTTAATAATAGCTAAAATAGCGTTAAGATTTGTACCTGCTTGCTTTCCGTTTATAATTATATCATCAGGTGACATTGTATTATATGCTTCCGCCGCCAAGCTATTTAAATAAGTCAAGAATCCGCCTATATCTTCGGAGTCACTGGTACTCATGTTTCCATTTGCGTCAGTCGACCACATACCGTCCGGATCTATAAATCGTATGGGATTATCGAACGCATAATTGTAGGGACTCCAACGGCGTCCCAGTTCTCCTAACGGATCAATAACTTGCCATCTACCTATTTGCTGATCATACATCCTCGCTCCGTAATCATACAGTTCCAACCCGCTCCCATCCACAAACTCCTTCTCCTGCTTCTCCTTCCCGTTGTACTCATACTTGTTATCCAGCTTCCCCGCCGCCTGGCTGCTAATGCCTGCCATGGTGAGTCCAAACGGATAGTAATGCGTCTCTTCGATCAGCGGCCCCTTGGTATGTACCACCTGCAGGTTATCAAAGAACACCTTTACCGGGCTCTCATTACTACAATACACATAAAGATACCCATTTTTGGTGACCGGGATGTTCTGTAAAATCCCATCGGCGGTATAGTGGTCTTTCCGCATACCGACTGCACCTACCCGGCTATAGCCCCCGCTCACGAACTGGAACCGTTCGTCGAACAGGATGTAGTTGATATAGGCTTTGGGAGTTGTGCCGGCCCCCCGGCCCGGATCGCTTAAGTAATTGGTCAGCGCGGTGGCCAGGGCCGACATACCACCCAGCGTGGAGGCGGTGACCCCTTTAGCAGCACCCATGCCCGAAGGTCCGCCCAGGAACC
>JANNOM010000004.1:0-20904 GCA_031399065.1 Chitinophagaceae bacterium
CGGCAAGCCCATTACAGGCGGCTGGCGCGAAGGCCTATGGACAGAAGAAGCACAGGCGGAATTCGCCGAACAATTTTATACCCTTGCATTCGGCCACCCGTCAATGACCTCTATTCACTGGTGGGGACTGAGCGATAAAATGATATGGCTGAAAGGCGGCGGGCTTATGGATGCGCAGTTTAATCCCAAGCCGGTATATACCCGCCTCCTGAAACTGATAAAAAACGACTGGATGACAAAAAATCTTAACCTCGTAACGGATAAAAAAGGCCGTGCCGCATTCAGGGGGTTTTATGGACACTACCAGGCTATTGCTACCCTGCCCGATGGTACTAAACAAACGCTCGATTTTCATTTGGATTCCACCAAACTGTCGGAACCGGTAAAGTGGAGACTACGCGGACTTTAAAAGGCCTCACTGATATTCAGTATTAAAGCCTTGAATCCATTGCTTACCCCATAGTCGATTGCAATATTCGTATTGGATACTTTGCTGAACTTGATGCGCAAACCCGCACCCACCGCTGGGTGCCAGGACGTAAATAATGTTCCGGAACCGCTTACACTATTTATGTTGCTGAACACTGCGAAACCAAAAAGTCCATTCCGGGTAATATCCCTCCTGTACTCGCTTTCGAGGTAAAACAGCGATCTTCCCCTATAACGGTTTTGGTCAATACCCCGGGCCGACCGGTTATGGGGGTCCCAGCCGGTGCTTGGAAGGTCCAGGTAGGGGGCGCCCTCATCTAATGCAGTCCAGAAATATGACCATAAAGCCAGCAGGTTTTGTTGATTACGCCGGTTCGGATTTACCCGGATATATTTCCTGACATCTATATAAAGGGATCTCCAGTCTTTATCATTTCCCATAAACCCTGGGTTGATCCGGTACATAGCATTTACATAAATACCCGGTAATAGGTTGAGATCATTATTCCGGGAGTCGTAAAGGAGGTTTAAGCTGAAACCATTCGACAGGGAGTTTCTTCCTGTACCATAATCATACCCGGTAAATTTTTGCAGGTTAATGGTATCGTCGATGCTGATGCCAAAATGATAATCCAGGTTATAACCGATGCCCGCATAAAAATAAGGCTTAATGCGCCTGAGACCATGCTGGTAAAAGCGGATGTATTTATAACTTACGAGGGTGCGCTCTTTGTAATCATTTTTACTTCCCAGTCCCCAGGTATATTGGGGATACACCAGGAACCGAATATCTCCGGGGATATACCATGCATTGCGGGGAAACCAGATATTAGTGCGAAGGGGAAGCCCGAAACGCTTCTTAAAGTTCCAATATGGCGTAAAGGTTGCACTCGACTTATTAGTGTTCTTGCGCGAACCGAGGTAAATACCGGCGGTTGTACTGGTGATCAGTGCCCGGCCTGTGCCGCCGGGGGCTGCGCTAAAAGGTAGAAAGGTAAAATAGATTTTTTTTTCGCGTTCCTCCCTTAATTTGCCCGGCTTAATATTAAATACGTCTTTAGCTACGTCTATCAGGTCTCTTTGCGCCGATGTATCTTTTACAAGCACGGTTTGTGGCATCGTGTTGGGAGAATTTTGTGCCATCAGTACGCAAGAAATGAAGCAAAATAATATATATAGAAGTAAGTTCTTAATATTGTACATCATATATGTAGTGAAAATAGTAAATTATCATCAATTGCTCACCAATCGATTCAGCCTTATGTCATCTAATTCCCCTTTATTACATGTAAAGATCATATTGTTTGTTATATGCTCTTTCGGCTCGGCCAAAGCACAACAGCAGTATAGTTCAGACTGGTCTTCTCTCAACCAACGCAAAATACCTGCCTGGTTCCAGGATGCCCGCTTCGGCATTTTCATCCACTGGGGCGTATACGCCGTGCCTTCATACGCACCGGTAAGGCCAGACGGATATTCGGAATGGTACTGGTATACACTGAAAAATAAGAATAGGCACAGTCACGACGAAACCGAAGCCTTTCATAATAAAGTATATGGTAAGGATTTCGACTATAAAGATTTTGAAAAACAGTTTAAGGCCGAACTGTTCGATCCTGCCCAGTGGGCAAAACTCTTTAAGCGGTCGGGGGCCAGATACGTAGTACTCACCAGCAAGCACCACGAAGGGTATTGCCTCTGGAATAATGAGGCGGCAAGTAAAGCATACCAGAGACCCTGGAATGCTGTACAGGGAACTCCCAAAAGGGATCTGCTGGGCGACCTTACAACCGCCGTTCGTAAAGAAGGTATCCGGATGGGTTATTATTATTCGCTATACGAGTGGTTTAACCCTTTATGGCAAACGGATCAGCGCAGGTATATAGACTCTTTCATGATACCCCAGTTTAAAGACCTGGTTACTAAATACCAGCCTTCCATCATTTTTTCCGACGGGGAGTGGAGCCTTTCCGATTCGGCCTGGCGTTCCCCTGAAACCCTGGCCTGGCTTTTTAACGAATCGCCGGTAAAAGACGAAGTAGTGGTGAACGATCGGTGGGGTAGCAAAACCCGAAGTAAAAACCCTTCTACTTATTATACATCAGAATATGGAACGGGCCTGGGCCCGGATGTTATCTGGGAGGAGAGCAAAGGCATGGGACAATCATACGGGTATAACAGGGCCGAGCGGTTGGAAGACTACAAATCCGCGAACAATCTTATTCTCGACCTGGTAGACATAGTATCAAGAGGAGGTAACCTGCTGCTCGATATCGGTCCTGCGGCAGACGGCACCATACCGGTGGTTATGCAGGAAAGACTTACTTCCATCGGCGACTGGCTGCAACTAAATGGAGAAGCCATTTATGAAAGCCGCCCCTGGAAGAACACGCGATCCTGGAGCAAAGGCATAAAGCCCGTCATCAGCACCAAATCGTACCAGGCGCATTATGATATTGCCGGTATGATAGTTCCTAAAAAAGATACCGCCCACATAGAGGCATTTTATACGACCCGTGGAGGTAATTTATATGTCATTGTACCTGGAAAGCCGGCTCCTTTCGTAATCCCCGGATTTAAATTGCCACCGGGTGCAGCCGTAGAATGGCTGGGATCTAAAACGACTGTTCCATTCATACAGCAAAAAGAAGGACTTCTGCTACAGATAAAATCCCGACCCGCAGAGGTGCCGCCAGGTGGCATATATGTCATTAAAATACGCAACGCGTTGAAGTAAAAGTCACTTTATGAATACCAGTCCGGTACCAACAACGCTCCGCCTGAAAATACTTCCGTTGCTAAACCTTGCGGGCCTGGCAATGGTGTTAACGGCCAATACCATGGCGATCGTGTTACCGCTTAATGGTAAAACCACCAACCAGTTATCGGACCAGTATCCTAACCTGTTCGTGCCTGCCGGTATAACATTTTCCATCTGGAGTGTTATCTATCTGCTGCTCATTTTATTCACCATTTACCAGTTCACAGCTTATTCTTCATCCGGGAAACAAAAAGGCGCAGTGAATGTCGTAAATAAAATGGGTTTATTATTTTTAATCAGTTGCCTGGCCAACAGCCTGTGGATCTTTTCCTGGCATTATGAAAAAGTATTGTTATCCGTCTTTATAATGCTATCGCTGCTTATAAGTCTTATTGCTATCAACGGCCGTTTCGGTATCTATGCTTCCGGCCAGGGCTGGAGGCATAACCTGTTTGTACAGGTTCCTTTCAGTATCTACCTAGCATGGATATCTATAGCCACTATCGCCAATATTTCCGCCTTGCTTACTTTTTATAACTGGGATGGATGGGGCATCACCGAAACGGTATGGACAAATATCATGATCATTACCGCTGCTGCTATTACCTTACTGATGATACTACGAAGAAACAATATCTATTTTTCATTAGTGGTTTTATGGGCGTATTACGGCATCATACTTAAAAGGCAGGAAGTAAATGTAGGGGGATCTATTGTGACTACCTGCCTGGTGGTGATGGTTGTTATTTGTATCACGAATGTTATAATAATAGCGCAGTTAAACAGGAAGGTATCAAAAATAAAAAGAGGGTAAGTAAAAACAAACCCCCGATGGTAAATTAAACCATTAAACCTTATCCTATGAAAGTGTAAAGATACCAGGTCGCAGTAATAAGAAAAATGACTTCAGTCATGTATTTAAGCTGAAATTCATCATGTAAGTAAAGGACGGCGATCCCTACCCTTTGTCGATTAAGTTAACGATCACATCCAGGGTAGTGGTACAGTTTTTTTAGGTAATCTGTTATTCATTCACTCATAAAAATTTTATTATGGCACAAAATGAAATCAACAGGAATGCTTCTTCCGGGGAAGAGGATATCCAGAACCAGGACCAGACAACACAACGTCGCGGAACAGACATGCAGAACCGGGCACGTACCGGGCAGCAAAATTCGTTTGATCGCAACGACAATGATGACAGGGGCATCAGTGGAATGTCTTCAGGTGCAGACGAGGATACAGATACAAACCGCCCGAATGCACAGGAAAAAAAAGACAGTATGGATATTTCAAAAGAAAATACACCACACTGATAGTTTGAACGATTGATTTGCTTTAGTTAAACGCAGATTCTTCACGGGATCTGCGTTTTTTTTATGTTATACGAAGAGCAAACCTTTTTATAGAACATAGGTTTTTCCGTTATATGTTTAAGGGACTTACTAATATATGGTGCAGGCGCCTCATTCCCGCACTATCGTGCTTCGTATTATATTTTTACATTACCTATTTCTAATGTATCTTTGTACTTGTCCATAAGCTTAATAGACTAATGTTTTTAACCTCTTTTCTTCAACGAATGTGTTCAATTTGCAACAGCAAATCCTCCTGCTGTTGCTGACAGATTATAATACTAACCGCTTCGTTCGTTGAAACAATTAACTAATAAAAACGCAACAATAAAATGAATACCTGGCTCCAGAATTATATTCCCCAACTAATCCATGAGTCAAATGGGCTGGGCATTGGAGACGTGATGACGTTCATCGGTAAAAAATTTCCCGGTAAAGTAACTTTTTCCTCCAGTTTTAGCTTCGAAGACCAGGTAATTACTGACCTGATACTGCGTAATAAAATTCCCGTAACCATTTTTACCCTGGATACCGGTCGCCTTTTCGCAGAAACATACTCCGTCTGGAGCAGTACCAATGAAAGGTACCAAACACATATCCAGCCATTTTACCCCGAAAAAGACAGCCTGGAGCGTTTTGTAGGGGAAAAAGGTCCCAATGCTTTTTATGAATCGGTTGAGAATAGAAAATCCTGTTGCTATATACGAAAAGTAGAACCGCTTAAAAGAGCCCTTGCGGGCAAATCGGTATGGGTCACCGGGTTGCGTGCCGAACATTCCGCAGCCAGGCACGACCTCAATACCTTCGAATGGGATGAAGCCAACCAGGTGATAAAATACAATCCCATTCTATACTGGACTACCGAAGAAGTGAAAAAGTATATTAATGAATTTAATGTGCCATATAACCCGCTTCACGACAGGGGATTCGTGAGTATCGGCTGCGCCCCCTGCACCCGTGCCATCAGACCCGGCGAAGATTTCAGGGCAGGCAGGTGGTGGTGGGAAGACAGCAGCAAAAAAGAATGTGGATTACATGAAAATACGGCGGCGGTATCTTCCCTGAACCAAGAGCAGGCATCCATCGTTAACAGTAAATAATAAATGAGCGTATGAAGGATAGATTAGATTACCTGGATCAGTTAGAGTCGGAAGCCATCCATATTCTGAGGGAAGTGGCGGGCCAGTTCGAACGTCCAGCCTTGCTTTTTTCCGGAGGTAAGGATTCCATTACCCTGGTACACCTGGCACTGAAAGCCTTTCGGCCGGGCCGTTTCCCGTTTCCCCTGGTGCATGTGGACACGGGGCATAATTTTCCGGAAGCACTGGATTACAGGGACAAACTGGTAGCGGAAATAGGGGAGAAACTGGTTGTGCGTAACGTGGAAGACACCATCAAAAAAAGAAACCTTACCGAACCCAAAGGGAAATTTGCCAGCCGCAACGGTTTGCAGACATATACGTTGCTGGATGTGATCGAAGAGTTCGGGTTCGACGCCTGTATCGGCGGAGGCCGCCGCGACGAGGAAAAAGCCCGGGCCAAGGAGCGGATTTTTTCCGTAAGGGACGAATTCGGGCAATGGAACCCCAAACTGCAAAGACCCGAATTATGGAATATTTACAACGGAAGGATACATAAGGGCGAAAACGTGCGGGCTTTCCCTATCAGCAACTGGACAGAACTGGATATCTGGAATTATATACGCCGTGAAAATATCGAACTCCCTTCCATCTATTTTGCTCATGAGAGGGAAGTGCTGGAGCATGAGGGACAACTGGTGGCTACATCTTCTTTTATACAACTGGATGAAACCGATAAGGTTTCCGTAAAAAGGGTTCGTTACCGTACAGTAGGCGACATGACCTGCACGGCCGCCGTGGAATCGACCGCTAACAGCATCGACGATATTATCTCTGAAATTACCGCCACTAAAACGAGTGAACGGGGTGAAACAAGAATCGATGACCGCGTGTCGGAAGCCGCTATGGAAGACAGGAAGAAGAACGGTTATTTTTAATAAGCGTTCCTAATTTATAGGAACCTGATCACAAACAACACTATTCGCAAAAAGAGATTATGGATTTACTTCGTTTTATAACAGCAGGCAGCGTGGATGACGGCAAAAGCACCCTGATAGGCCGGCTTTTGTACGACAGCAAAAACATTATGATCGACCAGCTGGAAGCCATCGAGCGCCAGAGTAAAAATAAAGAAGACGGTGAAATAGACCTGGCGCTTCTAACCGATGGCCTCAGGGCCGAACGGGAACAGGGTATTACTATCGACGTGGCGTATAAATATTTTTCCACTCCCAAAAGAAAATTTATTATAGCGGATGCGCCAGGACATATACAGTATACCCGCAACATGGTAACGGGGGCCTCCAACTCCGACCTGGTAATAATACTGGTAGATGCCCGGAACGGCGTGGTGGAGCAAACCCGCCGCCATTCAATCATCGCTTCCCTGCTCAATATACCGCATGTAATAGTAGCCATCAACAAAATGGACCTGGTGGATTATTCAAGGGATGTGTATAATAATATCGTGATCGACTATGCGGAAGTGGCGCAGTCGCTCGGTTTAAAAAATATTACTTATATACCCATCAGCGCGTTGAATGGTGCCAATATAGTAGATAAATCAGAAGAGCTCTCCTGGTACGAAGGGGGTTCATTACTGGAACTGCTGGAAAACGTGGAAGTACAGGATGATATCAATCTTACCGATGCGCGCTTCTTCGTGCAATTTGTAATTCGTCCCCAAGTAGAAAACCTGCACGATTACCGCGGCTATGCAGGCAGGGTATTAAGCGGCATATACCGCAAAGGAGATAAGATAACCGTATTGCCTTCCGGGCTGGAAAGTACCATCAGCGCGATAGAGATCGCCGGTAAACAGGTAGAGCAGGCATTTGCGCAGCAGAGCGTGGTGCTGCACCTGGAAGATGATATCGATATCAGCAGGGGCGACCTGGTAGCGCTACGCAACGATCTGCCACAGGTGGAGCAGGACATAGAAGCATTATTATGCTGGATGGGCAGTAAACCGCTGGTGGCAGGTAACAAGTACCTGTTGCAGGTACATAGCCGCCTCGTAAAAGCGGTGGTAAAAGAAATAGAATACAGGCTGGATGTAAATACCTTGCAAAAAGAATTTTCACCCGCCCTGATAGGGTTGAACGATGTGGTGAGAGTGAGTATTAAAACGGCTTCGCCCATCGCGTATGATTCGTATAAAAAGTTAAGAACTACAGGAGGTGCCATACTGGTAGATGAAACAAGTAATGTAACGGTGGGAGCCTGTATGATTCAATAAAATGTATAAGCATGAAAAATGTACATCTTACCGGTAAGGTGATAATAGCGGGAGCAGGTCCCGGCGACCCGGAGCTGATTTCTGTAAAAGCCGTACGCCTGCTTAAAACGGCGGACATCGTGCTCACCGACCGTTTGGTAAGCCCGGAGATATTGCGGGAATACGTGCCATCCCGGGCCGAAATTATTTATGTAGGCAAACAGGGAAGAAGCGGCGTTTCCACCCCTCAAAAAAGAATCAACCAGCTACTGGTGGAATACGCCCGTGCAGGGAAAACAGTCGTGCGACTGAAGGGCGGTGATATTTCTCTTTTTTCCAATATACTGGATGAACTGCAGGCATTACTGGAACATGATATACCTTATGAACTGGTACCCGGCATTTCCGCGGCTGCTGGTGCTGCCGCTTACACAGGTATCCCGCTTACGGCCCGCAATTATGCCCGCTCCGTGCGCTTCGTTACGGCACATACTAATGAAAAGTTTTCATCGGAATACTGGAAAGACCTTGCTCAAACGGAAGATACGCTGGTATTCTATATGTCAACCGAAGAACTGACCGACGTAGTGGAGAATCTCCGGAAACAGGGCATCGGCTCAGATAAATTTGTGGCAGTGGTAGAACAGGCCACTACCCGCCAGCAGAATGTGTCTGTATCAAATATACACACCTGCCTGCAGGATTTCAGGCACCTGGTTTTCACAACTCCTTCGCTGCTGATTATCGGTAAGGTGGTGGCACTGCACGAACAGTTTGCCTGGTTAAAAAATAATAAAAGCGGTGATCAGTATTTTGACCCATTGGAAAATGAATATAAAAAGAAAGCTGTTTAAATAATTCGGTGAAGAAACAGTAGTTAAAAGAATGTATATATATGTTGCAAGGTAATAAACTGGAATTGTTGCAGAAACTGATTGGCTCTTTTACGAAAGAAGAATTGATATGGGCAAACGGGTACATTGCCGCCACCATCGGCCTGCCCGCTGCCAGCGAAGTTCCCGCGGCACAATCTGTGAAACCCGCTGTGAGTAAGATAACGGTCGTTTACGGAACGGAGACAGGTAACTCCAAGAAGCTGGCGGTGGACTTTGCATCCAAAGCCAAAAAAACAGGCGTTCAGGCAAAGCTGGTAAGCCTGGATCAGTACCGCTTAAACGATTTGCCGAAAGAAGAATACCTGCTGGCGGTGATCAGCACCCAGGGTGAAGGGGAACCTCCCGCGGCAGCTAAAAAGTTCTATGACCATATTCACCAGAATGGCTTTAAGCTCGATAAATTGAAATACGGAGTGCTGGCCCTCGGCGATACTTCGTATCCTTTGTTCTGCAAGGCGGGGGAGGACGTGGACAGCCAGTTGCAAAAGCTGGGTGGTAACCGCATAGCACCCCTGCAGAAATGTGATGTCGATTTTGAAGAAGAAGCAGAGACCTGGTTTACCCGTGTGCTGGAATCGTTGTCGGGCGCAGAAACCGCTCCCGCTGAACACGCCGTAGTTAATGTGCCTCCTAAAAAAACAGGGGGTAAGAAAGTATATGAAGGTACCGTGCTAGGCAATATCAATTTAAACGACCGTGGCTCTAATAAACAGACACACCATATTGAAATAGCTGCCGAAGGCCTGGAATATGAACCGGGAGATGCGCTGGGCATCGTTCCGGAAAACCCGCAGGAGCTGGTAGAATGCCTGCTCGATATCGCAAAGGCAGATAGCACCAAAACCTTCCAGCATAAAAATGATTTTTTTACCATCTCCGACCTGCTCAAAAAGAAACTGCATATCAGTTTTCTTCCGGAAAGAGTGGTACAGAAATACGCATCCGTAGTGCAACAGGAAATACCTGCTACCCGGATCGACCTGATCGACCTGCTGAGGATCTATCCTATCAGCAGCCCCGAACAATTTGAACAGGTGATCGGCATTCTGGAACCCATCGCCCCAAGGCTTTATTCCATAGCATCTTCGCCGGAAGCCCATCCCGGTGAGATCCATCTTACCGTTGCCAGAGACTTTTTTACCATCAATAATGAACGCAAGACAGGGCTATGTTCACATCACTTATCTGAAACGCCGGTAGATACTTCCCTGCATTTCTATATTCATAAAAACCACCAGTTCAAGCTGCCCGCACCGGATAAGGACATCATTATGATAGGCCCGGGAACCGGTATTGCCCCTTTCCGGTCCTTTATTGCCGAACGGGATGCAACAGGTGCTACCGGGGAGAACTGGCTTTTCTTTGGTGACCAGCATTTTGAAACGGACTTTTTATATCAGACGGAAATACAGAACTGGGTAGAGACAGGCGTGCTTACCCGCGTAAACGTTGCTTTCTCCCGCGACCAGCAGGAAAAGATATATGTACAACACCGGATGCTGGAACATGCAAAAACCCTGTACGAATGGCTGGAAGCAGGTGCTTATGTATACGTATGCGGTGCAAAAGATCCTATGAGCGTAGATGTGGAGCATACATTGATAGGCATTATACGGGCAGAAGGCCGGATGTCCCCGGAAGCAGCACAGGAATACCTGGATGGATTAAAAGAGCAGGGAAGGTATCTTAAAGATGTCTATTAAAAAATGCGGCGCAGATCAGGAACATTATAATTAAACTATTATGAGCGAGAATAATTTATCACCTATTGAAAGGGTAAAAAAGCAAAGCGATGCCCTCCGCGGCACCATCGTGGAAAGTCTGAAAGACGAGATCACCGGTGCTATCCGGGAAGACGACCAGGCCGTGATCAAGTTTCACGGGATGTATCAGCAGGACGACAGGGACCGTCGTGAAGAAAGAGCGGAAAAGAAACTGGATCGTGTATATACTTTCATGATAAGGTTACGGTTGCCCGGTGGGTTCTTAACACCGGAGCAGTGGATTGCCACACACCATATAGCCGGTGAAAATTCGACGGGAGTTATCAAGATCACCACGCGGCAAACGGTGCAATTGCATGGACTTATCAAGTCGGATATAAAACCGACCATACAGGCTTTCAGTGAAGCGAACCTGGATTCCATAGCCACTTGCGGTGATATTAACCGCAACGTGCTCTGCAGCTCGCATCCCAAGCAATCGCCCGTGCACGAGCAGGTATTCGCCTATGCGGACAAGATCAGTGAATTGCTGATGCCGAAGACCAAAGCGTATTATGAAATATGGCTGGACGAGGAAAAGATTGCGGATAAAAAAGAAGAAGAGGATCCGCTGTACGAGAACCGCTACCTGCCCCGCAAATTCAAGATAGCCATCGCCATACCTCCCAATAATGATGTGGATGTATTTGCAAATGATGTCGGATTAATCGCCATCATAAAAAACAATAAACTACTTGGCTTCAATCTGGCGATTGGCGGCGGCCTCTCCACTACGCACGGTAACCCTGAAACCTACGCGCGACTGGGAACGGAGATCGGTTTTATCGACAGCGAAGAAAAAACCCTGAAAGCCGTGTATGAAGTGCTGACCATCCAGCGCGATTATGGTAACCGCAGCGACCGTAAACTGGCAAGGCTTAAATATACGGTCGATAAACTGGGGGTAAAATGGTTTAAAGAAGAACTGGAAAAACGGATCGGTTTTGCCCTGCAACCACCTGCTAAATATGAATTCACGGAACGCAGGGATTATTACGGCTGGCAGACAAATGATAAAGGTATCTGGTATTATACGGCTTTTATAGAAAACGGGCGCATACTGGACGATGAAAAATGTGCCCTCAAAGCGGCTTTGCTGGAAGTGGCGAAAACGGGCTATGCCAATTTCAGGTTTACCTGTAATCAAAACCTGATATTGAGCGATATAAAACCCGAACATAAGGAAGCGGTGCATGCCATCCTGGAACAGTTCGGAGTAATAAAGCATACAGAGAGCGCTTCCGCTATACGCAAAAACGCTATGGCCTGTGTGGCACTCAATACCTGTCCGCTTGCCCTCGCAGAAGCGCAGCGTTACATGCCTTCGCTGATCACCAAAATAGACAGCTTGCTGGAGAAGCATGACTTGTCGGAAGAGGAAATCATCATAAGAATGACCGGCTGCCCCAATGGATGCGCACGATCTTATGTTGCGGAAATCGGTTTTGTAGGAACGGCGCTGGGCAAATATAATATGCATATAGGAGGAGATAATAAAGGCACCCGACTTAATAAAATATATAAGGAAAGTCTGGACGAAGAACATATACTGGCAGAGCTCGATCATTTATTCGAGGCTTATAAAAAGGGCAGAAAAAAAGGACAGCGGTTCGGGGATTTTGCCAATGCTTTATAAAATGCTTTGACTGGTTATACAATTATGGAGATACAAAAAGCTAAAGAAACGAACACGCTCTTCCCTGTTTTTTTAAAGATGGAAGCACTGCGCCTGCTGATAGTGGGTGGCGGTTACGTGGGTATGGAAAAGCTCACCGCTGTTCTCCATAATTCTCCTGCCAGCAGCATAAAGCTGGTGGCCATTCATATCAGCGAAGCCATTCATCAACTGGCACATGCACATGGCAACCTGGTGCTGGAAGAAAGGGCTTTTGAAACAGGCGATTTGCAGGAGGCCGATATAGTGATTGTAGCGGTTAACGATATGGACGCCAGTCGCCAGATAAGAGAAGAAGCGAGGCTTCATGGCAAGCTGGTAAACGTAGCGGATAAACCGGAACTATGCGATTTCTACCTCGGTTCCATCGTTAAAAAAGGTAACCTCAAAATAGCTATTTCCACCAACGGTAAATCGCCTACGGTCGCCAAACGGCTGAAGGAGGTTTTTGCTGAAATGCTGCCCGAGCAACTGGATGACTTACTGGATAATATGCAGTCGATCCGGCATAAACTCAATGGAGACTTCGCGGCGAAAGTGGATAAGCTGAATGACATCACGAAGATGCTGGTCACCAATCCCGTAAATGATGCCAAAGCAGGTGAGGCTAAATGGCGCAAGATTGCTTCCTGGAGTCTGTTCGCTTTCTTCTTTATGTTCTTTGGGCACATTATATTAACGGTTCTTCCTTTTAATGATCTAATGGCTAAGGCAGGGGAGGCTTTGCGTGGAATGGGCCCTTCCTTTTACTGGATGATAGTTGCCGGTTTCATGGCACAGCTGGTAGACGGGGCCCTGGGTATGGGATACGGGGTGATCTGTACCACGGTATTACTTTCACTCGGGGTGAACCTTCCTGCGATCAGCGGCAGCATTCATACGGCAGAAATGTTCTCCAGCGGCATGTCGGGTTATAGTCATTATAAGTTCGGTAATGTAAATAAAAAACTGTTCAAGGTATTATTGATACCCGGTATCATCGGAGCGGTGATAGGAGCGGTACTTCTTTCCAAACTCGGCGATCAGTACGCTAATTATATACGACCTGTGCTTGCGGCTTATACATTAGTACTGGGTATACGTATTCTTTTTACCGCCTTTCGTAAAAACAGGGTGCCGCAAAAGGTTAAACATGCCGGCTGGCTGGCTGGCGCTGGCGGTTTCCTCGATTCTTTTGGCGGCGGCGGCTGGGGACCGCTGGTAACCAGTACGCTTATATCGAAAGGACGAACGCCCCGGTTCGTTATCGGTACGGTCAGCATTACGGAGTTTTTCGTTACGCTTGCCAGCGCACTTACATTCTTTGGAATGCTGGGGCTTAGTCACTGGCAGGTAATTGCCGGACTGGTAATAGGAGGCACCATCGGGGCACCGCTGGCGGCCAGGCTCAGTGGAAAACTTCCTTTAAAGACGATGTTTATCGCCGTAGGAACGATGGTGATTATATGGAGCGTGCGCCTTCTGCTCAAGTCGCTCGGAGTATTTTAATCTGCCACCCATCGTTTAAAATTGGATGATATTTTAGCGGTTTCTACTATAAACCCATCATGACCATATAGGGAATCGATAGTTACAAAATCAGAATCATCTATATGCTCCGCCAGGAACTGCTGTTCGTTTAACGGGCATAGGATGTCGCTGCTGATGCCGATAATTAGCGTCTTCTGATCTATCTGCGACAGCACATCTTCCAGGCGACTGTGACGGCCCCGGGCAAGGTGGTGACTATCCATCGCCTTGGTAAGCAGCCAGTAGGAATAACTGTTAAAACGGTTCACCAGTTTATTACCCTGGTGATTGATATAAGAAGAAGCTTTGTAATCATCTGTTTTTTCTGTGTCCGGGTCCGTTTGCTTGTCTACCAGTATCCCGTAATTCCGGTAACTGATAAGGCCTATGGCGCGGGCGGCTTTAAGGCCTCTTTGCCCGGCTTGTACCGAATGATCTTTCCAGGTGCTGTCTGCTTCAATAGCCAGCCGCTGCGTGGTATGAATCGCGATGCCCCAGGCACTTTCGGCCGGTGAAGTGGCCAGCAGGAAGAGGTTTTCTATGATGCCCTTTTCCATGATACACCATTCGAGTGCCTGGTAACCTCCCATACTGCCGCCTGCCAGTAAATGAATACGGTCGATGCCAAGATGCTTACGTAACAGGATATGCGCGTTCACCATATCGCGGATGGTTACCTGCGGAAAGCTGCTGAAATAAGGAGTTCCGGTAACGGGATTCATACTAAGCGGACCCGTGCTTCCATAACAGGAGCCGAGTATATTGGCACAAACGATAAAATGTGATTCGGGATCAATAGCATACCCGCTGCCTACCAAACCTTTCCACCAGTCCGCCACATCGGAGTTGGCGGTTAACGCATGACAGATCCATATTACATTGTCCTTGTTTTCGTTCAGCCGGCCATAGGTATGGTAAGCAATAGTGATTTCCGGAAGGGACGATCCGTTCTCTAAAACGAAGGACTGCTGGTAATGATATTTCTGTGCTTCTGGCATAATAATGACGTCAAAAATAGTCCAGATACATTTAAATAATGCAGGTATTATTAAATTGTTTTATCAGTGCAAATGGTTGGTGACGCTAATTATTGGTAAAAGGCCGGTGTTTGAATTACATTTGTAAAAAGTTTTGAAATGATACATATTGAACTGGAGCGAAAAGAAGGGGATTATGGCTTTGAGGCAAAAGATGACCATGGTCATACGGTTCGATTGGATAGCAATCCGCAGAACGGGGGTGTTAATTTTGGAGTGCGACCCATGCAGATGCTGCTGATGGGTCTGGGTGGATGCAGCGGTATCGATATCGTATCCATCCTGAAGAAGCAGCGCCAGGAGGTAACCGGGTTTAAAATGAAAATAGATGGTATGCGGGAGTCTGGCAAAGAGCCTTCTCTCTGGAAGTCCATTCATATTATATTCGAGCTAACAGGAAGCATAGACCCTGATAAAGCCCGCAAAGCCTGTGAGCTGTCTATGGATAAATACTGCTCGGTGGCTGAAACACTCAGGCTCGCCGGAGGCACTATTACCTGGGATGTAACTATCAATCAATAATTTTTTTCTGACATGGACCAGCACCCTGTAACCCGCGTTATCCGTACTCATATCGACCGCACCAACGAGATGGAACATTCCAGCCCGCTGTTTCTTACCAGCAGCTTCTGCTTCGATAATGCCGAAGATATGCGTGCCGCTTTCGCGGATGAAACGGACGATAATATTTACAGTCGCTTCAGCAACCCGAATGTACAGGAATTGATAGACAGGGTCTGTATACTGGAAGGGGCAGAATCAGGATATGCCACTGCATCGGGCATGAGCGCAGTATTCGCTTCTTTCATGGCTTTACTGAAGCAGGGCGATCACCTTATATCCTGCAGTGCCGTATTCGGAAGTACCCATACGGTGCTTACCAAAATACTTCCCCGCTATGGTATTGAGTTTACGTATGTAGATACGACTGATACTGCTTCCTGGCAATCGGCTGTTCGTACGAACACTAAAATGCTGTACCTGGAAACGCCTACCAACCCGGGCCTCGACCTGGTAGATCTCGAATTTGCCGGCAAGTTTTGCAGGCAGCATAACATACTGCTGAATGTCGACAACTGTTTCGCGACACCTATAGGACAGCGGCCCATAGAATACGGAGCCGATATAGTAGTACACTCGGCTACCAAATGGATGGATGGGCAGGGCCGCGTGCTGGGAGGGGTGATAGTCGGTAGAAAAGATCTTATAAAAGAGATCCATGCGTTTTGCAGAAGCACGGGTCCGGCCTTATCGCCTTTTAATGCATGGGTATTGAGCAGGAGCCTGGAGACACTTGAAGTGAGAATGGAACGTCATAGCAGCAATGCACTGTATCTTGCACAGCAACTGGAAAATCATCCGGCCCTTATCGGGGTCAAGTATCCCTTTCTTCCCAGTCATCCCCAGTACGCCATCGCTCAAAAGCAAATGACGAATGGCGGGGGTATCGTGTGTTTTGAATTAAAAGGCGGGCTCGATGCAGGCCGTCGTTTTCTCGATAAGATTAAGACCCTGTCACTTACAGCCAACCTGGGTGATAGTCGCAGTATAGCTTCCCACCCTGCAAGTACCACACATGCCAAGTTATCCGATGCGGAAAGAGACGCGGTTAATATTACACCCGGTCTTATCCGCATATCCGTTGGCCTGGAGCATAAAGAGGATATATTAAGCGATGTTTTACAGGCATTGGATAGTTAAGATACTTTCTTGCGCTTGCTACCCAGACTGGCTTTTAACTGCTCCATCAGATCGGTCGATTTACTGTGTACCACTTTAAGATGTGGGGCAGTGATGCGCGTACCCTTCGCTTTTGCTTTTATCAGTTTTAACAGCTGCTCCGTATACGTGTCTTTGTATTGCGAAATATCGAACTTGCCGGAAAGCTGTTCGATCAGTGAAACAGCCATCTTGAGCTCGCCTGGTTTAATGGCCGATTTTTTCGGCAGATTCAGGTCGCTGTAATCTCTTACTTCTTCCTGGAAGCGGATCCGGTTCAGGATAATCACTTCCTCCGTGGCCCTTAAAATAGCAAGGCCTTCTTTGTTTCGCATTACAAAGCTGGCTATACCTACTTTACCGGTTTTTACGAGTGCTTCCCGGAGCAGCGCATAAGCGCGCGTGCCGGACTTATCAGGCTCCAGGTAATAAGGTGTTTCATAATAGATACTGTCTATTTCTTTTTCATCCACAAAATCGGAGATATTGATCGTTTTTGTTTTTTCCGCATTGGCACTTTCAAAATCCTTATCGTTAAGTATAACATATTTATCATTCAGCATATACCCTTTCACGATACTTTTCCAGTCTACCTCTTTGCCCGATTTTTCATTTACCCGCATGTATTTTATGTTCGAATGATCTTTTTTATCGAGCATGTCGAAGTCCAGTTCACTGCGCTGTGTGGCACTGAATAATTTTACCGGTATGTTTACCAGCCCGAAACCGATAGCCCCCGTCCAAATAGGTCTCATAACGTTTTTGTTTAATTGTTTTCCAAAATCTGCATCAGTAATTTTTCTTCTGCCGTTAATCCTGAAACATTGTCGTCTGCTTCCAGCTTTTCCAACTGACTGAAATAGCTTTCAAGGGTATTGGTTTCGTACAGGGAAATCACTACCGGGTGTACATAGTATTTTTTGCAAACCGTTCTCGTGTTGCCCAGTTGTTTGGATACCTTATCCAGTGCTTCTACTATTTTCTTTTTCGCTTCCGTTTGCGTATCAAACATTCCGAGTTCTTTAAAAGCGAGTATGGCCTGCACGGTGCCCGCCCAGGTGCGGAAATCCTTTGCCGTAAAATCACCCCCGCTCCGCTGTTTTATGTATTCATTCACCATGCCGGAATCGATGGAATGCCGCGTGCCCTGATCGTCGTAGTATTGAAAAAGCTCCTGCCCGGGAATATCCCTGCATTGCTTTACGATCGCCGCCAGCCGTTTACTCTTAAGGTCAATATCGTGTTGAACGCCTTTTTTTCCTTTGAATGAAAAACGCAGGGTACTGCCTTCTATCTTTACGTGCTTGTCTTTAAGGGTACTGAGACCAAAAGATCCATATAACTTTTCATACAGGTTATTGCCGACTCTTATATTGGTACGTTCGAGCAGACTTACCACCGTTGCCATTACCTTATCGTAAGGAAGTCCTTCCAACGCAAGGTCTTTCTCCAGTTGCAGCCGGATGGCAGGAAGTGCTTTGCCGAATTCGTGCAGGCGGTAAAACTTGGTATGATTGCGTAATGTGTTCCAGAGCGCATGATACCGGTATTGTTTTCTTTTCTTTACGTCGGTGCCCGTTACCTGCAGGTGCCCGTTGTCAAGCGTGCAGATCCATACGTTCTCCCAGGCAGGAGGAATCACGAGACTCTTGATGCGCTGAAGGGCTTTTTTGTCTTTAAGCGGTTTGGAGCCTACAAGATAATTAAACGACTTGCCCCGCTTTACGCGCAGGATGCCGGGCGATGTGTCACTAACATACACCAGGTTTACAGCCTGCGCACTTTTAGCAGGGTCATGAAGAATACGCTCAACTTTCTTTTTGGAAAGACGTATGATTTCCTTCTCCACCAAAATATCCATATTATGTTTAGGATGATATAGAAAGTATTGTGCCTTTAATTATGGCTTAAAATGCTGTCCAGTAAGCTATTTAAAACAGAAGTACGAGGAAAAAATTCTACAGCTACCAGTTGCCCATTTGTTCGGGAACGATGCGCTCGATAGTGGTTTGATCTATCTGCCGCTCTTTCCAGTAAGGATCATAACTTACGAACCAGGAAAGCCATAAGGTACGTGACAGTCGCATCATCCAGGGTTGAAGTGCAATAAGGAGAATGGCATTAAAACCAAGCCACCAGAAAAAGCGGGAATCTTTGAGGGAGAAGCCGATAATCACCCACCAGGCGATAAACGAAGCAACGCATACGGCTACAGAAATAGCATAACTCACATATCCGGTGCCATAGTAAAAGCCCACTTCTATTTCGGTAGGTTGTCCGCATACAGGGCACTTTTCATTCATCCGTAGGGTAGTTTTCAGTTTATATGGATGGGGGTCCACGTAAATGCTTCCTTCCCTGCACCGGGGACACTTATTGGTAAGTACCGCCATCAAATATCCTGGTTTCTTCATTTCTGTCGGCATCATGTAAAGATAACGAAGATATTCCGAAAGGGTACCCGGAACTGTTACCGGTTAATGCTCCAGTACGCGCTCCATCTGCATACTGCGTGAGCCTTTAATGAGGAAAGTCGTATTGGTAAAATGCTGTTGTTGCAGCCATTCTTTTGCCTGTGATGAATTTTCGAAAGACATATACGGATGATCGATTTTAAGAAAATCGCCGCCCACTAAAACCACCGCATCCCATTGGTACCTGCCGAGCAACTGTATGATGGCAGCATGTTCAGCCGTGCTTTCCTCACCCAGTTCCGCCATTGCTCCCAGCAACAGCACTTTAGAACCTGCTTCCATACCCGCCAGGTTTTCAATGGCCAGGCGGAGACTGCTGGGGTTGGCATTGTACGCATCCAGTATAATCTTGTTGGTGCCCGATTGTATCAACTGCGAACGGCTGTTAGATGGCGCATAGGCTTCAATAGCCGCTTTGATCTTATCCGGATCTACATTAAAATGATGCGCTATGGTTACTGCTACCAATATATTCGGCAGGTTGTACGCACCCACCAGTTGCGATTGTATGCAAGGGATAGAAGGTCCAGAAATAATGGACAGTTCCAGGAAGGGCTCATTCTTAGTTACTGCTCCCGTTACAAAAGCATCTGCTGTTCCGTATGTGATGATTTCAGGTATACCGGCACTCATCTCTCGCAGGTATTGATAATCCCACATTACGAAGGCTTTGCCTCCTGCTTTCCGCAGGTAGTCATACAGTTCCCCCTTCCCTTTACGCACGCCTTCTACACCTCCAAAACCCTCTAAATGGGCTTTGCCGCAATTGGTAATAACACCATGGGTAGGGAGTGTGTAGGTGCAATACCCCGCTATTTCTCCCTGGTGGTTGGCTCCCATTTCAATAACGGCCATTTCAGCATCTTTCTTTACCCGCAAAAGGGTTAGGGGTATGCCGATATGATTATTCAGATTGCCTTCCGTGGTATAGGTGCGGTATTTTCGCGCGAGTACTACGGAAACGAGTTCTTTGGTAGTGGTTTTTCCATTACTTCCGGTAATGGCGATAAAGGGAATATCGAACTGCATACGATGGTGCCTGGCGAGCTGCTGAAGTGCGTTCAGCACATCATCAACTACTAATGTTTGATCGGAAACATAAAAAGCGGGATCATCTATTACCACGGCGGCAGCCCCCAATTCCAGGGCCTGGGCAGCAAAGGAATTGGCGTTGAAGTGAGGGCCCTTCAGGGCAAAGAAAAGATCGCCTGGCTTAAGTTTGCGGGTATCTGTCTGTACGGAGGGATTCTTTAGATAGACCTGGTACAGTTGCTCTGTGTTCATGTTTCAAAAATAACGGATTACAGGCTAAATAAAAAAGCCGTCCCGGTCGGGGGACGGCTCTTGTGGAGATCGGTAGAGAAATTATTTCTTACGTGAATTCTGTCTTCTTTGTTTGTAATTGATACCGGTCTTTCTTCCGTTACCTTCCGGACTTCCGAGGCGGTCCATCGCACAACGGAAACCTACGGTACTGCTGGCCTGTGTTTCTTCCATAAAACGGCGGGTGCCTGGTCCGAGCCAGTAAGCCCTGTCGTTCCAGCTACCACCTTTAATTACCCTGGAGCTATCGCTGATCAAAGTAGTTTTACCATATCCGTAAGCGATACCAGTGATGGTAGAGTCACCATCCTTATAATCGGAAAGATTGGGCTTTTGATAGTTGCGGCGGTTCTGTGATTCTTCCACCGTTACTGCTCTCATTTTTATTTTACCCAGGCTGTCTCTTTCTGCTTTACCGGTGCTCATATCTACCGTAGTAAAGTTGTTACCGCGGTAAGCAGCTACATCGTCCATATCTACCAGGGATAATGCACGGTAAACGTCGGCCGTCCACTCGTTCACATTACCAGACATATTATACAATCCGAATCCGTTTGGAAAAAAGGAATTGATGGGAGCAGTATAAACGGCGCGGTCATTCAACCCACCGGCTACACCCATGTTATCACCGGATCCGCGTTTAAAGTTAGCCAGGAAAGTACCCTG
>JANNOM010000015.1:0-17956 GCA_031399065.1 Chitinophagaceae bacterium
CTCCGGGTCTTCTGCGACTTTCTCCGACTCGCACTCGGAGAAAGTCGCAGAAGACCCGGAGAATACCCGAACCAAACCAAGAGAAAATAGCTTAAATTCCATTAAAAATAGGTTAGTGGGGAGAAAAACATACCATTTTTGGCAGTTTTGAGTAAATCTCTGTCTATTTCTTTACCCGGTAGAAAAGAGATAGAGGTGGAATACAAAGAATGAGTTGTATGGCGTTTGGGCCGCTGAAGGATATTGGTAACAGCCTAAGAAAGTGGGACGCAACCGAATTTTACCGGTTAGCGTGTGCAAGAAGTTTGATCCTGCTCAATGATTCTGGCTTGACTCCTAAATAAGATGCTATGTGGTATAAACGAATCTTCCTTGTTATTATATGGCCTCTGCTGCTGGCAGTAAACATTGTAATTTCATGTATAGAGCGTGTACCCTACAACGTATAAGCATTCATAATCATCCCGAAGGAGAAATTATCCATAGGCTGTCACAGAACAGGCAGGTTGATTGCCATGGTAGATGAAACAAATAAGTTATCATTTATGCTTAAGCAATTCCAAACGTCGGCCGGGATACGGGCTTAGCTTATGGGTAAATTTGTCCAAGAATAGCAATCCTTGCTCTCCGTTAACTATGGTATATTGATAATCACACAGCGGGGCGTACTTTTTAAACAGTCCGTTTAAAAATGTGCTAACCCGCGGCAGGCCCAACAGTGGATTCAGAGCGGCCGGTACCTTGCCTCCTCCATCGGAGTAAAGGATAATATCTTCTCGCAATAACGCCACAAGATTGTTGACGTTACCAGTTTTACAGGCGTTGGTAAAGGTATTTAATAGGTACTGGTGTTGTACTGCATTGTGTGGGAAGCGCTTTTTGACGGCCGTAAGTTTATGCTTAGCCCGGTGGTATAGTTGGCGGCTGTTAGCCTGGGTCAGACGTAAGGTCTCGGCTAACTCCTTGTAATCAATATTAAAACTCTCTTTGAGTAAAAATACAGCCCGTTCGGCCGGACTTAACTTCTGAAGTAGTATCATCAAACCATATGAAATATCTACCGCAGCTTCTACCTGGCTGTAATCCTGGCTGATTATAGGTTCGGGTAACCATGAACCCTTATACGCCTCACGCTGCCGCCTGGTAGCAGCAATGTGATTTAAACAGCGGTTGGTAACCATTTTGCCCAGGTAAGCTTGCGGATGATGCACATATTGTTTAGGTAGTGTTGACCAGTGGATCAATGATTCCTGCACAATATCTTCGCTGACGGTCGCCTCGCCCGTCATGCGATATGCTAACCGGAAGAGCTTTGGGCCGTAATCAATAATAATGTTCTTAATAGTCATAATTAATAGCAATCCACTTCACAAATTGCCTGGTTCAAACTTTAATCGCATATTTCGTAAAGAAATTAACCAGAGTAGTACTTGAACGGACAAGTAATAAAATTAGAATAATTTTAACTGCCGTAAGGCTCAGGATACAGGCAACCATGTAAACATCTTAGAGTTAGACAAATAAAATGAACGAAAACGACACAAAACGACTTTCTAGGCTGATGGCAATTTTAACTCAGTTGCAAACAAAACGACTTTTGACTGCACCCACACTTGCCGGCAAATTTGGGGTTAGTATTCGAACAATTTATCGGGACATTGGAGCACTAGAGCAAGCAGGTGTTCCAATTTTGACAGAAAGTGGTAAAGGGTATACGCTAATGGAAGGATACAAAATTCCGCCTGTAATGCTGACGGAAAATCAAGCCAACGCTTTAATCCTTGCTGAGCAATTAGTCCTTAAAAACAAAGACATATCATTCATAAGGGATTATTCAGAGGCCGTAGATAAGATTAAAGCAGTTTTAAGGCAGACAGAAAAAGATAAAGCCAATTTACTTGCTGACCGAACTCGATTTGACCAGAATATTAACAGAGAAAGGAACAGCAATAATCTATCGGCATTGCAATTTGCTCTTACAAATTTTTGCCTCACTAAAATTGAGTACATAAACGAAGAGAACAAAAAGACAGGAAGAGTTATTGAGCCATTTGCGCTCATTAGCACGACTGAAAATTGGTTGATGGTTGCTTGGTGCCGTTTTCGTAAGGAGTTTAGATATTTTCGATTGGACAGAATTACAAAGATGGAAATTCAAAATGAAAAGTTTGAACCCCACAAACTGACCTTGCAGGAGTTTTTTGAAAAGTTCCAATAATTTCTAGTCACCCCTGACATAGGGCTGTCATTTGAGCATTTTAGATTTGCACTGTCTATAATGACAAATAATTTAAAAATAGAATTATATGGAAAAAAGAACAATCGACCCTTGGAAATGGGGCGAAGCAACCAACTCTGTACAAGCTGTGGAAATCAAAAACCCCGAAGGAACGCTTTACTGTTCAGGACAGGTTGCACTTGATGAAAATGGTGTACCAAGTTCAGGAGATATGAGAACTCAGTTGGTGCAAACAATTAAAAATTTGGAGCGCTTAATTAGTGAAGCAGGGTACGAATGCAATGGAATTGTAAGATTAAATATTTACACAACTTCTACGCAAGAATTTTTCACAACTTGTATGGATGTTTATGTGCCTTTTATACTTAAATACGGGATAAAACAGGCAACTTCACTTATTGAAATTAAAGGCCTTTTTGCAACACTGACAATTGAATTAGAGGCGACTGTTGTTAAGTAAAGCATATTTAAAGCATTAGATATATATTACTCCCTAACACCAAACAGCATTGGCGAAAACGGTTAGCAAAAAAACTATGTTCAAAAAGATGCTGTTTGGTTGATTAACACTTCGCCGGTGCAGATCAGATGCCTACTATTTTGTAACCGCCATCTGCCTTATATTTGCCGTCTAAAAAGGGAAATTATGTTCGAATCATTAAGCGAGCGGCTCGACTCGGCTTTTAAGCAATTAAAGGGAGAAGGAAGAATTACCGAACTCAATGTGGCAGCCACGGTGAAAGATATCCGCAGAGCACTGGTAGATGCCGATGTAAACTATAAAATCGCGAAAGAACTGACCGATAAAATCAGGGAGAAAGCGCTGGGAGATAAGGTGATATCGGCTATTAGTCCCGGCCAGCTCATGGTGAAGATCGTGAAGGACGAACTCACGGAGCTGATGGGCGGCAGTGAGGTTGAACTGAATGCCAAAGGCAACCCTGCCATTATTATGATCGCCGGCCTGCAGGGTTCGGGTAAAACGACGTTTAGCGGCAAGCTGGCTAATTATCTTAAAACGAAAAAAGGCCTTTCGCCCCTGCTGGTGGCCGCCGATATTTACCGTCCTGCGGCGATCGACCAGTTGAAAGTGCTGGGTTCGCAGATAAATGTGGAAGTGTATAGCGAGCCGGAAAATAAGAATGCCGTGGATATAGCCCGGAATGCGGTGAAGGAAGCCCGCTCCCGAAATAAGAACGTAGTGATTATAGATACCGCCGGCCGCCTGGCCATCGATGAAGTGATGATGAATGAAGTGGCGGATATAAAGGCAGCCGTAAATCCCAACGAGGTATTGTTCGTAGTGGATTCCATGACCGGTCAGGACGCCGTAAATACCGCCAAAGTGTTCAACGACCGGCTGGATTTTACCGGAGTAGTGCTCACCAAGCTGGATGGGGATACCCGCGGCGGGGCTGCCCTTTCCATTAAATATACGGTTACCAAACCCATCAAGTTCGTCAGCAGCGGGGAAAAAATGGAAACCCTGGATGTGTTTTACCCCGAGCGGATGGCGCAGCGTATACTGGGGATGGGCGATATCACCACCCTGGTGGAAAAAGCCCAGGAGCAGTACGACGAGGTGCAGGCCAAGAAACTGGAGAAAAAGATCCGGAAAAATCAGTTCGATTTCGAGGATTTTAAGCAGCAGCTCGAACAGATCAAGAAGATGGGTAATATCAAAGACCTGATGGCCATGATACCGGGCGTGGGCAAAGCTATTAAAGACGTGGACATCAGCGACGATTCCTTTAAAGGCATAGAGGCCATGATTAATTCAATGACCCTGTTCGAACGCTCGAACCCGGATGTGATCAATCCCTCCCGCAGGCAGCGGATCGCCCGCGGCAGCGGGAAGGATATCGCCGAGGTAAATGCATTTATGAAGCAGTTTGAGCAGATGAAGGATATGATGAAAATGATGAATAAGATGCCAGCAGGGCGTATGGGCGGAATGGGCAGGAGATAAGATTTAAGGAGCCGGTTGATTTTTAACTTGGCGCATCGGCTTTTTTTATTATTTTTGAATTTTAAGAACGGATAGCTACATTTGCAGCCGTTTATATTAAACCCTATTTATTCACGCATTTAAATGTCTATTTAAGATGCCAGTTAAAATTAGATTGCAGCGCCACGGCTCTAAAAAGAGACCGTTTTACTTTGTAGTGGTAGCCGACGCGCGGGCTCCCCGGGATGGAAAATTTATCCAGAAGATCGGTACCTACAATCCGCAAACTGTTCCTGCCACCATCCAGTTAGACCGTCAAAAAGCATTGGAATGGCTGCACAAAGGTGCTCAACCCACTGATACAGTGCGGAGGATTTTATCATTCAAGGGTGTACTGTTTTTGAAGCACCTGTTGCGTGGAGTAAAATTGGGATTGTTCGATGATGCTACCGCTATGGAGAAATTTACCAAGTGGAGTACAGAGCACGAAGCTCAGATCAAGAAAAAGCAGGAAGATCATCGCAAAGCGCATTCGCGCGGAGGCGGAGGTGGCTTCAGAAGGACCAATAGCCAGGCTCCCGTAAGGAGAGTGGAAAGAGGCCCCGAAACAAGCGCACCATCTGAAGGTTAATCTGAGATCACAACAAAAAAACTGATCCCGGTGGTTTCCACCGGGATTTTTTATATTCGTACCCGATGCCCAGTTACAATAGCATAGGAAAAATAGTGGCCACGTTCGGCTTGCGCGGAGAAGTGATTCTTAAACACCATCTGGGCAAAAAAACCGGGCTCCGCGGATTGGAACTGCTGTATCTGGAAGAAAAAAAAGATGAAATGATCCCCTATTTCATTGAAACCGTGCGCCCCAAAACAGATGATGAATTATACCTTAAACTGGAAGGGATCGACGTAAAGGAAAAAGCGCAGCAGCTTACGCAAAAACAGGTATGGCTGGCAGAAAGCGATTTTCACCGTTTTGCCGGTGCATCCGCGCCCATTTCCATGCTGGGCTTCCACATTATCAACGATGGCACCGACCTGGGTGAAATACTGGAAGTGATCGAACAGCCGCACCAGCTATTATGCCGCATAGACCTGCAGGGGAAAGAAGCCCTGATACCGGTGCACCCCGATGCACTGGAAAAAATGGATAAAACGAAAAAAGAGATATATATGGTATTGCCGGAAGGACTCCTGGATATATACCGGTAATTTTTATGATTAAATTAATTAAAATTAGTCCATAATTTTAATAGGAATTAGTATTTTCGCCCTTCATTCATCATCAAAAAGTAATTTTATGAGTTTACGATTAGGGGATGCAGCACCCAATTTTAAAGCACTCACCACCATAGGTGAAATAGATTTTTACGAATATCTCGGCGATAGCTGGGGCCTGCTTTTTTCTCACCCTGCCGACTATACACCTGTGTGCACTACGGAGCTGGGAAGAACAGCCTTACTGGGCGGTGAATTCAATAAACGCAATGTAAAAGTACTGGCCGTAAGTATCGATCCGATAGATAAACACCATGGCTGGGTAAAAGATATCAACGAAACACAGAACTGTTCGGTGGACTTCCCGATTATTGCAGACGAAGACCGCAAAGTGGCAGAGTTGTATGATATGATTCACCCGAACGCATCGCTTACAGCTACCGTTCGCTCCGTATTTATTATCGGGCCGGATAAAAAAGTGAAACTAACGCTTACGTATCCTGCTTCTACCGGCCGTAACTTTAATGAAATACTGCGGGTGATCGATTCATTGCAGTTAACCGCCAACCACAGCGTGGCGACACCTGCCAACTGGAATCATGGTGAAGACGTAATCGTAGTGCCTTCCATCACTACGGAAGACGCTATCAAGAAATTTCCAAAGGGCGTAAAAGAAGTGAAACCATACCTTCGTTATACCCCGCAACCTAACCTGGATTAAGGTTACATCAACACAGGCTATTATAATGGGATAGTGATATACAGCCGGCTTCTGAAAAGGGGCCGGTTTTTTGTTGTTGGAATAGTTGCCTGAGTTTTTACGATGTCTGCATCGTCGGTAAGCCTTATATCATCCTTTCCACTTTTTTAATTGCGTCATAAGGGCTTTGATGTCTTTGGGAACCGGTGCTTCCAGGGCTAACACTTGTCCGCTGGTATCTTTAAACAGTAAGCGGTGAGAATGCAGTCCCAGCCTTGCCAGCATAGGGCGTTCCGTTTCTTCTGACTGGGATAGTTTAAAGTTCTTTTTTTTGATGGATGATAATAGGACAGGATCGGGATTACCATAGAGTTCATCGCATACGATAGTATGTCCCAAGAATTTCATATGAACCCTTATCTGGTGCGTGCGGCCGGTAAGGATCCTGAACTCCAGCAGCGAGAACCCGCCCGCTTCTTCCAATACCTTGTATTCGGTAACGGAGGGTTTGCCTTTTTTGGCGGTGGTCATAAGGCCCTTTTTTACCGGGTGCTCTATGATGGCTTCTTCTATAATACCTTCCTTTTTTGCCAGTGTGCCCTGCACCAGGCCGACATAATATTTTTCCGTTTCCCTGTTCTCAAATTGCAGAGAAAGGTATTTATGGGCCGTTTCATTTTTCGCGAAAAGGATCACACCGCTGGTGTCTTTATCGAGCCGGTGTACGGTGAAGATGACGCCATACCTGTTTACCAGCAGGTCTTTCAGCGATGGTTCGGATTGCATCCGGTCGGGTATGGAAAGCATGCCAGGAGGCTTGTTGAGCGCAACAAGGTCATCGTTCTCGAACAGGATATCAGGCAGATTTTTCACTATATATACAGTATTACGGGAGCTTATTTATTCTTGTCTTTTTTATTAAAATGCTTGAGCGTTCTGATCTCCCGTTCATTAAGCAGCCGCCAGTTGCCCCTTTGTACGTTCTTTTTGGTAAGCCCGGCATACATTACCCTGTCAAGGCCCCGTACATCATATTTCAGGTGTTCAAAAATGCGCCGGACGATCCGGTTGCGGCCGCTATGGATCTCTATACCGATCACGCTTTTATCTTTGGTATCGGCATAAGCAAGTACATCAGGGGCTATAAACCCGTCTTCCAGCATAATGCCCTGTAATATCTTGTCGAAGTCGCCTTTGGCCAGAGGCCGGTCCAGCTTCACCTCGTAGATCTTTTTAATCTCATGTTTGGGATGAGAGAGCAACTGTGCCAGGTCGCCGTCGTTGGTAAAAAGCAGTACACCGGATGTGTTCCGATCTAGCCGGCCAATAGGATATACCCGCTCGGTAGTAGCCTGCCGTATCAGCTCCATCACGGTTCGTCTGCCTTCGGGATCATCACTGGTAGTGATGTAATCTTTGGGCTTGTTAAGGAGAATATAGATAAAGTCTTTGGAAGGTATCACCTTCTTACCCTTTACCGTTACCACATCTGAGTCGGCTATTTTGTATCCCGGTTCTTTTATCACTTCCCCGTTTACTTTTACATCTCCCTGTTTCACCACGTCTGCTGCATCCCGCCGGGAGCATACGCCGCTGTGTGCAATGTATTTATTGAGGGGCATTAGTTTTAGGGTAGGCTCCTGTGGAACAGCTTTTGTGCCTGCAGACTTACCGGCGGCGGCTTTGCCGGCCGTTCCTTTAGCGGGGCTGCCTTTTGCAGGTGCGGTAGCTTTGGTGCCCCGTGCTTCTTCTTTTAGTTTTCTCTTTTCCTCGAAGCGTTTATCGATGGCTGCCGCTTTTTGTTTTTTGTAAGCTCTTTTCTCCTGTTTCTTCTCCTCCTTGATAACGCTGTTCTTTTTAGGATTGATAAACTTTTCGAATTGCGAATTTTTAGACATGCGCCAAAGCTAAGAAATATCCTGCATTGGCGAGCCCTGGCCTGCGAAACCCGCTTCTCGAAGGCACTATACCTTCAACAGTTTTTCCACCGCGGCATCCAGGGTCTCTTTCTTTTTGGCAAAACAGAAGCGTACTACTTTATGATCCGTACCCGATTGGTAAAAGGCCGAAACCGGCACAGCGGTTACCCCGTGCTGCCGGGTAATACGGGTGGTAAAGTCGTTATCTGCCTCATCGCTGATGCGGTGGTATTGGTAACACTGGAAATAGCTGCCATAACTGGGAAGGGGCGTAAAGCGTGTGCCAGACATCAGGCCCTGGAAATAGTCCCTCTTTTCCTGCATCATGGTACCCAGCTGCGTATAGGTGGATTTATCTTTCAAAAATTCTCCCAAAGCTACCTGGGAAGGGGTGTGGCAGGAGAAACAATTAAACTGGTGCACTTTGCGGAACTCCTTCATCAGTTCCGGCGGGCTCACGCAATATCCCAGCTTCCAGCCCGTGCAGTGATAAAGCTTGCCGAAAGAGAAACTTACAAAACTTCTTTCCAGCAGGTCGGGGTAGCGCAGAATGCTCAGGTGCGGGATATCGTCGTATATCAGGTGTTCGTATACTTCGTCGCTCATGATAAAGATGGGCGTACCGGTTACTATGGAACGAAGCTGCGTAATATCTTCGGGTTGCAGTACAGACCCGGTGGGGTTGTGCGGACTGTTCAGCATGATCATACGCGTACGTGGCGTGATCTTTTCGCGTACGGTCGTCCAGTCGATCCGGTAATCGGGAAACTTGAGACCGATCGGTACGGGCACGGCACCATTGACCAATATATTGGGGATATAACTATCGTATGCCGGCTCGAACAGGATCACTTCATCACCCGGCTGAAGCAGGGTGGTGAGTGCGGTATAGATACCATAAGTGCCGCCCGGCGTAATGGTGATCTGCGTATCCGGATGAACCGTGGTGCCGTAAAGAGAGGCAATCTTCTCTGCCAGTACTTCCCGCAGCGGCAGGTGGCCCTGCATGGGCGCGTACTGGTTGTGTCCGTTCATCATCGCCTCGTTTACTTTGGCTACCAGCGCCGGGTCCATGGGGTAGTCGGGGAAACCCTGTCCCAGGTTAACGGCCTTATACTCATTGGCCAGTGCGGTCATTACAGTAAAGATACTGGTGCCAGCCTGCGGCAGTTTGGAAGATATATTCAATTGACTGATTTTATAGGGTAAAAATAAGTCATCCTGCCCATCCCTGTTTATCCAGGTTCCTGTATTGTATGGCTTCAGCCAGGTGTTCGGCTTTTATATCGGTGCTGGCGGAGAGGTCGGCGATGGTGCGGGACACTTTCAGGATGCGGTCGTATGCCCGGGCTGAAAGGTTTAGTCGGTCCATGACGGCCTTCAGCAGATTGTGCCCGGCCTGGTTTACCTGGCATACTTCCCGTAACTGTTTACTGGTGATCTGCGCATTGGCATAAATGCCGGGCTCGTTTTTATAACGTTCCGTTTGCAGGGCCCTCGCGGCCAGTACCCTTTCGCGGATGGTGCGGGAGTTTTCCTGCCGCTGTTCCGAACTAAGCTCACCATAACCCACAGGGGTTACTTCTACGTGCAGGTCGATCCTGTCCAGCAATGGCCCCGATATGCGGTTCAGGTATTTTTGTACGGCCCCGGGCGGACAGGAGCATTCTTTATGAGGGTGATTGTAATATCCGCAGGGGCATGGGTTCATAGAGGCGATCAGCATAAAGCTGGCAGGAAATTCAAGGGCAATACGTGTGCGCGCGATCGTTACCTTTCTTTCTTCCATAGGCTGTCGCATTACTTCCAGAGCGGCCCGTTTAAATTCGGGCAGTTCGTCGAGAAATAGTACGCCATTATGCGCCAGCGATATTTCTCCGGGCTGCGGAAGGCCCCCGCCGCCTACCAGGGCGGTGGAACTTACGGTATGATGTGGCGCACGAAACGGACGTTTAGAGATTAACGTGGCATGTTCGGGAAGTTTACCCGCCACGCTGTGTATCTTGGTAGTCTCCAGTGCTTCCATGAGGGTGAGCGGGGGAAGTATGGTAGGCAGGCGTTTGGCCAGCATGGTTTTGCCTGCGCCGGGCGGACCGATCAGTATCGCGTTGTGACTGCCCGCCGCCGCAATTTCCAGGGCCCGTTTAATGTTTGTTTGTCCCTTTACATCCTGGAAATCCAGTCCGAATTCGTACTGGGTGTCAAAAAACTCATCGCGCGTATTCACGGTAACGCGCTCCGGTTCTTCTTCATATACGAAGAATTTTATCAGTTCATTCAGGTGCGAGATACCATATACGCGGAGGTCACTAACCATGGCCGCTTCGCGGGCGTTCTGCCGCGGTACGATCAGTCCTTTAAAGCCTTCTCTTTTTGCCTGTATGGCAATGGGCAATGCGCCTTTAACGGCCTGGATAGTGCCATCCAGGTTCAGCTCTCCCATTATAATATGATCCCTGAACCTGTCTGTGTCCGGTATCTGCCCGCTGGCTGCCAGTGTACCCATGGTAATGGCGAGATCGAAAGCGGTGCCCGACTTACGCAGGTCGGCAGGGGAGAGGTTGATCACCAGTTTAGTCCGGGGCATACTATAGCCGTTGGTCTTTACCGCGCTCTCCATGCGTTGAATACTTTCCTTAATAGCACTGTCGGGCAAACCTACTATATAATACCCCTGGCCCTGCATTACGTTTACTTCGATGGTGATGGTGATGGCTTCCACTCCATATACGGTGCTGCCGAATGTTTTTACTAACATGAAGGCAAGGTAAAAGGTTATTGAAGCAGAAAAAAGGGTGTTTTAACCCTTTCTGATGAAGAAGCTGAACTGTTTTATAAATTTAATTAGTAGTGAAAGCGGCACTGAAGAATATGAAGTCTCTTTTCCTTTATAATATAAACCAGGCGGTGTTCATCGGTCATTCTTCGGCTCCAGCAACCGGACAGATCTCCTTTAAGTGCTTCCGGTTTTCCTATGCCTTTAAAAGGCGATCTCTGGGTATCTTTAATAAGGTCGTTAATTTTTTTGAGTATTTTTTTATCCTGTTCCTGCCAGTAAAGATAGTCTTCCCAGGCATTGGTTTGAAAAACTAATTCCATACTTATTCTACCAGTTTCTTTTTTATGAACTTGCCTTTTTTCATTTCTCCTATTGCCTGGTCGAGACGGTCACGGTTAGCTTTTGAGGAAAGCAGGTGAAGCGTTTCCTGTTGGGAATTATATTCTTCCATACTCATTACAACTACATTCTTTCCTTTAGGCCGGGATACGATTACGATGTCCCCATCGTCATTTACCATATTAAGCGTTTCCGCCATGTTGGACCGGAAATCGGTATAATTTACTATTTTCATTAGCTCCTTTTTTAAGTACAAAAATAAGTACTTATTATAGTACTTCCAAATCAAGATGATTTAAAGATTCTCCAGCATTTCCACTACTCGTTCCCTTTTCAATATAAGATATCCCAGCCGGTCGTTGCTGATGCCATCCTTTAGCTGGTAATTAAATACCAGTTGGTCTTCTTTTACGATCGTTTCAAAATACCGGAAGCTGATATTGGGGTATTCTTTTAATTCTTCGCCGATTTCGTAGAGGTGGGTAGACAGGATAAACAGGGAATTACTGATTTTTATAAGACCCTTGATAACGGTGGAAGAACATTTCATGGCGTCCTGCACATTGGTGCCTTTAAAAAGTTCGTCGATAAGCACCAGCCATTTTTTACCGTTGTTGATCTTATAGATCGTGTTCTTGACACGCTGTACTTCATTAAAAAAATAACTTTCTCCTTTTACCAGGTTATCCGCCACATTGATATTACTTAATAATCCGTCAAACAGGGTAAGCTGCATGGATGCTGCGGGTACTGCCATACCGATATGCGCCAGGTAAACGGCCGCACCGATGGCTTTTATGAACGTGCTCTTACCCGCCATATTGGCCCCGGTGAGAAAGATGAAGTTGTTATTTTCGTTCATACCTATATCATACGCCACGGGTGAGGGAAGCAGGATATGATAAAGCGATGCAGCCTTTACCTGAGGGCGGGCGTTATCGGTAAAAGTAGGAAAAACCAGGTTGAATTTTTTGATGGCCGTTGCCATGGAATACCATGCATCGAAACGTCCGAAAATATCAATGAGTTCGAATGCCTTGCTTTTGAAATGATGACGCAGGTAATAGCCAAAGTAAATGACCTGCTGCGCTGTAAAAGTATCGCTGCGTTTTGTTTCTGCGAGCTTTTGCAGTGGTCGTGGTTTTATGCTTTCTTTTATCAGCGTAATGTACAACCTGACCGAGGCCGGCGTGTCGTCGTTGTCGAACGTATCAATCATTTGCTTGCAGCCACGGATAAAATCAGCAAAATGCCCGACGGAATATTTAACGAGGGAATAATCAGGATGGTGCAGTAATTTATAACTGTAAGCATTGGCCAGGTTGGCGGATGGGGGAATGTTGTCTATAGCCGTTTCGTAAAAGCGTTCCATCACCATCACGGTACCGTTAGTAACATACCTGGGCCAGGCAGAATCCAGCAAACCGATCCGTTTGATCAGTTCCTGCGTCTCAATTATTTTTTTCAGATCGCCGAATGGCTCGGAGAAGAATTTCTTTAGCCAGTCTTTGCCGCCCGAGGTTTCCGTAAAATTAAGTTTATGAAAAAGAGAGAATTCTTCTTCCTGGTGAAATATAGATAGGTCGTTGAATGTTATTTTATCGATCTGCATGTTGAAAATTTATATCGTTTATCGTTCGAATTTCAGCCGCTGCCCCTGCATAGATTCATCGATGCCGTCCTTTCCATAAACCAGGTGCCCGTTTACGAAGGTATGCGTGATAGCGGCAGGCAGCGTGGCTCCCTCCAGCGGACTCCAGCCGCACTTGTAAAGGATATTGTTTTTGTTAACAGTGGTATTACCCTGGAGATCTGCTATTACCAGGTCGGCGTAGTATCCTTCGCGTATGTATCCTCTTTTTTCGATAGAGAAGCAATCCGCCACTGCATGGCTCATTTTCTCCACCACTTTTTCCAGAGTAATGCTACCCTGTTTTACATAGTGCAGCATCAGTAACAGCGAATGCTGTACCAGTGGGAGCCCGGCATGGGCTTTTTCGTAAGGCTCGCTCTTTTCTTCCCAGGTATGGGGAGCATGATCGGTGGCTATGATATCGAGCCGGTCATCCAGCAATGCTTTCCACAAGGCGTCTTTATTGCCGGCGGCTTTAATGGCAGGATTACATTTGATCTGGTTGCCCAGCTTTTCATAATCGTTCGCGGTAAAATGAAGATGGTGTACGCATACTTCAGCGGTTATTCCCTTTTCTTTCAAAGGGATCATATTGGTGAAGAGCTGCAATTCTTTTTCCGTGCTGATGTGCAGTACGTGTAAACGGCTATTGTATTTTTTGGCGAGCTGGATGGCGTAAAAAGAACTCTCGAAACAGGCGGCTTCGTCTCTTATCAGCGGGTGATCGGCCGCCGTAAGTAGCTCTTTTTCACTCTTTATCCGTTGCAGGTTGCTTTTAATGATCCGTTCGTCCTCGCAGTGTGTGGAGATAAGTACTTCGCTCTCACTGAAGATTTTTTCGAGGCTAAGCGGATTATCGACCAGCAGGCCGCCGGTGGAGGAACCCATAAAGATCTTAATGCCGCAAACATCCGTTTTCTTTTTATTGGTCAGGAGTAATTCATCTGCATTCTCATTGGAACTGCCCATAAAGAACGAGTAATTGGCAACCGATGTATGGGACGCTATGGCATACTTGTCTTCCAGTAATGCCTGGTTAAATACAGGCGGCAATGTATTGGGCATTTCCATAAAGGAAGTAACCCCGCCCGCCACAGCTGCTCTCGATTCGGTATAGATGCTGGCTTTATGCGTTAGTCCCGGTTCCCTGAAATGGACCTGGTCGTCTATAGCGCCCGGCAGCAGGTGTTTTCCGGTTCCGTCGATTTCCTTCGCTCCCCTGCTTTCTATACTGCCTCCCGTTTTTTCTATACGACCGTTTTTAAGCAGCACATCTCCTGTTTGTATGGTGCCTTCGTTGACGATGGAGATATTTTTAATAATATAATTTTGCATATCTTGAAGCGTTATAGTAACCAGTGAAGCTGCCCGTTCATTTAAAGATATTCTATGCAATTTATAAAAACCGTGTTAAGGTTATCGCTTTTCTTTTTGCCTGTTCTTGGCTATGGGCAATCCACCCAGTTGCCACAGGGTACTAAGTTTCAAACCCTGTTGGACAGGATGGAGATTAAAGAGCAGCAAAACCTGCGGCTGAATGTATCATCCGGCTTAAAACCCAATCACCGCATGCTGGTAACTGCTGAAGCCGCCCGCCTGGATTCCGCAAAAGATGCCGCCTATTATACACCGGTGGACAGGTATAATATAGAACGACTGCTGATGAATAACCAGGAATGGGTGAATGGCGACAGCTCCCGCTTTGTCAGTAAACATAGCTGGTGGAAAACCTTTTATAAAACACCTTCCGATTTTATCCAGGTAGATGAAAAGGATTTTTTCCTGGTGGTGAACCCGGTGCTTCAATTTCAGTTAAGCAAAGAAACGGACAACGATGAGCGCACGTTCCTGAATACCAGGGGTGTTACGGGCAGGGGGCTGATAGCGGGTAAAGTAGGTTTTGATTTTTACCTGACGGATAACCAGGAAAGAATGCCATTGTTCGCGCAGGCATTGGTCAGTAAATATGGTGCGGTGCCGGGGGCCGGCTTTTACAAGCCTTTTAAAACATCGGCCTATGATTATTTCGATGGCAGGGGCTCCGTTTATTTTACAGCCGCCAAATACCTGCACATGCAATTTGGCTACGATAAAAATTTTATCGGCAATGGCTACCGCAGCCTGTTCTTAAGTGATTTTGCGAATAGTAATCTTTTTTTTAAGATCAATACCCGTATATGGAAACTTGATTACCAGAACCTATTCGTGGAGCTGGTGCCGCAATACCGGAAGAAAGGGGATGACGACCTGCTTCCGCGTAAATATATGGCAAGCCACCACCTGAGCGTTCAGGCTACCCGCTGGCTCAACGTAGGACTTTTCGAAAGCGTCGTATTCGGAAGGCAGGATCATTTCGATTTTACCTATCTTAATCCTGTCATCTTCCTCCGGCTGGCGGAGCAGCAGGCGGGAAGCCCCGATAATGCGCTGGTAGGTTTGGACATTAAGGCCAATATTGCAAAGAGAATACAGTTATATGGCCAGCTTTTACTGGACGAATTCAAACTTAGTGAAATAAGGGCCGGGGATGGCTGGTGGGGTAATAAATTCGGGATACAGGCGGGGGGTAAATATATAGATGCCTTTAGCGTAAAGAACCTCGATCTGCAGGGGGAACTGAACGTAGTGCGGCCTTTCACTTATTCGCACAGCGACAGTATCGCTAATTATACGCACTATAACCAACCATTGGCTCACCCTTTAGGAGCGAGTTTTGCCGAACTGACCGGCATCGTCAAATACCAGCCACTACCCAAATGGTATGCGCAGCTCAAACTCATCGCCTTCCGGCAGGGCCAGGATACCGGGATCAATAATTCAGGAGGAAATATCTTTTACCCATATACGACAAGATCGGTGGATTACGGTTATAAGATCGGGTCAGGCATCAGGACTACGGGAGTAAACGCTTCTTTATGGATTGGTTATGAACTGAGGGAAAACCTGTTCATCGATGCCACCATCATGTATCGCAAGCTCGAAGCGGATAATGTTTCCGGCCTTTCGCCTAAGACTACTTTATTTACCTTAGGTGTAAGAATGAATATGGTACGGAGAGAATACGATTATTAAGCGTTAACCTTCGAAGATGAGTGAAAAGATGATCATGCGGGACTGCATTCTGTCTATGACGCTGGAGAATTTTAGGTTAGCGTCGCGGCTATGCGCATTACCGAGTCCATTACTGATTTTCAATTCGGGTGACAGTATAAAGAAAGGCATATAAAAGTTGAAGCCTACTCCTGCTTCTATGCCATAATCGAATTTTTTAAGCTTGATAAGATCGTCGGCATTTTTAGCACCCGACTTGCTGCTAAGGTCCGTTTCTATCTTGAACCCGCCCATCATATATACCCTGAAATTATTGATCCGGTCGCTCCGGAACTTGAGCTGCACGGGTATGCCGAGGTGTATGGATTCTACGGAGCGGGTGGTGATGCTCGTTTCGTCTTTGAATTCGTCGGGGTATTTGAGGTGGTAAGTAAGCGCTTTATTAACGAACAGCAATTGAGGGAACACAACCCTTGCCTCGAAACGTTTACTGATGCGAAAGGTGTGCATGCCGCCCAGCCCTATCCCCACACTATTCTCAGGGTAAACGGAACTGATACTGTCCTGTTGTAAAAAAGATGGGTGCTGGCTGATCTGGAAGCGCGTTTGCGCAGCCATGATAACTATTCCTATATGGTAAAATTTGTCGTCTTCGTTGGGGAGGTTGAGCCGGTCCCTCAATTGCGCGTTGACGGTAGAGGAAAGAGGAAATACGAGGATATATATTATGATCCGGGCAAGCTGTTTTCTTTTCTTCCACAATAAATGGTACATATTCCTAAGCTAAGCGTTTTAAAATAAGTGTGTGTGTAACTTGTTTCGTCCAGGATCGATTGAAGTTCCTTTCCTTCGGGAAATGCTTTTACGGAATCATTGAGATATTGGTACGCGCTGCCGTCTTTGGAGACCATTTTACCTACACCCGGGGCAACTTTATTCATGTACAGGTTGTATAATCCTTTGAACGCTTTTTTCCGGGGTTTCGAGAATTCCAGGATCACCAGTTTACCGCCAGGCTTTAAAACCCGTCGCATTTCCTGTAATCCTTTACGCAGATTCTCAAAATTCCGTACGCCAAAGGCCACGGTCACTGCATCAAACGTGTCGTTTGGGAAGTTTATTGTTTCACTGTCGCCCTGTAGCAGCTCTATGCGGTCGTTTAACAAAAGTTTGGCAATCTTGCGCCTTCCCAGGTCGAGCATACCGTTGGAAATATCTATACCAATGATCTTTTCGGGTTTCAGGTATTTATAGGTCATGATGGCCACATCTGCGGTACCGGTCGCCACATCGAGTACAAGCCTGGGCTTTAGGTCTTTTAGCTGGCTGATGGCTTTTTTTCTCCACCATATATCGATGCCTCCGCTGAGGAACCTGTTCAGGAAATCGTAGCGGAAGGCAATGCGGTCAAACATCTCCGCTACCTGCTGCTTTTTACCCAGCCCAGAATCTTTTAAAGGAACAATCGTATCGTGTGGTAAAGGCTTGCTCATGCGGCTGCAAAGATAATAAAGATAAAGAGTGTAATTTGCAATTCATTTATGCAGGTAAAAACCGCTACGTATATCATCAGCAGCCCGGATTATAAACAGTGCCCGGTGCCCGACCGGCCGGAATACGCTTTTATCGGGAGGAGTAATGTGGGCAAATCTTCCCTGATCAATATGCTTTGCAATAACCAGAAGCTGGCTAAAACTTCTTCCGCCCCGGGCAAGACGCAGCTGATCAATCATTTTGATGTAAATAAAGGCGAATGGTACCTGGTGGATCTTCCGGGGTATGGCTTTGCCAAAGTATCGCAGACGCAACGTAAAAAATGGGAGAAGATGATAGAAGATTACCTGCGCAACAGGGAGAACCTGGCCCAGGTATTCGTGCTGGCCTCGATGTTTGACATGGGTTCGTTTGGCGCTCCGCCGAAGAACCTGAACTTTGTTAGCCGCAGCTCGGCGAGTGTGTGAGACATGAGCACAACACACGAGCCAGGCAAGCTTGAGAAGGACAAACGCACCGAGCAATGCGGCGGTATTTTGTCTTCGTGCGCCTGCTTCAACTGAACGTAACGCACCTGAGTGCCCAGCCCAAGCACGATGTCAAAGCCAGAGTCGTCCACTTCCGAGTTGAAAACTT
>JANNOM010000031.1:0-1533 GCA_031399065.1 Chitinophagaceae bacterium
CACCGGAAACCAGAGGCCATGCTTTTTCAGATTGGCGTTCAGGTCGTCCAGCACAACGCCGGGCTCAACCTCGGCGGTGCGATTTTCAACATCCACATCAATGATGTTGCGCAGGTGTTTGGCGCAGTCGATCACCAGTCCGGCGCCCACGGTCTGGCCGCACTGGCTGGTGCCCGCGCCACGCGCAACAATCGGCACGCCCATATCGCGGCAGATGTCGAGTGCGGTTTTTACATCGGGTGCGCTGCGCGGCACAAACACGCCGACCGGCATCACCTGGTAAATGGAGGCGTCGGTGGCATAACGGCCGCGGTCTGCCGACGAGAACAGCACTTCACCGCCGGTTTCACTGGCCAGCCGGGCGGCCAGGCGGCCGGCTACTTCGTTGCTGATACGCGCAACGCTGTCATAGGCGTGCGCAGCTGTTTCCTGCGTCACTTTCAGGGGGAGGGCTGCGTTCATGGAATGCATTAGGCGGTGGCTGCCGGCTGTGCCGCCCGCAATTGTTCCATCACCACGTCACGCTTGTTTTTCAAATGGGCCAGCAGCACCGCGCGCATGGCGGGTGCGTCGCGGCGGCTCAGTGCGTCAATCATGGCTTCATGTTCTTTCACCGCGGCGTTCCATTTCTCCCCGTCCTGGTTGGAGCGAAAGCGCAGCGCCTGCAGCCGCGCGTTGACCTGATCGTAGGTTGCGGTCAGCACCGGGTTTTTGGCAGCGGTGTTGATGGCGCGATGAATGGCCGCGTTGAGCCGGTAGTAGGCGGGAAGGTCGCGCCGTGTCCAGGCTGCCAGCATTTCGTAGTGCATGGCCTTGATCTCGTCCAGCTCGGCATCAGTGATGCGCTGGGCAGCCAGTTCGCCAGATTGCGCTTCCAGCCCGGCCATGACCTCAAACGTGTTGAGTACATCCGTCTCGGACAACTCCACGGCAATCGCTCCGCGGTTGGGCAAAAGCTCCACCAGTCCTTCAGCGGCCAGCATCTTGATGGCTTCGCGCAGCGGTGTGCGCGAGACCTGCAGAGACTCACTCAGCTCACGTTCGTTGTGCTTCGCTCCCGGGGCGATCTGGCCTTCGACGAGGCGCTGCCGCAGCCGTGTCGCCACCTCCTGGTGCAACACCTGGCGCGGGATGGAAATGATGTCGGCCACGCAGAACTCCCACAGAGCGCAGACTAAAGCGCATACAAAAAGCAACGCCGTTTCGACCAGATTCTAGCCAGAATCGATTGACAAATGCATTTTGTATGCAAAACTTGGGGGCAATCCCCGTCGGAGAACCAGCGCCATGATTCCGCTCGACCAACATCCCAGCGGCCGCCATTTCCTGCAGATTCCCGGGCCGAGCCCGGTGCCCGACCGCATCCTGCGCGCGATGAGCCTGCCCACCATCGACCACCGCGGCCCCGAGTTCGCGGTGCTCGGCAAGAAGGTGATCAAGGGGCTGCAGCAGATCTTCCAGACCCAGCATCCGGTGGTGGTCTATCCGGCCAGCGGCACCGGTGCCTGGGAAGCGGCGCTCGCCAACACGATG
>JANNOM010000035.1:0-60377 GCA_031399065.1 Chitinophagaceae bacterium
CTGGTAAGTACTTTCACTACCTGACCCAGGGCATTGATCTGCTGTATCACCGTATATCCGCCTGTGGTGGAAAACTGGATAGTGGCACTCACCCCATACGGTATGGGCCACATTTTGAATAGCAGTTTTTCCGATTCTGTATTATTTTCCTCAATGGTTTCCGGAAGCCCGCAGGGAGTTCCTTTGATAAGGGGCAGGGACTGGAAGTTTTTGATCAGCAACTGGTCGATCAACGGCTGTTTTACACAAAACCATTTTTCCAGCACGGTCGCATAGATACTTCGGAAGTCATATTGAAAAGGAACATTATTGGCCTTGTTAATATCGGCAGGTATATCCGGACTTTTGCCCAGCACCCCTTTATTGATATGCTTGCCAAACATAATGATGGGCGCAGCGGCTCCGTGATCGGTACCCAGGCTGGCATTGGATTGAATGCGGCGTCCGAATTCGGAGAACGTCATTCCCATCACACGGTCATCTTCTCCCAGCAGTTCGAGGTCTTTCTGAAAGGAGGCTATGGAAGCAGAGACTTCTTTCATCAGCTCTGCATGGCCGCCGGTAGTGGTATCGCTGGCGTTTACCTGTTTCTTATGGGTATCGAAGCCGGATATACTTACGGTATACACGCGTGTCTGTAATCCTCCCTTTATAAGGCGGGCCACTATCTTAAGCTGTGCCGCCAGGGAAGTATCGCCATACGTGCCCAGGTTATTCCCTTTCTGGTATGCCCCGCGTATGATATCTGAATACGTTTTTGTTTTTTCAGAAATCACCCGCAGGTAACGCAGTTCTTTATTGGCAGGAGCCGTGTTGAGCGTATAGTCGGAAAAGGGGTTTACAAAGGAGTATACATCTTCCGGGTCGGTAATGGAAAGTCCCATCGACAGGATAGGCCCCTGTACGGTTACGGAAGGCATTTCCGCAATCTGTATTGCCAGCGGATCGGGTGTTTCCCCGTTGGGATATGCATCGGGATAGCCAGGGTATTCGTTTTCTAGGTAACGGCCAAGCCAGCCCGTTTTGAGGCGCGAGAACCGGTCATTGGTAACATCGCCCGACATCCATATATCCGTCGAGCGAAAATGAGAAAAGTTCTGGCTTTCATATCCTACCGATTGCACAACGGCTGCTTTGCCATTATTATACAGGCTTTGCAGGTCGGTCATCGCCGGGTGCAGACCCGATTTATCGATACCATCCAGCCGCAGTACTTTACTTTGGGGAATAGCCACATTGGTACGCGCGTTATAATAATTGGCATACATATCCAGCGGTACCACCATATTGATACCGTCATTACCTCCTATCAACTGGATCAGTACCAGGATATGATCGTTGGAAGCGGCACTGGCCAGTAAAGAACCCATCGAATCGCCGGGAGAAGCTCCAACGGCCGAAAAAGAAAATCCATTTACCAGGCCAGGCAGCATTACCGTTGCAGGCACTGTATTGCGAAGAAATTTACGTCTGTCCATATTCGGGGTTTTACACAGGTTATTTTTATCCGTTGCTTAACACAACTGGAATTCGGGTAGATTGAGTATAAACTTGTACATTTCAGCAAGTGCCGGCCGTATAACGGCATTGTTGTTACTGTTCCAGGCATTAGTCCACACATTATTATCGCCCGTGTTATTTAATAAGTATTTGTTTTTGATATATAACTGCGAAGCCGCAGACAAAGGGTAACTTAATAACAACATGGCGCTTTCTTCCACCAGTTTATCCGGGTTGGCCGGGCTGGAAGTGGCGGCGGCAAACGATCGCAGGTCAATGATGTTCTGATCAATTACCAGGTCGGTGAACTTGGACCTTTTAGGCAAAGAGTTGCTGTTTACCCATAGCTCGTAGTGCATCGGATCCTGATGATAAGCAGGCCACCCGGAAACATCGGGTGGTTGAAACAGGTCCTGCTGCATACGGGCTGCATTGTTGTACAGGGAGTGAAACAGTTCATAGCCGTTTACATAATCCGTATAGGGCGGAAAGCCGGCATTGAACTCGCGCATCAGGCCTATAATCATATCATACGGGCTCTTGATAGAACAGGCGCGATTATTTACATCGAAAAAATGTTCGCTCTTAAATAATGCCCGCAGTACCGGTTTTATCTCGTAATTATTATTCCTAAATATTTCCGCCAGCGGCGTTATTACATTATTCTCCGTAGCTTGATCTATATCGTAGTAAATAAACCATTTGTACAATTTACGGCAGATGAACCGGGCGGCTTCCGTGGTGGAGAATATCATATCTACCAGTTGATCCACTTCCTGTGTGCCATTCAGGCTGCCGCTGATGGTAGTGTTATTATAAAAAGCGGAGAACTTCTTGGTGCCCATATCATGCGCACCATCGTCCAGGAAAGAAGTGAGCGTTACATCATCAATACGCCAGCCCGTTAATACCCGTGCCGCTTCCATTACGTCTTCTTCGGTGTAAAGGGAATCGTTGCCTTTGCCAACCGTCATTAGCTCCTGCAGTTCGCGCGCATAGTTTTCGTCGGGTGCTTTTTTCTCGTTCAGGTGCCCGTTAAGGTGTTTAAGCATAGCCGAATCCACGGTAACGTCTTTTGTAAGCTGCCGTACATTACCCATCAGGTTTTTGCGCAGCAGGTCGTGGTGCCGGTAAAGCGTAGTACAATTGGATACTTCACTTAACTGAACGGAGAAATGATGGTGCCAGAATAACAATAGTTTTTCTTCGATACTTCTTTTTTGATTCAGCATCAGGCCTACCCACCATTTACGGTGACTCTCCGTTCGCAGCGACCCGATATCTCCCCTCGCCACTTCGGCACTGAGGGTATTAAGATCATTAACCCATGTTTGTCCTTTGGCCACCCCCAGGTCATCGAAAGTACCTTCTTCCAGCACTATCAGTCCATAGTCCCGAACAGGAGGTTGGGGTTGTGCAGAAGTGGTAAGTAATTGGTCAACGGCATCATCAATGGAAAGCGTCAGAAAAAAGTCGATATCCGATTTTTTCGCACCAAACATCGTCCTTCTTAATAAATGGGATACTTCATTGATAGTCCAGTCGCCCGAATAAGGTGTCAGGCCCGTTGCCAGGTTGCGGGTACCCTGCTTCACTGTATTTGTGGAAGCACTGCTTTTTTTTGTTATCGTTAAAAAATCTCTCCGGTTCATGGGGTTGATGTTTATTGCAGGTATACTATCTTATCAGCAAAAAAGTTCCTTTCTTTTGCTGTGTCTTATTCAATATGTCTTTATAGGTAACAACGTACACAAAAACGCTGTTGGGCAATGCCTGTCCTTTATATCTTCCGTTCCATTTATCATCTATGGAAGAACTGCGGAATACGACTTCTCCATAACGGTTAAATACCTGCATTTGGAAACCATCCGGCACCTTGCCCAATGGGCCGAAAAGATCGTTCTTGCCATCTCCGTTAGGTGTAAACGCATTGGGAATATTTACCACGGCATTCTTTAAAACTACCAGTGTAAATTGATCCGTTTTGGCACAGTGACCAGCCCGGTTTACAGCAGTATAGGTGGTGGTGACCAGGGGCGAAGCGACAGGATCAACGCAGCCGGAACAGCTCAGTGTAGGATGCGGATCCCATAATATATCCCCGTTTCCGGAACTGGCCAATTTCAGGCTCCCGCCTGCAAAAATGGTATCCGATTTACTGATACCATCGAAAGGCCCGGACAGCGATACCGGCCTGTATGAAATGATCGCTGAATCGTTTCCACATACATCCGCAAGCGTATCCGGCATGGCGAAGAAGCCTTCTGTATTACATACTGTAGAATCTTTTATATTCAGCTCCAGGTCTTTTAGTTTTATGATAGCGAAATCTGCCTCCCCCTTTCCTCCTTTAAAATCACCGGAAGCGGATTCCGCGTCGCCCGCCAGGTAGTATTCTTTTAACTGCGGCTGGTAAGTTATCGAACGAAGGTTATCGTTTAACCCACCGCCAATATTCTGTTTCCAGCTTACATTGCCCGAAGGGTCAAGTTTTATTACCCAGTAATCGCCTTCCCCTTTTGCGTCTGTAACATCACCATCGGATGAATAGGAGATGCCGCCGACTATGTATCCTCCATCCAAGTCCGTAACTACAGAGGCGGCGTATTCCGCTTCCGTTCCACCAAGTACGCGCTGCCATTTGAGTGAACCGCTGGTTGATATATTCAGTATCCAGAAATCCTGGCTTCCCTTCGCACCGCTTACATTGCCATCGTTGGATGTGGTATAACCGGCCAGGGTTAATGTACCGTCGGCGCCTTTACTGGTAGCATAGGCCACGTCGTTTTGCGATCCTCCATACACTTTACTGAATATTTTATTTCCTTTTGCATCCAGAGCAAGCAGCCATACGTCATAGTTTTTTTGGCTCGGAGGTATATCGCCGTCGGTGGAATTGGCATAACCTGCCACATACGTTTTTCCATCTATTATTTCCAGGTCGAGTAATTCATCATTTTTACTGCCTCCATAACATTTGCTCCATAACAGGGAGCCGGAGGAACTGATCTCCAGCAATGCTCCGTCTGTAAAGCCGCCCGTGCCGTGATTGCCAGTAAAATCTCCGTCGTTGGAAGAAGTAGAAGCGGCTATCAGGAAATTGCCGTTATCGAGCAGGTGCAGGTGGTTACCTATATCGAGACCATTGCCTCCATATCTTTTTTGCCATTGCAGGGTGCCGTTGCCATCCAGCTTCAGAAGCCATATATCTTTAGTACCGCCGAAGCCCGCCACTACGCCGCCATTGGTGGAATTGGTTTCTCCCAGTACAATAAATCCGCCATCTGCCGTTTGCTCTATGTCGCGCGCGCTTTCATAGCCGGTACCTCCGAAAGATTGCTCCCACTGTTTGTTACCGCAGCGATCCAGTTTAAGCACCCAGAGATCCCAATAGTCACGGGGTGTACGCGGGGCTATGTCACCGTTTTTAGAATCGGTATAACCTGCTACGATAGTGCCACCGTCTGATGTGCATTTAATAGTAAAAGGAATATCTACAGAATTACCTCCGTATTTACGCGCCCACTGTTTAGAGGGCAATTGCGCCAGGGAGATGATGGATACATGCAGCATGCATGAAATCCATACCAGGGTTAAAAATGGGTTCGTGGTTTTCAAAAGGGATATTTTCACGTTATTGAACTCCCAATGCTAAACAAGTATTGTGCTACACTCTAAAATTAGGGATAGTTTTTATACGTGGAAATATACGAAAGGGGATCGTGGTTTTACGAAATACTCTTAATTCAATAAAAAGCCGGTTGCATCATATGTTACAACCGGGCATTTTATTTATCTAAATCGGACGATTCTTATTGTAATTCTTCAAGCCTTTTTAAAAATCCGTCGTAGGCTGGTTTCTTTTATAGAAGCTACATCTTTTGCTTCACCTCATCTACAAATTGCGCAATGGTATCTCCCCGGAAAAGCTGGGTTATTACCGGGGCTTCCGAAGCCTGTTTAAATAATACGAGTGCCTTTTCAGCACAGGCAAGGGCATTAAACAGGTCTCCTTGTTTATAATGTATCTGAGCCAGCACGTAGGGTGCTTTATAATCAGAGGGTGCCAGTCTTTGGGCACGCAATGCCCATCGCAGGGCAGCTTGCCGTTTTTCTCCTGCTTCATTCATATACCTGTTGGCCATATATGCATTAAAATAGGCGAATTTATCGTCAGGGTAAAAGGGTTCGCCTGGATTGTCTAAAAACCGAACCGCATAGAAATAAGCGGAGTCAGGCTCGTTTAGATAGGCCAGGTATTGCATGCGTCCGATAAAATAACCTGTTTCTATATATGGCGAGTATTGATGCAGGGTATTAATGTACCTGGCCAGCTCAGCTTTTGAATCGTTGACGTTGCCACGGGTACCGCCGATGATAAGTCGGGGTTGTGTCAATACATTAAATATATAACGGTCCACTTCTTTCCGGTCACTGACCTTTTCGTAGTGTTGCCTGTTTTTTAACACCATAACAAATAAGTCGCTATCATACCTATATACAAACCCGCTGATGATTTTCCAGGCTTCCCCGCTGTATTTAACTGTATCTTTCAGAAAAGAAAAATGTGTCACAATAGCCTCCGTAGCAGTAGCATAACTGCCCGCATCTCTTAATTTGCTGATGTAGCTATAAAGGTCATTCAGCGTTTTGGCACCGGATTCGTATTGATCCCGGTAGGTCTGCAATTGAAAAGCCGGGTCCATAGACAATTTTGCTTGTTCCAGCAACCCCTCTGCCGTTTTGGAACCGACCGCTTTATACGTCATATTGCCGCCGGCATCAAAATACAATAACGTAGGAAACGCATTGACTTCATATTTTTTAGCAAAAGCGATACCCTCTCCTTTTTCCATATCCATTTTGTAATTGATAAACGTGTTGTTAAAATAGGCACCCACACTGTCTTTTGTAAATACGGTAGCGGCCATCACCTTACAGGGTTTGCACCAACTCGTATAAGCATCAATAAATATAGGTTTTCGGGAAGTACGGGCTTTTGTTTTGATCTCCTCCCAGGTGCCGTGTTCGAATACGATACCCTGTGCATGTGCCCCCATACTTATCAGCAGCAGGAGGAAAGAATATATTTTTTTATACATGATTTTTATTTATAGTTATTGCCTGGGGTTCTGTTCTATATTACTTTTGGCGATTACGTTCAGGGGAATGGGCATAATTGTTTTACCGGTGCCTGATGGGATAGTGAACGTTTGGGATTGAAATACGCTCACCAGATTTTCCTGTACATTATCCTGCACCTGCAACCGTTTGATATCGAATAATCGCATGCCCCGGTAGGCGAATTCCTTTCTTCGTTCGGCCAGTACCCGTTGTTTAAGCTGGGTGCGGTCAGTGATGGTTATATCAGGGTAAGCGGTTTTATACCGCGCATCGATGAACTTATTAAGCAGGGTCAATGCCTGGGTTACGGGTACGTTCATGTCTCTTAGTTTTGCTTCCGCTTCCGTGAGATACACGTCCCCCGTAAGTATACCGGTCGTTTTATCCATTCCCCAGGCCCCATAGGTGGCCTGCACCGCATTGGTAAGAAACAGCAGGAAGCGGAGGTCATTGGTTTTATCGTAGCTGTTCAGAAAGTCATTGGTAATGAAGTAAAAGTTGCGGAACATGCCCTTGGTTTCCCTGTAATAGAGTACATCTTCCCGTTTCCATTCCATCGCATCCAGCCCCTTGAACCCGCTGCGCGGATCGGTCGCAACATTTCGTGTAACCGTATTATAATCTTTTATGTTCTTTATGGCAGTTACCTTTTCTGCTTCCTTCCATGATTCCGTAAACCTGCCCTGGTAAAGGTAAACGGTCGCCAATAAGGCATAGGCAGAATAACGGGTAGGCCGGAAACTGAATTCGGCACTGAGGGGCAGTTGTTCGGCCGCCTGTTGCACATCCTGGATAATCTGATTATATACCGCCTGAACCGTTGCACGATCCACGACCGCATTTATGTCGGGATTCAGCAGCAGCGGCACCCCGGGATCCACACCGGCACTGGCGGGATTATAATGTTTGGCATAGGCATTAACAAGTAAAAAATAAGAATAAGCCCGGTGAAACAATGCGCCGCCGGATACATAGTTGCGGTTATGCAGTTTATCAACGCCTTCCGGTGCATCCTGTATATTATTTACGATAAAATTGCAGAGGTAAATGGAATGGTATATCCGGTTCCAGTCTCCGTCATTTTCGTTTTGCCCGTACAGAAAATCTTTGAACGTAGCCGCGTTGATATCCGCCTGCGTATAACCGGTCACGAGGTTGTCCAATCCTTTTATATCATTGCTGTACCCGATGGTATTTGCCATGCCGGGAATGATCTCCGTTGTATTATCCAGTATCATACCCATATCGTCGACGGTGCGCGGTATCAGGCTTCCTTTAGGAGTATCTTCAATAAATTTCCCGCAGGCTGCTGCTGCTAAAGATAACAGGAGGAGGTATATATATTTGGTAGCTTTCATAATAAATATTTAAAAAGTGAACTTCAGATAAATAACCAGTTTTCTGCGTGCCGGCAGTGTGATGGAAGAACTGGAGGAAAACGTAGACGGTATTACATAATCTGTATCCAGATCATACCTGTTGGCCGCCCAGTACCATAGATTTTCCCCGCTAAGCCGCAGAGAGCTTTCTTTAATCAGTTTCGATTTCAGTAATCGCGTCAGGCTATACTCCAGGCTGATCATCCGGAGCCTGACCAGGTCTGCTTTGTCTACCAGCCGCTGGTTATGGGTAAGTATGTATTCCACGTCCGTGGTATAGGCACCGTTCACGAGCTTCGGATAAGGTTTTGTTTTTTCATCCCCGGCTGCCGACCAGGTTTGCGCCGGGTCACTCCATTCATTCACGGCACCTGATCCCAGCGAGTTCTGGTAGGTAGGCAGCAGGAATTTATGACCTAACTTATATGTAAAAAACGCTTCCAGGCTCCAGTCTTTATAACGGAATGTCTGGATAAGGCTGCCTGAAAAAACAGGGTCTTTACGGCCGGCGTAGATATAGTCATCGATCTTTAAATCTTTGAGGTTAGCCGCAGTAAGCGTATCCTTGCCACCGTTCCTCGCTATAAGCTGGTTGCCGCTGGCATTAATACCCAGGAAATTGACTACGGCGAGATAATTAAGCGATTTACCAACTATCGGACTTCCCAGACCCAGTATATCGCTTTGGGTAGGCGTATAATCGACGCGCTTTACTCTGTTCCGGTTATAGGAGAAAACGCTGCTGATACTCCAGGAAAAGTCTTTATACTTTAACGCTTGCGCATTTAACGATATATCGATCCCCTGGTTAACGATGCCGGCGGCATTTTTCTTGATATTGGCCCAGCCCAGTGTAGGGTCGATGGTAACATTATACAATAGTTCCCTTCCATCTTTATGATAATACTCGATGGTACCGGTGAGCCGGTTTTTTAAGAGGGAGAATTCGGTACCCAGATTGACCGTATAGGTTTTTTCCCATCCCAGGGCTTTATTCTCGGGGTTGGTTACCACCAGCACAGGCAGGCCGATAGAAGATACGAAGGCGCTGGCGATCATATCGGGGGCGGTGGATTTAACGATATTACCGCTTACGCCATACGCCGCTTTTATCGCCAGTGCATCCACGAAGGGTATGTTGAAGAATGTCTCGTTCGAAAGTTTCCATTTACTGCCTATCGACCAGGCTGGGTTATTCCGGTACTCGTCCGCTTTCACCAGCAGGTTCGTTTTATCCAGGCGAGCACTGCCAAAAAGATGGTATTTGTCCTTATAGCTGATGCCTGCCGTAGAAAAATAGGAAAGGTAGCGTTCCAGCGATTCGCCTACCGAAGCAAAGGCCGAAGGAAAACTGGTTCCGTTTTGAACGGCATTGTAACCGGTAATGCCCGCTCTTAATAATTTACGGTCTATATCCGTTTGCACCAGTGTCTGTGTGTTATATCCGAAATAAGTATTATAACTTCCAGTACTGGAAAAATTATACAACTCGTGCCCCGCCAGTGCGTTGATGGAAAAATCTTTAATATCGACCGAATATTCTAACTGGTTGCGGAGATCAAAAGAAGTGGTTTCCGAAATGTTCTCGGTCAGTATACTGCCATTCTTACCCAGGAAAGCGGTGTCCGCCTTTGGCGAAAGCAGGTTGGTGTTCTTAGTGAATTTATTGATCAGGTCACGGGTATAATAAGTGGTTTCGTTATGCAGGCCCTTGTCTTTCTGGAATCCTTTTTCATAGTTGCCCTGCACCGTATAACGGAGCCCTTTGATAATTTCGTATGTAAACCGCAGATTGGCGGAATACGTATTGATCTGATAAGTATTGTCGTTGTTCTCCATTTCCTGGTACCGGTTATAGTTCCAGTTTTTCCAGCCCGCTTTTACTAGCAGGTCTTTGTAATCCTGTGCAATACCAAAATGTTCTGTTATATGGTTTCCATTGGCATCCAGCATTCGCACATAAGGACGCATATTGGTAACGCTTTCCGCATTTTGCCGGGAGCGGTAAAAATTACCCCTTGTACCAAATTGCAATTTCATCCGGTTGGAGATCACAAAGTCCGAATTACTGATGAAATTGGCCTTATGCAGATTATTGCCGCGCTGATAAGACTGCTCGTTCACATAGTTGACCGATAAATAATGACTAGCACGCTGATCGCCGGTTTTGACGGAGATAGTATGGTTATTCATCAGCGCATTGCGGTAAAAAAGTGATTCCCGCTCCTCCTGGTTGTCGAATGCACCGATGCTGTCTATACGGCTATTGGCGCGGGAAAGATTATTATCCGCCTTATAATCGTTATATATCTTCCCGATCTCGGTTACAAAAGAATAAGGCTGCAAAAACCCCGTTCCGAAAGAAAGGTACTTATTCCACTCCCCGCGTGCATACACGGGCGAAGCCAGCAAACGGAGATCGGCGAGGTCGGCTGCTTCCTCCAGGCTGATGAAGTTGTTGTAGTTAACAGTGGTTTTACCCGACCGGTTACCCCGTTTAGTAGTGATCACTATCACTCCGTTGGCCGATCGTACACCCCATATTGAAGCAGACGCCGCGTCTTTTAGTACGGTGATCTGCTGTATGTCGTCGGGGTTTATTTTGTAGTCTGCCCCTTCGACAGGCACTCCGTCGATCACTACCAGGGGCGACTGCTCGGCATTAAACGTACCCTGGCCCCGGATGGTAACAATATTATTCCGATTCACTGCCAGCCCGGGAACAATGCCTTGCAGGCGCTGCCGGTAATCGGTGGTGGCCAGTCGTCCCAGTTCCTTTTCATCGGTAACATGATAAGACCCTGTGGCTCTTCCCGGCGATAAGGTCTGGTAGCCGGTGGCTACTGTCACGTTTATGTCTTCCATCCGGGTCACTCTTGTCTGCAGGCTAACTGTAAAGGATGACCGGGCATTTACTTTCATCTCATACGGTTCGGTGCTTACGCTACTGAAAACGAGTACGGCATCATCGGCTATGCCAGCCAGGTAAAACTCACCCCGTTCATTGGTAGCGACCGACCGGTTAGTTCCTCGCACCGCCACGGTGACCCCGGAGATGGGTTCTCCTTTATCGTTGGTTACCCTACCCTGTATATTGACAGGGGGCGAAGGAAGTGTAACCATTTCCTTCTGCCTGGGTTGAACAATGATATTTTGGTTATTGATAACATACGTGAGCGACTGGCCATTAAAACATATATCCAGCACTTCTTCCAGGGAGGCGTCTTTTACCGAAAGATTCACGCGGTGGGCCATTTTTAACTGCTCCATATTGTACAAAAAGAAATAGCCGGTCTGTTTCCGGATTTCTTTAAACACCACTTCCAGCGTTTCATTTTCGGTTGTAAGCGTGATCTTCTGGGCATTACCTCCCGCACTTACGTGTAAAGAAGCCGCCAGCATAAAAAAAGCGATCCATTTCATGAACAATAATGTTTGGGCCCATCGCCTGCGCACCGGGGAGGCCCGCAGAGCAGCACGATCAAAACAGGCAATTAAATGCATAACTTTGTTTTGGTTTGAGTGAACAATTTATACCGGTGCGGATCTTCCGTACCGGAGCAGTCTTACCAGGTTGTATAAAAAGTTGACTCGACTACTCACCGGGTTCCGACCCCCATCGGAGCCCGGCTTTATGCAGAGCAACTGATTAGCTGTTATTGAGTAACCGTCACTTTTTTCCCCTCAATCTTAAATCGTACGGCTTTAGTTAGTTCCAGCATTTTCAACACCTCTTCCATGCTTTCCTTCCTGGATATGGTTCCTCCGAAATGTTTATTACCCAGGCTGGCTTCATAACGTACTTCAAGGTTATACCAGCGGGCCAGTTCACCCATTATTTCATAGATATTCTGGTCGTTAAACTGGAAGATTCCGTTCTTCCAAGCCAGTACTTCTTCGGCATTGGCTGCCGTTACCTGTATGGAAGCGTTGCCGGGTATTAACACGGGGATAAGTGCCTGCTGGCCGGGTTGCAGGCGCACATTTTCATCTTGTCTGTTCACCACTATGCTGCCCGACAAAAGAGTGGCTTTCATTACATCATTTTCGTTATAGGCATTCAGATTAAAGGAAGTGCCTAACACCTGGATAGCTATCCCACCGGCCCGCACTACAAACGGCAATTGTTTACTGGGAGCTACTTCAAAATAACCTTCCCCCTGCATTTCCACTCTCCGCTCGTTTCCCTTGAATACCGCAGGAAAACGCAGCGAGCTACCGGCATTCAGCCATACCGCCGTTCCGTCTGCCAGCGTTATTTTATATTGCCCGCCACGGGGCGTAGAGATCGTATTGAACGCCACAGCGGTATCCGCCGGCACGGCAGCCGGTGCCTCTAAAGCGGAAGGTGTTATTTCATAAACGAGCTGACCGTTACTGCTTTTAACGATGCGCGCATTGCCCTGTTGTATCGTACGACCGTTTTGTAAACTGTCAAGGCCTATCACCCTGCCATCAGCCAACCTCAACGTGGCTTTATCATTATCCGGCAATGCCCGGATAGTACGCATTTTATAAGCAGTAGCAGGATCGGCGGCCTTGTTGCCGTTTTCCTTTACCCAATAATATATACCGGCCCCGGTAAGCAGTACAACAGATGCCGCCATCAACCATGCTGCCGGGCGTCTACGTTTTATGACCATTATTGGGGGTTCATCCTGTATTATAGCCTGGATAATTTGTTCCGCCCTTTCAGGATCTAACGTTGATTCGCCGGTGCTATCTCTCGCCATTTGCTGCATAGCGGCCAACAGCCCGACATCCTGGCCTTTTTGCTGCAGCAGTGTTTCCAGTTGACGCAACTCTTCGCTGGTTGCTTTTCCGGCAACATATTGATGTAATAAGTAATGAAAAGAAGTATTTTCCGGGGAATTCATAAAAAATCGTTTACACAAGCCGCAGGTATCCACCCGCTGCATTGATATAACTTCCCCCGGAGCATATAGGACTATAGAAAATCAAAAAATCAGAAAATAAATAATCCACTGTGCATAGTGTGCGTTGACTGTTTAAGATGTTCCCGGATAGATTGCAGGGCTTTTACCAAATGGTTCTTCACCGTATTCCGGGAAATGGTGAGCCGCTCGGCTATCTGTACATGGCTTAACCCCTGCTGACGGCTTAGGATAAATACCTGCTGCTGCTGGGGCGTGAGTCGGCTTACTGCTTCGGCCACCAGTTTCTCGGTGGCTTTCCAGTCCATCCGGGCATCCGTTTCATTATACGTTTCTTCTGGCTGCAGAGTCAGTAAGTCTGCCAGTTGTCCCTGCCTTGCCGCCTTTTTTAAAAAACTATACGCCTGGTTCGCCGCCACGGTAAATAACCAGGAACTGAGGTGATCGGTATATTCAAAACGGGTACGATGTTTCCACAAACGCAGGAATACCTCCTGAACGATTTCTTCCGCCGCCTGCCGGGTTCGGGCTATCCTGATGGCAAAAGGCAATAAACGCGGATAATAATGAAGGAATACTATACGGAACGCCTGCTCATCGCCTTCGGCGATTCGCTGAAATAGTTCTTTTTCGTTATGAAGAGATGCTTGGGACAAAATCAGTACAGGGTTTAGGCCGATGTACAAAATTAAGGGTTTCCCAACTTTTACCTTCGTTTACAGTAACCTGCATATACCTCATAGAGTTAAAACCCCGGAACTACCGTACACCAAATGTGTGAATAATATAACTTTCAACCTGATTTATATAACATTTTACAACCATAAGTAGTCGATCTTTATAGAATGGATAAATACCCCATTAAACCTGGAAGCCGTGAAAATATAGACACGTCGGAGCTGGAAAAAGCCGTTTCCCACATTATCGTCGAGATTATAGAATATGTTCCCAACTCGGTTGTCATTAAAACGATTATTAAAAAATCTACTGGTAATATCAGCGTTATGTCCTTCGATAGCGGTGAAGGACTGACGGAGAAATCGTCTCCGTTTGACACATTCGCCCAGATCATCGAGGGGGAGGCCGAGATAGTGATAGATAAGACAGCAAGTATATTAGGGTCGGGACAGGGAATCATAATACCAGCCCATACCATGAATTTTATAAAACCGAACGGGCGGTTTAAAATGATACTGACCATTATTAAAAGTGGATATGAATGATATGAGTTACTAACGTATATAGGCTCATTAAGAAATTATAATTTATACAATCAGAAAATATGGCTGAAGAACTGCTTTCAACCAATAATGTAATTAGCAAAACCCCTGGTGGAACGGGTTATAATGGAATACCTATTACTGAATTTATCATAAACGGTTTTTTTACCATAGACCCCAAGTGGACGGTCAGGTATTGGAACAACGCAGCAGAAAAGTTAATGGGGGTAAAAGCCAAGGACATTATTGGCAAAAATTTATGGGAATATTTTGCAGGAACGATCCCATTGGAATTCTATACCGTTTACCACAAAGCATTTATACAGGACATACCATTTCATTTCCAGGAATACTGGGCGGAAAAAGGGTCCTGGTTCGATGTAATTACCTACTACGATGACAATGTGCTTTCCGTATCGTTTAAAAGCAGTAATCCCGCTCCTCATGAGGAACACCTTTTAAAGCAGGATCAGCAATTGCATATTCTCACCGAATTGTACCGGTACGTTACGGAAGTCACCAACGACTGCCTATGGGAATGGGACCTGGTGAACAAAGAGCTTTTCTGGATCGATGGGGGTCATAAAAGAATATTCGGATATCATATCGAGAACGCGCTGATTCCGCAAAGCTTCTGGGAAAGCCGTATACATCCGGATGACAAAGAGCGTGTATTAAATAAGTTGAACACCTTTATAAAGAAAGCTTCGGATACTTCCTGGGAAATCGAATACCGGTTTAAAATGTCTGACGGGAAATACGCCCATGTTCACGACAGGGGGCATCCTATCTATAAAGACGAAAAGCTCTCCCGGATGATCGGGGCTACGCAGGATATTACAGCCCGCAAACAGGTAGAGTTTCAATTAATAGACAGCGAGAGAAAACTCTCACTGATTGCACGGCAAACAGTAAATGCCGTTGTGATTACAGACGATAAGGAAAGAATAACCTGGGTGAATGAAGCTTTTACCAGGATCACCGGGTACGAAGCGGAGGAAGTGATCGGTAAAAAGCCCGGAAGCTTTTTGCAGGGAAAGGAAACGGACCAGGCTACCATTGCCTATATGAGAGAGAAAGTAAAGGCAAAGGAAGCATTCGATTGTGAAATTATCAATTATACCAAATCCGGTAAAAAGTACTGGATGCATGTGCAGGGACAGGCACTGCTTGACAGTGATGGTAATTGTGAACGGTATTTTGCCATCCAGACGGACATTACGGAGAAAATCCTGTTACAAAATATATTAGCTGATGAAAAGCTGTTGCACCAGCAGGAGATTACGGAAGCCGTACTGACAGCTCAGGAGAACGAAAGGGCCGATATCGGGAAAGAACTGCACGATAACGTGAACCAGATACTGGGAGCTACCAAACTCTATATCGAAATGGCAAAAACCGACGAGGAACACCGCAGCATATTCCTGGAAAAGTCCTCGGGTTATATCCTGAACGTGATAGAGGAAATAAGGAGAATATCCAAAACCCTGTTACCTCCTTCCATGCACTTCATGAATCTTTTTGAAAGTATAAAAATCCTGATTGAGGACATTACCGCCATTCACCCGATAGCGATCGATTTTAATAAAGAGAATATCGCTAACTAAAACATGAATGAGAAATTGCAACTTAATATCTTCCGGATCGTACAGGAGCAGCTCAATAATATAGTGAAGCATTCCAGGGCCGATCATGCTATTATTGAAATAATACAACAGGACGATAAAATAAAGCTCACAATATCGGATAATGGATTGGGTTATGATACATCGGAAAAAAGAAAGGGGGTTGGTATAAGAAATATTATGAGTCGGGCAGAACTCTATCATGGTAAAGTAACTATTATATCAAAACCGGGAGAAGGATACGAATTAAAAGTGGTATTACCTGTAAATAACGCCGCATGAACGTAACCTATCTGAAGGATCCGCTGAAATCGCCCCTTTCACTGCCTTCTATACTGGCGCACGAAGTAAGAAACCCGCTTACTACTATCAACCTGTCCGTACAAATGCTGATGTCCGGTATACAGGATGAAAAAATGAATGTGTACCTCGGGATCATTATGCGGAGTTCTAACCGGATCAACGATCTGATAAACGAGTTGCTTAAATACCAGCAGGCGGAGGAAATACATCCGGAAAGTATCTCTATTCACCAATTGCTGGATGATGTACTGGCACTTGCCGGAGACCGCATCGCGCTCAAAAATGTTTCCGTATTTAAAGACTATTCCAAAGAGGATTGCCTGATATTATTGAATATGCCGAAAATGAAGATTGCGCTGACGAATATTATTATTAATGCAGTAGATGCGATGGATAACGAGAAGGGGGAACTCCAGCTAATAACAAGATCGACAGAAAGCAATTGCCTTGTACAAGTAAAAGACAATGGCTGCGGCATCAGCAAAGAAAATCTTAAATACATATTTGAGCCCTATTTCACAAAAAAAACAGGTGGGATGGGACTGGGTTTGTCCACTACGCTGGATATCCTTTTTACCAATCATGTAAAAGTGGAAGTTCAATCCGAAGAAGAAAAGGGAACCTGTTTTTTCCTTACTTTCAGGAGGACCGGACCGGGGGAGTTTTAATAGGTAGGTTAACGTATCACATATCTTCCAGCATCGACCTTCGTTTGTCCTTTAATTTTTTAAAGTGGGAAGGAGTAAGTCCTGTTACTTTTTTGAACTGGGCGGAAAGGTGCGCCACACTGCTGTAGTGCATTTTATAGGCTATTTCGGTAAGCGTGAGTTCATTATATACCAGCAATTCTTTTACGCGTTCAATTTTATGGGCGATAAAGAATTTTTCTATAGTAGTACCTTGTACTTCTGAAAAGTGATTGGCGAGGTAAGTATAATCATGCTTTAGTTGCTGGCTTAAATAAACGGAGAGATTGATAGCGAGGGGCTCTTCGGAATAATGTACAAGCTCCACAATCACATTCTTGATACGCTGGATAAGTACACTTTTTTTATCGTCCATTAATTCAAGGCCCGATTTCAACAATGCCGTATGTAACTGCCCGTATTGGATGGCAGAGATATTTTCCATGATCTCTGCTTCCCCCAATTCTACCGTTGTGTAGTGAAGTCCGAGTTTTGTTAACTCGTCTTTCACCACTATTTTGCAGCGGATGCACACCATATTTTTTATATAGAGCTTCAACGAATTTCTTTATTAAACATAAATGATGGGTGCGGAACTTTCGTAGGAGGCTAATCGATAAGGTTCAGGCGGGAAAGGTAACCTTATTTATTGGTAAACATTCCTTTTAATTTTATTGGTAAACATTCCTTTTAATATTACTTCTGCGGTAATATGGATAATAAAAACTACATTGTCGTCATTCGCCACCGGCTGGTTTTATCCAGCCATTAATATCACCCATGTCAGTTACCGTTACCCGGAAAAATATTCTATTTGAGCCCGATGCAAGCCGGGTTATTGCCCGTTTTCTCTATACCACCGAAGAGCGCGGCATGCAGCTCGTTACGCGGATCATGACGCTTACGGAAAAACAGCAGCAGGAAAACCTTACCCAGATATTAAGGGATTTCTCCAAAAGGCACCGAAGTATCAGCCGCATCTTCGAAAAGCATTTCAGCCGGTTATCTCATTTATTTGCAAAACTGCCTTTCGACCTGCACGAATTAACTACTGCGCAGAAAGTACTGATTGGCGCCTACTTTACCATGGAGTATTCCATAGAAGCTGCCGCCTTTTTTAATCCCTCGATAGTAGAAGATCCCGACCAATCGGAGCTGGCGAAAAACGAAAAACGGATCATTCTCAGCTTCCGGGCAACGGGTGAAGGGCATATATCATCCGTCGTATTCAGGTCGGGCATTATAGATGCACAGGGTAATATTACCATCGAGCCTGCCGGCAAAATGCTGGAATCGCCGGAGCATGTTAAAAATCATACTTACCATAAGAAATCGTTCAGACGCAAACTGGAAGAGATGCAGGACTGCAGCAGTGCAGCCTATCCCTTGATGATGGAAAAGCTGACCGACACCTTTACGTATGAAGAACTGAAACGATACGTGGAAGAAACAAGAGCAATAGTAAAAAACGATCCTGGCAGCCTGTTACTGCTCAACGAAATAATGTGGCTGGCTTCTTCGCATTACGAAATACATTTCTCCGTTGATACGGCTATTTCGGAACGGGTCATTTTCCCGATTGCCGATACCGAGATAAAGGGTATAGAAGATGCTCGGTTCGTTCGTTTTACGGGAGACGACGGAGAAGTAACTTACTACGCCACGTATACCGCTTATGATGGCGTAACGATACTGCCGAAGCTGCTACTTACCAAAGATTTTTACCATTTTAAAACGATGCCTGTTTACGGGGAAGTGGCGCAGAACAAAGGGATGGCCCTTTTTCCCCGCAAGATCAATGGTAAATTTGCCGTGCTTTGCCGGATAGATGGTGTCAACAATTATATCGCTTTTTCGGAAAACATCAACGTGTGGCGGAAAGTAAGTTTGCTTCAGACACCGCTCTTTCCATGGGAATTTATGCAGATGGGCAATTGCGGATCCCCCATCGAAACGCCGGAAGGATGGCTCGTGATAACCCATGGCGTAGGACCCGTACGCGAGTATGTACTTGGGGTATCTTTACTGGACCTGGAAAACCCTGAAAAGGTAATAGGCCGGTTACCCGTGCCTCTGCTGGCACCCAATAATAAGGAGAGAGAGGGTTATGTACCTAATGTGGTATATTCATGCGGATCGATGATTCATGGTGATAGCCTGATTATTCCCTATGCCATGTCGGACCATGCATCCACATACGCCACCGTTAACCTGGCGGAATTACTGGCCGAATTGAAAAAGTCCGGGGCCTAGCGTTGGAGTATCTGCTCATATATGCTTAGATAATCGTTAGTCATTCTTTCTTTCGAAAAATGATCTGTTACCCGCTTCCTGCAATCAGACCTGTTGATGGAAGTTAACTGATGTACAGCCGCTTCCGCTTCATCCGGCGTATTTACCAGGTAGCCCGTTTTACCTGTATCTATCAGTTCGGGCATGGCACCTCGGTTATAAGCGATCACGGGCGTGCCGCAGCACATGGCTTCGGCCACACTCAGGCCAAACGGCTCGTTGAAAGAAATGAGGTGCAAAAGCGCGAGTGCGTTACCTAATAATTCGTCCCGCTTTTGCGGACCGCAATTACCTGCATACACAACTTTGTTCTGGTCGATAAACGGCTTCACCTTATCGTTAAAATAAGCTTCATCCTGTACCAGACCTGCTATCACCAGTTTCTTTCCACAACGCCTTGCCACTTCAATCGCTTCGGCTGTTCCTTTTTCCGGGTGAATACGTCCGAAGAAAAGCAGGTAATCCTGCGGATGCGCGCAAAATGTAAACTGGCCGGTATCGATCCCGTTATAAACATTGGCTATATAGTGAAGGGAAGGATGCCTGTCGGCATAGCTGATAGAAGCATAGTATGTATTCGTATTATATTTTTCATATACCGGTACGATAAGTGGAGAAGAAAAACCGTGGATGGTAGTCAGCATCGGGGTGCTTATGAGGCGGGAATAGGTAAGCGGTAAAAAATCGTAATGATTATGAATGATGTCGAATTCATCAGCCCTTTCCATCAGGTGACTGATATGCAGGCATTCATTCACCTTCACATCGCAGGTCGGGTCTTCCGCATAAGGACGGCTGCTACTATAAGCCAGTGTACCGGCTGTAATGGAATCGCCGGTAGCAAAGAGCGTTACGTCCAATCCCTTCGCAGCAAGTCCTTCAGCTATATGCGATGTAACCTGTTCCCAGGGGCCATACATACGGGGAGGCGTACGCCAGGCGATAGAAGAAAGGATAGCTATTTTCACGATGTAAGTTCCGTTTTGTAAAAATCGTCGAAAGCCTGTAATACGGTAAGGTGAGATATTAGGTAGGCAAGCGTGCTTTCTGCACCCTGGTTGCGGTTAACACCATAACGCTCCAGTCCGTCGCAACAGCCCTTTGTTTCGAAATCATACAGGCTCATGCGAAGATCATTTTCACCCAGGAACCACATGAAGGAAATGTATAGTTTATTGAGATAGGTTTTATCCTTTGTAAGATGGAAAGCCTGGTGAAACATCAGTACCATCGCCAGGGCATCCAGGGGTTGCTGGGCAAACATCGATTGAGTTCCATTTTTAGCATACCACTGTTCGTTACCCACTATGGAAAGATAACCGTCTTTCAGTGTTATACCGGAAAGAAAATGCATACTTTCCAGGGCGGTATTGGTAATCACTTCGTCGTTCAGTATACCGGCGGCGTGCAACAGCGAGAGCGGCAGCATGGCGTTGTCGTAAGCGAGCAGCGCTTCGAACCAGTGCCAGTTGTCTGTGCGGCTCTGCCGGTATTCATTCACCAGTTTATACGCCATGGTGCGGAGCCGCTCTGTCATGCCTTCGTCGTGGGGACTGCTCTTCAAATAATAACTGATGCCTATAATCGTATTGGCGATACTGCGGATCGATTGCAGCTTTTCGAAATTAGGAGCCGCTTCAAAAAAAATCTCTTTGCCCGATTGATAATAGGCATCATTGGGTGCATTGCCAAGCAGATAGCCCAGCGACCAGATAGCCCTTCCAAATGAATCTTCCGAACCCACTTCGTCCAGGAAGTTGCGGCTGAAACTGAGAAAGTTCCGGAACGTACCGTCGTCGTTCTGCATATAATGAATATAACTCAGGTAAACAGGCGAGAGCTCCAAAGCTAGCGGATGTTTCTTTTGTTTATACGCCATCAGCACCATCAGCAGGGCGCGGGCATTATCATCCAGGCAATAACCTTCTTTCAGGTTGGGTATGCCGAATTTGGCATGCTGGATAATACCTGTATCGTCCGTCATCCTTCTTACATGATCCAGTAAAAAAGGAGGTAATATCAGCGGATCAAGTATGGTTTCTTTTTTGGTTGGCTGCTCCGAATGGTGCAATAGTATTTCCTGCGCCAGGGTATTATATTTTGTACCGATCCTGGGCCAGGTGATTTCTTTACCATAAGCCGAAGCCTTACTACGCAGCTGCCGCAGTTTATCCGGATGGTCCAGCAGATCCATCAGTATCACCGACAACTCCTCTGAATCGGTAAAGTTGAATAAACGGCCACGGCCATCTGCTAGTAGTTCCTCTGCATGCCAATAAGGTGTAGAGATAACGGCCGATCCTGCACCGATAGCATAAGACAGCGTACCACTTGTAATCTGTGCTTCGTTAAGATAGGGTGTAATATAAATATCGGAGGCATACAGGTATTGAAACAATTCCTTTTGATGTATAAACTCGTTCAGGAAAATGACATGCTTTTCCAGTTGCAGTTTTTTAATAAGGCGTAAAAGAAAAATTCGGTATTCTTCCCCAGAATGTCTTAATACGGCAGGGTGCGTTTTGCCGAGTACTATATAAATCGTTTCGGGGTATTTGGATACGATGGAGGGCAATGCTCTTAATACCGTTTCTATTCCTTTATTACGGCTTATGAAACCGAATGTGAGCAGCACTTTTTTGGCCTCCAGTTTAAACTTCTTTTTAGCCAGTTCGTGACTAAAGCTAAGATTGGGAACTCCGTGTTCTATCAAAGCAATTTTTGTTAACGGAATATGGTAGATGTCCGTCAGGAATTCAACGGCCTTATGGCTCATTACCACGATCCTGGTGGCCATTTTGCAGATCTCGGAAAGTATTGCCTTTTCGTTATAAGAAGGCGTTTTCAGCACGGTGTGCAATGTAACTATCAGGGGTATTTCCAGGCGGTGCAACAAAGGGAGTATATAAACGCCGTTTTGTCCGCCAAAGATGCCGAACTCATGTTCAAGTATACATACATCCGTACCGCTAAGATTAATAAACCGTGCCGCTTCAATATAATCGCCCTGCTGTTCCTGACGTATGGTAAACTGTACCTCCTCGGGATAGTCGTACGATTCTTCCTGGTCGTCCAGCGCAATCACGATCGCTTCATGCAGCTTATCGGTGCTTTCAGCGGGATTGGTCATGGCCGTCATCAGGTTCTGGGTAAATGTGCCTATTCCGCACTCCCTGGGCGGATACGTTCCGATATATGCAATTTTCATTATAAGATTTTACTATGAGTCGATTATACTACTGTAGTGGCAGGGAGGGATGCCAAAGGTAAGCTTTATAAAATGGCTGGCCGGAATGTATTTGGAAGAGGGTATAAACGGCCATGGATTATGTGAATACAAATAACAGGTATCACACACCTTATAGGCCCATGATACCTGTTATCACATTATTGAGAAATAAAGACGGGTTAATTATGTAAAAGCCATTAAAACCTGCCAAACTCTTCATACACTTCAAAGGGATCTTTACCGGTAGCCATGGCAGCACGACTTTTGGCTTCGCTGTCGAACCAGCCCTCGGCTATTTCAAGTACCTGGATGGTTTTTTCGGCTGGTACTACTACTACTCCATCGTTATCACCAAAAATATAGTCACCGGGGTAGATAGTGATAAGTCCATCCATGCCTTTGATATTAATGGGTATCTGGTAATCCACTACCATAAATCTTCCGAATGCTTCTACCGGATTTCTGAACCGGCAGAAGGTAGGGAACCCCATGTCGATCAGGTAATTTGAATCTCTGGTAGAACCATCTATCACGGCTCCCGCACATCCGTGGGCGGCGGCGGCCGTAGCAGATATTTCACCGAAATGACCTGCGGACGTATCTCCCTGGGTATCTCGTATCTGGATCACTCCGTCGGTCATACTCTTGAACATGCCCAGGCGTATATCGTGCACCTTTTCATCGCGGCTGGGAGTAGCAATTCCATGACAGGTAAAAGCAGGCCCAGCTACTTTCATGGTATGGATCAAGGGGTAGATGCCGCTTTGCATGGCCCTTCCATGTAATCCCAGGCTTTCCATGGCATCGTATACCAGTCCTGCATACAATTTTAAAAACCGGCTCTGCACTTCTTTTACATCGTAATTAACATGGTGTTTACGTACGGGGTATTTACTTGCGATCACTTCCATAACACTTTCATTTTATTATTTAAAAAAGTACAGTTTATAATTACTGCTTTGATCAATGCCTGAGGGGCAACGGATAAACGGAATGAATCTTCCGTATCTCCGCTTCATCCAGTGCCCGGTTGTATATGGCCAGTCCCCCCATCTGCCCGGTAAAAAAATTGCCCATTTCTCCCTGCCTGTGCACCGCGGCTACGGTAAAATCTGCACCGGCTTCCCCTCCGTCATAAATGCCTTCAGGGTATGTGTATGGATTTCTTTCCGGCCTGGTATCCAGTTCGCCGTCGTAGTACGATTTTATTGATACACCATCGTAGGTAAAACCAATGAAATGCCATTCATCATACGTCACTTCCTTTTTTCCGATAGAAGCATCCATGCACCAGCGCTGACCGGGCGTAGGTCCGCCCACGCCGGAGATATGTCCGCATACCTGGTTGGCGCTTTCATATATCTGGAGGTTTACGAAGAGGCAATACTGACGTTGTTTTTCTGTTTCGTTCCATATGCCGGCGATTGCTTCGCACTGATCAACTTTTTTCGACTGTCTTTTTACCCATGCCAGTACTGTTACCGCGGCCTTTTTGCCATGTATATCCAATGCAGGGCATTCCTTGCGGGGGATATATAAATATTGCCCTTCCCGTATCACGATGGAACTGCCCGACAACACTCCCTCCTGCACAACGTTTATACTACCGCCTGCTTCCTGCAACCGGTATTTATATTTACCTTTTGATACCAACGCGTCCGGGTTATGAAAATCCCACGCGCTTACGATGCCGGGTATCCCCAGCAGATAGGACAAAGCCGGTTCTTTATTAACCGGAACGGAATCATTTGTTATCATACATACACTTGTTATACTGATGAATAGGGTACCAAACATATCAGGTGATTTTATCATTATAAAAAAAGAATCGTACAGCTATCGCGAGGCAGGCACTACCGACTATATATAAAATACATAAAAAAGAAATGCCTGCCGAAAGCCCCAGGGTTGGTTTTAGTATGCCAAGCAATAAGGGGCCAAAAGCACCGGCCAGGAAAGCACACATCAGCATAAGTCCCGAGGCGGATGAACGTATGGCAGGCCGCACCACTTCGTAAAGAGAAGCGAAAATATTGGAATCGTATACGCCCCGGAAAATACCGAAAAGTAGTAGTGCCGTATAAGTGCCGGCTTCTGTATTACTCACCCCCATCCAGTAAATACAAGGCGCCCCGCATAACAGGGCGGCAGCCTGCAGCACCAAACGGTTACGCCTGTTAACCAGTGCCAGTTTATCGGCCAGCGCGCCGCCCGTCATTACCCCGATAAACGCCCCTACATGATGATAGAACATAGATGAAAAGCCCGCCTGCATTATAGATAAGGAGAACTTTTCTGCCAGCAGTGAGGGCATCCAGGTGAGATAGCCTACATTGACGAATACCATACAGGCAAAGGCAGCAGTCAGTAATATAACAGTTGGTTTTTTACCTATCGACCTGGCCGTTTCAGCAATACTGACTTTTTCTATTACCTGCGGAGGGTTGTCTTTTTTCAGGCGGATAAAGATGAGCACCGCTACTATAATTCCTGCTCCTCCGAACAAATAAAACGCGTTTCGCCATCCGTATTTTTCCGCAACAAACCCCGCTATCAATCCGCTTAGTATGATGCCGAAATACACGGCACTCTGGTGAAGTGACAAGGCCAATGAACGCCGGCTTTTATGTTCTTCACTGATAAGCGCATTGGCGGCGGGTGCATAAAAGGCTTCGCCGCCGCCCGTGGCTATGCCCCTTAATAATATGAATTGCATGAGCGTGGTACCGATGCCTGTAAATAAAGTCGCGATGCTCCAGAAAGCCAGGCTGGAGCCTATAATATTCCTCCTGCTCCACTTATCGCCTATAAACCCGGCAACAGGTACCAGCAATCCATATGTCCACACCAGGGAAGAAGCGATCAGTCCAAGCTCCGCGTCCGTCAGTTGGAGGTCGGCCTTTATAAGCGGCAGCACCACGCTGAAGATTTGCCTGTCTGCCTGGTTAAGAAAAAAAGCAATCCAAAGCAGGACAAGAAGCTCCCATTTATTAGTCCGGGATACCCTCTCAATGGAAGGTTCTTTTATAAAAGGATGATATGTATCTTTAAAGAACATCATTTATCCGATTTATTTAAAGCGATTTTCACTTCCGTCGCATTCCTGGCGTTGGCAACCCGCACTGCCATTTTCATTTATTATTGATAAATTATTTCATTAATTTTTTAAACACTGTTTTCCCTGCATCATTACCCGAAGGCATTTGCAGGTTAAAAGAAGTCTGATTAGCCTTTTCATCCCAAAGGCAATTATCACATTTTAATTTCTTATTGATCCTGACTGCCGCTACCAGTTCTTTATTTTCAGGATTGGAAAGGCCGACCTCAAACCCACTTGTTTGTTCCTTAATGATAAGTAGTACCCGTTTATCCACTTCCAGTTGCAATTGATGATTCAGCATAAGGATACCGGGTTCATAAAAGGCGGCCATAGCGGTTTTCGATTGATAATGCCAAACGGCCTGCTGCAGACTGTCGTTCCTGATTACCCTGACAGGGAACCGGTAGCTGGCCGCTTCCCTGACAGAAATACCCGGGACGATGGTATACAGGTAATTTTCATTACTTACATTCCTGCCCAGGTCTATCCACGCACTGAATACTTTTTTATGCAAAAGGCTATCAGTGTAACCCGGATTGTTATTGATCTGCTTCCATGATCCGGATTGGGTTATGTTACTGACGGTAATAGGCTTAAGTCCGGGGAACAAATAAGCCACCGAGTCGTGCAGTATCCAGCGAAGATCCGGGATGCTGTATGTACCACTGTCAGCCATTACCGGTTTTACTGAGTTAATACCCGCGCCGGTCAGCACCTCTGTTTTCAGCAACGACTGGTTGATGGACTGAAACAATGCATTACCGGTGTTGCAGTAAATGCCTGCGCCCATACACACCACTTCATCCTTAAAGCAGAACCAGGCGCGCTTACCGGTTACATTATCCCACGCGTAATCATTAACGGCCATACCGCATGTTCCATCAGATACGCCACCTGTAAAGGGCTTTTTTCCTTCGGAGCCTGTTCCCCAGGTAAGCAAGGGAAAGGGGTCGCTGGTTTGTTCACAAAGATGACCGGGCAATCTTCGCCAGTCCCATACGGGAAATATATCTTCGTATTCTTTTCCGTTACCGTATATAAACTGCACGCCCTGCCCCAGGTAGTATCCTTTAATATTTTCTTTATTACCGCTTTCGGAACCCTTTATACGGGACGAGGTCATTTTTACCGAGGTATACAATTTATCCGTGTGATGAACCATAAAATCGGACCGGGGAAAATAGCGATTACCGGTAAGCATATCTCCTGATCCCTTCAACCGGGCAGCCATAACCAGGAATTCATCCTTACGTGGTATTTCCAGGCGGGCCAATTGCCTACATATTTCCAAAAGGCTTGCCGCCCTGCTACCGGGTTTACCCGAACGGGCTATTTCCCGGCCAATAGTATTGTAATCCATGGTATGGCCTCGCAGCATCCATTGCTGCCCATCGAGGATATAGGATGAAAATATCTTTATCTTTTCGTCGGGGAACTGGTAACGTGTTCCTTGAGCCCATACCAACAGTTTAGCGATGTCGGTAGAAAATCCCAAACCATACCCTCCGGAATATAATATGGACCCATGCTGATGAAAGCTATAATCATATTGAATACCCTCTCCGGAAGATATTTTTACTTCTTCCTTTATGGCATTAAACGACCTGACAAGGGCAGACGCATCCTTCTCAAGGGTGCCTTTCATCAAATGAATGGTGGCCAGCCATACCAGGTTTTGCCCGGTGGCTACCCCATAGTAGTCGTAGATGGAATCTTTTATCCCCAGCTTCATCAGATCCAGCAATATCTTTCTTTGTTCACCGGGAATACGCTGCTGCAGCAATAACATGGATTCACCTATCTTGATGGGGATACCAATAGCCATCCACCAATAATTACCTGAAGCGGGTTTTCGTTTATTCCAGTACGTGATAGCCAGGTTGACCTTCTGCAACAACACCTGGTTGCCGTATAACTCCTGGCCCGGTACGTTAAGTGCTTCGGACAATAAACGGATCCTGTCCCAATGAATGGCAGGTTGCCAGGATGCGGAACTCCTGTCGGCATAATTGATATCCGGCCAGCTTCCTTCTTTAGCCATATTCGATAGCAGGGATGGTACCGTTTCCAGTTTGCCTGCCCTGTTAAGGAGATGGGTTCTGATACGATCTGACAATAATCTGAATTCCCGTTCATCCTGCGCCAGTAAAGCACCCGCAGGCATTAAAACCAGTATATAAAACCAGCACATACCTGCCACAAAAATCAGTTTCTTCATCATCGTTTTTAGTATAATAACGGACCGTTTTTAACTTTCTTCATTTCCATAAGGCCGGGGGTTCGCATATCCCTGCTTCAGCATCCATCCACCGTCTACCGTGATGGTTGCACCGGTCATATAGGTTCCCGACAAAAGCAGATCGCATACTATAGCGGCAATTTCTTCCGGCTCTCCCAGTCTGCCCAAGGGTATATTATCATTTACAAGTTTAAGTTTTTCTTCATCCTGCCAGGTGGTGGCAGTCATATCTGTTCTAATGGCCCCTATGGCGATCGTATTAACACTTATCTGGTGGGGGGCCAGTTCCAGGGCCACGCCTTTCATCAGCGTCTCCAGCGCGCCTTTGCTGGCACCGTATGTACTTAACCCAACTCCTGGTTGAATGCCATTGATAGAGGTGATAGTATAGATGCCGCCCCTAACATGACGAGCTACCATTTTTTTCGCTATGCACTGCGTTAGAAAAAAACTGCTTTTAAAATTGATATTAGTGAAGTAGTCCACATCTTCTATAGTCGCATCAAGGAAATGTTTTTTATAACAAACCCCGGCATTGTTCACCAGGAAGTCGATGCGGCCGGCACAATCCCAGGCAGCATGGCCCAGGCGAATGGCTTGATTTATGTCGAACAGGTCTGCCTGCAATATATGCGCTTTTCCACCTGCCCCGGTAATGCCATCGGCAACGGCCTGCACCTCCTCCTGCTGATGATGATAATGCAATACCAGCTCTGCTCCTTCAGCCGCCAGCCGAATGGCTACTGCTTTTCCTATACCCCTCGAAGAGCCTGTTACCAGTACTTTTTTATCGTTAAAACGATTCATATCTCATTTTTATATTCCTCCCACAATCGGGTACCAGTCGGGCCGCCGGGGGTCCTGGTGAAAGCGGGCATAATAATCTCCCTTTTCCTCATAATACTTTTCATAATGTTTCATTTTATCTTCATCCAGCGTTACTCCCAATCCGGGGCCCACAGGAACATTGATACATCCGTTTTTGTATTTCATCAGCCCGCCTTCTATAATATCGTCTGTAAGATAATGGTAGTGTGCGTCACCGGCAAAGGTCATAGTCGGGATAGTGGATGCCGTATGCAGCATGGCTGCCAGTTCTATACCGAACTCGGCACCGCTGTGCATCGCGAGGCCCAGGTTAAAGGTATTGCATATAGCTGCCAGGTCTTTAACGCCTTTCGGTCCTTCCCAGTAGTGAAGGTCCGTGAGCACTATGTCTACCGATCCCATACGTATGGCAGGTGCTAGGTCGTCGAACCGTGCAGGGTACATATTGGTGGCAATAGGTATCCTTACCTGTTGGCGAACGGCTGCATTACCCTGCAGCCCCCAGGAAGGGTCTTCGAAGTATTCCAGGTTAAGGCTTTCGAGTCTTCTGCCTATTTGCACGGCGGTGGGTACAGACCATACGCCATTGGGATCGATACGCAAACCGAAACCGTCTCCCAGTTTTTCCCGGCATAACTCCAGCACGCGCGCTTCTTCCGACGGCTTCTCCACTCCTGCTTTTAGCTTCATGGCATTTACGCCCAGCGTCTCGTGCAATTCAACGCAGTAATCTGCCAGGTCTTCGGCACGGGTGTCATCGCCGCCGCCCGGCCTGTCGTACCGCCAGAACAGGTAAGCGATCATGGGTATCTCGTGTCGCATACTTCCTCCCAGCAGGTCGCTCATCGGCCGGTTCAGTATTTTACCCTGTATATCCAGGCAAGCCATTTCTATAGCGGCATACAGTCTTGCATTGGACATATAATAGATACTGCGTAATACCTTTAGCTTGATGGTTTCCAGGTGAAAGGGATCCAGTCCTATGATTCGTGATTTCAGTTTTTGCAGGGCACCACGCTGATCGCCTCCGCCCACTTCACCCAGACCGATGATGCCTTCGTCTGTTACCAGCTCCAGGATGGTGCGCAGAAAATAACCCGGGTGTACACCGGTGTTATGCCGCAACTGCGCATTTAACGGGATGGCTACACAGCGGGTTTTAATATCAATGATTTTCATTCTTACTATTTCTTGTTGTTTAGTGCTTTTTCAATCATCCATTCCGGTCCAATGCTTTGTATGCATCAGGTCCAGCTTTTTGGCAACCGACAGCACGAGAGGATTAAGAACCCAGGGAGTATAGGCTGTGCATACTAGTGAGAGTTAAAAGCAGTTGTTTTTAAATACATGGAGCCAGTCATTTTTGTTTTATAATATAAAATATAGTTTATTATAATAAAAATAGATTTGATTTCTTACTTTACCAAATTTTCCGCCGGGTTTTTTGCGTAAAGAAGGAAGTACCTGAAGGTATTTCTTTCCACCTGCCATGTCAAGATTGCGCTCAGGATAATTTCCTGCTTATCCGCTCGGCTGTTTTTTTAATTTGTTTAATGGTTTCCACTTTATCTGATGCGCTGAATCGGAATACTGGCATATAGATACTTAATGCAGCGATCACTCTTTCTCCTTTCTTTACCGGAAGCGCCATGCCTATAATTTGGTTTTTGGTTATCTGTATGGCATATCCATCTTTACGGACTTTGGATACCTGTTTCATAAATGTCTTTCCGTCCTTAACACCATCCCATTCTTCGGGTGAGGGAATACCGAATCTGGCGGTAAATTTATCCAGCTCATCATCGGGGAGCATGGCTACCAGCAGCCTTCCCGATGCGGTGTCAAATACTTTTTTCTCGCCCGCCGTATTTGCCTGCAGATCGTTTTCGCTTTGCACACGTTGTATCACTACTCTCATATCATCCTTCAGCATACAGAGCAGGGAGTTCTCATTTATCTTTCGGGTAAGCATTTCCATTTCTTCCTTAGCCGCATCTACCAGGCTTTTTTGGTAACCTCCGTTACCACTCAGTTTATAGGCGTTTGGCCCTAATACATACCCTTTCTGCTTATCGATTTTTTCCAGGTATTTCCTCGATGTTAATGTCTTGATGATATTGGCACAGGTACCTGCATTCAGTTCAAGGGCTTCCGCAATTTCGCCCAGTGCTTTCGGACTATCCGGGTCAACGGCTATATATTCTATAATGTCGAATGCCCGGTGAATAACCTGTATCATGCCATCATTTTAGTGTAAGGCAAGATAATTAAAATAGGGGTTGATGTCTTAATTAAAAGTTATTCCCATATTATGCGCCCGGGTGTGCATAGCTTTTATTTTTTCTCCCCTTTTTCTTTAGTAAATTTATTTCATGCAAACAGATATTGCTTTTCATCCGCAACAACTGATACCCCTCGTACATGCGCAGCACCCGTTGCGCAGAGATGTTATCCGCGCATTGCAGTTGTGTAATGCCGGCTATTGGGAAACGAGCCAGGTGGTAAGACTGGTAGCTGGGGGAAAAGATGAATTGCTAAGCGAGCAACTGGTATTGCAAACAGACACCTACAGCACTATGATACTGGATGTATTATCAGACGGACGGATAGGAAGCATACAATTTATATAAACACTATTTCTTTCTCAGTTCTTCCATGGTAAACGGCCTTTCGCGGCCCTTCAGTTTTGTGCGCACAGCCGTGATCTCCTGTTCCGTTATTTTACCGGCGTTATTTTGCCAGCACTTGCGTACATAACTTAACAATTGGGCGATATCCGCATCGGAGAATTCTTTGGTGTTTACGATACCCGGCATATGCGCAGTAATTTCGGGAGCTTTGTATACGTGACCATCCACCTCCACAGGGCCGGTTAAACCGTATAGTACGATAGAGATCAGATTTTGCTTATCCCCGTTTACCCATTCCGACTTATTAAGAGGCGGTGCCAGGGAAGCAATGCCATTGCCGTCTGCGCCATGACAGGTTTGGCAGGTAGCACTAAAGATGACAGCCCCTTCGGGAAATTTCTTTTTTAGTGCTGCCTGGTCATTATTCTTCCGGATGTTTACTATATCCGTCAACACCTGTTTTAATTGATTATTGATGGCAGAGCTGGTATCGGACGCTAATACAGGCATCTGCTTTCCGATAGCTTCTTCCCTGCCTTGCCAGTTGCTGATCACCGCGGCAGATACATACCTGTTGTCTGCATGGCTGCTGACAATGCTATTGATTAATTTATCTGCATACGCATTATCGAAGGGGCGGATACTTTGACATACAAACGCGATATAAGGTGCGGCAAGGCTGTCGTTATCCAGGAGCATCCGTTCAAGGGCTGCTGCATACTGCCGGTAAGAGGATGGACCGATAACGGAAGGTATCACACTTAAACCCTGCAGTCTTATAACGCGGGAGGTATCGTTTAAAAACGACAATACCTCCGTGGTTTCCAGCGCATCTAATCCTTCCAGCGTCCAGAAGGCATGTATTACTTTCAAGGGGTTCTCTTTTGCTTCAAGTACCTGCCTCAATGCAGGGATGGCCTCCTTTGATTTGCCATCCACCAGCATCTGCTGTGCCTTATCCCTTATCCAGCCATTGGGGTCACCCAGCAGGTTTACGAGTGCTGCCGCGTTCACGGGCATTTCTTTCGAACCCACTGCTTTACCTTTTGGAATTACCCGGTATATGCGGCCGCAGGACACGGGCTCCGTCAGTTCCCGTTTCTTTATTTCTTTTTTAAGATAGCTGGTTATATATGTTTTGTGCTGAATGATGCCACGGTACATATCTACCACGTACAAAGCCCCATCCGGCCCGTTAAACAAGTTTACCGGCCTGAAACGTTCGTCGGTACTTGCCAGGAATTCCCGGCCTTGGTAAGCCTGTGTGCCTTTTATATTATAGCCTTCCGCATTTAGTATATTTCGCTTTACGAGATTACCCGCCGGTTCGGCCACAAACGCATTTTGATCGTACGCACTGCCGAACAATGCGCCCCTGTAAATCACCGGTCCGCAGGCTGCGGTAAAATTCACCAGCCGCTGGCTGTCGTTCAGCACCCCCGGCTCGTAGCCGCGGTTTACACCGGTGGTGGCATGGGCGGGGTACACCCTGTTATCGGGTACTATTTTTTCGAGGTAGCCCGCCACACGCTTCTGATTTTTATTATAAGCACCCAGTCCGGGCGAAAAATAATCACCCAGAAGATTGGTGGAATTATCATTATAAAATAACCTTCCGTAATTATCCTGGCTGATACCCCATTGTCCCCTGAAATGCGTTCTTTCCGTCAGCCAGCGGTCTCCCTGTTTGCGGAAGCGTTTATCGCATTTGGCACTATATATCCAATTATCCAGTGCACGTACCAGTCCGTTCGGCTGGTGCTCCACATTGCCCTTGTCGGCATACTGATCATCCACTAGTATCTTTTTACCGGGCTTATCATTCACGATATCATAGTACCATAAGTAAGGAGGTTCCGCTACCAGTATTCCGTTCTCTATCAGGCAGAATGCCCTGGGTAGCCGGAGAGAATCCAGGAAAACTTTGCGTTCATCGGCCAGGCCGTCGTTATTTTTATCTTCCAGTATCACCACTTTGCCGCTGGGCTTTTCTTCACCGGTACCGAGGGTATCCGGCATATAGCCGTTCATTTCCAATACCCATATACGGCCCTTTCTGTCGAAAGAAATGGCTATGGGAGTGCTTATCAATGGCTCGGAAGCTACGAGTTTGATCTCGAAGCCGGGTTCCGCCTGCATATGGGAAATGGATTCCTCAGAAGATACCATTTTAGACTCTTCGGGTTCCGGCGCGGGTTGTTGCTTCTGATTATTGCAATAGGGAAAGAGTAAGAGGGAGAATATGCCGATCAGAATTAGATTTCCTGCTTTTGCCATGTTTTCAATGCCAGTTTCGTTAATAAGCGATCGTTTATACGAATTTATTACAAAGAACAATATTTCCGGTTTATTGTTGCGCAGACCGGCGTGGTTATATTTCATTTGATCCAATTACATAGCTGTTTTTTATATATCTTACATCAGTTGGGTTACATTGGTTATTTCTTCTCTTGGTATGGAGTACTACAAAAGAATACTTGTTTATTCTAGCCGTACTATTTCATTTACTGATAATTGTTATCTGTGTATTTTTTCTTTTCAATTACTGCTTGTTTAATTGTGTTTTACCTGATTCGACCAACGATTTAAGCATAAAAAACGAAACAATGAATTTAAGGATTCTCACACTGACAAACATTTTGCTAATAATCACTCATTTTATTTTGTTAGTAATAAATTACGCTGACCTTCCGGAACAAGTGCCATCCCACGTAGGGCTAAATCTTAAAACGGATGCGTATCGGCACAAGAGCTTTGTTTTTCCGATTGTTATCCTTAATATTATAATTTTTGCCGTTTTAGAGTTTCTTAAATCAAAGCCGCAGATTTTGAATTATGGAGTTCCAGTTACCGAAAAGAATAAAGAAAGTCTCTACCGGGGAATGCAGAAATTCTTATCTATACTTAATCTTATTGTTACATTTTTGTTCTTTTCAACTAGCGGTTACATGTATTTGTCCTTTAACAAAATATTTCTGTGGTTTCCTTGGGGCTTACTTATCGCTTTATTTATAGGTTCTGCAATTTTTGTAGTAAAACAGGGATGGAGTGAAAAATAAAATCATTAAGGTAAACTATCATATAATTTTGTATCACATGCATGATGACAAAAAGAAATACTGTATAATTTTCCCCGGTTTGGCACTTGTGCCATCACCCCCGGAAATACACCCTTCACCGGAAAGGTGATCATTTTTCGAGCAGAAACCCCTGGCATGGTACATTTGTTAAGAACCCGAAAAAAAATGAAGCCTTTGTCCAATATCTCAAAACTCATTCGTCATTAGATATCATCTTTAAAATTTAAAATTACCAGTTATGAACGAATTTATGATGCTTTTCAGAATGACACCAATGGCGGAATTTCAGCCAACCCCCGAGCAAATGCAGCAACACATCAAACATTGGCAGGATTGGATCGGAGGTATTGCCGCACAAGGCAAATTTGTTAGTACTAACCAGCTTGGGTTCGAAGGTAAAACGCTTAAACCAGGCGGTGTTGTAACGGATGGACCCTATGCAGAAGTAAAAGAAATTGTCGGTGGCTACATTATTGTGAAAGCCGACGATGCGGAAGATGCATTAAAACTCGCCGAAGGCTGCCCGATTCTTTTTGCCGGAGGGCATGTAGAAGTGCGAAATATCATGCAGATAAACGGGTAAGCTCAAATGGTTGAAGCCTATCAATGATAAGGCTTCAACCATTTTTAAAAATTGTTTCAACTCCACTCTTCAAGAGAGGTCAGGCAAACATAATCAGTGGATTTTTTTAATGATGTTGAATCAGCCCGATTGATGCACAAGGAAACGCTATTACCACATATATTCAGGAATGAATTCTCTAAGATCGTATCCGTACTTAGCAGAACATTTGGTCTCGAGCATATAGAAACGGCAGAGGATATCACCAGTGATACATTTTTAATTGCTGCCGAAACCTGGGGGAAGAAAGGCATTCCGGATAATCCCACGGCATGGATTTATGCTGTTGCAAAGAACAGAACGAAAGACTATTTAAGAAGAAATCAACTATTCAGTAAAAAGATAAGTACAGAAATAAAAAATACACAGGAAAGTCATGAAGAGCTGCAGATTGACCTATCTGAAGAAAATATAACAGACAGCCAATTACAGATGATGTTCGCTGTTTGTCACCCGGCTATACCGCCGGAGGCCCAGGTAGGATTATCTTTACGGATTTTATGCGGATTCGGCATCGAGGAAATTGCCAGTGCTTTTTTATCCAATAAGGAAACTATCAATAAAAGATTACTAAGGGCAAAGGCAAAGTTGAAGACGGAAAACATTAAAATGCAGTTGCCGCCCGCAAACGAAATCGACAACCGTCTGGATAACGTACTAACCACCCTTTACCTTTTGTTCAATGAAGGCTATTACTCCCAGAGTACCGATTTTGTTTTAAAGAAAGACTGTTGCATTGAAGCCATGCGTCTTGTTTTGATGCTGTTAAGTAATAAAATGACCAATAAGCCACAGGTAAACGCGCTGCTTTCTCTAATGTGTTTTCACGCATCCCGTTTTGAAGCCAGGACTAACAAGAACGGAGAATCTGTTTTATACGAACAGCAGGAAGATGATCTTTGGGATAAAGAACTTATTCAGCGCGGCGAAATTTATCTCAGCAAAGCCTCTGAAGGCGGTAAAATTTCCAGGTATCACCTGGAAGCTGCTATCGCCTTTTGGCATACCGTCAAAAAAGACAGCCAGGAGAAATGGGAAAATATCCTTCAATTATATAACCGGCTTTTACAAATTGAATATTCACCCGTTGCGGCCCTTAACAGAACGTACGCCCTGTCAAAGGCCGTTGACCCTTTAACCGCAATAAAAGAAGCCGAGAAGCTGGCCATGCAGGACAGCCATCTTTACTTCAGTCTTTTAGGTGAGCTTTATTCAACCATCGACAAGCTGGTATCAATCCGGCATTTTGAATCAGCTTTGAAATTGGCGAAAAATATAAGTGACCAGAAAGTTATTAAGGAGAAGATTAGAAAGGTGAATTCGTAGTTGTATTGAATTGTTTTATTTGGTAAATGGAAGCTTACTTAAATACCTTTATGTTAGCATTAGCCGGATGATAAAAACATATCATTTTCCATTGGAAATATGCTGATGGGAAATATTGTATTTTGCCAAATGTGATAAAATTAGCGGACTTCCTGAAAAAATATTACTCTCCATAAAAAGAAAATATTGGTAGCTTCGGCTTCATGAAGGAACAACAGTCACTATCGAATTATTTCACATCAGGTAGTCAGAATTCATCGGCCATGTTTCATAAAAGGGTTACGGCAGCAGGAGTTTTAATTGCTATCGGGATTGTATTTGGAGACATCGGTACCTCGCCGCTTTATACCCTGAATGCTGTTTTTCACGACCGCGTAATTACAGAAGAAGTGGCTTTAGGGGCTTTGTCCGCTATATTTTGGACACTGTTTCTTCAAACTACCCTCAAATATGTGATTATTACCCTGCAGGCAGATAATAAAGGGGAAGGAGGTATTTTTTCTCTTTATGCTTTGATACGGCGGTTCTCGGGGCGGTGGCTGCTATTCCCGGCTATGGCCGGCGGTGCTTTTCTTATCGCAGACGGTATTATAACACCTCCTATCTCTGTAGCATCCGCCATCGAAGGATTGCAAAAAGTAAATCCAACTATTAACACTGTTCCCATCATTGTAGTTATTCTGATTGTATTGTTTATTTTCCAGCAATTTGGCACAGAAAAAATAGGGAAGGTATTTGGGCCGGCGATGCTGTTATGGTTCACATTCATAGGTATATTAGGACTGATAGCTATGCCCGGTTATCCTGGTGTATTGAAAGCATTAAACCCTTATTATGCTTATGTGATGCTGACGCAAGCGCCTGAAGGCTTCTGGTTGCTGGGCAGTATCTTTTTGTGCACTACAGGTGCCGAAGCGCTGTACAGCGACATGGGGCATTGCGGTAGAAATAACATTAGGGTAAGCTGGATATATATTAAGGTGATGTTGATTTTAAGCTATGCAGGCCAGACAGCATGGTTGTTGCAAAATACCGGCAAAGTAGTAGGCAATATCAGTCCATTTTATCATATCGTTCCGGATGCCATTTACCTGCCTGCTCTTATAATTGCCACGCTGGCTACTATTATAGCCAGTCAGGCCCTGATCAGCGGTTGCTTTACATTGATAAATGAGGCTATCCGGTTGGATATATGGCCACGTCATCAGGTGTTGTTCCCAGGTAATATTAAAGGCCAGATTTATATTCCTTTTATAAACTGGCTGTTAATGGCTGGCTGCATTGCAATGGTGCTATATTTTCGTGAATCAACGAAGATGGAAGCTGCTTTTGGATTAAGTGTTACCCTTACCATGCTAATGAGTACAGTACTCATCAATTTTTATCTTCACGCAAAAAGAGTAAAGTTTATATGGGTAGTGCTGATAACAGGCCTGTTTCTGGTTGTAGAATTATCTTTTTTAATAGCTAATCTTCAGAAAATAAAAGAAGGCGGGTGGATAACATTATTAATTGGCTCTTTATTATTTGCTGTCATGTATGTATGGCACAAGGGTAGAAACATAAAGAAATCATTAATGAAACTGCTGCCTGTTGAAGAGTATATTCACTTGCTTAAGCGACTAAGTACGGATGAAAATATTCCCAAGTATGCCACTAACCTCGTATATCTCACCAGCTCAGGGAGTCATCGTAAAATTGAAAAGACAGCCATTGACTCTATTTTGTCGAACACACCCAAAAGAGCAGATATTTATTGGTTTGTTCATGTCAATGTATTAGACGAGCCTTATGCATTACGCTATTGTGTAGATACCATCGTAAAGAATGATGTTTATTTTATAGAATTCAATCTCGGCTTCCGCATTGAACCCAGAATTGATTATTATTTCAAGCAGGTAATCAACGACCTCGTAAAAACCAAAGAGATAGATGTATCGGAAAGACATGAACAGTACTACCAGGAAAGTCAAATCGGTGATTTACGTTTCCTGGTAATGGATTCTTTTCTTTCTTTTGAGAACGATATGCCTTTGTGGAAGAATTTCGTAATGAAAAGCTATTTTAATTTAAAATACCTGAGCGTAAAAGAATCGGTGAATTTTGGTTTAGACCCCAGCAACGTGACTATTGAAAAATATCCGGTAGTTGTGACACCTGTTATACATTTGCCGCTTGTGCGCGAACGATGACGTTAATCTTTTGTGCGTTGGCAATACAGATACTTCAGAAATGACCGTGCCGCATTTCAACAGCACATAGGGTTCTGCTGTTAGAGATTTCAGCGTGCACTATGGACTTTTAAGGGTTAGAGCAGCGACTACGATTGCATTATCCCTATTGTTTGTGCTATCATTGGAGCTGTAGTTATAGGAGCGGCTTCTGATGGAAGGTTGTGGATTGTTGGTGCAATTGGTGGAGGAGTTTTAGGTGCATGGATTTCAAACGCATTCAAATCATGAGTTGGACATTCAGGAAAATATTTCGTTTTGGCCCTATAAGGACAACCCTTTCAAAAGGAGGTGTTGGAATGAGTTGGGGGTTTTCAGGTTACGAGTAGGAGTTTGCGCAAATGGTAGAAAGTTTATAACAATGGGAATTCCCGGAATAGGTTTTTATTTCACTTAATATTTAACCATACAAAATTCACAACCAGCTAACCAACCACCACAGAAAAATATTCAAAATAAACAACAAACAAACACAAACGCGAACCTTGGTGGAAGCAGAAAAATTTATAAACACGGTTGGACAAGACACGAGAGAAGCAAGAACGGTTTATTGGGGTTTGCCAAAATGGGAGCGGACGGAAGCCGTGTTTCAACTTTTTGTTTTTCAATTTGGCTTCATATCCAATTTACCGTTATTAATTTAGCTATTTGCATATCATCAACTTTTATTTATAAATTTAGCTTCGGTTAGCCGGGCGGACGGAATTCTATTGCCCCTTATTGGGCAAGCCCTGAACGTTGGCGGCAATAAGGCCAAAAACCATATCATCAATAAAGATTTACCAATCTACAATGTGCAATGTCTATAGATCAGTTGGCTCTCTGAGAACAATTAAGTCTCATTTAGAACGAAATAATGTCACTGGATTAACTTCGTTAAGTGAGTTAATTGCTTTTCAAAAAAACTATTCAACCTCTCGACAGCAGATCATTTCAAAACACGAACTTTCAATAATACAAGAAAAATATAATTTAAACTCGGAAATTTCTCAATTAGACGAACTCATCAAGGTAAAGAAGACAGCCATCGAAGAAGACCTTCGAAAAAAGACTGACCAACTAAAACAACAATTACATTGCCTTTCTACTCCTTCCAAAGATATTATTCGAAGTTTAATTACTTACTTCAAAAAACATTCACTAAAAAGAAAAATACGAAATTCTGAACTCAATTTTGACTCAAAAATATCCTTTGAACTTGGTCAGTCAATTAATACATTGACTGAAAAAAATGATCGTTATCACTTTATTACCTCTCATTTTAATGATGCAGTACAAGAAAGTTACCGGGCTTCTCTATGGGAACTCGAAAGAAAAAAGAAAGTAATCGACGAAATAAATAGCTCTATTTATGGAGCAATAGGCGAACAAAAAGTAGTTAAAGAGTTAGAGAACTTATCAAATGATTATTTTCTAATAAATGACTTTTGCCTTTCATTTTCTCCCCCTATTTATTATCGCCAAGAAAATGACCATATAAGATCTATTCAAATTGACCACCTTTTAGTTTCACCATTTGGTGTTTTTCTTATTGAAACAAAAAATTGGAGTTATCAATCATTGAATAATTTAAGCCTACGGTCTCCGGTTCAGCAAATAAAAAGAACAAATTTTGCTCTATATAAAATGTTAAGCGGAGAAAGACTTGGCCTTTTAAAACTTAACCAACATCATTGGGGTGAAAGAAAAATTCCAATAAAAAATCTTATTGTTTTGACAAATCATAAACCGAACGAAGAGTTTCAATATGTAAAAATTGTAACCCTAAGCGAGCTCCTTAGTTATATCAGGTATTTTAAACCCAGCTTTTCCAGCACGGAAACACAAGTAATTGCGAAATACTTACTTAATCTTACAAATAATCATTTTGCTTAGAGAATCCGACAATTGGATGGTCTTTCGGACAGAATCGTGCTTAGTCGCAAAAATGAGTCTTTTCGACCCATTTCGACCGACACGATTTTTCAACTCATTGCCCGCCAGTTAAGCGTTACAGACGAAAATGGAAAAGGGACAAAACATCTTTGTGACGATTTGTCCCCTTCTGCGGAGAGTGAGGGATTCGAACCCTCGATAGAGTTTCCCCTATACACACTTTCCAGGCGTGCTCCTTCAGCCACTCGGACAACTCTCCGTATCCCGTAAAGGGCTGCAAAAATAATGATTGCGCGCTAGTTGCCGAATATTTTTTTGGCGTTGGCCGTGGTAACTGCGGCTACTTCCTGCCGGGACTTGCCGGTTATGGAAGCGAGCTTGTCGATAATGTAAGTGAGATAGCTGCTCTCGTTGCGTTTGCCGCGGAAGGGGACAGGCGTTAGGTAGGGGGCGTCGGTTTCGAGTACCAGGGCATCGAGGCCGGTTCGGGCGATTACTTCGGCCAGTCCGGCGTTTTTATAAGTGACTACTCCCCCGATGCCGAGGTAAAAACCGGTAGCAATTATTTCGCGGGCGGCCGCTTCGTCGCCGGAGAAACAATGGAAGATTCCGCGGAGACCTTGGCCTGCGTATTCGTTTATTACATCGATGGTTTCCCGGATTGCGTTGCGGGAATGTATCACAATGGGTAGGTTGTATTCAAGAGCCCAGCCGATCTGGCGGCGGAAGGCCATAAATTGCTGTTCTTTATAAGTAGTGTCATGGTAAAAATCGAGTCCTATCTCACCGATCGCGGCAAAAGGTCGTTTTGTTAGCCATATGCGTATTTTATCCAGTTCATCTTCCGCATTATCCTGCACGGAGCAGGGATGCAGTCCTATCATCGCAAAGCATTTACCATGGTACTCGGCTTCCAGGTTAAGCATCTCCGTTGTAGTATGGCTGTCGATGGCAGGAAGATAAAAACGGCAGACTCCTGCAGCTTCGGCCCGTTCGATGATCTGCCGGATGTCTGCTTTGTAATCCTGCAGGTAAAGGTGGCAGTGGGTGTCTATGATCATGAGGCAAAATTAGTTACAATTTTATCCTTAAGGGTTGATAATCAAATTACTTTGTATTAATTCAAAAAATACTACCTTTAAAATAGTTTTCATAGGGTACGGATTAAAAACGGGCCAGGGTTTCTACCCCGGCCCAAACTTTTTTTATACTTCTGTGTCAGCTTATTTTATGAAAAGTATAACCTTCCGCACTCAGCTTTTCAAGTACCCGCGGAAGTGCGAATTGCATTCTGTCACGGGCTTTTTCACTGTCGTGAAAAACAATGATGGAACCATCTTTTACATTTTTTACCACGTTTGCCAGGCATTTTTCTCCACTGATGGCCGTATCAAAATCGGCACTTAATACAGTCCACATAATAATTTTATATTGAAGCCGCTCTTGTAACTGGCTGGCCTGGAAGCGGGTAATGCGACCATACGGTGGCCGGAAAAGGACGGAATCTATAAACTGCGCAGCCTTGTTCACATCCTGGAAGTATGCTGCGTCAGCTGTGTTCCAGCCGTTTACATGTTGATAGGTATGATTGCCCGTGGCATGACCTTCAGTAAGTATACGCTTATAGATACCAGGATGGTTCTCCACGTTTTTCCCGGTACAAAAGAAACTGGCTTTGGCATCATACTTTTTAAGTTCGTCCAGTACGAAAGGGGTAACGGATGGATGTGGGCCATCATCAAAACTAAGGTATAGTTTTTTCTCCCCTGCCGGCATTTGCCAGGTAAGGCCGGGATAGATCCAGCGCCCCACGAAGCCAGGTGTTTTAACGAGGTATTTCATATACATAAATATATGGCAACACGGGCAACCGGCATGAGGTTGCAAGGCATTATCCTATATTTGCAGCTATGAATACATCAGTAAGGGTACGGTTTGCTCCCAGTCCTACCGGGGGCCTCCACCTCGGAGGAGTACGTACTGCTCTTTATAATTATCTTTTTGCCCGGCACCATGGCGGGCGGTTCATATTACGGGTGGAAGATACCGACCAGACACGGTTTGTGCCGGGTGCGGAAGACTATATACAGGAGTGCCTGAAATGGTGCGGTATAGAGCCGGATGAGAGTCCCGCCCACGGCGGCGATTATGGTCCTTACCGCCAGAGCGAGCGGAAACCGGGGTACCGTCAATACGCGGAGCAGCTGGTTAAAAGCGGCCATGCATATTATGCTTTCGACACCCCGGAGGAACTGGAGGAGATGAGAAACAAGTTCCGCACGGAAGCGAATCCTTCTCCGCAATACAATCATATTTTACGGGAAAAAATGCGCAACTCTCTTACACTGGGGGATGACGAACTGCGCCGGATGATGAGCGAGGAACTGCCTTACGTGATACGCATAAAAATGCCTGATAACGAAACGATCACTTTTACGGATATGATCCGTGGAGAAGTAAGTTTCCATAGCGGTACGCAGGATGATAAGGTATTGCTGAAAGCGGATGGTATGCCCACTTATCACCTGGCCGTGGTGGTGGACGATCATCAGATGAAGATATCACATGCTTTCCGCGGGGAAGAATGGCTGCCCAGTGCGCCGGTTCATATCCTGCTATGGCGGTATCTTTTTGGGGAAGATCAGATGCCGCAATGGGCTCACCTGCCGCTGATCCTTAAACCGGATGGTAACGGGAAACTGAGCAAGCGGGATGGCGATCGTTTAGGCTTCCCCGTGTTTGCCATGGACTGGAGAGATCCCAAAACCGGGGAACTGGCTACCGGCTTTAAAGAGCGGGGCTTTTTACCGGAAGCATTTGTGAACATGCTGGCGGTACTTGGATGGAATGATGGAAGCGAACAGGAACTGTTTACACTGGAGCAGCTTACCGAAAAGTTTTCCATGGACAAAGTACATAAGGGCGGTGCCAAATTTAATTTCGATAAGGCAAAATGGTTTAATCATGAATATATTAAAGCCGCTTCTCCGGATGCAATGATGCAACCGGTAAAAGAAGTACTGGAAGCCAAGGGGATTAAGATAGAGGCGACGGCACCGCTAAAAAAGATCATAGACCTTGTTAAGGAACGCTGCGTACTGATGGCGGATTTTTACGAGCAGTCGGCTTTCTTCTTCCAACCACCGGCAACGATGGACACGGAAGCGGTATTGCCCAAATGGAACGAGGCAAAACAAGTTTTCTTTTCGGAACTGGTGAGAAATTACGAGCTGTCTTCCGTATGGGACAGTAATACGCTGGAGCATAACTTCAAAGAGATCGTTGCGGTTAATAAACTGAAACCGGGAGAACTGATGCTGCCGTTTCGAATTATGCTGGTAGGCGGTAAGTTCGGACCCGGTGTATTCGATATTGCGGCTATACTGGGGAAGAATGAAACCATTCACCGCATCAGGCATGCATTGCATATTTTTGGTTCACACAACTAATGTTTGCCATTATGAAAAGACCTGTTCGTGTTCTGATTGCTAAAGTGGGTCTCGACGGCCACGACCGCGGGGCCAAAGTAATCGCTACCGCACTGCGCGATGCAGGTATGGAAGTGATCTATACCGGCCTCCGGCAAACACCGGAGATGGTGGTGAACGCCGCCCTGCAGGAAGATGTGGACGCCATTGGCATCAGCATCTTAAGCGGTGCCCATAATACTGTATTTCCCAAAGTAATGACCCTGCTGAAAGAAAAGGGACTGAACGACGTACTGCTCACCGGCGGCGGCATTATACCCGAAGACGATATGCGCGCACTTAACCAGGCTGGTGTGGGTAAACTATTTCCCCCGGGTACTCCTATGAACGATATAGCATCTTACATAGAAGAATGGGTAAGGGAAAACCGGCCCTTTTAAAAGCCGAAGATATCTTCGAGTGTTAACTTCTTAAGTACCCCGTATCTCTTTAACTCCTGATCGCTTATATTTTTATCAGACGCCATAATGCAATAGGTGTATGGTTTCCTCGACAGGTTAGCGTCGAAGAATTGCTTTACGTCTGAAAAAGCCAGCTTGTCTATCGATCGGTAAACATCTTTCCTGATATCATAGTCAAGTCCCATTTTCTTCGCTGCCAGGTAGCTGAATATAATACCGTCCTGGGTAATGCGGCCCGTTTCTATATCCTGTTTAATGCTTTTTTTTGCAGTGGCTAATGCCGTCTCCGATTGGGGTATATCGTTCAGCAGTTCATTCATGCCTGTAATGGCTTCTCCCATTTTATCGGCCTGGCTGCCAACATAAGCCACCGCTGAGTAACGGTCGCCTTTACGGACAGGAATGGTATACCTTGCATAGGTAGAATAGGCCAGGGCCTTGGACTCACGTATCGTTTGAAATACGAGGTCACCGAAGTACCTGTTAAACAGGCTGATCACCGGTGCTTGGGAAGCATCGAATACATTGCCGTTCCTTAGCCACTGTACTTCTGCCTGCACCATATCGTAGTGGGTAAATAATATTTCATTCTGTGTCTGGATAGTCTTTTCAAACTTCACGGTGGCAGGTATGGGTTTATATGCGATGGGCAAATGGTGTGCTTCTTTAATATCGGCCAGAGCATCTGCAAAGCCCCGCGGACCATAATAAATGATGGTATGTTTATAATCGTGCAGACCGTGCAGTATATTCACCAGCTCCCCGGCCTTCAGGCTATCGAGTACGCCTTTCGGTACCTGTGCGTTAAACGGATTAAGCGGGCCATACATGGCATATTGCATCAGGCCGTTCATGATACTCCCTTTATTGAGTTTACTATCTGCGCGGCTCTTTTGTATACTTCCTTTTAAAAGATCAAGTGCCGCTTCATCTGCACGGCAGTTACGGATAAGATGCTCCGTAAGTTCTACCGCTTTACCGAAGTACTCCTGCAAACCGGTAATCACGATGGTGGTAGCATCGGTTCCCGGAGACACGTTAAAGCTGCAGGCTATATTGTAGAATTGCCGGTTGATTTCAGCAGGCGTATATTTATCGGTGCCCAGGTACTGGAGATAGGCCGCCGCCAGTGGCAGCAGCCGGTTGTTGTAAGAACCCATCGGAATACTGTAATAAAGGCGAAAGAGTGTATTGTCTTTATTTTGAACATATAATACGTCCGCACTGTCTGCCCGTCCCTTGGTGATATCTTTATTATAATCCAGCCACTGCGGCTTTACAGGTGTGGCGGGCATAGCTGTTATTTTCCGTAAAAAATCCGACTGTGCTTCCCGGTTCACTTCCACGGGTGTAATGGCGGGCTTATCTACTTTGCGTGCGCTATCCAGGCCTTTGCGCTTGTAGATCAATACGTAGTTCTCCTTAAAATGGGTATTGGCGTAATCCATCACCTGCTGTCTGGTAACCTTTCCCATGTCGTTGATAAATGCTACATCTTCGTTCCAGCGTGTACCCCGGTGTTTGATAAATGCATCCATCAGCGATGTAGCGCGGTTATTATTGTCTTCCAGTCCCTGTATCTCGTATAGCTTGAAATTATTGATAATCGCTTTGAGCAGGCTTTCTTCGAAGTTTCCTTTTTTAAGGATGTCCAGTTGGTCTAGCAGCAGTCGTTTTACTTCCGGGAGCGTCTGGTCTTGTAAGGCACGGCCGGAAAGGACGAAAAATGAATAATCCTTCAAATAACGTATTCCCGCCGATGCGCCCAGTACTTTTTGCTGCTTGTTCAGGTTAAGGTCTATCAGTCCGGCTTTACCGTTATTCAGTATCTGCGACACTACCATTGCCAGCACGCAGGATTCGTTATCCATCGCGCCCGGCAGCCTGAACGTTATATGTACGCTTTCCGCATCAGGGCCACGCACTTCTTTTATTATGGGAGATATAATAGGCGTTTCTTTTACTGCCTTGTATTCCGGGGAATTGCCAGGCTTCATATAAGAAAACTGTTTGTCTATTTTCCGGATCACATCATCAGGATCCAGGTCGCCAACCATTACGATGGCCATATTGTCAGGCACATAATAAGTATTGTAAAAATCGCGAATGGCTTTCAGGTTCGGATTTTTGAGGTGCTCTATCGTACCGATGGTTGTTTGCTGCCCATAGTTATGATGGGGAAACAATGCAGCCAGCATGGTTTCAAATACTTTAACATCATCATCATCGCGGTTTTTTTCCTCGTATACCGCTTCCAGTTCCGTATGAAAAAGTCTGAATACGGGATTGCGGAAACGCTCTGCCTGCACGGCCAGGTATTTGTCGATAGCGTTGGATGGCACGTCTTCTTCATATACTGTTTCTTCCACGAAAGTATGCGCATTGCTTTTTTGCGCGCCCATCGCCGTCATCATTTTATCATATTCATTGGCTATCGCGAATGTAGCCGATATGCCCGATACGCTGTCGATCCGGTGGTAAATCGTCTTGCGGGCCGCAGGGTCGGATGTTGCATTATAGTCGTTATACAATTGCTCTACCTGGTTTATATAAACGCTTTCCTTCGCGGAGTCCAACGTACCGAACCGGTAGGTACCTTTAAACAACAGGTGCTCCAGGTAGTGCGCCAGTCCGGTATGTTCGCGCGGGTCGTTATTACTACCCGCTCTCACTCCTATCAGGGTCTGTATACGCGGCTCTTTATTATTTACGCTCAGGATCACGGTAAGGCCGTTCTTCAATGTATAGAACCGGGCCTTCATAGGATCTCCGTGAATGGTTTTATAAGTGTATCCTCCTCCGGCAGCAGTTTGCCACTGGCCCTGGCTTATTGCAGTCAACTGTAATAACAGTGATAGCGGAAGAATAAACCATTTAAATCCATATCTCATAGTGGTGTGTATTTAAATGCAAATTTAAGGTATCGGCCAGGGTATAAAAACGATGAACTTCCCTATTACATAAGCGGTAAAGGCTGCACATATTTATTCCAATACCAAATCCGTTAAATTTGCTTTTGATCTTTTAAAACACCTCTTATGTATACAACGCTTTTAACCGAAATAGAAGATGGCATACTTACCATTACCATCCATCGTCCGGAAAAACTGAACGCCCTCAACAAAACGGTGATACAGGAGTTATCGGATGTACTGGATGATGTATATAACAATCCTTCCATAAAATCAGTAATACTTACAGGTACCGGGGAAAAGGCATTTGTGGCAGGGGCAGATATCAGCGAATTGATGGAGCTGAGTGCTTTTGAAGGGGAAGAACTGGCCCGCAAGGGACAGGCAATGGTTTTTGATAAAATAGAGAACTGTCCCAAACCGGTAATAGCCGCCGTTAATGGCTTTGCCCTCGGTGGCGGATGCGAGCTGGCACTGGCCTGTCATTTTATTATTGCTTCGGAGAATGCGCGTTTCGGACAGCCGGAGGTGAATCTGGGGCTGATACCCGGTTACGGCGGTACGCAACGGCTGGTGCAACTGGTAGGCAGAAACCGCGCCATGCAATTACTCATGACGGGAGAAATGATATCTGCGGACGACGCCGTAACCTATGGCATCGCCAACAGGGTCGTTGCTTTAAAGGAACTGCTGCCCACGGTAAAAGATATCCTGCGACTGATACATACCAAAGCCCCCGTAGCCGTTGCGCACATCATCGAATGCGTCAACGGCTTCGATCATAACCAGCAGGGGTACGACCGCGAGATCCGGAAGTTCGGGGAATGTTTTAATACCGAAGATAAAGCGGAGGGCACGGCTGCTTTCCTAGAAAAGAGAAAACCAAATTTTACCGGGAGATAATTTACTAATTTTGCCAAACTAAAAACGCCAGGAATGGAATACCGGATAGAAAAAGATACGATGGGTGAAGTAAAAGTACCCACAGACGCTTATTATGGTGCACAAACACAACGATCGATCGACAACTTTAAAATAGCGCAGGATATCAACCGGATGCCCAAAGAGATCATCCGAGCGTTCGCTTACCTGAAAAAAGCGGCGGCTATTACCAATTTCGAAGCAGGGGTATTACCCAAAGAAAAAAGCGACCTGATAGGAAGGGCATGTGATGAGATACTTGCCGGTAAACTGGATGATTATTTCCCACTGGTGGTATGGCAAACGGGCAGCGGCACCCAGAGCAATATGAACGTAAACGAAGTGGTGGCTTACAGGGGTCATGTACTCAATGGCGGACAACTGTCGGATAAAGAAAAGTTCCTGCATCCAAATGATGACGTCAATAAATCGCAATCCTCCAATGATACCTTCCCCACCGCCATGCATATAGCTGCCTATAAAATGCTGGTGGAGACCACTATTCCCGGCATCGAAAAGCTGCGGGATACCCTGGCGGAGAAAAGCAGCCGGTTCGTGCAGGTGGTGAAGATAGGCCGTACGCATTTTATGGACGCCACTCCCCTTACCGTAGGCCAGGAGTTCAGCGGGTATGTATCCCAACTTGATCACGGACTAAAGGCATTGAAAAATACGCTCGCCCATCTTTCCGAACTGGCCCTGGGCGGAACGGCGGTAGGTACCGGCATCAATACTCCCGAAGGATATTCAGAAAATGTGGCCGGGCATATCGCGGCACTCACCCATATACCCTTTGTAACGGCGGCCAATAAATTCGAAGCACTTGCGGCACATGATGCCATCGTGGAGTCGCACGGTGCCCTCAAGACCATTGCCGTGAGCCTGATGAAAATAGCCAACGATATCCGTATGCTGTCTTCCGGACCGCGCAGCGGTATCGGGGAATTGTTTATTCCCGACAACGAGCCCGGATCGTCCATTATGCCAGGCAAAGTGAACCCCACGCAGTGTGAAGCCCTTACCATGATAGCTGCCCAGGTGCTGGGCAACGACGTAGCCATTAATATAGGCGGCGCTATGGGTCATTTTGAACTGAACGTATTTAAACCCTTAATGATCTATAATTTCCTGCATAGTGCCCGCCTGATTGGTGATGGCTGCGTGAGTTTCAACGATAAATGTGCCATCGGACTGGAACCTATCGAAGCCAATATTAAAAAGCACGTTGATAATTCACTGATGCTGGTAACCTCGCTGAATACGAAGATCGGTTATTACAAAGCCGCCGAGATAGCGCAAAAGGCACACAAGGAAGGCACTACTTTAAAAGCCATGGCCGTGAAGCTGGGTTATGTAACACCGGAACAGTTTGATGAATGGGTGGTACCTGCGGACATGGTAGGGAAACTTTAATGTACTTAATTATCAGGCACGATGCGATGCCGGCGGTGATGATAAATCAGCGGCATCATCTCCTGTTTTGCCTGCCGGTACATCCTGCTTAAAATACCTTTTCTGAAACACCAGTATCGCTATCACACCCGTTGAGATGGACGCATCCGCAATATTGAAAACCGGGCTGAAAAATTCGAAGTCATCTCCCCCCACGAAAGGAACCCAGGAAGGAAATTGTGTATGGATGATCGGGAAGTACAACATATCCACCACTTTGCCATGAAGAAACCCGGCGTATCCTTTTTCAGGAAACATCCGTGCGATATGGCTGATGGTACTTTCTTCGAAAAGCATGCCGTAAAACATACTGTCGATCAGGTTGCCAAGTGCACCTGCGAATATAAAACCCACACATATGATAAATCCGCGGTGGTATTTTTTTTTGATAATATCGAGTATATAGAACACTCCGAATATAACGGCACCCATCCTGAAAAGTGTAAGGGCGATTTTACCCCAGCTTCCTCCAAACTTCCAGCCCCAGGCCATTCCCTCGTTCTCTACGAAATAAATCTGGAACCAGTCCTGCTTCCAGCCGAAGGGACGAATGCCCCTGTCGTAAGGGCTTAGCATAGAATGGTATTCGTCCCAGTTATAGCTTAAGGGCATGCTTGTTTTCACCCATATCTTCAGTGCCTGGTCAATGACAATTACGGCCAGTATCAATAAAAAAACATTCCTTGCCTTCACACTCTAAGAATTTAGGTAGCAAATATATCGGAAAAAAGGCAGCTATGCCTCTTCAAAATAAACCCTTCGCACCCGCTGCGATATGCCGGTCATGATCTCATAGGGGATCGTTTCCGCCCATTGGGCCAGTTGGGCAACCGGCAGTTGTTTGCCGAAAACGATCACCTCATCGCCTTCCTGCACCCCGGCTATACCTGTTATGTCGAGCATCGTCATATCCATGCAAATATTTCCCATTACCGGTGCCAGCTTTCCCAGTACATACATTTTACCTGTGCCGCCACTCAGGCGGCGCGGGTACCCATCGCCATAGCCAAGTCTCACGGTAGCCACTACCGAATTACGCCTGGCCACGCCTTTGCGCCCGTACCCTACCGTTTCGCCTTTTTTAACCTGCCTTATCTGCGAGATGGTGGTTTTCAACTGCGATACTTCCCGGAGACTGAGCTGGTTGCTGTTGTCGACACCATACAACCCGATACCCAGCCGCACCATATCGAGCTGCAGATCCGGGTGGCGGCTGATGCCGGACGTATTGGCTATGTGTTTTATAAACGGATAGCCACAGGCTTTTTCAATAGCATCGCAGGCCTGCAGCAACCGCGCACCCTGTTGCTTCGTAAATGCATCGTGCAGCGGATCTTCGCTGGCTACCAGGTGACTGAACACTGTCTTTACCCGGAAGCCGCTAAGCGGCAAAGCCTTTGCCAGTGCAGGAATATCGGATAGCAGGAAACCCGACCGGTTCATGCCGGTTTCTATTTCTATATGAACGGGGAATTGTTGTATCTGCCGCTCACTTAGAAATGCACTGAAGGATGCCAGGAGACCGGGAGAGAAAATATCGGGTTCCAGGTTAAATTGCACCAGTGCATCAAACCCGGAAGCATCTGCATTCATCACCATAATGGGAAGTGTGATGCCTGCCTTTCTCAGTTCAACGCCTTCATCGGCATAGGCTACGGCCAGGTAGTCCACTTTATGAAACTGCAGCAGGTTGGCAATTTCGTAGCTGCCGCTTCCATAGGAAAACGCTTTTACCATCACCATCAGCCGGGTGGCGGGTTGCAAAAGCCGCTGGTATTCGCCCAGGTTATGCAGCAGGGCACTCAGGTTGATCTCCAGCACCGTCTGGTGCACCTGTTGTTCCAGCAACTGGCTGATCTGCTCAAACAGAAATACTCTTGCCCCTTTCAGCAATATGCTTTCATTATGGAACTCCAGGTTGTAAAAATCTTTCCTGAAAGCCTCCGTATCCGGGTAAAACGTCGCCTTCAATCCCGGTATCCGTTCAAAGCAGGTACGCTGTTTACTCATTTGCGTCCCGATGCCTATCAGCCGGTGCACCTGCTTCTGACTTAGCAACATCCCCACTTCTTCGTACAACTCGTTCTCCGAACGGCCGCTTTGCAGGATGTCGGATAAAATGACCGTGCGCTTCGGGTGCTGTTGCTGCTGGGCAAGAAAGTCAAGTGCGATGCGTAACGAGCTGAGGTCGGAACTATAACTGTCATTAATAACCGAACAGTTGTTGATCCCCTTCTTTAATTCCAGCCGCATGGCCAGGTTGCCCAGTTTCTCCATGCGCTTATTGATATAGCTGTCATCGAGCCCCATGTATAACAGCGTGCAGTAACAGGTAATGGCATTTTCGACGGAGGCGTCATCCGTAAACGGTATCCTGAAAGAAAGCTCCTGCCCCTTGTAATCCGCCGCAATAAAAGTATGTTCGCTGTCTTTCAATATAGAAGTGATCCGGAACGTAGCATCCGTACGCATACTCCAACTGAATAAGGATAAATGAGTGGATGTGATGCCCCCTCTCAACTGTTGCATATAAGCAGCTATACCTTCATTGATCACAGGGTAGTCTTTGCAATAGATAAGGGCCTCCACATTTTTGAACAACTGCAGCTTCTCGTTCACTTTCTGCCGCATATTAAGAAACCCTTCACTGTGCGCCTCGCCTATATTGGTGAATATGCCGATGGTGGGCTGAATGATCTTTTCGAGTTTTTCCATCTCTCCGCTTTGCGATACCCCGGCTTCGAAGATGCCGAGCTGATGACTTTCATCCATCTGCCAGGTACTTAAGGGAACACCTGTTTGTGAATTATAACTCTTGGGACTTCTTACTATCCTATATTTATCTTCCAGCAATTGATACAGCCATTCCTTTACGATCGTTTTACCATTACTGCCGGTGATGCCTATAACGGGTATGGTAAATTGTTTACGGTGCCAGGCGGTAAGATCCTGCAATGCTTTCAGCGTATCCTTTACCAGTATAAAATGAGCATCCGGGTAGTCGCCCGTATCCGCTGCACTGCTTACTACGAAATTACGAACCCCACTATCGTACAGCTCCTTAATAAACTGCTGCCCGTTGCGCCGGGCTCCTTTTAGGGCGAAGAACAGGGAGGTTCCGGGAAAAATGATTTTGCGGCTATCCAGCAGCAGATGTTCTATAGAGGCCCCGGCATCATTACCCGAGTATGCTCCCCGCACTATTCCCGCTATTTCCCCGATCGTATATTTCATATTATATTTTACAGGCTTAGCCTATCCTTTCATCTTCTATTTCCTTATTGGCTACCTGCATGGAGTAAACGATGGAAGCCACTATGCACACTACAATCACCAGAAGAGAAATATAAACAGGCACTTTTACATGTATGATTTCCGCCAGCATTTTTAGCCCGATAAAAATGAGTACGATGGCTATACCCTGCTGCAGGTATTTAAATTTATTGACTGCCCCCTTTAATAAAAAGAATAAAGAGCGTAATCCCAGCACTGCAAAAATATTGGAGGTATAGATCACCAGCGGTCTCTGGGATATGGCGAACACCGCCGGGATGCTGTCGAGGGCGAAAATAATATCTGTAGTAGCCAGCATAATCACCACGGCGAACGTGCTGGTAAAAAACCTTTTCCCATCGATGCGCACGGTAAACTTCCCGTTTCCATCTTCCGCAACCAGTGGCAGAAAACGTTTCAGCAATTTATATACCCTGTTCTGGTTCAGGTCCTGCTCCTCTTCGCCCTTTGCGGCAAACATTTTGATTCCCGTAATCAGCAGTACGGCGCCAAATATGTACAGCAGCCATTCGAAACGCCTGATCAGTTCAATACCCACCGTTATAAAAACCACTCTCAGCACGATAGCGGTTAGTATCCCTATCAGCAACACTCTCCCATAATGCAGGGGCTTTACGGCAAAGAAGGAAAAGATAAGAATGAACACGAATATATTGTCTATGCTAAGCGACCACTCCATCAGGTAAGCACTCAGGTATTCGACAGCTATCGTATTTCCGTTCTCAAACCAAAGAAATATAAAAAAACCCAATGCGAGCGACACCCAGAACATGGTTTGCCACAATGCTTTCCGGATGGTGATCGTTCCCGATTTTTTACTCAGCAATCCCAGGTCAAATACCAAAGCCACCACCAGAACGACTCCAAAAACCAAATAAGTTATCTGCGTAGGATTCATTTGCTGTATTTCTTTTTACGGGCCACCTGGTAAATAATGCCAAAGATAACTACCAGTAAAATCGGTGCCACGATATTTATACCCTGCCACAGGGTTTTTTGTTCTTCCACTTTCGTTTTATCAAGCAGGCGGAGCGTAAAGTCTTTGCCCCTTGTTTCCAATATGCCGGAGTCGTCCGTAAGGTATTGAAGACAGTTCAATACGAACTCCTGGTTGGCGAAGATATACTTCGAGAACTGGTTTTGCCCCATCAGCAACGGACCCTCGTTCTGCGATACGGCATTCAGCGCAATATCTCCGTCTGCCACCACTATCATTTTATTATCCGCGGTATCGGCCGGCATAAATGAATAGCCGAAGGCGGCCATACTGTCTTTCGAGGATGCGGATAAGCGGTTGGCGTATAAGGAAGAAAACCTGCCTTCCAGCAGCATCGCTACCGGCACATTGGTTTCCATAAACTGCTGCATATCCGATTCTGATTTAATGCTTTGCAGCATTACTTTGGCCGGCGTATTCAGTATCCTCGATTCGCCCGCCGTGCCGAGCAGCGTGGTTTTGCGGATGCCTTCCGCTTTTACCGTATCGATGGAATGCGGAAACTGGGAACTAACATAATCCAGGTTTTTGGCAACGGGATGACCACTGGTATTTTGCAGCAGGGGGAAATAAGGCCAGGGTATCATTTCCATCTGCGGCTTACCGCCCATATTGCCCACTACCATTCCGAATTTATCGGCATTGAGTGCCTGTACCAGGTTTAAATTGATCCGTACGCCGTACTTAAACAGCAGGTCTTCCAGCTGCAGTCCCCGGTCGTAAGCAATAAACTCGTTCTGCGAACGCTGAAGGCTGTCCATTTCCGCATACAGGTTATCTATCATCCACAGCACTTTGCCTCCATGCATAATGTACTGGTCTATTTTTACCTTCTGTTGTTCTGTAAAGGGAATGGTCGGTTTTACGATCATGAGTGCATCGAACAAAGGCGGTATCGCCGCTACGGAGTCGATGGGCAGGATGCGAAACCCGTAATTCGGTTTAACGGCTTTTTCCACCAGCGAATAAATAGTATAAGAAAGCGGCTCGCCGTTGCCGGAAAGGTAGCCGATTACCGGCGTACCCCCGCGGGTAAGCTGGTGAATGGTATGGGCAAATTTGTATTCCAGCAAAGCCTCGGCATTGTTCAGAGAATTGATGCCGTTCACCGCGCTCTGGCCCTGTAAAAGATCCAGTGCTATTACCCGGTCGCCGTACTGTACCAGGGCACCGGGGTAAATATATTGTTCCTCCTTCCCTTCCCCCTCTTTGGTCTGCGCCTTTACGTTCATGGGGCTTAGTCCCAACCGCTGCAGGGAATCCAGGAAAGCCGCTTTCGCTTCTTCCTGCAATCCTTCCCCGGGTTTGGAGAAACTGAATCTGATATTGGACTTGCCGTATTCCTTAAACTCCTGCAACAGCTCCTGGGTGCTGTTGCCCAGTTTTCGAAACCCGGCGGGCATATCGCCGGAAAGAAACACGCTAATATTTACCGGTTCGTCGAGGTTAAGCAACAGCTCTTTTACCGGCCGGGAAATGGTGTATCTTTTTTCCTGTGTAAGGTCGGCACGGTAATGCCAGCCGGAGGACAGCCAGTTGATCGCCACCAGTAGCAGGAGAAAAATGATCCATCCGTATTTTTTATATAATAATGATTTCATGCGTTCCGTCTTTTAGCGGCGAATTAGTTGGCGGTTAGTGAAGAAAAGAAAAAGCAGGATGACGCTGCCGAAATAAACCAGGTCACGGCTGTCAACCACGCCGCGACTGATGCTGCGGTAATGAAAATCGATACCCAGCATTTCAATATAATAATCCGCCCCGGCCGAAAAAGCAGATATACGACTGACGGCGTCGAAACCGCTGTAAATAATAAAACAGGCAAAAGCACTTATTATGAAAGCAATAACGGCATTACTGGTAAAACTGCTGCACCAGAGCCCGATGGCGGTAAATACAGCCGCCAGGAATAGCAGACCCAGGTAAGAACCCATCACCGCTCCGCGATCGATACCCCCTTCCGCAGACAACGATTGTATGGAAAACGCGTAGATAATGGTTGGCAGCAAGGCAATCACCACCACGGCAAAACAGCCCAGGTATTTACCCGTCACCAGTTGCGCGTTACTGAGTGGCCGGGTTTTCAGCAGTTCGTAAGTACCTCCCCGAAACTCATCCGAAAGACTGCGCATCGTAATAGCGGGTATCAGCAGCAGGAGCAGCCAGGGCGATAGCGAGAAAAACTGATCGAGTGTCGCATACCCAAAATCCAGGATATTGGAATCGGGAAATACGAAAAGCATCAGTCCATTTAGGAGAAGAAAAGCGGCAATAGCGATTACGCCGGTAAGACTGCTGAAAAACTGGCTGAACTCTTTTTTAGCGATTGACCACATAATTATACAAGATATTCCCTATGGGATCGTAAAAATATACCTTAAAAGTTAAAATGGTAGGGTTTTTATGGAATTGGGTGCGTGGTTTCGTGCATAACCCTGTTGCTGTAATATTCGCTTGTATGTCGCGACTTATAACCTGTAAGAGAAGTAAAGGCTCTGCTTAAAAAGCCAGGCTCTGTTATTCCTGTAAAAGGGATATTAGCCTCCTGCACAAGAATAGTAAATTTTCCTGCAACTTTACACGGCTGAATAACTGAAAATTGAACTATAAGGACACATATAATGAAAAGGAACTATTGTCACGAATAGCGAAGGGTGACGAGGCCGCTTTCGAAGAACTGTTTACTTTTTACAGGCCGCGTCTATATACTGCCGCTTTCAGGACGGTAAGAGATGTTGAGCGGGCCAGAGATATCTACCAGGATATATTTTTACGGGTTTGGTTAAAAAGGACCACGCTATCCACGATGGAAAATTTCCCCGGATGGCTATTCACAGTAGCCAGGAACGTTATATATAGTTCACTTAAGCAATCGGGCAGAAATAAAGTGGGTACACTTGACTTTCTTATAGAAATGGCCCCCGATCCGGCAAACAATCCTGCTAAGGCCCTTCAGGAAAAAGAAATTCAGAAGGTTTATATGGAGGCGATCAACCGACTATCCGCAAAACAGCGGGAAACCTATAATTTGATCAAGGGCGAAGGGCTTAGCAGGATGGAAGCCGCCGCAAGGATGAACCTATCCCCCGAAACAATAAAATGGCATCTTGACCAGGCTACACGCAGCATTCGCGCCTATTGCATAAAACACCTGGATTTTACCTTGTTCTTCACCCTTATCATTAGCTTAGAATAATTTTTTTCGAAGCCCCCCCCAAAATTGACTTTTCGCGGTTATAGCATTTAGAAAGAATTTCATTTTATATGGTACATAACAGGATGGAATACATTTATCGTAAATACCTCTCCAATTCAGTTACGCCCCTGGAAGAAAAAGAGTTTATGGATTGGGTTCGGTTGCCGGAGAATGAATCTGTGGCAAAAGACCTGATACTTATGGGTATTCATGAAAACAGCCTGGACGTTTCTTTTGATGCTATGGAAGCTAAATCTATGATCCAGGCAATTATCCTTAGTGATAAAACACTTGTCGATTCGACCGCAGACTTAAAACCCGTACCTAATAATCAACTACCCGCCGCTTCCTATTCTCCGGTTTCGCCCCCCCAGGTGGTGCATCGGGTACGTTTTCTGAAAACAGCCTGGTTCCGATGGTCAGCGGCAATAATACTCCTGTTCTGCCTATTTACTTATGTCTATTTAATTACCAGAAAACAAGACGATCTTATTGCTGCGAATAAAAGAGTTCGGCCTGAAAACGAGGTGATGCCAGGTAAAAACGGGGCGATCGTGACACTGGCAGACGGCAGTAAAGTGTTGCTGGACGACCTGGGTAGTGGTGAAGTCGCCACTCAAAATGGCAGCAGGGTGACGCTGAATAACGGGCAGCTGGCATATAGTGCATCGGGGAAACCCGGTAGCGAACTTGCATACAATACCATGACCACACCAAGAGGCAGGCAGTTCTGTTTAATGCTACCGGATGGAACAAAAGTGTGGCTGAATGCTGCCAGTTCCGTAAAATATCCAGTGGCTTTTGGCAGAACATCCCGGGAAATAGAAATGACCGGGGAAGCCTATTTTGAAATAGTAAAGGATAAGAACAAACCATTCCGTGTTCTTTTAAATAACAAGGCTGCAATAGAAGTATTGGGAACCGGTTTTAACGTAAATTCGTATGAAGACGAAGCTATAGTAAATACGACACTGCTTGAAGGATCTATCCGTATTTTAACCCAGGGGCCGGATGCCGGAAAAAAACCGAATGATAGCCTGCTGTTGAAACCGGGCCAGCAGGCCCAGTTTTTAGCAAAAAATACCGGGGACAAATTAACCCTGGTTGAAAATGCGGATACCAAAAGCATAATGGCATGGAAGAATGGCTATTTCAGCTTCAAGAGCGTTGGCATAGATGTTATAATGAGAGAAATATCGCGCTGGTATAATGTGGATGTTGTATTTGAAGGAAAAGTGCCACCGCAAAAACTAACAGGAGAAATACCCAGAAATGTTTCTTTGTCGAGCTTTTTAAAAGCACTTCAATTGAACAATGTGCGCGTGAAACATGAAGGCAGGAGACTAATACTAATGTCCTGAATAGTTGGATATTTTTATCTATTCACGATAGTCAACTTTTAATAAACGCTTGGATTTTTTTATAACCAAACTACTGCAACAGTATGCACAAAAAAAACCTCTGTGAGCGTATCCCGGGATCGCTCACGGTACAAATGCTACGAGCTATGAGAATGACAACTTTTTTTCTGGTGGTTTTCTTTTCCCATGTTGCGGCGAGAACGTCTTCGCAGCAGATTAGCCTTTCCTTCAAAAACGCTTCCCTGAAGGAAATTCTTGCCTCGGTTAAGGCGCAGAGCGGATACGCGTTTTTATACGATGAATCGCTTCTGAATAATACCCGCCCGGTTTCTGTGGAGCTTTCCAACGTGAGCCTGAACAAAGCACTGAGCACAAGTCTGAGAGGTCAGGATCTGGATTTCTCTCTTTCAGATAAAATAATTGTCCTGGTCCGGAATACGCCCAACACCAAACCTTTGCCAGAAGCCCCTATTGCAGCACCGCCGGTATCCGGCACGGTACTGGGGCCCGATGGAAGTGCATTATCAGGAGTTTCCGTTACAGTACGGGGCTCAGGTACCGGTACTTCAACGAACGAATCCGGAAATTTTACGCTTAGGTCATTATCCGATAATGACATCCTAGTTATAAGTTCGCTAGGCTACGAAACAGTGCTGGTCCCGGTGTCAGATCTGTTAACCGTTTCTTCCCGGCTGTCTGCTAAAGGCGTAAAAATCAGTAAGGAGTCGAATGGCTCTCTGTTCCTTACTATTTCCATGCGTACTACTTCCGCTGATATGGATGAAGTAGTAATTACGGGTTATCAAAACAAGAATAAGAATCAATATGCAGGATCTGTTGCCACCGTAAAAGCAAAGGATATTAACGTTGCCAGCATAGGCACGCTGGATAAAATGTTGCAGGGGCAGGTAGCAGGTGTTACGGTAGAAACATCTTCCGCCGTATTTGGTACTGCCCCCAAAATACGTGTTCGCGGAAGTTCATCCCTTTCAGGTATAAACGAGCCGCTCTGGGTGCTTGATGGAGTTCCTTTAGAAGCTCCGTTAAATATCGCTCCCTCCGAACTATACTCTGGCGGAGCCAGAAACCTGCTGGCAAGTGCCTTGTCGGGTGTAAACCCTGAGGATATTGAAGATATCACCGTATTGAAAGATGCAACGGCGACAGCGATGTATGGTACCAGGGCGGTAAACGGGGTAATCGTAATTACTACGAAAAGGGCCAAGAAGAATATGCCTTTAACAGTTAATTACAGTGCCAACGGTACCCTTACATTAAAACCATCCATAACTAATTTCGATGTTCTGAATTCTTTAGACCAAACAATACTGAATGAGCAAATATTTGATACGTATCAGAATACGCTTCAGAGCTTCTCTGCGGAAACTTCCGGTGCTTTTTCCAAATTACTTTACGAGCGGAATGTTAAAAACTTAACAGACGAACAGTTCAGAAATAGGATAAGAGACCTGAAAACGGTAAATACGGATTGGTTCGATCACTTGTATAAAAATTCTTTTCTTCAGCAGCATTCTGTAAGTGCCAGCTATGGAGCAGAGAAGGCTTATGGAAGAATTTCTGTCAGCTATTACGATGATCTGGGAAAAACAGTAGGCGAGAATGTAAAGAGGTATACAGTGAATTTAACTTCCGGCTACCAGTTAAGCGATCGACTCTCCGCCGACTTTATGGTCAAGTACTCCAGCAGAAACCAGAAGAACGCAGGAACACAAGTCAACCCTTTCTTGTACGCCAGGGATGCCAGCAGAAACATGAGGCCGTATGACGAAAATGGAGAGCCTGAATACTATAAAAGAGGATATACGGATTTTAATATACTTAAGGAAATTGATAACAACTTTATTCGTCTGAATAACAGCGATTTTTTGGCGCAGGTAGATTTGAGATACAAAATCAAAGAAAATTTAAGGGTTAATGCGATTTTTAACACAAGGGTGGCCAATAACGAAGTAAATGAAATTCAGACGGAATTTTCCAACTATGCTAATCAATTCAGACAAATGGGCATAGTTCAGCCCGATGGATTCTTACTTAGTATTGAAGATAGGAATAAACGACTGTATAAAAATCCTGCCAATGCGCTAACCTTGCCGACCGTGAGCGTTTTACCTGAGGGCGGAATATTAGATAGAGAGACAACTATTTCCAAA
>JANNOM010000099.1:0-1532 GCA_031399065.1 Chitinophagaceae bacterium
CAAGCCCGGCTACCTCGGACCCGTCGGAATGAAGAAACCGGTGCGCCTCGTGGTCGACCGCACCGTCGCGAACATGAGCGACTTCGTCTGCGGCGCCAACGCCGAAGACTTCCACTTCACCGGCGTCAACTGGGGCCGCGACCTGCCCGAGCCCGACTTGGTGGCCGACATCCGCAACGTGGTTGCCGGCGATCCGTCGCCCGACGGCCGAGGCGTGCTGGCCATCCAGCGAGGCATCGAGGTCGGTCATGTGTTCCTGCTTGGCACCAAGTACAGCGAGCCGATGAAGGCGGTCTACCTTGACGAAAGCAGCAAGCCACAGCCGATGATCATGGGCTGCTATGGCATCGGCGTCACGCGCATCCTGGGCGCGGCGATCGAACAGAACAACGACGCGCGCGGCATCATCTGGCCGGTGGCGATCGCGCCGTTCTCGGTGGTGCTGTGCGCGCTGGGCTATGAGCGCAGCGCCGAAGTCAAGGCCGCGGCAGATCGCCTGCATGAGACTTTGGCTGCAGCCGGCGTTGACGTGATGCTCGACGACCGCGGCGAGCGTCCGGGCGCGATGTTCGCCGACTGGGAGCTGATCGGCGTGCCGCTGCGCGTGGTGATCTCGGATCGCGGCCTCAAGGCCGGCACCGTGGAAGTGCAGGGCCGGCGCGATGCGGTAGCAAGCGTGGTGGCTGTGGCCGAGGCCGAGGGCACGATCAGGGCGCGCCTCTCCGCATGAAGCAGGCTCGCGTCGGCGTGCCGACGCGGCGCCAGGCGCTGTGCGCAATCGCCACGGCACCGCTGCTGGCGGCTTCACGCGTCACACACGCGGGTGCGCAGATCGAAGAGCCGCTGGCCGACTCGGTGCGCAGCGCCTTGTCGGCGGCTGTGGCCGACAGTGCGCCACCCAAGCCCCGCTTCGACATCCTCGATGAACGCCTGGCGTACCTGCGCTGGCTCGGTGAGGCTAGCCAGCGTCTGAAGCGGCGCAAGTCCGAGCATGTGGCCCGTCTGGAGTTCCTCGAGACAGTCTGGTACGAGAGCCGGCGCAAAGGCCTGGAAACCGCGCTGGTGCTGGCCGTGATCCAGGTCGAGAGCGGTTTTCGCAAGTACGCGATCAGTGTCGCCGGCGCGCGCGGCTACATGCAGGTGATGCCGTTCTGGACACCGTGTGATCGGCGACGGTGATGCAGCGCGTCTGTTCCATATGCAGACCAACCTGCGCTTCGGCTGCGTGATCCTGCGCCACTACCTCGACCTGGAGAAGGGCGACCTCTTCATGGCGCTGGGCCGCTACAACGGCAGCCGCGGCCGTGCCGAGTATCCGAACATGGTGCTCGGTGCGCGCAAGCAGTGGGAGATCGGGGCCTGAGTCGATCGGCTCGCCGTCGCGGCTACAGCCCGGCCCAGGCTTTCGGCTCCGCGCCTTCGATGCCCAGCAGCGCCAGCACGCGCTCTACGCCTTCGTCGACCAACTGGTCGATGCTCGTGGGCCGGTGGTAGAAGGCCGGCAGCGGCGGGAACACGATGCCACCCATCTC
>JANNOM010000066.1:0-29257 GCA_031399065.1 Chitinophagaceae bacterium
GAATTGGATGTGCCCGCGCCCAGGTTGCACCACTCCCCTATCACGGAATCGCCTAGGTAACCATCGTGCCCCTTATTGGAATATCCGAATATAACGGAGTTCTTTATTTCTCCTCCTACCGTGCTGTAAGGTCCGACAGTAGTGGCGCCGTATATTTTTGAACCCATTTTTACCACGGACCCCTCACATAATGCGAAAGGCCCCCTTATCAGGGATCCTTCCATTATTTCAGTGTTCTTTCCGATATAAATGGGCCCTGTTGATGCGTTCAATATGCAATGCTGTAAAGAAGTACCTTCCTCAATAAAAATATGGTGTGGATCTATGGCTGTTACAGAAAGTGGTATGGGCTGTGTTTGCCTGCCTGCCGTCAGTATAGCGTAATCTTCATTGATAGCCTGTCCATTGAACTGGAAAATATGCCATGGATGTTGTAGTATGATACCAGCAGGTAAATCGTCCGCCTCCTTCCATTTTTCCCCGACGGTGCGAATGCCCATCCGGATATCGGCAACTTTGCGGGTAAGCGTAAAAGGGTATAGCTGCCCGATAATCGCCTGGTCTTCGAAAGCAGGATGATTCATGAAAGCAAGATAAAGAAAAAGGCGCAGGTTTAATTCTGCGCCTTTGTTATAATAATTTGTGCTAAACTTATTGTGCTCTTTTCTCGTAACGCTTCTTGAACTTATCGATACGGCCCGCAGTATCTACCAGTACATTTTTACCGGTATAAAAAGGGTGCGACATATTGGAAATTTCCAGCTTGATCAGCGGATATTCGTTACCGTCTTCGTGCTTGATGGTTTCTTTGGAAGAAGCGGTAGAACGGCTGATAAAAGACGTTCCGTTACTCATATCTTTAAAAACGACTAAGCGATAATTCTGTGGATGGATACCTTTTTTCATGACTTATTACATTAGGTAGTACGGATTTTGCCGTACTGTTTTTTAAAATGGAAATCAAAAATAAGGTAATTTTTGGTATTTACTGCAAATTTCCGACGCAAACCGGGTATTTAAGTCTGATTAACTTTTCATGTTAATGAACTGCATAGCGATACCCACGTTCCAGGTCTTGGATGCCTGTATCACTTCCTGCAGATCGTCTATTTTTTTAGCGGTCACTCTTATGATATCGTCCATGATAGCCACCTGAACCTTCAGCCCGCTGTCTTTTATTATTTTTACTATTTTCTTGGCGTCTTCCTGCTTGATGCCGTTTCTCACGACGATATCCTTTTTTACGATCTTGCCGCTTGGGTAAGCTTCTTTGTCCAGGTCATAAATTTCGGCGGCCAGGCCCTGTTTCATGCTGCGACTGATCAGCACATCGATGATCTGGTTGATCTTCATATCGCTATCCGATTCTACAGTTAGCTTAAAGTCTTTCTTATTGAGGTCTATTTCCACATGGGAACCTTTAAAATCGAACCGGTTACCGATCTCTTTCTTAACGGTATTCACCGCGTTATCAAGGGTTTGAAGGTCTACTTTGCTGGATATATCAAATGATGGCATGATGTATTGTTTTAGATGGTTGGTTTCTTTTTCGGAAGATAAAAAAGCAAAAATACACCTGTTAAAATCAAAAACAAGGAGATCAGTTCCGCCTGGGTAGGTTGAAAAGGAAGTGCTTTGTACGTCGTATTTACGCGAATCTTTTCTATAAAAAACCGCTCCATTCCATTAAGTATAAGATACAGGGCAAAAAGAGCACCTGGCACTTTGATTTTTTTACGAAGCGACCACAGTACCAGAAAGAGCAGAAGACCGACAATGGTTTCATAAAACGGGGTGGGGAAAACAGGGATGGGCAGGTAACTGCAGTATTGTCCCTTGCAGTCGGTAAACCGCACTCCTTCATTAATCACGTTATTAGGATATGTAAACGCAAACATCCAATCCGGTAGCCAGGAAGGAGCTTTGGCAGCCAGATGGTGCACCTTATCCAGGGTTTCGAATTGCGCGGTATAAAACGTGCTATTGGCTTGCAGTGCGGCGTTAAATTGCTCCGGCGTACTCTCTATGGCTTTACCGTCGGTATCGGAAACATAGGCACTGTTAAGAATACCCCAGTCACCGTCTCCGGCTACCTGGCACCCGATCCTGCCCAATGCATACGCCAGCATTAATGCGGGGGCTGCCGAGTCGTTCAAATGCCAGATGCCGATTTTATGTCTCCGGGCATATACCCATATCGCTATAGCCGCACAAATCAATCCGCCGTAAAATGTAAGTCCGCTGAAAGAAGTGAGTGCTTCAATGGGATCCTTCGCGAATTCGTCCCAGTTTTCAAGGTTATGAAATACCTTGGCTCCCAGGAAACCGAATACCGCAGCAAGTATTACGATATCCCCTACCCGATCGTGCGGCCAGATGCGGATAGTTCTTACTTCGGGCTTAGCGAGCTTCTGCTTATTTTTTTCCCACCACTTGAGGCCTGCGAAGAATAGTCCAACCAATATACCTAGTGCCCAATTGCCTTGCAGGGAAAAAATATATTGCTGCGGATTGGTAGACAAGCCGGTGTCGGAAAAGAAAGCGCCCAATATCTTATAACCCAGTATAAAGCCTAATATAAAATTACTGATCAGTTCCGTTATGGAAGCTGGTTTGCCCACTTCCAGTTTTTCTTCTTCGGAGTGCAGCAGGCCCAGTTTGCCTTTTCGCTTAAGCTCCATAGTGATAACAGCGGCAGCGGCAATAAAGGCAATGGCTACAAAAAATCCGAATGAGTTGATAAACTGTAGTTTGGGCCAATCAACCCCAAACAAGTCCCGGAATGCATAATAAAGGTTTGGGTACATATACTTTTTTGAAATAAGAGCACAAGTTTAAAGAAAAAAACCGGATAAGCCCTAAAACAAAGAAGCCCGGCCGTAATATAAGTGATCACTTATCGGTTACGAACGGGCTTAAAGTCATTAAAATATTAGTTATCAGCAATACTCTTCAAATGCTGCTATCAGGTTCTGAGCGATCATTTGCGCCGAACGGCCCTCGATATGGTGGCGTTCGATAAAATGAACGAGTTGCCCATCTTTAAATAAGGCAATGGATGGGGAAGAGGGCGGATAAGGAAGTAAGTGTTGTCTTAGAGTCTTCACTGCTTCCAGGTCGAATCCTGCAAAACTGGTAGCCATATTATCAGGCTTTTTCGCAGCGTTGGTAACAGCCATTAAAACCCCGGGACGGGCGGTACCTGCCGAACATCCGCAAACGGAATTTACGACCACCAACGTAGTCCCTTCTTTTGCAAGCTGAGCTTCTACCTCGTCACCGGATAACATTTCCTTAAAACCATATTCTGTAAGTTCCTCCTTCATGGGAGTCACAATTTCTGCTGGATACATATTGTTAGAATTTATTTACATGAAAACGCAAAATTAAGTAAAAAGTTTAGGCTCATTTTAAAATTAAACAGCCTTTTCGTCATGCTCATTTAGCTAAAGTAGACAATATGTCTGCTATTATGTACGATTGTCGCTATTTATGTCGCTATCAATACCTGTTTTATGCGATGGTACAGCATTTGGAAAGTAGGTTATATCAACTAATTTTTTAACTTAAAAAATAAAAACAATGACACTCGTAAATTTAAACGGCCGCCCTGCCGCCAAGTCAGTTAATTTCTTCCTTGATCAGTTCCTGAATGAGTTACCCTCCGCCTGGTCTACAGACGCATCTGCAGCTCCTTTGGTAAACATTAATGAAACGGCAGATTTTTATACACTTGAATTGAATGCACCAGGCCGAAACAAAGAAGGTTTTAACCTGAATATAGAGAGCGGATTATTAACCGTTACCTATGAGAAAAAAGAAGAAGAAAGACAGGAAGGAGTGAAATCCATCCGCCGGGAATTTACTTATAGCGGCTTTAAACGCAGCTTTACGCTTGATAAAAACATAGATGCTGAAAACATCCACGCTAAATACGAAAACGGAATTTTAAGTATTCAGTTACCTAAAAAACCGGAAGTAAAACCAGCCGTAAAACAAATATCCGTTCAGTAATATCCTGAATCTTTAATCTGTACAAGCCACGGAAATATTTTCGTGGCTTTTTCGTTTGCAACTTATAGAGAATGCCGCCCATCTTAATTGTGTATGATTGTGGTATGTGAAAGTATAAAATGATTAATATTGCTGAATTTTCGGCTTAAATTACCTAGAGCGGATAACTATGAACCCATTGTATCGTATCGTTTTTTTATTTATACTTTTCGCTGGCCGTCTCCAGGCGCAAGTACCCGACACCGTTCACCACCCTCACCCGGATAGCCTGCATATTTTGCCGGCAAATATCAATTACGATTCTACCCTTCGTATTACCAATATCAATCCGTATATCACGTTGCACGTCGATTCGACGTTAAGTTATAAACTGGATATCAATAAGGACGTGCATAATTATTACTGGTTCCTGCGCAACGCACCGGTAGGACTTAAAATAAACAAAGACAACGGTACCCTGGGTTTCAAGGCAGAGAAGTCGTATTTTTTATCAGGCAGGCTTAAATATGATACGGAATATAAAGTAAGTATCGGCGTTCAGAATCTTGCCAATCCGAAGGAAAGGGTAGACACTTTTTTTACCCTCCTGTTTTATAGTACGGAAATAACGGCTTCGAGGGTAAAACCTACAGTCAGTAATACACTCTATATCGAGGAAGGAGATACGGTTAGTTTTAAAGTGCAGTGTGAAGAAGGCAGCTTTCCTATAGAATCCGTTGCCACGCTCACCAGTGTAACGATTAAAAACTATACCCCCGTCACTAAATGCGACGAGGTATTTAACTGGCCTATCCCGTTTGACTTTATTAAAGATACTGATAAGGATAAAGAAAGGCTAATGACCGTCACCTTTGTAGGTATCAATAAGTTCTTCAATAAAGATACTTCGGTAATAAGAATATACGTGCGCGACGCCCTCAATTACCCGGAAAGACTGAAAGAATACCGGCGGGTATCCAGGGAAGTAAATTATTATATATTGCAATTAAAGTACGCTTTCCGCGAACTCGATAAAAGGGTAAAGAAGACAAAAGGAACCCGCTCCGGCTTCGATCTGGCTACGGGCACTACCGCCCTCGGTGGAACGGTGTTTTCCAGCATGTCGGGCGAGTCACAAAAAACAGCCGGTAAAATATTACCGGGTGTCGGTGTGGCATTAGTGCCCGTAAAGGAAACTGTATCGCCCAATAAAACGAACGAACAGAATTCAGCCAGTGTAATACGTATCAGCATCCGCCGACTCGAATTCAACCTGACCAATAACTCTCTGCAGGGCGATATTGACCCTGAAATAGTGAATAAAACCAGGTTATTGAAAGATGAACTGAAGTCGGCCCAGACAACCCTTATCGAAGTGCCGCTGGATACTGGCGAATTAAGTGAGGAAGAATTGAATAAGTATTTCAATAATCCCAAGGTAAACAAGAAGTATAAAATGAAAAAGTAAACGGACTTTCATCATTTTATATAACCAAGTATCTTGAGCATACTCTGCGCCGTCTGTTCTTTAGCATATACCCAGTCCACCAGCTTGCCGTTTTTATCCTTTTCCACAATTATATGTTTGGGGGAAGGTATCAGGCAGTGTTTAATACCTCCGTAACCGCTAATCTGGTCCTGGTAAGCGCCGGTATGAAAAAACCCTACGTACAATGGCTCTTCCGCATCTGAAGTCACTTTGGGAAGAAATACTTCATTGATATGTTCTTCGGAATCGTAGTAATCATGACTGTCGCAGGTGATGCCACCCAGTACTACGCGCTGGTATTCGTTCTCCCATTTATTGATAGGCAGCATCAGGAACCGCTCTCCTATTCCCCAGGTATCGGGTAAAGTGGTAATAAAAGAAGAATCGATCATATACCACATTTCACGATCGTTCTGGGCTTTCTGGCCGATAACGCTGTAAATATGCGCCATGCTTTCTCCCACGGTATAACTGCCGAATTCCGTATAAATATTCGGCATCTGCACTTTAGCTCTTTTGCACGACTCCTTGATGTTGCGAACGATCTCGTTGATCATGAACTGGTAATCGTAGTCGAACCCCAGCGAGTGCTTAATAGGAAACCCGCCGCCTATGTTGATGGAATCCAGTTCCGGACAAATCTTTTTGAGCTGGCAGTAAAGGTTGATCACCTTATTTAATTCGCTCCAGTAATAGATATCGTCTTTAATACCTTTATTCAAAAAGATATGGAGCATTTTTAGCTGGAACTTATTCTCATACCCTTCTATTTCATCTACGTAAAATTCCAGTATGTCTTTAGTGCGCATTCCCAAACGGGAGGTATAGAAAGGGAAATTGGGTTCTTCCTCCGCAGCTACACGTATACCCAGTTTAAAAGGCACTTTACAGGATTTTTTATAATACTGTAATTCGTCTTTATTATCCAGTATCGGTATCACGTTTTTAAATCCCGTGTTCAGCAGGTTGGCAATCCGGCGTGTATAAGGCCTTTGTTTAAATCCATTGCAGATGATATGGATGTCTTTGGTAATTTTTCTTTTTTCGTACAATTTCTTGATGATGTCTATATCATACGCATACGAAGTTTCCAGGTGTATTTCATGCTTCAGCGCTTCTTCCACGATAAAGGAAAAATGCGAGCTCTTGGTGCAGTAGCAATACTGGTAAGATCCTTCATACTTATGCTTCTTGAAAGCATTGGCGAACATCTGTTTGGCTTTATTGATCTGCATGCCTATCTTGGGTAAATAGGTCAGCTTCATGGGCGTACCATATTTATCAATCAGGGCTTTAATATCCAGGCCATTAAACATCAGGTAATTATCGTCGTTGGTGCTGAATCCTTCCTGGGGAAAATTGAAGGTTTGATTTACCAGGTCTTCGTAAGTATTATTCATCTAAACGCAATGGGTTGTTAGAATTGAGAAACAGTTTTTAACCGGTACAAATGTACCTTTTTGCCGAACATAAAAATAAAAACCGGATGCGATTTTTACACACCCGGTTTTTTATAAATATTGTTCCAGTCATTTTACTTTACGGAAGCTACGATGCCTTTGAAAGTTTCCGGTTCGTTCATGGCCAGGTCGGCCAGCACTTTCCGGTCGAGGGTAATGCCCTTTAGCGTCAGTTTGTGCATGAACTCGGAGTAGGTAATACCTTCTGCCCTTACGGCGGCGTTGATACGAGCGATCCATAAAGTGCGGTATTCACGTTTCTTCAGTTTACGGCCTACATAGCTGTAAGTCATACCCTTTTCCACGATGTTCTTGGCTACGGTATATACGTTTTTACGTTTACCATAATAGCCTTTGGCTTGTTTTAATATCCTTTTTCTGCGTGCCCTGGAGGCTACTGCATTTTTTGAACGAGGCATATCTTAAAAATTTGAAGATTAAAAATTAGTTGATTCAGCAGGAATAATTCCGTCAGGGAACTATTTCAGGCGCAGTAAACGCATCACAAAGTCTTTATTGGCGGCACTTACGATACCATTTTTACGCAGGCTGCGTTTGCGTTTTTTCGACTTTTTAGTTAAAATGTGGCGTTTGAACGCTTTCTGAAACGTGATCTCTCCTGTGCCCGTTACTCTGAATCTTTTTTTGGCGCTGGAGTTCGTCTTTACCTTTGGCATTGTATGCGAGGTTTGAAGTTACACCCTGATGGCGGCACTGCACCTGCAGTACACTTATGGAGCCGGTTGGGCAATATTCCCCTAAGGGAGCGCGAAGGTAGGTAAAATCTTCAACTATTTAATATAAAGAAGCAGGTTTTTTCCGCATACCCATGTATTGAAATCAAAGCTGGCATACTCATTTAATGCACGACAGGTATTCGTTTCTTATATGTTAGGTGGTAAAATCTTTAGGCTAAATCCTGATTTCAGGAAGTCTTCTTTTTGCCTTTAGGCGCAAAAATCATCATCATCCGCTTTCCTTCCAGCTTGGGAAGCATTTCCGGAAGGCCGAATTCGGCCAGCCGCTCCGCAAAGCGAAGCAACAGCAATTCTCCCCGGTCTTTAAACTGGATGGCGCGACCCTTAAACTGCACATACGCTTTCACCTTATTACCGTCCTGTAAAAAACGCTCCGCATGTTTGGCTTTAAAGTCGAAATCATGATCGTCGGTACTGGGCGTAAAACGGATCTCCTTTACTTCGGAAACCTTCGATTTCGCCTTCATTTCCTTTTCCTTCTTCTTCTTTTCGTAGAGGAATTTGTTATAGTCGATTATTTTACAAACGGGGGGATCTGCATTCGGGGAAATTTCCACCAGGTCAAGCTCCTGCTCCCTGGCCATACGCAGGGCATCCTGTATGGAGTACACACCTACTTCCAGGTTTTCGCCTACCAGGCGGACTTGTGGAACACGAATCATGCTGTTCGTGCGGTGTTCTTGTTGTTGTTCTTTTCGAAACCTGGGATTAAAAGTACCTCTCGGTGGTCTTGGTGGAAATGCCATTTATAATTTTTAATTAGAAAATATTTCTGTTTTTATCATTATTCAGCAACCGTTCTGCTGGTAATTTCTTTTTGTATGTCTTTGATAAATGCTTCGATACCAATGGATCCTGCGTCTCCCTTGCCTTGCCTGCGAACGGACACCTGTTGCTCGTTCATTTCCTTCTCTCCTATCACCAGCATGTAAGGTACCCTGGCCAGTTCCGTTTCGCGTATCTTCTTACCTATCTTTTCGCTTCTGTCATCTATTTCTACACGAATATCCGCATTTTTCAGCGATTGTAAAACACTATTTGCATAATCGAGAAACTTATCGCTGATCGGCAGTATTTTAACCTGCAGGGGAGATAACCAGAGTGGCAGTTTACCCGCATAGTGCTCCAGCAGAAAGCCTATAAAGCGTTCATGGGTACCCAGCGGTGCGCGATGTATAATCAGGGGCGTATCTACCTGGTTGTCTGCCGTGGTATACTGCAGCTTGAAGCTCCTGCCCTGCGAAAAATCCACCTGGTTGGTAGCCAGGGTAAACTCTCTTCCAATCACGCTGTAAATTTGCACATCGATCTTCGGTCCGTAAAATGCCGCTTCGTCCTGCACTTCCACGTAAGGAATATTGGAAGCGATCAGTACGTCGCGTACCATTTCTTCCGTCTGTTTCCATAACTCGGGTTCATTCACGTACTTCTTACCCAGTTTGTCGGGCGCATGCAGGCTGAGCCGCATTACATACTTATCTATACCGAATATTTTGAAGTATTTAAGGTACATTTCATTCACCGCACGAAACTCCGACTCGAACTGCGCTTTGGTGCAATAAATATGCGCGTCGTTCATGTGCAGGCAGCGTACCCGCATCAGTCCGAACAGTTCGCCGCTTTGTTCATAACGATATACCGTACCATATTCCGCTATCCGGTAGGGAAGGTCACGGTAACTCTTGGGCTCCGCCGCAAATATCTTGTGGTGGTGCGGACAGTTCATTGATTTGAGATAGTATTTTTCCCCATCCAGTTCCATAGGAGGATACATACTATCGGCATAGTAAGGAAGGTGACCACTCGTGATATACATGCTCTCTTTGGCAATATGCGGAGTAACCACTCTCTTATACCCCGCCGCCTTTTCCGTTTCCTTGGCCAGTTTTTCCAGTTCCTCAATAATGATGGTGCCGTTGGGCATCCACATGATCAGTCCCTGGCCCACATCATCGTCCATAGTATAGATGCCCAGTTCTTTACCCAGTTTACGGTGATCCCTTTTTTTTGCTTCCTCCAATAAATGCAGGTACTCGTCCAGTTCTTTCTGTGCGGGGAAACTGACGCCGTATATGCGGGTGAGCTGTTTATTGCTGGCATCGTTTTTCCAGTAAGCCCCGGCGATATTGGTCAACTTAATTGCTTTAATAACGCCTGTTGCCGGCAGGTGAGGCCCCCTGCACAGGTCGGTAAATCGTCCCTGGCTATAGAAAGTGATGGTGCCGTCCTGCAATCCGCCCAGCAGGTCCAGTTTATATTCATCTCCTTTTTGTTCGAAGTACTGCAAGGCTTCCGCCTTTGACAGCTCCTTGCGCAGGTAGGGATTGTTTTGTTTCGCCAGTTCGTTCATTTTCACTTCCAGCTTTCGCAGGTCTTCTTCGGTAATCTGGCGGCCTCCCAGGTCCATATCGTAATAGAATCCTTTCTGCGATTCCAGGGCGGGACCAACCCAGAATTTAACACCGGGAAACATACTTTCCACGGCTTCCGCCATCAGGTGGGCAGAGGAATGCCAGAACGTGAGCTGTCCGTCCTTATCGTCCCAGGTAAGCAATTTGATCGATGCATCTTCCGTAATGGGACGGGTAGCATCCCATATTTCCCCGTTTACCGTTGCTACCAATACCTTTCTTGCCAATCCTTCGGAAATGGTTTTTGCCACTTCCATTGCTGATATACCTTTTTCATATTCTCTAACCGACCCATCCGGAAACGTTAATCTGATCATAACTATTGATTCGTGCCATTTATTTAAGTCGGCAAATTTAGTGATAATCGAGCGAATCTGTCACATCCCCGCAATGTAACATGCCACCTTTATACTTGGGATGTTTTTTACCCAGGTAAGGATTTACCACCTCATTGCTGCTGCTTAGCCAGAAGGCTTCTTCGTCGTCGTTAAAAGCCATAGGACAATGCTGCCGGTATATTTTTTCCTGATCGTACCGTACAGTGCGCGCCAGGTCGTACATAGCATCTGATATGGATTGAAACTGCCGTTTCTTTTTGGTAATATCGGCGGATGAAATAAACTCGTTGGCCGAACTTTCGATAGCGGCAGTATAACTGGCTGCCGTTTCCCGGATGGCCCCCGTAGAATCGCCCTGTATATCGCTTACGGACACTTCTTTCACTGATATTGCCAAAGCAGCGGCAGCCGTGTTAGCAGCGGCCGTATCGTATTCCACCAGCGCATTTTTAAGGCTTTCATAAGTGTCCAGCAGTTTACCGAATGACTGGTTGAACGCCCCCGAGTTTTTACTTACCAGCGGTTTCACTTCTTCGGGTACTTGCTGTTTCTCCGCTTTTTTCTCCCCGCCGCCGCAGGACGCTAACAGGAAGGCGATACATCCCAAACCGATTATTTTATTCATATTACCATTTTTTGTAAAGATACTTACTCCCGTTGGTTCGCAATGCTGATGTGCACAGGCGTTAACAAATCGGCAAGAGTGGTTATATTTGCAACTTATTTAAAAGTATGCTGATAGGATTACAGAACGTAACGTTCGAGTTTGGTGCAAGAGTTATCGTGAGAAATGCCACCTGGCATCTGAACCCAGGGGAGAGAATAGGACTTATAGGCTATAATGGTACCGGTAAGTCGACCCTGCTCAAGGTATTGGTAGGCCAGTATATGCCCAGCGTGGGTACCGTAGAGAAAAGCCGGGACACCACTATCGGCTATCTTCACCAGGACCTGCTCAGTTTCGATACCAACAGCAGCATCACGGAAGTGGCTATGGAAGCATTCGAGAAAGTAATGGCCCTCCAGAAAGAACAGCATGAACTGGAAAAGATTCTGGAAACCAAAGAAGATGAGAAACTGCTTACCCGCTACATGGACGTACTCCATGAAATAGAAGTACTGGATGGTTTCGACATACGCTATAAGGCCGAAGAAGTACTGCACGGTCTCGGGTTCAGCGACGAGCAGCTCGACAAACCCTATAAACAGTTCAGCGGGGGATGGCGCATGCGGGTACTGCTGGCCAAGATGATATTGCAGAACCCCGACGTGCTGTTGCTGGATGAACCTACCAACCACCTCGATCTTCCCTCTATTGAGTGGTTGGAAAGATACCTGCTCAATTACAAAGGCAGCGTGGTGATCGTGAGTCACGATAAGTTCTTCCTCGACAGGATGGTGAATAAGATAGTAGAACTATATCAGCAGGAATTACACATCTATGTAGGCAATTACACCTATTACGAACAGGAGAAAGCCATCCGGATAGAGATGCAGAAAAGGGCTTTCGAGAACCAGCAGGATTATATTCGTCAGCAGGAGCGCTTTATTGAGCGCTTTAAAGCCAAAGCCAGCAAGGCCGCAGCCGCCCAGAGCGTGCAGAAGCTGCTGGATAAGGTGGAGCGCATAGAAGACACGAACCTGGAACGGCCCAATATGCGCATCAACTTCAGCGTGGGTAAAGAGCCGGGACGGGTACTATGCACTATTAAACATGCCAGCAAAGCTTTTGGCGATCTTGAGATACTGAAAAACGGGAATGCTGAAATAGACAGGGGCGACAAAATAGCCCTGATAGGCGCCAACGGCAAGGGTAAATCCACGCTGCTGCGCATCGTGGCAGGTACGGAACCTTTCGTGGGTGAACGGATATGGGGTCATAACGTGGTAGAAAGTTTCTATGCACAGCACCAGCTGGAATCCCTGAACCTCAATAACACCCTTATAGAAGAAATGAGCGGCTCCGGCGCCGGTAAAACCGAACTGGAATACCGCAGCCTGCTGGGTGCTTTCCTGTTTAGCGGAGACGATGTGGAAAAGAAAATAAAGATACTCAGCGGAGGTGAAAAGGCGCGCGTGGCGCTGGCTAAAACGATCGTGAGCAAGGCTAATTTCCTGATACTGGACGAACCTACGAATCACCTGGATATACATTCGGTGGAACTGCTGGTGGAATCCCTGAATAAATATGAAGGAAGCATCATACTCGTGAGTCACGACCGTTACTTCATTTCCAAAGCAGCCAACAAGATCTGGGAAATAGTAGACGGTGAGATCAAGGAGTTTAAGGGCACTTATGCCGAATGGGTGGAATGGAAAGAAAGAATGGCTTCCCAGCGGCCGCAACAGGAAACTAAGAAAGAGGATAAATCCAAACCTGCCCCACCCCCTCCCGTGCAGCAGGTAATAGTGAACGAACCTAAACCGTCCATTAATAAAGAAGCCCGGAAAGAACTGCAAAAGCAGCAGCGTCTGTTCGAGCAACTGGAACAGAAAGTTGCACAACTGAAAGAGCAGAAGAACAAGCTGGAAGCTGCGCTGGGTTCCCCGGATGTTTACAGCGACAAGCACAAGTTTGCCCAGGCAGAATCGGAGTATAAAAAAGCTTCCGGGGAATTGGCCCTGGCCAATAAAGAATACGAGACCGTATTTGAAAAGATAGTGGAACTGGAAGCGGCCTCATAGCGTTGCCTGCTTATTTATACCCTTCCATTTCATTGACCGTATCCGGTTCCGTAATCAGTGTCTGCAAAAAAGGAAGCACTTCTTCCTGCAACTGTATATTGTATTGCGCTGCAGTAGACCCATGCCCTATCTTGATGGTATATGCTCCTTTCTCGAGCGCGCGGAACATATCCTCGTCGGTAGTATCATCGCCAAGGCATAGCACGAAATCGGCCTTGAAATGATCGATCACTTTTAAGGCGGTATTGCCTTTATCTATGCCCATTAAACGCACTTCTATCACCTTGTTACCGTCTATTACCTGTATGGGCGTATTACCCGTCATCTGTATCAGGTTGTTTAACAGTTCGCGCGAACGTTCGAAACCCAGTCCGGGGTGCGTATTGCGGTAATGCCAGGTAAGTGTATTCTTTTTTTCCTCTATCATCGATCCGGCGCAGCGGGTAACGAACAGTTCCAGTATGGGCCTCACCAGGTCTTTCCAGTTGCTGGATAAAGCCACCTGCGTTTCCCAGGAATGGTTACGGTATTTAATAAACACGCCATGTTCCGCTACGAAATTGAGGTTGAGATGACCCAGCCAGTTATCCAGCGTATTGGAATCCCGCCCGCTGATCACCACCACTTCATTGCGTTCGTCCGATGCCAGGTCGGCCAGCAGGTCCAGCACATCCCTTCCGGGTTTGGCCTGCGATGGTACTTTAGTATAAGGAGCCAGTGTGCCGTCGTAATCGAGTAAGATGCACCTTTTGCCCGCTTTGGAATAATCCTGATGTATGGTCATAACCGTTTTCTTATCCAGCCATTTTACCACGGCTTTGTTCTGTTCCTCTTTTGCATTGTACAATTGATCGAGGAAATCGTTTACCCATTTCACCACATCATAATCAGAGAGTCTTTTTTGCATCAGCCGCATCCGCGACTGCTGTTCGTCAAGGGGCATAGAAAGCGCGGTGACGATGGCGTCGGCAACGGCCTGACTATCGGTCGGATTCACCAGTATCGCTTCATTCAGTTCGCTGGCCGCACCGGTAAGTTCGCTTAATATCAGCACCCCACTATGGTCGTTGCCCGCCACGTATTCTTTGGCAACTAAATTCATCCCATCTCTCAGAGGTGTAATAAGCGCAATGTCGGCAGCACGGTATAATGCACACAGTTCATCGAAGCCCAGGTGATTATAGCGATACATCAGCGGTTGCCAGCTAATGGTGGAGAACCGCCCATTGATGGTGCTCACTTTTTCTTCCACCATCTTTTTCCGGTCGCTATACGTTGGTATCAGATCCCTCGAAGGAATAATGCTGAAAATGAACACGACTTTCTCATGCCATTCAGGATGTTGCTCCAGGAAGTCTTCGTATCCTTTAAGGCGGTTGGTAAGTCCTTTCGTATAATCGAGACGGTCCACCGAGAAGATGATCTTTTTGCCAGCGAAATTCATTCGTATATCATGTAAATATCCCGACAGTTTATCCTCGCAGCAATTATTTTTGAACTTCTGGAAGTCGATGCCTATAGGGAACAGGTCGGTCTTGATGATACGGGTGTTATAAGTGATGGTATTAAACTGGTTATCTACTTCCAGCACCATTTTAGCGGATTGTATAAAATGCTGCACATAGTCATAGGTGTGAAAGCCTATAAGGTCGGCTCCCAGTATACCCTGCAATAATGTTTTTTTCCATAGCGTGGGCAGCAAACGGAATATCTCATACGATGGAAAAGGTATATGCAGGAAAAAGCCAATGATGGCTCCCGGTGAAACGCTACGGATAATCTGGGGCACCAGCAACAACTGGTAATCATGTATCCATACTACATCTCCGGGTCGCATGATGGTAAGCGCCTTTTCAGCAAACAAGCGGTTGCTTTCCATGTAAGCATTAAAAAAATCTTTGTTATACACTACAAGGGAGGGGAAATAATGAAACAAAGGCCACAGCGTGGAATTAGCGAAGCCGTTATAATAATTTTCATAGACCGGTTTACTGATGAACACGGGTTCGATAGTAAAGTCTTTACTTTGTATAGTATCTTTCGCACGCTCCCATTCTGATGCATCCAGGTCGCTGCTGCCTACCCATATTTTTTCCGTGAAATGATTACCGGTGTTTTTTTCGAAATAACTTTTTAATGAAGACACCAGTCCCCCGGAGCTCTGTCGCATCGCTATATCTGCTCCTGATCTTTCCACGGAAAACGGCAAACGGTTAGAAACTATTATCAATCTACTCATGATCACGATTTAGTTATGATACGCAAGGAAAAACTAAGCCAAAAACGGATGGGCCACAAAATGGTGGAAAAAGATCTGGTATGAAAAGAATACCTATTCCCCGATCCGGGGATTTTACGTAGAAAATTTTACTATACCGAGGTAACAGATAGAGTTATTTTACGAACACCTAACATAAGCTATAAACAAAAGGGTGTCCCCCGGTTTTGATAAACCAGGGGACTACCCTTTACTTTACGTGTGTTCCTCGAACGTGTTAAGCGATCAGTTCCTGCGTGCCTTTATTGCCTGCAAGATCGATGGCTGTAGCTTTGATAACGGAACCGGCCACCGGGTTATTCACCTGTGTGGCGGTATAGATCCATTGCAGCCTGTTGAGGGTGTTAAGAACGGCATTGCCTTCTTCCACCAGCGCGCCTGCTGCATTGCGGATGCTTAGCCTTACTTCCGCCACCTGAAAATCGTCTTTGGCACTTACAACGATCACCGAACCGGCGGTACCGTTGTATTTATCCATATCGATTTTCTTTACTACCGGGGCTGAGGTAAAATCCCTGAAAGCCATATTATACGCCGTTTTACCTGGTCCTGCCTTCTTTTGATACTGTTTCTTAAGATCGGGAGAAGACACGGCACTCTGGGCATACAGGGAAGCGGAAGAGAACTGATCCCTCACTTCCTGCTGTGCCGCCGTGGGCTCCAGGTTATCGTTGATACGGGGCATTTTTGCCAGAATAGTATCGTTGCCGCGCCTGCGGTAATTGAATTGTTTACCTACATGCCCTCTTGCTCCTTTTACGAGCAGGTTGTCATTAATTTTTGCCATTGTTTTAATTTTTAAAATGTTAAGAAAAATTGTTTCGTTTATCGTTCACCGCTTCCGGAGAAGGACTTCCGGGTTCGCTCCTCCCGGTTATCCTTAAGCGCATGCTCCTTTAGCGATGATTGATAAAACAAAAGTATGGGTATGGTGAAGGCAATGGGTGAATTTTGGGGCGGTGTTTTATCGTTTTTGAAGCGGGCTTAATCTAAACCTGCAACGAATGACATTCTGGTACCTGCATTTTTATGCTTTTTGGAGGCCTTTGTGAGCAAACGGTACCCATTCAGTTTGTATATTTGAAAAGATAATAGTTATTTACCAACCGCTTCCAAACCAAAAACCTGCATTCTTTATGACGAACCAGACCATTTTTTTAAGGCAGAATGGCATCCTGAAAAAAGTAAACTTTGCCGACATCGTGGCCATATCTATCGAAGACAACTATCTGCGATTTCATCTACTCAGCGGCGATCTGATGGTAAGGGGTACCCTGGATGCCACCATGGAAAAACTACCTTCCGATCTTTTCTTCCGAATCCACCGGTCCTACGCCGTATCCGTCAACTATATCGATCATATCGGCAAAGACTTCGTGGTGGTCTGCGATGAATCGATCCCGCTCTCCCGGAAATACTACGATACGTTCGTTTCAAAGCTTAATGTGATCGACTGATTATTTCACCCTGTGACTTTTTAGGCATTCAACTATATACGTAAAAATTTAATTATCTTAAGGTTTTCATGAGGTATTTCTTATATAATCCTAATATTATCTTGTATTAAATTTACGAACAAAAATATAAGTAAATCTTACCATTAATATAATAATTGATAACTTTACCACATTGTAGGTATAATTTTTTTCACTTTTAAACAGTATCCAATGGCAAAAACAGACAATGTATTTTTCGCGAAAGCCTCGGGCCATGTAGGCAAACAATTCGTATTTAGGCAGTATGGAGATAAGACCCTGATCTGCAAGTACCCCGATATGAGCAAACGGGTATTGAGCGCCAAACAGTTACGGGTAAACAAAACCATGGAAGAAGCCAACCTGACCGCGCGGGAAACGATGGCCGACGAGGAGAAAAAACATGCCGCCCAGGTAAGGCTGAACGTAACAAGCAACAAACTATACACATCACTTATCAGGGAGCATTTCGCAAAAAACGCCCAATAGAAATAAATTTCTATATTTGCAGCCCTACAAGGACCGGTAGCTCAGTTGGATAGAGCAGCTGCCTTCTAAGCAGCAGGTCATTGGTTCGAATCCAATCCGGTTCACTTAGCTGTTAAAAGCCTTCAAAGTCGTTGATTTTAGAGGCTTTTTTGTGTTCGATAAAGTTCCGTGTATAAAAGGAACGATTAGTACTGAAAAGGCTGTCTGAAAAATGGGACACTTACAGACAACCTACACAAAACAATAGACTAATAAATATCAAAAGTGAATGAGCGATATTTTACGACAACAAATAGAAAAAATCACTCTGCTAACGGACACAGAGTTTGACTATATTTTGTCACACTTCACAACAAAGAAATTCAAAAAACATCAATTTGTAATTCAGGAAGGAGAAAATGTGCCTAACGACTTTTTCATTTTGGACGGTTGCTTAAAATCATACTTTACAGACAAAAATGGCAAAGAACATATTTTGGCTTTTGGAATGCAAGACTGGTGGATTACTGATTATGAGGCGTACTACAATCAGTCAAAAGCAACTATAAATATTGACTGTATTGCAAAAAGTGAATTGCTTTGCTTATCATTTCAGAACAGGGAAAAACTTTGCGCAGAAATTCATAAAATAGAACACTTTTTTAGAAAGAAAACCAATAAACGTAATGTTGCTTTACAACAACGAATACTTTCTTTATTGAGTAATAACGCCAAAGAAAAACACGACCAATTACTACAATTATATCCACAACTTTTCCAAAAAGTTCCCAAACAACTTATTGCTTCTTATTTAGGTGTTACGAGGGAAACACTTAGCAGACTCAACTCTTCTTCAAAATAATGTGAGGTACATCACATAAAAGTCTTGATGTATGTCCTTTTACTTCTTTTGAATTCAATAGACATTTGTGCCATAAATTTTAAACCAAAAAAATAAAATGGCAAAATTTCAAATTCAACAAGCAAGTAGTACTGTAAACTGGACTGGCAAAAAAGTCTTAGGATTACATACAGGAAGCATCAACATCGCTGATGGCTTTATTGAAGTTACGGACAACACAATTGTAGGTGGAGAAATCCAAATAGATATGACCTCAATTCTAATTACTGACATTGAAGACAAAAAAACTCATGATGATTTTTTAGGACATTTAAAAAACGATGATTTTTTCTCGGTTGATAAATTTAAAACGGCTACCCTAACGATAACTGGTTCAAGCAAAATCGAAACCAGCAAATTTAAAATTGATGGAAATCTTACTATCAAAGACATTTCACGCCCCGTAAGTTTTATGGCGACAGTAGAAGTATTTACCAATACATTGCATTCTTTGGGCGAAATTGTAATTGACAGAACGATGTACAATATTCGATATGGTTCGGGAAAATTTATTGAAAATTTGGGCGATAAACTAATTTATGATGATTTTGTATTGCAATTCAAACTTGTAGGACAGGCATAAACCCAAACTAATATGAAAAGGCGAAGTGCAGTTAAAGCAATTGTTTTAGCAGGTGTTTCAAGCACTTCGCTTTCATCTTTTGCCAATCAATCAACATTCAATAGAAAAAAGACAATGTGGAATAAAACAAAGTTTACTAAACTGTTAGGAATAGATTACCCAATAGTTCAGGGTCCATTTGGTGGTGGACTGTCATCTGTAAAACTTACAAGCACCGTTTCAAACACAGGTGGATTAGGTTCGTTCGGCGGTCAATCATTTTCTTCAAAGGAAATTATTGAAACCTGTAACGAAATAAGAAAATTCACCAGTAAGCCTTTCAATATCAATTTGTGGGTTAACGACAGAGATGCCCGTTTAGCAACTTTTGGCGAAAATGATTACAAAAAACTCACTGAATTATTTAAGCCATATTTTAATGAGTTAGGTTTACCAATACCCGAAAGACCTACTAATCTTGGAGCTAAATTTGAGGAACAAATTGAAGCCATCTATGAAGCAAAGCCAGCAGTATTTAGTTTTGTTTATGGAATACCTTCATCAACCATTTTAGAAAATTGCAAAAGACTTGGTATAAAAACAGTTGGTGCAGCAACAACAGTAGATGAAGCCATTGCCTTAGAAAATGAAGGAGTTGATGCAATAGTTGCAACAGGTTTTGAGGCGGGGGGACATAGGGTTTCGTTTTTAAGGTCGCCAGAAGATTCTTTGACTGGAACATTTTCACTTATTCCACAAGTTGCAGATAATGTAAAAATTCCCATAATAGCCGCAGGAGGAGTTGCAGATTCAAGAGGGATAAAAGCTGCATTGGCATTAGGTGCTGATGCTGTACAAATGGGTACCGCTTTTTTGGCAACATCCCAATCCAATGCCTCTCAAGACCATAAAGACAAATTATTTACACCAGATGCAAAATACACAACGCTTACAAAGGTATTTACTGGTAGGCTATCAAGAGGAATAAGAAACAGACTTACTGAAGAATTAAAAAATCACGAAGATTTATTTGCACCTTATCCATTACAAAGTAAGTTTATGGGTTTACTAAAAGCATATCCTGCAACGGTTAATTCAAATCCTGCATTTAAATCTTACTGGGCCGGGCAATCTGCTTCATTATTAAAACACCGGGACGCTAAAACACTGATAGAAACATTGATAAACGAATTGAATAGAAAGTAACCTCTTGAACAGAGAAACGCCAGTCACTAAGAGGTGGTTTGGCGTTATAGGGGCAGGACGTCGTTATTTTTATCAGCAGCAAATCTTCGGCATTATCCTTATAATTTGATAGTAAATGATTGGTTCCTATATTTTCAGAGAAGCAATACCAGAAGGCTGGTGTATAACAGCCATACGCCCATACTAGCCATTCATGAGTGAAGTGAACTAACGATGTATGAGATCGTTGAGTCGGTTACACATTACATCAATCGTTTGCTGTAAATACGTGGTGGGGACGCTTTCATGCATACCTCCCGGGTAAAGAGGAGGCTGAAGAAGACCAATAGGATTGAGTGCTATCTGAGCAATACGCTGATTAATGGCTATCCCGTTATCAATGGGGATCTGTACCGGAGCGTTTCCAGGGCCAGTAATTGTAGTATTGGTATAAAAAACATCTGCGGTTCCGTAAAAATTGATCAGCGGCGCGTCTCCCGCTTCAATCCAGCTTGTATCATAGATCCACCCCTCCATATTCACCACTCCTTTCACTTTGTTAGAATAGCCTGGGTAGTCGCCAGGGTTATTTCCATCGAGTGGACCCAACGTAGCAAGGAAATAAGGGTTTGCTTCATCCTGATCCAGATAAGCTGCACCCAAAACAGAGTAAGCTCCTGCCGATTCACCACCCAGGAATATGTTGCTTGTATCAACACCTATTAGCCTGGCTTCCTGTTTTACCGCTCTTACTGCGGCGCGCGCATCTTGTATGGCTCGATATTCTGCTTCATAAAGGCTGAGCAGTGAGGTTGTATTCCACCCCAGGCGATAGGAAATGGCAATTGTAACGTACCCTTTTTTTGCCAGCGATGAGCAAATTGTTTGTACATAGCCGTCGTTTTTGGAACCGAAAAGAAAACTCCCCCCATACAAAAAAATAAAGCATGCGCGTGAAGTATCCGCGTCTTGTGTTGGGGTATACACATCCAGGTAAAGATCCGTTGAACCCGTGAAACTCGGAATACCCAATCGATAAGGGTAAGTTATTCTTGAAAAACCAAACAGATCGTCTATGTATCTGCCGCCAGTTGTAGACATAAGCATTGATTTACTTTCAGCAGGCTCAATGAAATCTGCATCGGACTTTCTGAAATCCTTTTTGCACCCGGCAATCAGGATGATCATAGTGAAGTATGATGGAAAAAAAAGGGTATTGGTTAGCTTGATAGATAACATAAGAAAATGTTTAATTTGATATTTTTATTACTTTCCCGAATGTCAACTATTAATATGACGTCATTGTGTTTTCCTCATTATCAATTCATTAATAACAAAAAAATACTTCTTGTATATCTCCGAAGAAAAATGACAATATCGGGATTGTTGTTTATTTCCTTATTAACGAACCATTGGCTTTGCGCGAGATATACCCAATAACCGTCTTTGTCCTGCACCACATTCGCCGTTTTAAAGCGTGCAAAATCCTCCAGTTTCTTTTTGTCGGCAGCGGTAATCCAGCATGCGTTGTAAAAGGGTAAAGCATTAAACTGAACCGATGCGCCGTATTCCTGCCATAACTGGTATTGTATTACTTCAATTGCAGATCGCCCACGCAGCTAATGATTTTGCGATTACCGTTGTGCTGGGTGAACACAGTTTTAAAAAATCAGGTTCAATAGGAGGAATCGGAAGCTTTGATAGATTCTAAAATATTTTTGAGGAATACGACAAAGAGCAAAAAATATTTGGTTATAAAAAATTCCATATAAAGCTTTTGTGTGACAGATAAAGGTATGCTGCAAATATTGGTATTGGCGCAAGTGAGGCTGGACGTTGAAACTTCGGCTGTTTGCGTCGCTGTGCTTCAGTTCCGGCAGACGAATACCTATTTGGCCACTTATTGTTAACTTCAACTTTATATTTTTAATTGGGCAGCAGTTCCGGGCTGGACGTTGTAAAATATCCCGCCTGCAGCAATACTTCCCTTTAGTGGCAATTTTGCTGAAAACCTACAAACAGACAATTTAACAAGATATAACAATGAAATTCATTTACACTTTGGCACTAATTTATGCGACAGTTTTCGCAAATGCACAGACGAATTTTTTGCGGCTAAACACAAATATTGTTTTACCAAAGGACAGTATTGAAAGTAAAAGTTTAATTAGTTCACTTAACGACTTTTTGCTTTCTGCACAAAAACCAAATGAAGAAAATAAATTTGTATTTGAAAACGAAAAAATTGAAACATTTATTCAACTCGACGAAATAAATGGAATTGAAAAAAGTAGTAAGTTCAAAGACGATTATTTTTACAAACCATATCTGTCAAATGTTGTATTACTTAAAGAAAATAACTATCTGATACAAGTTTCCTACATTGGAACAAATGAGAATACAGCTTTACTAAGAGCAAGTTTTGAATTTATTGCCCATAAAACAAATAAATCATTTACCTATTCTTCGCCACTTTTGAAGAACACCAAAAATTGGAAAATTGAAAAAGTGGGAAACAATATTTTTCACTATCAATTTACAATCAATAAGGAAAAAGTAAAAGAATTTAATAAATTAGCCTCTTCGTTTGACTTAAAACTAAAATCAACAAATAAAATAACCGAGTATTATTGTACTGACAACATCATTGAATTACAAAAACTAATTGGCGTCGATTACAAATCGGACTATAATGGACAAGCGGAAAGTGTTTGGAGTAGCTCATTTGGCGATAGAAAGCTAATTGTATTCGGCAATAACAATGCAACTTTTAGCGAATTTGACCCACACGATTTATTTCACGACAGATTAAGTTTAGTAATTCCAGGAAGTAAAGTAAACAAACCTGTGGATGAAGGGTGCGCTTATATTTATGGTGGAAGTTGGGGTTTTAGTTGGAAAGAAATTTTCAAAGCTTTTAAAGAACAAATTGCAAGTAATGAAAATACAAATTGGACTGAAATAAAAGAAACGCCTATTTCTTTTAAGACAGGAAATTACCCAAATTCAGCCGACTATATTGTAAATGCTTTATTGGTTAAGAAAATAGAAAAGGAAAAAGGTTTTGCAGGAGTTTGGGAACTTTTAAATATTGGACCCTTCGAAAAGGGTAATGAAAAGTATTATCAGACTCTTGAAAAACTGACTGGAATTACGAAAGCGAATTATAACAGGAAGATTTGGGAACTAATAAAAAACGAAAAATAAAAAACATGTCGCATCAGGGTTTTGCGGCGGCGAGGCCATCAACTTATGTTCATAAAAGAAGCTACCCGTCTCTATCGCATTGTCAAAGTCCTTCCAAATCAATCCTAGGCATTATCCTCATAATTTGAGGGTAAATGATTATATCAATAGGGTAACATCCAAAACCGTTATGTTTTCTAACTGAGATAATGCTTTGGCCTTTTAGGCATTTTTGCCATTAGTTTCCCGCATTGTAGCGTAAACCTCATGACCGGATGAAGCAACAACTTTGGCGGTAGGCCATCCAAAACCACTATTTTGTTCCTGTAATTAATACAATTTTCTTGTTCATTTTTAATGTCTATAATAAACTTTTGGATTTGTTTATGCCAAATGCTTTATCAGCGGGATAACTTTTTTACCTATTAATTCAATGGATTGTAGCAATTGCTGGTGCGATAATCCTGCATTATCCATTTGAAAAGTAAACCGGTCTATACCACCAAGCGCTTCGCTATGTCTTAGTAATTTTTCAGCAACTTCTTCAGGACCGCCAACTACTAAGACCCCTTTTGGTGCAATTAATGAGTTGAATTGCGGTCGGGTTACCGGTGGCCATCCGCGTTCTCTTCCCAACTTTGTCCATAGCTCTGCATATCCCGGATAATAATCAGCCACTGCCTGTTCATTGGTTTCGGCCACATAACCCGGCGAATGAAGACCGACCTTTAGTTGGTCTGGCGAAAACCCTGCTTTATTTCCTGCTTCACGATAGAGGTCTATCAGAGGGCGAAAGCGTTCTGTTTCTCCACCAATAACCGCCACCATTAGAGGTAGTCCTAACGAACCTGCTCGTACAAAAGATGCGGGTGTACCGCCTACTCCAAGCCATATTGGTAATTTTTCCTGTAGGCTTCTGGGATAAATGGGTTGGTTATTAAGCGCTGGCCTGAATTTACCTGACCAGGTAATGAATTCCTGGTTACGTATCTTTAGCAATAATCCCAATTTTTCATTAAAAAGGGCGTCATAATCTTTCAGGTCAAATCCAAATAGTGGATAGGCCTCGACGGCTGAACCACGACCAACAACCAATTCAGCCCGACCTTTTGAGATAAGGTCAAGGGTTGCAAAACTTTGGTATACCCTTACTGGGTCATCAGTACTTAAAACCTTTACAGCACTGCCAAGAATAATCCGTTTGGTTCTTGCGGCGGCCGCGGCGAGGATTACGGCTGGCGCAGAATCCAAAAACTCTTTCTTGTGGTGCTCACCGATTCCATAAACATCAAGTCCAGCTTCATCTGCAATCGAGATCCGTTCTAACAACTGTTCCATGGCATCTACACTGCTAAGAGCATTACTGCCATACATCGCCGATGCAAAACTGTCTATTCCTATTTCCATTGTTTCGTTAATTTATAATAAATTTGTTTTGTAAAGATAACAAGGAAGTATATGGACAGGCAATGACATAAAACAATAAAAACCGTTGACAAATATCAACGGTTTTATGAGCAAGTACTCTAACCTGCAAGATGCTAATTATTTACGTGTTTTACTTCTTACCCGGCTTAGGGTTTCTTTGAATTTCAATACACTTTCAGGTTACAGATATCTTTGAACTTAACTCTCAAATTCGCGGACAAAGGAACCCAACTCAAGTCTAGCTTGTGAGAAAAATTGATTATGATTTTGCATTCTGCTGACATTACTAAAATAGAATTTTTGATTTTAAACTAAAAAAAATTGCGAAACCGAACAGTTGCACTTATATTTGCAACCGAATAGTTTCATAATCAAAATAGCAAACAAATGAGACGGGATATTTTTCAGGCAATTGCCGACCCAACAAGACGAGCTATAATCGTTTTAATTGCATTACAGGCTATGACACCAAACGCCATTGCCGACAACTTCAATACAACACGACAAGCTATATCAAAACACTTACGCATTCTTACAGAATGTGAGCTGGTAAAGCAGGAATATCAAGGCAGAGAAATTTATTACTCCCTTGAAATAGATAAAATGAAAGAAATAGACAAATGGTTACAACAATTCAGAAAGATTTGGGAAAACCGATTTACTCAATTGGACAATTTATTATCAACAATAAAAAAGCAAAAAAAATGAACAAGTTACAATTTGACTTCCTAGCCAATAAGGAGAATAACAAACTAACCATCAAACGGGAATTTGCAGCAGAACGCCAATTAGTTTGGGATTGTTACACAAAGCAGGAATTATTAGACCAATGGTTTTCACCGACTGGGATGACTACTAAAACGAAATCTATGAATTTCAAAAATGGCGGACATTGGCACTACGCAATGGTTGACCAGGACGGAAATCATTATTGGGGTTACACGGAATACAATAATGTGAACCCTATTGACTCCTACGGAACTTTGGACGCTTTTTCCAATGAAGCAGGTGAAATAAATGCAGACCTTCCAAGAGCAAAATGGGAAGTAACATTTTTAGATAAAGGTGAACATACCATCGTAGAAACTATTGTGCAGTATGCTTCATTAACAGATTTAGAAACCGTGGTAAATATGGGAATGCAAGAAGGGACTATATCAACAATGGAAAAATTAGACAAATTAATATTATTACTTAAAAAATAATCAGGATGAAAAAATAAAATAATTTTAGGGATAACGACAACCATTATTTTCCTTACGGAGGGATTAATGCCACTGAGCAAAGTTTTTTTATACTGCAATATTTCAACACAGGTACAAAGCTTTTGGGCTACCCTGACTAGTTTTCTTATGCATAAATCATTTACAAAGTATTTAGAGTATCTGCGTTAATGTTTCCAAAATTACCAAGTAAGCTGAGAGACGGGCTTATGCAGGCTTACATTCAGTTTAATTTTTTCCGTAATCAGTCACTCTGCGGTTGACGGTAATATTAGTTACATTTTGACACCTGTTGTTGTCGGTGGGATACTTGCAATTCATACACGTTTAATCAGAAAATTAAAATCAATGGCAAAGCTTAATACAGAAGTAGATAAATATATTGCACTGTCAGAAAACTTTGCAAAACCAATACTTGAACATTGGCGGAAAATCGTTCATAAAACATGTCCTGACGTAGTTGAGTCATTAAAATGGAGTATCCCTCACTTTGATTATAAAGGTGATTTTATGTGTGTTATGGCAGCGTATAAAAATCATTGTTCGTTCACATTCATAAAAGCAGAAATTATGAACGACGCAAGGCTAAAAGAAAGTAAAAACTTTAAACCCATTCAAAGGTTTATGGGAAAAATTTTTAAGCTTTCGGATTTGCCGACCGATAAAGAATTTGTTTCATTCATTAAAGAAGCAATGACACTTAATGAAAATGGAGTAAAGGTAGTTGCAAAAAAGTCGGATAAGTCAAAGATATTAGAAATACCTGATTACGTCACGAAGAGATTAGCTTTAAATCCAAAGGCGAAAGAAATCTTTGAAACAAAATCCAATTCTTTCAGAAAGGAATATATTGTTTGGATTTCAGACGCAAAAACTGAAGAGACAAGGCAAAAACGTTTGGGCGAAGCTATGCAATGGATAGCAGAAGGGAAAAGCAGGTTTTGGAAATCCAAAAAGTAATGGCTTACGGCAGACAAAAAATGCCCATAACAGTTGGTTTGGGAATAAGCGGTAACTGTTATACGTCACCCTATTGAACATCGTACATAAATATAAGCATCCATTACTTCGCAGACCCGACCCCACGGTATTTTTAGCACATTGGAAGGCACACAAAATCCGACACAAAGCCAACCTTGCAAAGTATGATTATAGGACATGTCTAATTTAGGGGTTTAAAAATATTTTGAATTTTAGAAACGAGGAATAAAAAATAAAATTTGGTATATTTATCCCGAAGAAATAATCATCTATATTAAATGTAAGGTATGGCCCATATTCGATATACGAGGTACGAGTTTCATCAGCCTCTCGACGTAACCGCTAACCAGTTTTTGCACTTGAAGCAAAACTTATCAGCAAATCCGGGCGCCAGTCTTGATCCTAATTTTCAAAAAACGTTTACATCGCACTTTAAGAAGACATTGCGGGGGTTGGCAGCTGGAGTAATATGCTTCGTTGTTTTCCTGATTATCTTTAATTTGGTGTTTACAACTAAGGCGACACAGTTCGAATGGCAAAGAACAGTTGTATTAGTTCCTACTGCTATTGCTGCAATTATCGGTGGGTTGGCATTAGGGCGTATTCTTTTGGAAGGTCCCTCCTTTGCGTCCTACGTTACCGAAAGAAACGACTACTTCGGCCGCCTTAAACATGCCGTCTTAAACTCCCCCGACTATCCAGCCTTCGAAAAATCCTTTTACGGCACAGGCGGCAAGGCTGGCAGAAACAAATTATCGTTTAAACAGGAATGGCTACAGGAAAGCAGGCAATCGCCCGTTACGCTTAATAGCTTTTTAACACGCCTTTTCCGATTGATCGATTTGCATTACTGGAAAGTATTTTTAGTGGGTGCAGTAATCTTTGTACTGGTTAAATATGTTTTTAAATAACATAGAAACCCTGCGAAATTAAGGATCCTCCGATTGAATATCCCGCTTTCGCGATATACAGAATCCCTGTTTAACGGGATTGCAGTATTTTTTTATGTATGTAGTTTTACAGATAAAAAAATACTAAATGATAAAACTGATTTTTACCTTATTATCGATAGTAAGTCTTCAAACTGCAAACGCCCAATTACGTATTTTGGAAAGAGCCAAGCAGAATGTAAAAAATAAGGTTGACCAGAAAGTAATGAACGGAGTTGATAAAACGATCGACAAGGCAGACACTGTAATAACGGGTAAAAAAGGAAATAGTAGCAACACTGGAAAGGACAAAAAGAATGAATCTACGGATATGACGGATGCTAAAGAAAGCAATCCTTCACAATCGGGTGTAGCCATAAAAGCGAATAGTAAGTTCGACTTTATACCCGGTGAAAAAATTATAGCTTCAGAAGATTTTAGCCAGGATGCAATGGGAGACTTCCCGGATAAATGGAATACCAGTTCCAGCGGCGAAGTGGTAACTATTGATGGACAAAAAGGCAAATGGCTGGCGCTTAAAAAGCCGGGTGTATTTTACCCGGAGTACATAAACAATCTTCCTGAAAATTTTACGCTGGAATATGATATTGCCGCAAGTACTAATTACACACAAGGCTCTGCATCCTTTGATATTAGTATCATTACCGTTGCTGATGACAATGAGCTCAAAAGCATTGTAAATAATTCCGGTGACAGGTTCAGACCCTCCAATAACACTACCGGCATTACCATAAAAATGCACCCAAATGACTACAATGGGGGATCTTTTAGTTACAGAATCCTCGAAAATGGGGGCGAACAATTATATCGTACCGATAAGCAAAACATTTTTACAAACAAAAATAATATTGTTCATGTTTCGATCTGGAGACAAAAAACGCGGATCAGAATGTATATTAATCAGGAAAAAATACTCGATTTACCCAAGGTGATGACAGGTGCGTACAGTAAAATTATTTTTTCACCCCACTATTCTTACAGCAGCAACGACGATATGCTTTACCTTACTAATATACGCCTGGCATCTGGTCAGGCCGATACCAGGAATAAGTTAATTACAGAAGGCAAGTTTGTGACACGCGGCATTTTATTCGAATCTGGCAGTGATAAAATAAACCCGCAAAGCTATGGTGTATTAAAAGAAATTGCGGGTGTGCTGAGTGAAAGCGGAGATGTAAGAGTAAAAATAATTGGTCATACAGATAGCGATGGTGATAATGCAGCCAACTTATCGCTTTCAAAGAAGCGAGCGGAAGCGGTAAAAAATGTGCTGACAAACAATTTTAATATCGACGCTACCAGGATGGATGCAAGCGGTAAGGGAGAAACAGAACCAGTGGAACCCAACACTTCGATGGAAGGAAAGGCAAATAACAGAAGGGTGGAGTTTATTAAATTATAGTGAACTAGTCAAGACTTAATCTGACAATTGGGATTAACTTTAAGTAACGACACTATTAGTTAACCCTCAAAAGTCAGATGATGA
>JANNOM010000080.1:0-28833 GCA_031399065.1 Chitinophagaceae bacterium
CACCGCGTTTGCACCTTCGCATAATTTTACGGATGGCACGTACAATATAAGTCTGCAAGCCACCTCGTCACAGGGATGTATTGTTTCACTTGTTGTACCTAAAACATTTGCCATTACACCGGTAGTAGCTTACCCACCACTGGTCGCCGTCTGCGAAAGTGCGACCCCCTACTCCATCGCAACCGCCACGGTAAATGGTGCAATAATCACAGGAGGTACTTATAGCGGAACGGGTGTTGCTGCCAATGGCACGTTTAATCCATCCATAGCGGGTGCAGGAATACGCACCATTACGTATAGTTATACAACGGCCAGTGGATGTACGGCCAGTGCCAATACCACCATTGAAGTATATCCAAGGCCAGTCGCATCATTCACTAATCAAACCGATTTTTGCCTGGGCGAAACCACTACCATCACTCCCGGAACGGCCGCCGGTGTGCAGACATGGACCTGGGATTATGGTAATGGTACGCAAACTAACTTAACCAATAATAATCCCATTAATATTACTTATGCCGCAGATGGCAATTATACGGTACAACTAATTACGGTAAGCAATCTTGGTTGTACCAGTATACCTTTTACCGGTAATATTATAGTACGTCCTATACCGGTAGCACAATTTACCGCACCGGAAAAAATATGTCTGCCTGGTGCTGCTCCGTTCGTCAATACCAGTACGGTCGCTGATAATTCCGCACTTACCTATATCTGGAATTTTGGTGATGGAAGCGGAAGTTCGACTGAAAAAAATCCTTCTTATACCTATGCAGGGGCAGGCAGCTATTCAGTAGCACTGGCAGCGATTTCCGCTTTCGGTTGCGAAAACATCAGTGCTCCGCAGATAGTGGATGATTTTTATGAAAAGCCGGTAGCTGCGTTTACCGTATCTCCTGAGGAGCTATGCGAGGGTACGGACATCATCTTTACGGACGCCAGTAATCCCGCGGCACTTATCAGCTCCTGGCGGTGGAATTTCGGTGACGGAAGCGGTGTTGTTACCTCAGCTTCTCCAACGAAAAGATTCGAACGGCCGGGAACGTTTAATACCACCCTTTCGGTTACGGATGTAGCGGGCTGTACTTCGCTACCGTTTACCAAAACGGTAACAGTGCATCTGCAACCAAAGATAGATGCAGGAAGATCCTTCGTAGTGCCGCAGGGAACGGTCGTTCAATTTGAAGCCACTGCCAATTCAACTTCCCTTGCGCTTAGCTGGTCCAATGCTTCAACGCTCTCTAATCCGTCTGTATTAAGGCCTACATTAAGAGCTAATGAAGACGCTACTTACATTCTCACAGCCGTAGGCGAATACAATTGCTCGGCAACGGATATACTCACGGTCAAGATACTTAAACCGGTAAACGTTCCCAATGCATTTTCACCTAACGGAGATAATATCAACGACCGCTGGCTGATCCATAACCTGGCAGACTACCCCGGATGCAGCGTATCGGTATTCAACCGTTACGGACAGGAAGTGTTGTTTACCAATGGTTATGGAATTCCATGGGATGGTAAACTAAAAGGAAAGGATCTTCCCATGGGCACTTATTACTACATCATTAAACTTGAAAACGGGTTTAGCCCCGTTACCGGATCGATCACTATTTTAAGATAGGCGTTTTATTCTTCAGGTCATTTACCGGCAGGAAAAGCGGTTTTACCGCTTCCTGCCGGTAAATGACCTTTATACCATTGCCATGGTCTGTGATACACTTTACTTTTGTTTGAAATTATAAAGAATGACAGACTTTGAAAATATCAGGGAAGAAGCCAGGAACAAATGGCAACAAAGAGCGGAGGAACGCGGGAGGGGCGGCAGGGTTTGGACAGGACTTTTTATCGTCATTATAGGTGTACTCGCACTGCTTAAAAGTTTTGCCTTTCCCTTGCCCAACTGGTTGTTTTCCTGGCAAATGCTGCTAATCGCAATAGGCCTTTTCGTTGGTTTACGTCACGGTTTCCGCAAAGGTGGCTGGTTTGTACCGGTTATAATCGGTACCGCTTTCCTCTTAAACGATTATGTGCTGGGTGTAAATATCCGAAAGCACCTCTGGCCAGCCATACTGATACTGGTAGGCATTCTGTTTATCCTCCGTCCCAAAAGCAATTATCGCAGGGGTTGCTGGCAGGAGAAAAAAAACAGGTTCCCAAACGATCCATCACCTGATCAGGGAGCAATAGAAGGGAATGTAAGTGGCAGTGAAGACGACTATATAGATTCCACCGCCGTTTTTGGAGGCAATAAAAAAAATATATTTACCAAGAATTTCAGGGGCGGCGACGTAGTGAACATCTTCGGTGGCAGCGAGCTAAACCTTAGCCAGGCCGATATACAGGGTAAAGCCACGCTTGAAATAACCGCCATTTTCGGTGGTACCAGCCTTATAGTGCCGGCCAACTGGACAGTGAAATCAGAAGCGGTCACTATCTTTGGAGGCATCCAGGATAAGAGACCTATGCCGGCCATCAACAGCGAGCATTCCGGCAAAATCCTGGTATTAAAAGGCACCGTGCTTTTTGGCGGGATAGATATTAAAAGTTATTAACATTAAAACGGTTTTCTATGAACTGGTATCTTACAAAACTGGTGTTCCGGATCATCAGTGGAAATGGTGATCACCGCGCTCAATTCGATGAGCAATTAAGATTGGTGACTGCTTCTGACGAAAAAGAAGCCTATCATAAAGCCTGTTTGCTCGGGAAGCGGGAAGAAGATACATTTATAAACAGGAAGAAACAATGGGTGCAATGGAGTTTTATAAATGTATGCGAAGTGAAACACCTGGTCGATCTTTCAGATGGCGCAGAGCTGTATTCCCGAATTGAAGAAAAAGACTATGCAGAGGCATTTATCCAGATAGTGAATAAAAAAGCAGAGAAATGGAAAAAAGAAGAAAAGCATCCTTACAGTTTTAATCTATAAATGAGATTATCTTTCCCGTATGTCCACAACACCGCTTTCCGTTATGCGATTCCGGCTTATATTCAGTGCCTGCTGGCTGATACTGATAGTGGATCATTGCCTGGTGTTGTATATGTTCGGACTTCCATTCCGGGAGTCTGCCATAGACAGTATTATCAGCAACATATTACTGCTCATTCCCTGCCTGCTCATTATGAATACCATCCGGTATTATATGCCGCAGCGCGACCGGTACTTTAATATTTTTGCCTGCTGCGTGGCACTGGCCCTGATAACTACAGAACTTAACCGGTTTGTACTGAAACTTTTCCTGGATTATTATTCCAGTTTCACCACGTTATTATATCGTTCGCTGCCAATCCGTTTCAGTATTATTTTTCTTACCATGGGGTGTATCACTATGATAAGCGTACTCTGGTATAATTGGGAAGAACAGAAACAAAACGATGCCCGTAAAACAGATGCCGAAAAGCTGGCAAAGGAGGCGGAGTTGTTTAAACTGCGGCAACAACTACAACCCCATTTTTTATTCAATAGCCTCAATTCCATCAATGCATTGATAGGAAGTCATCCAACGGAAGCAAGAAAGATGGTACAGCAGTTATCGGATTTTCTCAGGGGCACTCTAAAAAAAGAAGAAGACCAATGGGTAAGCCTCGAGGAGGAAATGCAATACCTCCAGCTTTACCTTGATATCGAAAAACTTCGTTTCGGGAACCGGCTGATCACCGATATTCGTAGCGAGGAAATGACAGGCAACCTCCAATTACCGGCATTGCTATTACAACCTATCGTTGAAAATGCCATTAAATTCGGGCTGTACGATACCATCGGGGAAACGGTAATACGCATCAACACAAGCAGGGAAGGTAACGACCTGGTGGTGGAAGTGAGCAATCCTTTCGACCCGCACACTTCTTCGGCTCAACATGGAACGGGGTTTGGACTCAGCTCCGTACAACGCCGGCTGTATCTGCTTTTTGCCCGTAACGACCTGCTTAAAACAGGTGCCGAAGAAAACATATTTACCACCCGTTTAAAAATACCGCAACTGGTTGCGTAGCTACAACCCATGACAACGATCATTAAAGTAATCATTATAGACGACGAGCCACTGGCGAGAAGTATTGTAAAAGAATACCTTTCTGCACATTCCTTTATCGAAATAGTACAGGAATGCAACGATGGTTTTGAAGGGATCAAAGCCATACAGCTTCATCAGCCCGATCTTATTTTTCTCGATATACAGATGCCTAAGATCAATGGCTTCGAAATGCTGGAACTGATAGAGCAGCCTCCCTGCATTATTTTCACCACAGCTTTCGATGAATACGCGATTAAAGCCTTTGAAGCCCATGCGGTCGACTACCTGCTAAAACCATTTGGCCAGGAACGTTTTAATAAAGCACTGCATAAATGCATGGAACAGTTACAGAAAGGAACGGGAAATCCCGCTACCAGAGACCTGCTAAGTTCGGGGCCCATATCGCCTGCACAAAGCCAGCGTATTGTGGTTAAAAATGGCAGCAAGATAAAAATAATTCCTTCGCAGGATATCTGGTACATCGAAGCCGCCGATGATTTCGTCAAAATATTTACGCCCGAAGGCTCGTTCCTGAAAAGCAAGACTATGGCCCACCTGGAAAAAACCCTCGACCCCCAGCAATTCGTAAGATGTCACCGTTCTTACATTATCAACCTGCAACAGATCACACGCATCGATCCGTATGAAAAAGACAGTCATGTAGCAATATTGCGCTCAGGTGTTAAAGTGCCGGTGAGCAGGAACGGATACGGGAAAATGAAAGGGGTGCTGGGACTTTGAATACAACCGATGGCATTCTACATCAGGTACCCGTTTTCACTCTGTATAGCGGCCGGTATATTTTCATCGTCTATCATCTGACGCAAATCTATTTCTATACTTCTTGAAATGGAAGTGATCGGTGTATCATTAAACCCTGCCTCAAAAGGATTTTCAGAATAATCACCGATCTTTTCCATTAAGAAAAAGACCCAGATAATCAAAGCAGAAAATGGTGTTGCCATCCACTGCACGTTTTCACTGGCAGCGGAGAAAATATTAAGCAGGCCAAAAGGAATAAGCACGGAAAAAATAATCGTTTGCCATAAAGATGCGGAAGCATACTGCCTGGGAAAAGGAAAGTTTTTAATGCGTTCGCTCCGCCCCTGATCATCATACAATGCGGCGATCAGTTTATACAATTCTATATGCCGGAAATCGTCTATATAACCTTCATCCTTTAAGGCTTGTAATTCTTTACTCTGATGTTTTAATACCTGCACGGCAATATTACTCTTCCCGGTATAATGTTTCATTTCGTCTGAATGCAAATACAGGCGCAATTCATTTTCCATATCCTCGATGCATTTTTCAACAGTGTTGGGGAAATGCTTACCTGTCAACCGCTCCTTCGTATGTTCCCATTCTTTGGGAAGCCTTAACTGGTATCGTAAGGCTGTCATCCAGGCTATATGACGATATATTAATCGTTTCCTGATAGCTTGTTCGTCGGCACCCTGTACAAAAGAAATTACTGCTGCGCCAAAGGTTCTGCTGCTGTTTACGATTCCGCCCCATATTTTCCTGGCCTCCCATAACCTGTCGTAACTGGCATTGTTTTTAAACCCAAGATAAAAACCAACCGTAATACCCAGTACGCTTACGGGTTGCCATGGTATGGAAATATCGATACCATAGTTTTTCTTAAATAAATGAACGGCAAAGGAGATGAATCCTGAATAAATGAAACCTGCAATAAACGGCTTTTTAGACCAATTGAACGTAGACCAGAAACTATAGTTACGCCGGGTGTACATAGATTATTAAGTTGACGAAAGTTCAAAAATATTCGTCAAATTACGATTATTTCGCTTTAAAATATTTATCTGATCAGGTTGATAGCTCCTTTTTTATTAACCGTGGTACCATCCAGCAATACCATTTGAGATATATATACGTAAACTCCCGTTGGCTGCACCTTTCCGCCCGATCTTCCATCCCATACGATATGTCCACCGGTAGCGTCCATTGCCGGATTAGTGGTTTCGTATATTTTTTGTCCCCACTGATTGAAAACCGCAAACTTCAGCTCTTTGATCACATAGCCATACACCCTGAGGTCGTCGTTTCTGCCATCACCATTGGGTGTAAAGGTATTAGGTACAAATACCTGGTCAAGAAGCGTTCTGCCTGATACAGGCTGCGAAACACTGGTTTGACAGGAAGCCGTGCCATTTACCTTTACAATTATCGTGATCTCGGTAGAAGGCGTAAGTCCGCTGATAGTATGGGTTAATCCCGTTTGTCCGGAAGTAGGCGTTACAAATGTGGTTCCAGCATCAGTAGATACTTCATAGCTGACAGCACCGTTCACTGGTATCCAGGTGAACGTAATGGATTCAGGAGTACTGGATGCCGTAACTACCGGAGAGCTCAATAACTGCGCTCCGTATATCGTAACTTTTTTGCGTACGACGCTTTCACACAAGGTAGCCGGTATTCCCGACACGTAGAAACTGGATGGAAGCACTACACTGGATGCCGGCGTGAAGCTGGTTCCTGAAGCCACCAGATTTCCTCCGTTGGCGGCATCGTACCAGTTATAGGTAACCCCTGCTTCGGGATTAGTGATGTTGAAAGTGACGGACGTTCCGGCACAAGCTCCCAGGCTATCCCCGGTTATAGTAACTACAGGTCTTGGATTCACTACCAGGTTTTTGGTGGTGTCCGATATACAACCGTCAGCAGTGATACCTCTAAGCGTAACAGGATAAGTACCGGCGACAGGGAAAGTAAAGTTCTGTACCTGTCCGGAACGGGTGCTATTGCCGGGGAAGGTCCAGTTCCACTGATTCACCGCTATTCCGTTGCGGGTAATAAGATCTCCTGTGAATGTAGACGCATTGCCTGAGCAGATTCCGGAGGTGCCAACAGGTAATGAAACAGAGAAGTCTGTTGCAGGGGCAGGCAGAATCTGTATTACTATCCGGCCCGTTTCCGTTTGTGAGCATTTCTCTATAGACGGTGATGTATACTGAACCGGTATATACAGGAAGCCGGAGGTATCGGTAACGAAATTCTGCTTCACGGTATAGCTATAATAGGTTATTCCATTCACCACTGAAGAATCGATGGCTACAGGGTTTGTCTGCACACTATCTGTATTGGGCGATAGTTTGGGCACTTTACTAAATTCCCAACGAATAGAAGTTGGCTTTATAGGCAACAATACAGTTACGGTGAAAGGTGCTCCCTTACAGGTATACTCGGTAGGATTAACCCCCGTATTAAAGCTGGTGTTCACGCTGCTCAGGTTATTAAGGTTTTTCACCAGCGTGCCGATATTGTATCCGTAGCTTTCCACATTTCCCAATCCGTAAACGATACCGGTAAATGGCAACTCGCATTCAACAACGCTTGCAGCTTCGCCGCCCTCCCATTTTTTGCTAACTATGGAGTACCCTTGCAGGTTAGGATGATCGTATATATAACGCTCGGTTGCCGGGTAGGAAAAGCAATTGATATTGTCTATTTTCAATGAAGCCAGGCCCTCTGTCGGAACAACCAATGTTATGAAATTAGCCGTTATATCGGTTCTGTTGTTTCTATAAAACTGGGTCTTTTTTATAGCCTGTTGTACCGGGCTCAGGTAAAACATTTCAGGGTCTGAACTGCCCACTCCTCCGCAATTGCCCTGAGAGCTGAGGAACTGCGCCAATAGTATCGGTTTATCCGTTTCTATATAATCGCCTTCGCTGCTTTCGAACTGGTAATACCGGCCATTGATAAGACCAGCCACCGGTACCACGACACTGTTTATTCTGACAACCGTCGAAGGATCTTTTACCAGGATGCGGTAAATATTGGTAGACCTGCTTGTTTCAGAAGGTCCTGCTATCATGGAAGTAGGTGCCGTTAGGAAGCGGGTACCCCAGGCCTGGTAAGGAAATATCTGCTGAATAATCAGATCTCCGCTGGAGCCAAAAGCCGCGCCACACCCGATAGCAGTGCGGGTGCTACCAGCAAACACCCCGATAGGGAAGCAGGTTCCGGCATCGTTGGCTATTGATTTAACATAGCTTCCGGTAAGATCCTGGCCTTCGCTGCCACTCAGGTTTGCCCCGAGTACCTGGTAGGCATCTCCCTTATTCAGTTTAATGAGATAGCTTCCGTTGGGCTGCGTACCGCCGTTAGGCACCCATCCGTTGAGTGTTCGCTTGGAAGGATTTACTTCTACCCAGGTGTTATCGTTCTGTGCCACGATGTGGAAAGCGGCATACGAAGCGGAAGAATACAGCTGCCTTGAGCTCAATGTATAGTATTCATACCCCCATACTGAAGTAGGCAACAGCATAGTAGCTCCCGAATTGGCTCCTTCGTAAATATGGGCATAAGCCACGATGGATACATCGCTGGTAATATGTATTCCTTTTTTACTGTACAAGCCTTCGGCAAGCAGTCTGGTATCATCCGGAGCCAGCTTAGGTATATCATCGCTGGTTATCGCGGTATTGGCAGGTACAAAATAATTTCTTACCCATGGTGTGCCGGACACGCTCTCAATAGTGATGGTCACATTAGCAGGAACATCACCCGCGCCCATATATATCTTCATCGTTTGCGCACCGCCGTTTGCTCCCGTAAAGCCGTTCGTCCGCTGGTAACCTACCCAGAAGTCTTTACCCCTGTTCGAGCTGCTGTCTTCACTTTCCGGTTGCGCGAACGGATTTAATAACCCCGTAAATCGGTTAAGGTAAATGAGTGCGTCCTGACTGATTTCCTTCCGGCTTACATCGATACGGCTGCTGGCTCCTACTATCCATGCATTAGACGGAGTAGTTCTTCCCAGTCCCAGCCTGTTTTGATTAGGAATAGAACCCTGCCATGGGTCGATGTAGTACAGTTTGGTGCTGTAACGGTAATCATTAACTCCCGGCACGTCTACCTGCGTATAGAAGTACATCGAATCGCTGCCTGCGGGCAGTCCGGCAGGCACCACGCCGGAGAACCTGCGCACAGATACACTGGCGGGCGCTGTAGCTTCCCAGGTAATTTTCATGACCGTATCCGTACCATAACTGAATACCTGCGTGGTATTAGGTGCCGGGGCAGCCGGCGTGGCCAGTAATACAGTCGGTAAAGCGGCAGGAATAAATTCGTATGCTCCCAGGTCCGGAACGCCTAATCTTATATCCACTACGCGTGGATTATTATTAAAGTCGTATGTATTACCAGCAATCTGAACACCGCGTCCGTGCATCGCCCATACATCCGGGTTATTGAGATCCGGGCGTAAAGTGGTGTCATCAGCAAATGCCGGCTCATAACTGATGGAACCCGCATCCCAGTTCCAGGTCTGTTTCCAGCTTGCCAGGGTTCTGAAACCTGGCACTGGTCCGGATGCGACTTTCACGAGGGTGTCCCCGCTGGAATAAAGCATATTGTAATCACCGGAGAAGCGGGATGGATTGTTAACGAACAACGCTTTTCCGCCGCCTTTATGAGAGAAAATATTATTCCTGACGTTGAGAACAGCAACAGAATTTTGGGTGAAATACCCCGGATAACCATTGGAGGATACTGACGTTACGTTAGACGTATTATTATAAAAGTTGACATCTCCCGTATTATCCTGACTGTATAACCCATAAGCTGATACACCGGCACTGTTAATGGCGATCACATTGTTTACCACACTTACGCCTTTAGAGGCATTGATAGTAACGCCGTACACATTGCCCGTATTATTCGCACCTGCCACTACCCTGTTGCCGGCAACAATCGTAGAATCTGTTTTCATAGCTGCACGCGTATTAGTTATAACGATACCATTAACAGCATTGGCGGTGACGTTGTTGATACTTACAACATTACCGCGGAATGCAGAGGAGGAATCGGCATAGTTAGTATATATACCGGCGGTGCTGGGAGCCAGCGATCCGGAAAGACTTATATTGTTATTGGAAACCAGTATCCTGCTGGCAAATTGAATAAACAAGCCATGAGAGTAAGAACCGCTGACCTGATTACCGGTAATTATATGACCCGGATCGGTCAATACGGAGTTGGAAACACCCGAGAAGTAAATACCGTTTGCGCCATTTGTAATGGTATTATCCTTAATAACCATCCTGCTGCCCCTGAACGCACTGGCATATATACCCGCGACTGTATTAGAAGAAGAAGCAGTTACCGGTAAGGTAATGATGGCGTTAACAATGCTATCCGAAGACGCCCCGTTGATCAACTCTATCGCACGTCCGAAAGTAGCATTCTGGGCCGTGAACGTCAGGTTCCTGAAAATAAAGTTCTTAGTACTATCCAGCCTCAGCGTGTAATTATTGGCAGCAGTACCTGCATAACTCAGGTTAACCGAAGAAGCAACCCCGCCCGCACTCTGGAAAGTAACCGTGGAACTGGCCGAAGTTCCGGGTACATACGGAATGCGCACCTGCTCGTTATACACCCCGTTATTTCCGGGTAATACATTAAATACCACGGAGCCTGATATACCACAGACCATGGCATCAACGGCTGTTTGGAATGACTGGAAATTACCACCTGCCACACCAGGCGTATAAGTAGCCGGCGAGCTGTTATCGATCGTATAGGTTCCGGAAAGCAGGATATTATTGAGGGTAATATTTACCACATTAGTGTACGTAGTATCAAGACCGCATATTACCCTGGCACGATAAAAAGTGTTGGTAGAAGTTACAGTGTCGTACTGGGGGAAATACTGAAGCGGACCAAGAGCTGTCCAGTTTCCTGTACCATCCATCGAAGATTGCCATTGAAACGTAACAGAACCCAGTGGTGAATTACCGGTAATGTTTAAACGTATGGGAGTTTCCAGGCATAAACCATTCGAAGGTGTAATGGTGGCTGTTCCCGCTGCCAATGGGGAAGCACAGGGAGTAGGCACGTATTCGTACGCACCTATATCGGGCGTGCTGCTGCTGCGGCTTACTCCCGCGATATCGGAAACAATACCCAGCGGCGTGCCCTTATTATCAATCAATGCAAGAGATGGACGGAAATTACCCGCCGCAGAATCCGCATACAGAGGGTTTGCCGATAAGGAATTAGCTTCCTGATTAGTAGCGGCTTTAAGATTGTCAAGCGTTACCTGGTTATTGCCGCCAGAAAAACCGGCGTAGGCATTGGCTCCGTTTACATAATAGTTATTGTGATCCGACTCTATCTGACTCGTTACTGAATTAAGGTAAATACCATGCTTCAAACCACTTCCGCCCCGGTTAATAGTAACTATGTTATTCTTGAACTTCAATCCGTTGGCAACACCTGTCTGGTAGAAAGCGACGGTGGCTAGCGTACTTGTGCTGAATGAATTGTCGATGGACAGGGTATTGTGGTAGTACAGTATATTGTTCGAGCTGTTGTTATATAAGCCATATATAGAGCCGTTACCGTTCAGGCCATACATCAGGTTATTGCTCACAGTGTCTTCATTAGCGGGCAGCCGATCTACCAGGTTATAATAGATACCATACAGCGTTGCCGTGCTGGCTAAAGCTCCCCCGAAGAAGTTGGTAAACCGGTTTTTATTAATTTTTAACTTGCTGCCGGACGGACTGTCTTCTTTGTCGACAGTAGTTATATAAATTCCATATATACTGATCGCATTGTTTACGCGTGCAGGCCTGGTAAAGGTATTGCCCTCCAGCAGTGTATTGGATGCGCCCGAAATATACATACCATAATTATAAAAATCCTTTATGGTGTTGCGGGTAAACCGGTTACCATTAAGATAGGTAGATGCAGCTATATTTCCGACCAGGGTAATACCATAGTTGCCACCTGTTATGGTATTGGCATCGAAGGTATTAAAATCGCATAAAGTTGCTCCCGGCACTATTGGGCCTACGCTGGTTGAATTGATAACTACGCCGGCAAAATTGGTAGTAGTGGCAGTTGCTGAAGATATGATGGTATTTTTACGGAAAGTATTGGAATCAGCATTGTTGATCAACTGAACACCATAGCCGAATGTTCCGGTGCTGGCATCTATGGTTAGACTGTCAAAAATGATATGGTCAGCCCCGTTCAGTTTTATAACGGCTCTTTCGGTGTTTGCATTACTGGCAAAGCTTATAATATTTCCATTACCGTTGAAAGTAATATTATTAGTAGCAGTAGCTCCGGGAATACTATCCAGGATAAGCTGTTCCACATAAGGGCCTGTGGCAGTTATTACATTAAACACTACCGGACCCCCGGTAATGCCGCAGCCCATTGCTGCTTTAGCGGCCGCAAATGAGCTAAAGTTGCCGCCCACAATACCAGGTACATAGTCGGTAACGGCCGTTTTATTGATGGTATATGTACCCCCGGGTAAAGCGGGAGTTACCACCAACCGCACTGTATCGCTATAAATGGTTGCGGAACCGCATGAAATAGCCACACGGAAAAAGGAAGTAGTATCTATTATAATGGTAGTGTCCGCGGAAAACAGTGGGTTGCCCACGTTAGTGAAAGGCCCTGTTGCATTAAGCGATTTTTGCCACTGAAAAGATTGTCCTATCCCGAAACCTGAAATATCCATACTGAGATAAACGGGGCTATTCTGGCAGGCAGTATCCGGAGAAACGATCGCAAGGCCGTTTACTGGCGGTACGCTGCATGGTGGCGGAGTAAATTCAAATGCACCTAAGTCAGGAGTATTTACATCCCGCAGTTTGTCGAGAATATCTTTTGTAATGCCGGAAAATACACCTTTATTATTCATGCCCGCATTACCCGGAGTGAAATCACCTGCAGCCGGATCCGTAAAGAAAGGGGTGGCTGAAACAGAATTCTGCTCGAAGCCATTACCCAGGGCATTTCTCCATAAGGGAAGTGTAGTATGATTAGCAAGATAATAACCAACTGAATTGCTGCCAGAAGCCGCTCTTACGAAATAGTCATTATGATCCATAAACAAAGGAAGCACTGCACCAAGATATGCACCATGCTTGGCACCACCGCCGCCCCTGGTTATGGAAATGATGTTATTCAGGAAAATAATTCCGCCCGCCGCGGTCGTTTGGGAAAAACCTCTTGTCGGCAGAAAGGAGGTAGAAGAAATATTATCTAATGAAATGGTGTTGTGATAGTAAGAAGCATAATCGGACCCGGTATTGGCGATGCCGTATACGGCTCCGTCGCCGTTTATATTATAAATAAGATTATTGCTTACGGTATTCTCATTATAGGTTTCACCGCCGATGGAACCATCGGAATTGAGGAAGTGGATACCGTAAAAGATTTCTGTACTCGTAAGGGCTCCGCCAAATGGATTGCTTATGCGGTTCCGTGTAATTAAATTGCCGGTATTTTTTTGCACAGTCAGAAGTATGCCGGTAAAACCACCCACATCTGACCGGGAAGGACGGCTAATGTAATTGCTGTCTATTATGGTACCATAACTACCGGCGACATAAATACCTGTCTGGTAAAAGTTCTTTATTTCGTTACCCTTAATAACATTTAAGCCATTGCCACCTCCGGTAAAGGTTGCAGCCAAAGTAATGCCATAATATCCTCCGTTTATCTTGTTATTCAGGAAGCTGTTATTATCGCTTAATACTAACCCGGTCGCAATGGCATTAGTTTCAGATCCGCTTAGCACGATACCGGCAAAATCCTGTGCGGGGGATGTTTGCGATATATTAATAGTGCAATTCCTGACTGTATTGGAATCGGTGTTATTCGTCAACTGAACGCCATAGCCATAAGTGCCGGCAGTGGCATCAATTACCAGTCCGTCAAAAATAATATGGCGGGTGCTCTTTAATTTAATCACGGCCCGTTCGTCCGTATTGCCTGAAGCGAACCGGAGGGTATTGTTGTTCCCGTTAAATGTGACCGTATTAACAACGGAAGACCCGGGAACGTATTCCATGATCAGTTGCTCATCATAAATTCCGCTGCCCGCTACCACGTTAAATACCACCGGGCCGTTGATACCGCATTTCAGGAAGTTATAGGCATCGTTAAACGACTGGAAATTGGTGCCCCCTGTAACTACCGCACTATTGATAGTATACACACCGGATACGGCCGGTGGCGTAGTTATCAGAATACTGGCTGAAGGTACGCTCACTCCGCAGGTATATACTATTCGGTAGTAAGTGGATACTGACTGACTGCGTATAAGAGAGCGGTTGATTGCACCGGGGATGTTGGTCCAGTTAACATTATCAGGCGACGACTGCCATTGATAGTCTTGCCCGAATCCGGTAACACCACCGTCTATCGTTAAAGTAAACGATACATTGAGGCAGGCTTGGGTGCGTGTAGACAAGATCGTGCCGGGAACCGGGGGATTCGGACAGGCAATGGTAGTATATTCAAACGCGCCCATGTCGGGAGTAGCGGCACTGCGTGGATCTTTATTTATATCACTGAGAATGTTGACCGGGCTTCCCAGGTTATCCATCAGGTTGCTTAATGGTTTATAATCCCCGGCAGACACATCCTGGTATTCCGGATTAAAGGATACGGAACCGGTATCCTGGTTGATTGCCTGCCAGTCGGCCAGGATCGAATAGCTGGTTCCACCTGAAAATCCGACAAAACTTGTACTGGAATCTGACAGGAAATAATTATTGTTTTTCGAAACAATAATATTCGAAGTAGAGAGATAAATACCATGACTAATACCGCCGCCAGCACGGAAAATACTTACTATATTGTTACGGAAAATAATGCCGGCAGCGAGATTGTCCTGTTGAAAGCCCCTGGTGGTGGTTGACGAATTGTTTGTGCTATTATCCAGAGCTATAGTATTGTGGTAGATATGAGCGTGATCTGAGTTTGAATTGTATATACCGGCGATCCCTCCGGCCCCGTTAAGATCGTATATCAGGTTATTAGAGAATATATTTGGTTCTGCAGCGGTACCATCCGAATTAGTAATATTAATACCGTATTGTATTGTGGTAATGGCTCTGTTACTTCCGGATGAATTATAAATTTTGTTTCCATTTACCCTCGCTGCAATGTTGCCGTTATTTAGATAAATACCATAAAAAGTTGCAAGAACAGTACGATTGGGCCTGCTGACAGAATTTGCTTCAACAAGTGCATTTCTGGTAAACGACAGGTAAATGCCTGCTGTATAAAAATCTTTTACCTTATTGTTGATAAATGTATTTCCTATAACGTTTCCGGCACTGCCGATCATCGTCATGCCATAATATCCTCCGGTAATATCATTACCGTCGAATAAGTTACCATTACAAAGTGAAGTGGCCCCCGTTAAAGCCCCGAAGGCATCGGGGCTTGTGGCTGAAGCATTGATTACCACGCCCGCATAATTCGTAGAACTTGAAATGGTGTTAATATTTATGGTGGTTTTTCTGATAATATTGGAATCGGCATTATTGATCAATTGAATGCCGTAACCAAACTCCGAAGCAGCCGAACCGGGAGCGATGACTACCAGGCCGTCGAAAATCACGTGGTCCGCCCCGTCGAGTTTAATGACTGCCCGCTGGTTATTGTTGACAGAATTGTATCTTAATACCGTACCGTTGCCATTAAATGTAACGGTATTAACGGGCGACGCTCCGGGTATCGGATACATAATCAGTTGCTCGTTATAGGAACCACTTCCCGGAACCACATTAAATACAACCGGCCCGTTAATACCACACCTGATATAATTATATGCATCGTTATACGTCCTGAAGTTAGTACCTCCAGTAGGCAACGCATTGTTGATGGTAAACGTACCCGAAATAGCCGTTGCAGTGGCAACGAACACGGAGGCGGAGTTGGAAGAGTTGCCTCCGTTGGTACAGGTAACGATCGCCCTGTAATATCGGCTCGCCAACTGGGAGGTATTAAAAGTTAAACCGGTGGCACCGGCAATATTTGTCCATGTCGCATTATCTGGCGACGACTGCCACTGGAAGCCCAAACCTGCTGCCAGGCTGTACCCGGTAACGCTCAGATTGAATACCTCGGAGGCGCATACGTACACTTTCGAACTTATAGCACTGCCTGCCAGGGGCACTCCGCTGCAAGGTACCGTGGAAATGATATTTATGAGATAATCTTCCGTTTCTCCTAAGGTGTAACTCATGCAAGGCTGCAGACCATCGCCCGAAAAACCCTGGGCCAGGATAATTCGCATACCGGTAATACCTGTAGTCGCCGTAACGGGGATAAGGATCGACCCGTTAATACTGCGTGGTCCTAAGGCTGCAACATTTTCTACAAATACTTTTTCTCCGGCATCCGTAAAGTCACCATCCCTGTTATAATCGATCCATATAGCACATGCGGCGGCTGAATAGGCTGCTCTTGCACAGTCTTCCTGTAATATACTAAAAGGTATAGTAGAACCCTGCAGTACAGTCGATAAGGGCCCGTTCGGGTAAAAATTGGAATACGAGGTGAGAACGGATCCAGGTCCCGGAGCAATTATACCACAATCAGAAGACTGTGTAACACCATTGAAGGTAACACCGAAAATTTCCGTATCGCCCGTACGGGCTATAGTAACGGGAATAGAACTGCAATAACAGAGCGATGCTTTTAATTTTAAGGTATCTGAGAAGCTGGTACTACCACAGGTAACTACGCAACGGTAATAGAGGCTATCCTGCGATTGCGTGATGCTTACAGAAGGCGCTGTAGCTCCCGCTATATCAGTATATGTAATATTATTGGGGGAAGACTGCCATTGGTAAGTCTGGCTTATTCCGGAACTGCCCCCAAGCAGCCGGAGTGTAAATGGAATACCTACACAAATCTGGCTGGTGCTGGTTGTAATGGTACCAGCAACGGGCGGGTCAATACAAACGGCCTGCGCATTTTCGTAAGCCCCCAGGTCGGGAGCTGCCGCACTACGAACCATATCCTTTATATCGGTTGTTACGCCGACAGGGATACCGAGATTGTTGAAAGCCGGTCCATTTACTGGCAGAAAATTACCGGAAGACGGAGCGGTAAACTGCGGATCCAGTGATACCGAATTAATATCCTGTCCGCTTCCGGACTGCCAGTCGGCAAGCGACCTGAAGTTGCTTCCAAAAGAGCCTACGTAGCTGGTCGAACTGCCGGGAGCATACAAATTATTATGGTTAGATATCACCGTGTTGCGGGCCGGCAAATAAATAGCATGATTGGTTCCACCGCCACCCCGTGAAATAACGATCACGTTATTCTTAAATTCTATACCTGTATTTGATGTAAGCTGGGAAAATCCCCTGGTGATACTGGCAGATGTATTCACATTGTTATCCAGTACAATGGTATTATGAAAATAATGAGAATACGCAGAGCTGGTATTGTACAATCCATGAATAGCGCCTGCACCGTTAAAATCGTATAGTAAATTATTTGTGATAAGATTAGGATTGGAAGCTATGCCGTTGGAGCCTTCCAGAGAGATACCAAACATTTCAGCCACATTGGCGTTATTTCCACCCATCACGTTCCTGATAATATTTTTGGAGATGCGGATATTTGTATTCGCCCCGGTGAGGTATATACCATAGAAAGTGGTTAACACTGTACGATCAGGTCTTGTAATGATATTTCCTTCTATTAATGCATTATCGGTAAAACTTGCATAGATGCCTATGGAGTAAAAATCCTTTATAATATTATTGAGTATCCTGTTACCAGTAATAAGGCTGCCAGTTCCCCCTACCAGGGTAATACCATTGAATCCACCGGTTATGGTATTTCCGGTTAAAAGGTTCCCATCGCATAGTGTAGGCCCGGAAGCGGTTGCTTCCGAGGCAGAAGAGCTGATCACCACTGCGCCATAATTGTTGGAGGTAAGGCTCATGTCCGAATTGATCCTGCATCGTTTGATGGTGTTGGAATCGGCATTATTTATCAACTGTAACCCGAATCCATATTCGGAGGTAGTACTTCCGGTTGCGTTCATTACCAGGCTATCCAAAGTAATATGATCTGCACCATTTAATTTAACCACTGCCCGCTCCTCACTATTGGACGAGGTATAAGAAAGCGTATTGCCATTACCATTAAAAGTGATCGTATTAATGGCCGATGCACCGGTGATCTGGGGAATAATAACCTGCTCATTGTATGTGGCATCGGTGGTAGTTACATTAAACACTACCGGGCCGGTTATGCCGCAGGACAAAGCAGACACCGCCGAACCGAAACTTTGGAAATTGGTTCCACTCGCCGCCTGTGTTGCGTTGATCGTATAGGTGCCGCCGGCCAGGATGGGCTTTCCTGTTATCGATACCACATCGGTATACGCGGTGTTACCACCGCAGGTTACGGCACACCGGTAATAGCTTGTTCCCACAGGTATGGTAGTCGTAAATGCAGGTGATGCCTGAAGACCGCTGATGGAAGTATAGGTTCCGGTTGAAGTGGGAGATCGTTGCCATTGGTACGTCTGACCAACTCCTGAAGAATTACCTGAAATATCCAGATTAACGGGAGAATTGCCGCAAACGGTGGAAGAAGGGTTTGTGGTAATAACACCTGGTACGGGCGGACTAGTACAGGGGGCCGCACTGGTTACATCCATCCCAAAATCGCTTAATAGCGTACTAAGCGTTCCTTTTATAGCGGAAGGAGGTGATATGCGGAAAAGCCTTCTGTTGCTTCCGGTAGTGGTGGAGGTGAAATTATCGATACCACCAGTCTTTGTATTGTATTTGATTTCAACGACCAGTGACTGGGTATTATCGTAAGTAAATGGAACAGTAAGAGGTATCACGTACCATCCGCCCGCAGCGGCGTTTCCGTTTATAGTGATAGAGGATGTGTCTAATGCGGTGGTGAGGTTTAGCAGGTAAGTATCATTAGGAAACGTAATAGAGGTATTCTGTGTAAAGCTAACGCTGAAATCAGTATATGTTGCGGTAGCGCCGGCAACGGAATTTCGAAAATATATCCTGGTTATTTGACCCGAAACAGGTAATGTACTGAAATCTGAGGGAAGATAAATCTGCTGCGTATGAGAACCTCCAGTGTTCATAGGCACGTTGCTGGATGCAGCACCGGTTCCCCTGCTATACTGAGGGATTTGCGCACTGCCTACTAATACGGAAAGCAAAAAAAAACCTAGAAAAGAGAATACTTTACCGGTAAGGGAAGCTGGGTCATTTTTTCTCATAAAAACCTTTATGTTTGGTTTGGCCAATGGAATTCTTCCAATATTTACACATTCTTTACCAGCTTCTTTTATTTTGAAGCACCGGTTAACAGTATAAGATATGGTAGTTTACAGTTACTATATAAATTATGGGTCAAGCAGTTTTCACAAGAGTGGTAATACCTATATTGAAATGATAACAGAAAAAAGTAAACAGGTGTGCGGTGTTTTTTATACCCTTTCGGGTAAATGATTTTATCCCAATCTAAAGAGATAAAAAAAGATAATATAACCTTTATAAGCAATTTTAACCAAATCCTGCTCACCTGTTGTCAAAATTAAGTTTCGTACATCAATAATACACTAAGGTAAATACTAGTTTTTCCAATTAAAAAGCATTAAATCGTTCATATTACGGCCCGATAGTCGCATCTAAGTTTAAAAATCGTTAATTTTATAAGTATATTACTTGCTTATGAAAGCAAATGGTAACCCTATAAAAATTCCTGCTTTTCTCATACTTACCGGTATACTGCATATATTATTTTTCAATGTGTCAGCTCAGCAAGGCACTTTGGAAAGCCAGCGCAAATTCTCGACTACCAAACTTCTTAAGGATTCCACTTCCATCTTGAAATATATAGAAGAAGCCAAACTATTGCAGGAATCGTATACGGATAGTGCTATCAAAAAAATCAATTTCGCGCTTCAAAGCAGCCTTGCCATTAAATATAAAAGGGGTGTAAGGCGGAGTCTTTCTGAGTTATCCTTTCTTTATCATATCAGCAACGAACATTTAAAATCGATCCTGGCACTTCAGTCGGCCCTTAATTACCTCGACACCGGCAAAGCAGGGTATATTATGACGGTGGACATATACACGGCTATCGCATACAGGCATATGTTTATCGGTAACAGCGACTCTGCTGCGTATTATTATTATAAAGCATTGGATGAAATAGAGCGGGGGAAAGTAGACAATCCTAATGTATTGATAAATACCTATTCAAGTATTATTCTTTACTGGGTTAACTTAGGCGACGACCTGCAGGCCATGAATCCTGAAGACAAATATGCAAAGACCGTTATTACCTATCTTAATAAAGCGGAACTCCTGGAGAACAAAAACAATAAAGCATTAGGCAAAATCATATTAAGCAAAGGTTACCTGAATTTCATACTGCATAAATTCGATTCAGCCCGGTATCACTATCACCGTTACCTTACAATAGCCAACGATACAGAAGCCAACTATTACCAAAAATCGCAGATAACTGCTACATACGCAAACATCGCCCAAACCTTTTTGAGTGAAAACAAACCGGACAGTGCCATCTTTTATTCCGAAAAAGTAATTCGTAAGTTTGAGACCGATGGCAAGAAAGATTCTAACCTTTTAATATTTGCCGGATACAATTTAGGGGAGGCATATAACCTTCAAAGGAAATACAAAGAGGCCATCAGAGCCACTGTTCCGGCCCTGCAGATAGCCAGAACGCATTCCCTCTCCAGCCAGCTTAGCGGGCACAAAATCCTTTCCAGTGCTTATAGTGCCATAGGCGATTACCGTTCTGCATGGGAAGAACAAAAAGCCTATTCGCTGGTAAAAGACAGCATGAAAAAACTGGAAAATATACGTACCATTAGCCAGATGGAAGTAAAGTACCAGGTGGCTGAAAGAAATAAAGAGCTGGCAGAAAAAGAGATGGCCATCGCTTTAAGAGACAGCAGCATCAAAACCAAGAATATGTGGATAGGCGGGATTTTCGCCAGTATAATACTGTTAATGCTTACCGGTATTTTATTATACCGGCAGCATCTTCAAAAGCAGCGCATTCAGTTATTGCAGATGCAGCAGGAAAAAGAGGTTTCCCTTTTACATGCCATGATCGACGGGGAAGAAAAGGAACGCAAACGACTGGCAGTAGAACTACACGATGGTATCGGCGGACTGCTGGGCACCATACGTATGCAGCTGGGCGCCGCACTCAGGTCCCGTTCATCTGCAACCGGCAATGAGGGGTTTAAGGAAATTCTTTCTCTTCTTGATGATGCATACAGTGAATTGCGCAAAACGGCCCACAATCTTATGCCCGAGATCCTTGACCAGGAAGGTTTGGAAATAGCGATAGGCATGTTCTGCGACCGGATACGAAAAGCGGATAATATCGAGATAATTTTCGAAACGGTCGGCACTATTCCCCGGTTAAAGCCCCGCCTCGAGCTGGCCCTGTATCGCATTGTGCAGGAACTGCTGCATAATATTATGAAGCATGCGCAGGCAAGCGAAGCAATTGTACAACTGGCTTTCATTAATGACAGGCTTGGCATTACCGTTGAAGATAATGGAAAAGGAATGGGCTCCATTGTTAATAATGGCAGTCTTGCAGGTATGGGCATTAAGACCATCCAGGACAGGATAAACGGAATAGGAGGAAAATTCGATATTTTCAGTTCTCCCGGTGAAGGCAGCAGCATTAACCTGGAACTTTTAATTACAGCAAAAGAAAAACTGCGCGATTAAAGCAAACAAATTATGATCCATGTAGTGATAACAGACGACCACCCGGTGGTTTCAAACGGTTTAAAGAATATGTTGCTTACGCACAAGCATATAGATGTTATCGGTATTTATAGTACATCGGCGGATCTGCTTTCCCATCTTCCTACAGACGAAACAGATGTTCTGATACTGGACATGCAGCTACCCGACAGCAATGGGTACGATATAGCATGCTCCGTTTTAAAGATGAAGCCGCAAATACGCATTCTTGTTTTTAGTAGTACGGATGCTATATACCAGGTTAAAAAAATGATAAAAGCGGGCTGTTATGGCTATCTGCTAAAAAATGCAGATGATGAAATGATCGTACAGGCCATTGAGACAGTATATGAAAAAAAACGCTTTCTCGCACCCGTTCTGGAAGCAGCCCTCCTTGATGAAATGCTAAAGAATAAAACGCAAAGAAAAACAACCCTTACAAAACGGGAAAAGGAAGTGCTCGAACTGATAGTAAAGGAATTTACCAACCAGGAAATTGCCAATAAACTCTTCTTAAGTTTATCGACTATAGAATTTCACAGAAACAGTATGCAACATAAACTGGGTGTTAAAAATACCGCGGGACTGGTAAGAGTGGCTATTGAGACAGGACTCGTATAGTTTACATTTCCGTTCATTAATTAGTTACCCCATCTGTAAGGCCTGTATGAAAATATGCCACATTATTCCTGCAAGCAATACTTTTTGCAGGAATTTCTAATTGGCTTAGGTTTGCGCATCTAATCATCAGTAAACAGAACATGTCATCATATTTTTCAGATAAAGTAGTGGTTGTTACCGGCGGCAGCGACGGGATAGGAAGAGCACTGGTGGAATTGATGCTGGCACAGGGGGCCAAAGTGGCTACCTGCGGCAGGGATAACGACAAACTGTACAATCTCCAGCTTAAAAATACCGGGGCAATGCTGCATACCGTTGTTTGCGACGTAAGTAAGGATTATGACTGCCGCAAATTCATCGAATCCACCATCGATACCTTCGGCGGCATCGACATATTGATCAACAATGCCGGTATATCGATGCGGGCACTGGTGAAAGACGCCAGTATAGAAATGATGCACCAGGTAATGGATATCAATTTCTTCGGGTCGCTCTATTGCACCAAATTCGCGCTTAACTCTATTATTGCAAACAAAGGCACGATAGTAGGCATCTCATCCATCGCAGGTTACAGAGGGTTGCCGGGCCGAAGTGCCTATTCGGCATCCAAGTTCGCCCTGCAGGGCTGGCTGGAAGCATTAAGAACGGAACTGATAGATGATGGGGTGAACGTAATGTGGGTAAGCCCGGGCTTTACGACCTCCAATATCCGGAATACCGCCCTGGATGCCCAAGGTATAAGTCACGGAGAAACCAATATGGATGAAAATAAAATGATGCCCGCCAAGGAATGTGCAGAATACATTGCAGATGCCATCGAAAAAAGAAAACGCTCACTGGTACTCACTTTTACCGGTAAAAAAACGGTTTTTATGAATAAATTCTTCCCCGGGTTTACGGACAGGATGATTCATAAATTCTTTATTAAAGACGGTAAACTGAAATAATTACCCGTACAGCGTTATGCGATCCGTTTTACCAACCACCCATTAACTCATGGCGATAATTACCCTTACTTCCGATATAGGTCACCAGGATTACCTGGTGGGTGCGGTCAAGGGCCAGTTACTGCAAATCAATGGCGATCATTGCATGGTAGACATCACCCACCAGTTGCCGCCCTTTAATTACCCCCAGGCCGCGTATATCTGCCGCAATGCCATCTGGAATTTTCCGGCGTTTACCTATCATATAGTAATGGTGAACCTGTTTGAAAAAAAACCGGTGCAGTTATTACTGGCTTTTCATAACGACCAATATATTTTATGTGCCGATAACGGGCTGCTGACCATGATCGTTGAGGGAAAACCGGATATGGTGATCGGCCTTCCGATGGATAAAACCAGCATAAAAAACACCCTTTACTGCACCCGGATATTCGGAGGGGCCATTAACGACCTGGTAAATGGAAAACCTTTGTTAAATATGGGTGAACCTGATATTCAGATCATAGAAAAAAATCATCTTCGTCCTACCCAGGGCGAAGACTGGATAGAAGGACAGATCATTTTTATAGATCATTTCGAGAATGTGGTGGTCAATATCACACGGGATGCCTTCGAGGAACAGCGAAAAGGCCGGAGTTTCCGGATCGTTTTTAAACGGGACGAAGCTATCGATAAAGTGAGCGAAACATACGCCGATGTGCACGAAGGGGAAAAACTCGCGCTCTTCAATTCGGCTGGCTATCTTGAAATAGCCATTAACAAGGGAAATGCTGCCGGTTTGTTCGGTCTCCAGGGTTTCCTGGAGCAATCGCAGAACAGTTACCTGCAAAACCGGCTGTTTTACCAGACCGTGAAAGTGTATTTTGAATAGGTTAAGCAGTTCCTATAGTTCAGAACATTATATTTGCGGAGTTTTTAAAAATCAGATCTTATATGAATTTCAACAAAGTGAACAATATTACCGGGTGGCTGGTATGTATCATCGCCTGCACGGTATATATCATGACTATGGAAGCCACCGGCAGTTTATGGGATTGCGGAGAGTTTATTTCCAGTGCCCTGAAAATGCAGGTGCCCCACCCTCCCGGCGCTCCCCTGTTCGTTATACTGGGAAGAATATTCATCGTAAGTTTCAGTTGGTTGTTCGGATCAGGCCCCGAAAGTGCCGCCCGGGCCGTCAACCTGATGAGTGCGCTTTGCAGCGGGTTCACTATCCTTTTCCTGTTCTGGTCCATCACTCACTTTGCCCGTAAAATAGTGTTGAAGGGAACCGAAGTGATCAGTTCCGCCCAGTTATTCTCTATCATGAGTGCCGGTGTGGTAGGTGCCCTTGCGTATACGTTCAGCGATTCATTCTGGTTTAGCGCCGTAGAAGGGGAAGTATATGCCATGTCCTCGCTGTTTACTGCCATCGTATTCTGGTCTATGTTGAAATGGGAACACGCCGCCGACCAGCCGGGTTCCGACAAATGGATCATCTTTATCTTCTTCCTGATGGGGCTTTCGATAGGAGTGCACTTGCTGAACCTACTTACTATACCTGCGATCGTAATGATCTACTATTTTAAGCGGTATAAAGCCACGCAGTGGGGTACGTTCTGGGCCTTCCTGGCAGGATGCCTTATTACCGGATTTGTGCAGACGGTAGTTATTCAATATACTGTGAAGCTCGCAGGCCTTTTCGATATCACGTTCGTAAACAGCTTCAATCTTCCTTTCTTTTCGGGGTTCATCTTTTTCTTCCTGCTGCTGGCCGTTTTACTGGTAGTCGGTTTCCGGATAGCCAAAAAAAGAAACCTTGCTTTTTTAACACTCGGTATCTGGTGTTTCGCATTTATGCTTATCGGTTATTCCACGTATGTTACTACCATGATACGATCCAATAGCAACCCGGCAGTGGACATGTATAATGTAGATAACCCCAACTCACTAGTAGGCTACCTGGGGCGCGATCAGTATGGCGATTTCCCGCTTGTATATGGCCAGGTGTTTACCGCTCAGCCCATCGATCAGAAAGAAACCAGCACCAAATACACCAAAGGTGTAAACAAATACGAAGAAATAGGCAAGGACATCAAACCCATTTACGCTCCTGAAGACATGATGCCTTTCCCTCGTGTATGGGATGCCAGCAACGATCAGAACCACGCTACTTTTTATAAAGAATGGCTTAACCTGGCAGAAGGTGAGAAGCCCAGCTTCTTCGATAATATCAATTTTTTTATCACCTATCAGTTAAACTGGATGTATTTCCGCTACTTCATGTGGAACTTTGCAGGCAAACAAAATGATATACAGGGCTTCGGCGATGCCAACGTGCGGGATGGCAACTGGCTCTCCGGCATCTCCTTTATCGATAATATACGATTGGGCGATCACAGCAAAATGCCGGACAGTATCCGGAACAACAAAGCGCATAACACGCTGTTTTTTCTCCCTTTCATTTTAGGACTTATCGGTATTTATTACCAGTACAGCAAAAACAAAAAAGATTTCCTGGTTACTTTCCTGTTGTTCTTTTTTACAGGTCTGGCCATCGTATTATACCTTAACCAGGCGGGCAACCAGCCGCGGGAACGGGATTATGCTTATGTAGGCTCTTTTTATGTATTTGCCATCTGGATAGGACTCGGTGTGTTGCAGGTAGCGGAATGGTTTCGTAAAAAGCTGTCTGCCAACGTCTCCAATTACCTGGCGGCGGTGCTTTGTTTCCTGGCCGTGCCGCTCATAATGGGCTTCCAGGAGTGGGACGACCACGACCGTAGCCGCAAAGTACTTGCCAGGGACCTTGCCAAAGACTATCTCGAAAGCTGCGCGCCTAATGCCATACTGTTTACCTATGGTGATAACGATACGTACCCCTTATGGTATGCCCAAGAAGTGGAAGGCATCCGGCCCGATATCAGGGTGGTCAATAATAGTCTACTCGGTATTGACTGGTACATCAACCAGCTTCGTTATAAAGTGAACCAGAGCGACTCCATAGACGTAATATGGGGCCCGGAAAAAATACAGGGCAGGAACCGTGATTACATCGTTTATAACCAGCGCGCCGACGTAAATGCCAATCAATACTTCGACCTCTACGAACTGATGAAAGATTTTGTAGGCAGCGACAACCCCGGGGCGAAAGTGGCTATGCAAAGCGGCGAGAGCATGAACTATCTTCCCGGAAGAAAATTCAGCGTACCGGTAGATGAAGCATTGGTGAGAAGCAACAAAACGGTGAATCCGGGCGATTCGGTAGTGCCGGCCATGCAGTTCGAATTCTCGGAAGATAAACGATACGTGATGAAGAACGACCTGGCCATCCTTAATATTATTGCCGCCAATAAATGGAAACGGCCGATCTATTTTACAGCACCTTATACCGGCTCGGAACTGGGATTCGGACAGTTCCTGCGTAAAGACGGACTGGCTTACCGCCTGGTACCGGTTAAGAATAATACAACCGTAAATACCGACTGGATGCTGGATAAACTGATGAATAAATACGGTTTCGGTAATGCCGGTAAATGGAATGTATATTTCGATGAACAAAACCGCCTCCACCTAAATACCATAAGGATGGCTTATGCCGACCTGGCTGCGAACCTGTCCGACAATAACCGGAAAAACGAAGCCAGGCAAGTGCTGGACAAGTCGGACAAAAATATATTGGAATCCAATCATCCGTATGCTATGGTGAGCCGTAACAATCAGCATAACTATTTTACCATCCGCTTCCTGGAGGCAGCTTACAAAGCGGGTTATAAGGAAATGGCCGACAAAATATCAAAGGCCCTGCACAAAGACTTTGAGCAGCAGCTTACTTATTTGCAAAGTCTTTCCGAAAGTAAGCAGGACGGCATGAGAAATGAACTGCAGTCCGCACAGCAACTGCTTCAGATGCTTACCATGATGGAAACACAATATAAAGGCGGAGCCCTTCCCGGCTCCGGAAATGAAACCTCCCCGGTGATAAGGAACGATTCGGGTAATTGATGGTTTCAGGATATAACATTTACAAGCCCCCGCTGCGTGCGGGGGCTTTTTTACGGATACCTGCCGATGCCGGGCTTACAGATAGAATACAACTTTTGACTGAATTAATTGTAATTTACAGAGTACTAATTTTATACTGAATGAAAGGTTACCAGTTCTTGGGATTTGATGCCAGTCAGCAGGGTAAAACACCCTTTGAGCAGTTAATGGATACTTTTCTGCAAATACTTACGTATACCAGTGGAGATGTGCCCGAGGCATTGCAGTGGCTCAACGAGCTGGACAGGGAATATAAACTAACGAACGAGGAGTATGGAATGGGTGATTTTATTGAGGACCTGAAAGACAAAGGCTATCTCGACGAAAATAAACAAACCGGTGAAATAAAAATCACTCCCAAAACCGAACAGGGTATACGCAAACGCTCGCTCGACGAGATATTCGGCAAGCTGAAAAAGACCAAGCAGGGCGACCATGCTACGTTTAAACCGGGACAGGGAGATGAAAGCAGTTCGGATACCCGGCCTTTCCAGTTCGGGGATATGCTGGAACAGATCGATTTCACCGAGTCCATACGCAATGCCCAGATCAATCATGGGCTGGACAGCTTTACCATGCGCGAAGACGATCTGCAGATTCGCGAAACGGATTTTAAATCGCAGACTTCCACCGTACTCATGATCGACATTTCCCACTCCATGATCCTTTACGGGGAGGACAGGATAACGCCCGCTAAAAAAGTGGCTATGGCACTCAGTGAGCTCATTACCACCAAGTACCCGAAGGATACGCTCGACATAGTGGTATTCGGCAACGATGCATGGCCGGTGGAGATAAAGGATCTTCCTTATTTACAGGTGGGGCCCTACCATACCAACACGGTTGCAGGCCTTGAAATGGCGATGGACACCCTACGCAGGAGGAAAAACCCCAACAAACAGATTTTTATGATAACGGACGGCAAACCTACCTGTCTCAAGATAGGCGGGCGTTATTACAAAAACAGTTTCGGGCTCGATCGTAAGATAACCAGCCGCTGCATCAATATGGCCGCCCAATGCAAAAAACTCAAAATACCCATCACCACTTTTATGATAGCTTCCGACCCTTACCTGCAACGGTTTGTACAGGAGTTTACCGAAACCAATAATGGCAAGGCTTTTTTTGCCTCGCTCGACCGGCTGGGCGCTTTTATATTCAGGGATTTCGAAAGCGGCAAGCGCAAGACAGTATATTAACTATAAAAAGCAATAATGGACATTAAAACCATCAACACTTTAGGTGAGTTGAAGAAATCGGGCTATGTTTCTAAAAGCATCAAGGAAGAATTAAGATTTAATCTGGTTAAAAAACTGAAGAATAAAGAAACCACTTTCCCCGGTATTATCGGTTATGAAGATACCGTGATACCTGATACGGAGCGCGCGTTGCTCAGCAAGCATAATATACTTTTCCTCGGACTGCGCGGGCAGGCAAAAACCCGTATGGCCCGGCAGATGACGGAATTACTGGATGAATACATACCTGCCATAGCAGGTAGCGAGATAAACGATGATCCTATGAATCCCATCTCCAAATATGCGAAGGATGAAATACTGCTGCATGGGGATAGTACCCCTATCCGCTGGCTGCACCGCAGCGAGCGGTATGGTGAAAAACTGGCTACGCCCGACGTAAGCGTGG
>JANNOM010000085.1:0-3998 GCA_031399065.1 Chitinophagaceae bacterium
CATTCTTTTAAGTTATGTATAGCTAATGATTATGTAAAGCAATATTTGTTGTTAGTTATTTATCAGTGCCTTATTTGCTGATTCCCCGATATTGCTTTACATAATTTTCTTAGTTTATTTTAAAAGCTTTTCAACCATTCCAGTAAATTATCATTAGCTAACCATTTTGGATTTATTGTTGGTGAAACATCTGTATATGCCTTTTCTATGACTTCACGCTTTTTACGAGAGTCAGCTCTGGCATATATTTCGGTTGTGGTTACAGAAACGTGTCCGAGAAGGTCACGGATATAAATAAGATTTACACCTGCCTCCAAAAGATGCATCGCTTTTGAGTGCCTAAGCGAGTGACAACTAATCTTTTCCGGAATAAGTTTTGAATCTTTTAACCTTGCCTTCGCTGCATATTTGAGCAGGATATAATTAACGCCTGCACGGGTGAGTTTTTCACTACGGTTATTACAAAAGAGCGGATACATACCGGCATAAGGTTCCAATAACTTATGCTCACCCATATAATTTTTTAAAAGATTAACCTGTTCTTCAAGCATTGGAACAATACGCATCTTTTTACCCTTTCCGGTAATACGTATAGTGGAAGGTTGATCAAGTCGTATCATACAGGGTGTAAGGTCAATAAGCTCTTGCACCCGGCTTCCTGTATCATACATTAGAGAGAGGAGTGCAAGGTCTCGTCTACCTTTGTTTGTAGTTATATCGGGCTGCTGCAACAATAGTTTGATACCGTCAATACTCAGGTAATTAATAGAAGCTTTTTCTCCTTTCTTCATTCTAATTGATAATATCTTTTGATACTCATAAAGATTTTCAGGATGCTGATATTGTACGTATTGAAAAAAGGAATGAATGGCTGCTAATCGTGCATTGCGTGTCGAAGTACTACAATTACGTTCACGCTGTAACCAGTCCAAAAATTCCACTACTTTTTCTTTGGTAATTTTTTCAAGCGTGAGTTTATCTACTTTTATTTTCTGTTGTTCCATGAATGTTATGAACAAAATAAATACATCCCTGTAAGCCGCAATTGTATTCTTGCTTGCCCCCCGCTCATGCGGTAAATATTTGGAAAGAAAGTCTGTCAGGTATTTTGAGAAATCACTCGGTTTCATATAAATTAATTTTAGGGAATACATTAAAACAAACTGTTTCGACATCCTTTAGTAATCCAGGATATATTTCGGAAGTTAACCTTACATAAGAGTTGGTTGATTCAAGTGTCAGGTGGCCAAGATATCTGGAAAGAATAGGTAATGAGCAGTAAAGATCCATTCCTGATTCTGCCATCAATGCAAGAGAATGAACACTGAAGGTGTGCCGCAGATCATGTAATCTTGGGCCTGTATCATTGCGGTTAATTCCTGCTTCCCGTAGAATTTTACTGAACCATTTACGGACGTAATCAGGTTTACAAACACTTCCTGCAAGTGACACAAAGAAATAATTACCTATCCTGGCTAAAGGTAATTTATCCCGGTATTTAAGGTATTCTCTGCAGACTTCTGAAAGTGAATCTGACAGGGGAATGATCCGTTCGGTTCCATTTTTGCTATCTCTGACAATCAGGGACTGGTGAACAAGATTAACATCTTCATTCCTTAAAGATAAAGCCTCACTTATCCGTAAACCTGTTCCATACAATAGCCTGATTAAAGCGGGAAGAATAATAACAATTGATTTCATTCCTGATTGAAGTGTAATATTATCGCAAGCACCAAAGATGGAAGCGATCTCTTGTTTAGAAAAGATATGTGGGCAGAAGCTGATTTTGAGTGGCGGCAACTGGGGCAGGTATGATTGTATTCCAAGCTTGCAAAGAAATGATGACAGCTGATTTAAGCATACCGCTTTTCGGTATCTGTATGCTTCCGATTCATTTGGCTTTTTACTGTTCCAGTCATCTGCTAAATGCTTTGTAATTCCAACGATCTTTTCATCTCTTGCCATAGTGAATCGGTCGAAAAGAGTGTAAATGAACTCTTCTGTATTATATTTAAGACCGAGCTCTTTTTTTAAAGCAACATATTGTTCTATATAAGAAGCATAGATGCCATAGAATTTATTATGCATAAAATATTCCTCCTTTTTGATTATAAAATAATGATGAAACTGATGGGACATCAAGGGCGCATTGCCGCATAGATTTAAGATCAATCCTCAGATAATATTCTGTAGATGATGTATGCTCATGCCCAAGTACTTCTGATATGACAGGCAGTGCAGTTCCCTGTTCAAGTAATCTACTGGCAAGGCTATGGCGTAGCGCATGTGCGCCATGTTTCCGGTTTTCTATATTTACACCCGCCTTCAAAAAATAAGAATGTACGATACCGCTAAGTGAATGAGCATACAGACGTGTGTATGGATTTCTGGCCAGGAGAAAAACACATGCTTCATTTGATTTTGGACGTCCATATTTCATATAATCAATAATAGCATCTCCAACCTCTGGTAATAAAGGAAGCGCTATTTTTCTGCCCGTTTTGTATTGATTTAATTCAATGGTACACTGCTCCCAAAAAATATTTTCAAACTTTAGATTCGCAATGTCTGAAGCCCTAAGCCCAAGTCTCGCCGCAATCAAAACTATTGCATAATCACGTTTGCCATGAGCAGTTGCACGATTAATTGAAGCTAATAGTTTTTCTATTTCAGTTGGAGAATAGGTAGATGGCAGCTGCGGAACTTTTCTCCGGTTAAACTTTGGAATTATCAGTGAAGTATCTACATCTGTGCAATTTTGTTCATACAGATATTGCAAGAAGCCACGGAGGTTTTGTATAATCATACGGGTTAAGCCAACACGACTTACATCCATTCCTTTTATGTAATTGAGTATGTATAAATGGTTTATTGCCTTAGAGGAAGTAATCCCATTTATATTGAGATAAAGCAGGAAACGATAGAGGCATTGCCTATGGCAATCAATTGTATTATCCTTAAGTCGTAAGGTCATTTTATAAGAGAGGTACTCTGTCATTAACAGGCCTATTGAGCCTTCAAAAACAATTTGTTTCTTTACCGGTTGTATATATCCAGTTTCATAAAATTCACATAAAACATTCACAAATCTTACCAGTTGTTTTTCTCGTTTAGAGAGTGCTTTAAATTCCTTGTTACCGATTTTTTTTGAAAGATAATCTTTTCCAACCGCCATGTCAAAGTAGTCAATCTGCTGCGAATCCATATACCGCTTAATCTTTCTCCATGCTTGAAGATGAAGCTTTACTGTGTTTTCAGCATGAGATAGTCCGCTTCTTAAAAAATTGGCTGCTTGAAAGATTAATTCTTCAAAGGTTTTACATTGTTTTTTCATATAATTTATTTTTTATTGTAGCAGCAACATCGCCACCACAATAAAAAGTAAGAAGAATTATGTAAAGTAAATGGAGAAAATATCTACGCATACCAATAGAAACGAGATGTTTACATTATTGCGCTTTACATAATCATTAGCTATACATAACGTAAATTATGTAAAGCTTTACATAATTTACTGAAAAAAAACTGTGTTTGCCTGTTTGTTCATTGAAATTAATATTGTGTGCCATAATTTATTACCGTTTTTTATTTATATCCCGCAGGCGGTGCTACTGTGGTTTGTGGATTAAAAAATATGTAATTGAATAAACAATACCAGCCTGAAAAACTATTCAGGCTGATACTGAAAAACGTTAAAAGGGCAGGTCATCTGCCGGCTCTTTTTTTTCTGTTCCAGCAATTGGCAATAATTCGGCTTCGTCATTGCCTTGTTGTTTTCCCTTGCCATGCAATTTGATATTGTTTACATGAAAGGTTAGAGTGGCTTTGGCTTCGCCACTACTGGATTTGTAAGCGTTCACGCCAACACGTCCCTGTAATTCTACCAGTGTACCTTTGGTCAGGTATTGCGCAATACCGGGATTTACCCAATAATCACACTGCACATAGGTTACAATTTTTGTTTGTCCAGTACTGGCTTTTGATTTGTAGCTGTCATT
>JANNOM010000088.1:0-6124 GCA_031399065.1 Chitinophagaceae bacterium
CAAGCGGGTCGCCGATTTTTAATTGCTTATAAGCACTCACCAGTTTTTCCTTAAAACGATCGTATACTTTTTCATGAATAATCAACCGGCGGGTACTGGTGCATCGCTGTCCGGCCGTTCCCACCGCGCCAAATACGGCACCTATCAGGGCAATATCGAGATCGGCGTGTTCGGAGATGATGATGGCGTTGTTACCTCCCAGTTCGAGAAGGCTTTTGCCAAGTCTGGCTCCTACGGCGGCCCCAACGGCCTTACCCATACGGGTGGAACCGGTGGCGGATACCAGGGGTATACGGATATCGTTACTTATACGTTCGCCCAGCTCCCGTCCGCCTGTTACCAGGCAGCTAACGCCTTCCGGCACTTCGTTGGCAAGAAAAACTTTTTCCACGATCTTCTGGCAGGCTATTCCGCATAAGGGCGTTTTTTCTGATGGCTTCCAGATACATACATTGCCACATACCCAGGCGAGCATGGCGTTCCAGCTCCATACCGCCACAGGAAAATTAAAGGCGGAAATGACCGCTACGATGCCCAGGGGATGGTATTGCTCATACATGCGGTGCCCGGGTCGTTCGCTGTGCATTGTGAGGCCGTGCAATTGCCGGGAAAGACCTACCGCAAAATCACAAATATCAATCATTTCCTGCACTTCTCCGTATCCTTCCTGGAGGCTTTTTCCCATCTCGAAAGATACCAGCCGTCCTAATGCCGCTTTCTGCTCCCGTAGTTCAGATCCTATCTGGCGTACGATCTCGCCTCTTTTGGGTGCGGGCCACATTCTCCATTCCTTAAACGCTCCCGCTGCCGTGTTTACTACCTTATCATAATCGGAAACGGCGGCTGACGTTAAGGTGCCTACCAGGCTGCCATCGACCGGGGAGTAGGAGCTTATCTTTTCTCCCTCCGCTTTCAGCCATCGGGTACCTGTGGAAACACCGCTAACGTTACCATCTATATGCAGTTCCTTTAATATATCATTCATAAATAGCTTTATTAAATGCCCGCAAATCTACGATTTAAAGCTCATTGGGTGATTACGAACATAGTCCCGCTACCGGAGAGACCGGTCATAAAAGTTCGTGCATGGGTATCCGGTTCTTACTTGATTTGGTGGGAGGAATATTACTGCTTAATTTGCTATTCGATCATATAACTGACCAAGATTATAACTATGCTACATATTAAAACAAACAGATATACTACATGTTCTTAACAATATTGCAACGTTAAGCTCTTTATATTTGTCAGCGTTTAACCAGTGTTGCATCTTAACGTAATTATGAGAATAGCGTACCTTCTTATACTTCTTTTGGGAGTGTTTCCCGGTTTTTCACAAACCTGTCCGAATCCCGGCCAGAACGCTTCCACCGCTTTCCCGGTTTGCGGTACCAGTGTATTTATTCAGAATACGGTCTCTATATGCAGTGGCCAGTTACTTCCTTCGCCGCGCTGCAGGCAAGACCAGGTTGGCGATACCAATCCTTACTGGTATAAGTTCACCTGTTTTACCGCTGGTACACTTGGATTCCTTATTTCACCAAAAGACCTCAATGATGATTATGACTGGGAAATATATGATGTAACCGGTAAGAATCCAAATGATGTTTATACGGATGGCTCGCTGGTAATATCCAGCAACTGGAGTGGTGAGAAGGGCCTTACCGGTGCTTCTTCCGCAGGAAGAGATATTTATGTTTGCGGAGGTCCTGGTAAAGCCCTGTACAGTCAAATGGTGACATTGGTGGTAGGCCACGATTACCTCCTGATGGTCAGCCATTTTACCCAGTCGCAAAGCGGGTACAACCTGGAGTTTAAAGGTGGTACCGCGATTATTACAGACCCGGCACCTCCGAAACTTAAGAAAGCCGATGCCGGTTGCGGTGGCGACAAGATACGCGTATCGCTCAGCAAAAAAATGAAATGCAGCAGCATTAGTGCCAATGGGTCTGAGTTTACGCTCACCCCTTCGGTGGGTGTGAATGTAGTTAGTGTAACCGGTATAGGTTGCAGTTCCCGGTTCGATACCGACTCTCTGGAGCTGGTGTTGGACAATGCCCTGCCACCCGGAAACTATTCGCTGGTAATTAAAAACGGCGGCGATGGCAATACCATAGTCGATAACTGTAATGTGGGTATTCCAGTAGGAGAAGTACTTCCACTGCTGATAATACCGCGCGCCCCCACGCCGATGGATAGCCTGGTACCTGTTACCTGTGGGCCTTCCGAATTAAAGCTGGTTTTTAAAAAGCCCATGTTATGTAGCAGCATTGCTGCTAACGGAAGTGATTTCAGTATTAATGGCAGCTATGCCGTAGCAGTTACCGCTGCTGCAGGTACGTGTAATAGTGGACTTTCCAGGGAAATATTATTAAAGTTTGATAAACCCCTTCAACGGAAAGGAAACTTTGTGCTGACTTTAAAGAGAGGATCCGATGGAAATACGGTGTTCGATGAATGCAATGAAGAAACGCCCGTTGGAAGCACGCTGTCCTTTTCAGTAAAAGACACCGTGAATGCGGACTTCAGTTACGAGATATTTTTCGGGTGCCAGGTAGACTCAGTTGCTTTTACACATAACGGCAATAATGAAGTAAATGTATGGGACTGGGACCTGGATGAGAATTTATCGGCCAGTATCCGGAACCCGGAAGTAGGGTATAAGCAGTTTACCACTAAAAATGTATTGCTTTATGTAGACAATGGCTTTTGCGCAGACAGTAGCCGGCAGGAGGTAGTGCTGGATAACTTCCTGCAGGCGGATTTTGATGTACCGGTAGATAACTGTCCTCTCGAACCTATTCCGTTCACCAATAACTCTAAAGGGAAGATAGCGGATCATGAATGGTCGTTCGACGACGGTAACGCAGCCCGCACCGTATCGCCATCACATACTTACAGCCGGCCCGTGCGGTTCAAAACATATACGGTTCAATACACCGTTACGGATATTTATGGATGCAAGAGCACTGATAGAAAAACGATCAATGTATATCCAAGCTGTATCATCGACCTGCCGAATGCGTTTACGCCTAATGGTGATAATATCAATGATGTTTTTTACCCATTGAATGCAATAAAGGCCGAAGCACTTGATTTTAAGGTATATAACCGGTGGGGACAACTGATGTTCATGTCCGATAACTGGAAAAAGGGCTGGAACGGGCGGTATAAAGACGTAGTGCAACCTGGCGGCATATATGTATGGACATTGCGGTATACGGACAGGGACACTAAAAAGCAGCTGCAGCGTAAGGGGACGGTATTGTTAAGCAATTAGGGCGCTTAATATTGTTCCGAATCGTTCGGAAAATCGTTCATCTTCACATCGCTGATATAATGTTTTACAGCACCCGTCACCTGCTCGTTCAGGTTCAGGTATTGTCTTAAAAAGCGGGGTTTAAATTCAGTATTGAGGCCAAGCAGGTCGTGCATTACCAGCACCTGGCCATCACAGTATTTTCCGGCGCCGATGCCAATGGTGGGAATGGCGATACTTACGGATACTTCTTTAGCCAATGCTGCCGGTATCTTCTCCAGCACCATGGCAAAGCATCCGGCTTCCTGCAGCAGCAACGCATCCTGCTTCAGCTTTTGCGCTTCCGCTTCTTCTTTGGCTCTTACAGTATAAGTACCGAACTTATAAATAGACTGTGGCGTTAACCCCAGGTGTCCCATTACCGGTATACCCGAAGACAATATACGTTTTACGGATTCCAGTACCTCTTCGCCGCCTTCCAGCTTGATGGCATGTGCACCCGTTTCTTTCATGATGCGTATAGTGGATAGCAATGCCTCTTTGGAATTACCCTGGTAAGAGCCGAAGGGAAGATCCACCACTACCAGCGATCTCTTTACCGCCCTTACCACGGACGATGCGTGGTAAATCATCTGGTCAAGCGTAATGGGAAGCGTTGTTTCATGACCGGCCATCACGTTGCTGGCCGAATCTCCTACCAGTATAATGTCTACCCCCGCCTGGTCGAAAATACCGGCAAACGAAAAATCGTAAGCGGTGATCATGGCGATCTTTTCGCCACTATCTTTCATCTTCTGGATGGTGTGAGTAGTAATTCTTTTTACGTCTTTATGTATGGACATCTGATCGTTTTGAAAGATTAAGTAAGTAATAACGGGTTAAGTTGTTTCCATCGGTTTACCGGTTGTTATTTCCATGTATAACTGGTGTATCAATCCATCTACAAGCCCTATCTTAGGTACAAAAATTTCTTCCGCGTTAGACCAACGCATCACGTTGATGTATATCTGGAGCGCGGGTAGTATTACGTCGGCCCGGTCTTCCCTTAGTTTGTATAGTTTCATTCTTTCACCCAGGGGTACGCTGTTCAATTCATTATAGTAGTCTTTCAGCAATTGAATAGAAAGGGGTCTGCCGTCTTTGCGTTTGCTCATGGAAAATATCTTATTGATATTTCCGCCGGAACCGATAGCCATGATGTTTTTCTGGTTCCTGATTTTATCTTTTATATAATCTTTCATCTCTTCCCACTGCCCGTTCAGCACCTGGTTCTTGATAAGCCGTATGGTACCGATATCGAAAGAATGCTTGGCCGCGATTTGTTTCTCATCAAAAAAAGTAAGCTCCGTGCTGCCGCCGCCAACGTCTATGTATAAATAAAAATGATCGCGGTCGAGGTTTTCGATAATATTGGTCTGATAGATAACCGCTGCTTCCTGGTCGCCCGAAATCACTTCTATCCGGATACCTGTCTGCAGCCAAACTTTCTCTATGATTTCCCGGGCATTTTCCGCATCCCGCATAGCTGAGGTGGCAATGGCTTTATAAGAAGTAACGGAATACACATCCATCAGATGTTTGTATGCCTGCATGGTCTTTACGATCATTTCTTCCCTGGCAGGGGATATTCTCTTGTATTCGAATACATCAAAGCCCAGGCGCAGTGGAACCCTTATCAGGTTCAGCTTGCTGAATTCCGGTTGGGGACTGCCGTTAGGTATAACGTCGGATATCAGTAATCTCGCTGCATTACTTCCTATATCGATGGCTGCCAGTCTCAAATTATTGGTTGTTTATGGTTTCCTGATCTCCGCCGGTTGAATCCGGACGGTACTGGCAACTGGCTCTGACTTTATCACCGGTGGTTTGAGCAGGTTATACAGATAATTATATATCTCCACCTGCGATCGTACCTTTTTGTTCTTTTCCGGCTTCACGTATTCGTTATTCAGTTCATTGTTAAGTATCCTTGCTTTCACGTTATCGCTTAACTGTATATTGAATATCGTCTTCAGCCTTTGCTGAATGTTTTTATCCAGCACGGGACAGGTTACTTCCACCCGGTGATCCAGGTTTCTTACCATCCAGTCTGCCGAAGATATATAAACTTTTTCTTTACCACCATTATGAAACGTAAATACTCTTGCATGCTCCAGGTATTCATCCACTATGCTGATAGCCTGCACCGGGTGGGTGAAGCGTTTACTTTGAGAATACATGCAGAAGATACCCCGCACGATCAGTTTGATTTCCACACCTTCGCGTGCCGCTTCATACAGTTTGTCGATCAGCTCTTCATCGGAGAGGGAATTCATTTTTAAATAAATACCGGCTTTCTTTTGATTCTTCGCAAATTTTATTTCCCGGTTGATCATCTTTATTAATTCTTTACGCAGGCTTACCGGGCAGGGAATCAGCGTGCTGCAATTCTTCAGCAGTTGCATGCCCTCTTTCGTTGGCCTTTCCAGGTAATTAAAGATGCGGTTCACATCTGCCATAATGCGCCGGTTAGCCGTCAGCAGGCAATGATCCCCATACAGCGTGGCCGTCTTTTCGTTCAGGTTACCGGTACTTACGAATCCATAATTAAGGGTGCGGTTATCCATTCTTTTTTTGATCAGGCATATCTTGGCATGCACTTTCATATTGGGTATACCGGTCAGTACTTTCACCCCTTCCTCTTCCAGTATTTCTTTCCATTCCAGGTTGGCTTCTTCTTCGAAGCGGGCCCTTAGTTCGAGAATGACCGTTACCTGCTTGCCATTCCTTACGGCATTGATCAGGGCATTAATCACTTTGGAGTTGGGGGCCAGCCGGTAGCAGGTGGTTTTTATCGAGATCACATCAGGGTCGATGGCGGACTCC
>JANNOM010000002.1:0-71233 GCA_031399065.1 Chitinophagaceae bacterium
CAAGCGGCAGATATTTACTCCGGAACTTACTTCCATGCTGGCATTGCAATACACACAGGTACTATCGGCAGAGCACAGGGTAAACCTGGTGGCAAGAACGGAATGGCGTTATCTCGGTAATACCTGGTTCGATGCAGCCAACACCATCCGGCAGTCGCCCTACAGTTTGTTTAACGCCAGCCTCGGGGGTAGTTTCCGTAACTATGCATTGATGGTATGGGGCAGGAATCTGGGCGATAAAGATTATGTAGCCTATGCATATGATTTTGGTGCGCAGCACCTGGGTAACCCGCTTACGTATGGTGTAACACTTTCTGCCCGGTTCTGATAATTACCAGGCTATACCATAATCCTCGCCATAATTACTACTCCCGCCCCATAAGCTGCGGTGCTTCCAGTCGAAGTAGATCGCATTAATGGGCCCGCTGGTGCGGTCGGCATACTGCAGGATGTAACCCATGCTTTTCAGCTCGTTTCTTATGGTATCAGGGGTGCTTTTATTGAGCTCAAGCGAACCCGGGCTCGGTTGCCGGTCAGCCGTTTTTGTGCCCCCGAGTGAAAGCCATAACTGATCGCTGATAATATTGGCAGCTTCCGTTGCCTGCTGAACGGTCATTCCGAATTCCACGATGTTCAGGAAAAACTGCAGCAGGTTCTGGTCCTGGGTATCGCCTCCCTGCACCGCGAATGATAAAAAGGGCTTACCATCCTTAAGTGCCAGTGAGGGCGTTAGTGTAACCCTGGGTCGCTTTCCGGGAGCTACAACGTTAAAAGGATTTAGCGAAGAATCAAGCACAAAGCTTTGCATGCGTTGACTCATTCCTATGCCGGTATGGCCGGCAATACAGGCAGGCACCCATCCTCCGCTGGGTGTAATGGATACCACCCATCCTGAAGTGTCTGCCGCTTCCACGGACGTAGTGCCTCTCCACAACATATCCTGGTAATCATCATCGGTTACCTGCCGGCCGCTTTCTCCAAAATCGACAGCCACTGTAACGTCATGCGCGGGCGTTGCGGTTCCCGGCCGGAGAGTGGTGTCGACATTAAATCCCCTTTTTTTCAGGAGTGGTATATAAGGATTTATCTTTCCCTCGAATGGGTAGGGGTTTCCCGGACCAATAGACGGGTTGTTTTTACCCGGTAAAATCTGTCGGCTCCTGCTTTTCGCATACTCTTTACTAAGCAGCCCTTTTATAGGTTCTGCCGGTGGAAACAGGGGATCGCCATAATAAAAATCACGATCCGCGAAAGAAAGACTCATAGCCTGATAGAGCGTATGTATATAACGGGCCGAATTATAACCCATGCTTTTAAGATCGAAGTTTTCCAGTATGTTGAGACTTTGCAGCAGTACCGGTCCCTGCGTCCATTGCTGCAGTTTATATACATCCACGCCTTTATAATTGGTGTGCAGTGGTTCTTCTTCTTTCGGTTTCCAGTTGGCCAGGTCGTTTAATGTAATCAGTCCCCCTTGTTCCTGGCAACCTCTTACAAACTCCCGGGCGATGTCTCCTTTGTAAAACCGGTCATAAGCCGCATAGATAGCTTCTTTACGCGATTTTTTCTTTAACAGTGCATCCTGTTCGGCAGCTATCATTTTCTCCAGCGTTTCCAATAGTTCCTTTTGCACAAATATTTCTCCCGCTTCCGGTGCTTCACGCGTCGAGCCTGAGTGTGTTAAAAATACATGGCTGGAGTAAGGCCATTCTTTAATGCGTTCCTTGTTTCTTTCTATGCTATTTGCTGTTTGTGCTTCTATGGGGTAACCAGCAGCCAGTTGCATGGCAGGCGTTAATACTTCTTTTAAACTCATGGTACCATATTCCGCAAGCATATAGCAAATACCACCCGGCGTACCGGGTGTAGTGGCTGCCAGTGCACCATATTCAGGAGGGAAATTCATTCCCTTGTTTTTAAAAAATGCCGGGGTAGCTCCTGTTGGCGCAACGCCCATAGCATTGATGGCGATTACTTTTTTGTTGTTTGGATTATAAATAAGCGCCTGAGTTTCCCCACCCCAGCTCAATACATCCCACATAGTGCAGGTAGCCGCCAGCATGGCGCAGGCGGCGTCCACCGGATTGCCGCCTTTCTGAAAAATCATGCTCCCAGCAGTTGCGGCCAGTGGTTTCCCGGTAATGGCCATCCAGTTTTTACCATGAAGTGGCGGTTTCTGGGTTTGCTGGGCATGCAAATTTGTGTTATTGAAAAGTAGGATTGCAATAAATAATAGTAAGCGCATCTTCCTGGTTTTGGTATGCCTGAAGATAAGAATTAAAGGAATAATGTATCCCTGATTGTTTACCGGAATTCGGCGGTTTCAAATTTCATTTCCCGCTTCAGCAGCTCGATTACATTATACACGATGGGGCAGGTAGCATAATGCAGGATGGTTCCCGTAAATCGCCGGGTAAATCCCGGCTTGTACAGGTGCGGGAAATCCCTGCATTCCGTAAACCGGTTTTGATAGATGGAGCATTTGTTCTCTGCCAGGAATGCACAGGGAATAGTATTCATTACCAGACTTCCCTGCAAACTTTCTTCAATATATTTTTCCCTGATTTCTATACTGCTTTTTTTCATCATGGTCGCCAGCGTATCCACTTCGGCCGGTGTTACGTTGATCATCAGACTCCGGCAACAATTACCGCATTCGGTGCAATCCACTGCCGCTTCTACCGCTGCATTCAGGTGGTGTACGCGCGTATCGGTCTCTACTGCATGCGTGGATAATAGGAATATATGAAAAGCCTCGTTTTCTTTTTCCCGGCCTTTAGCCTGCCGGGATATAATGGTAAGATCGGTAGTGTAAAGGCGTGTTTTCAATGTTGTCCGTTATGATGATTGTTTTTGCTATCACAAAAGTAACAATAAGTGCTAAATAAGAAGATGAATGACCCCTTATAGAGCCCTTATAGAGACGTTATAGAGACCTTATAGAGACTTTTCTCTAATGTGCAACCAATGTGCAAGGCGCGTGCAAGGGGCGTGCGCTAATGATTACCTTCCCCCGTAGACCAGGAGAGAGTCACCGATCTCATTACGCAGAGAAAAGGCCGGTAAGCTGCCGTTTAGTTCGGTGATCAGCTAAGCTATCCAGGCATAAATACAAACTCCGGAACATTGCTGCGGCCCCGTTGTTTTGCCAATATACCACAACGCGTTAGTTTTTAATGGTTTATCTTACAGCAACAATTTACAAGTATGGACCAGCAAATCATAGATCTGTTCGACGAATACACGCATAAGCCGCTTAGTAGGGACGAATTTATACGTAAGCTGGCTATGTTTACCGGAAGCATAACGGCTGCCTTGTCACTACTTCCCCTGCTGGAAGTTAACTATGCCAATGCTCAAACCGTTGCTCCGCAGGATAGCCGGATCGTAACGGACTACATCAGTTACCCGGGCGATAATTGTACGATGAAAGGATACCTGGCTAAGCCCGCTGGCAAGGGAAAATTCGGTAGCGTAGTGGTGGTGCATGAAAACAGGGGACTCAATCCGCATACGGAAGATGTAGCCCGCCGCATAGCCGCAGCAGGCTACCTTGCTTTGGCCCCCGATGCGCTTTCGCCCCAGGGAGGAACCCCGGCTAATGAAGATGAAGCCCGCGGATTATTTGGAAAGATAGATGCCAAACAAACCCTGCAGAACTTTATAAAATCGGTTGAATATTTAAAGAGCGGTGAGGACAGCAACGGTAAATCCGCTTGTATAGGTTTTTGCTGGGGTGGCGCGATGGCCAATCAACTCGCGGTAAATGTCCCGGAGCTTAACCTGGCTGTTCCTTTCTATGGACGTCAGCCCGATGCATCGGAGGTCCCAAGGATAAAGGCTTTTGTCCAGTTACATTATGGTAGCCTGGACGAACGGGTAAATGCCGGCATTCCTGCTTACGAGGAAGCACTGAAAAAAGCAGGTACAAAATACGAATTGTATGTATATGAAGGAGCCCAGCACGCATTTTTCAATGATACCGCACCTACCCGCTATAATGCAGCGGCTGCTAAACTTGCCTGGGATAGAGTGATGATGGCATTTAAAAATATCGCCTGACCTGCTGCGACCATAACCTTAGCTGTTTTATGCGGCTTTGTAAATAATATTAACAAAAATAAACGCATATTCCTGCATTTGCGTGGAAATAGTAGTATTATGCAAACATCAATTCCTTATTTTTACAAAAATCTTTTGTGAATGGAAACACTAGCTATAAAAGCTATACTGACTGCCGAACACCTGGAACAGTTTAAAGCTATTATTGGTGAAAAATATGTGTTTGCCGATGAAGAATCGCTCGATAATTATGGACGCGACCAGACCGAACACCTACTCTACCTGCCGGAAATAGTACTGAAGCCCCGAACCCCGGAAGAAATAAGCAAAATTTTAAAGATATGCAACCGTGACAGGATACCCGTTACGCCGCGTGGTGCCGGTACCGGTCTGAGTGGCGGCGCATTGCCCCACCTGGGTGGAGTGCTGATATCTACGGAAAGACTTAATACTATTTTGTCTATCGACGAGAGAAACCTCCAGGTAACTACAGAGCCGGGGGTAATTACGGAAGTACTGCAAAATGCCGTGAAAGAAAAAGGACTTTTTTATCCGCCCGATCCCAGTAGCCGGGGAAGTTGTTTTATAGGGGGTAATATATCTGCCAATAGCGGCGGCCCCAAAGCGGTAAAATATGGAGTGGTTCGGGATTATGTACTGAACCTGCAGGTCGTTCTGCCTTCGGGAGACATTATATGGACAGGGGCCAATGTCCTTAAAAATTCAACCGGATACAATCTTACCCAGTTGATCGTCGGCAGCGAGGGAACCCTCGGCATTGTCACTAAAATAGTACTTAAACTGATACCCCTTCCCAGGTACGAACTGCTGATGCTGGTGCCGTTTAAAAGCCTGGAGAAGGCCGGAGAAGCGGTGAGTGCCATTTTCCGTGCAGGCTTTGTGCCGAGTGCCATGGAACTGGTGGAAGTAGAAGCGTTGCGGATAGTAAGCGACTTTGTACAGAACACCACCATACCTATAGCAGATGACATAGAAGCTCACCTGATCGTGGAAGTGGACGGTAATAATGTAGAAGTGCTGATGGGAGAGATGGAAGCCATTAGTGAAGTGCTGATGGGTTATGGTGCGGAAGATGTTTTGTTTGCGGATGATGCGCAGCAGAAAGAAGAACTATGGAAAATGAGACGTCGCGTAGCGGAAGCCGTTAAGCTGGATGGCTACACCATAGAAGAAGATACGGTGGTACCCCGCGCCGAATTGCCTGCCCTCATTAAAGGCGTGAAACGCCTGGGTATAGAATATAATTTTCATGCCGTATGTTATGGACATGCGGGCGATGGCAACCTGCACATTCGTATTAAAGCGAGTACCGCAAATAGTGCCGACAATGAAGAAGTGATACTTGGCATCAGGGCACTTTTCTCGCTGGTATACAGCCTGGGAGGCACTATCAGCGGAGAGCATGGCATAGGTCTTATTCAGAAACGATATATGGATATCGTTTTCTCCGAAACACAGCTGCAGTTGATGCGGGGTATCAAAAAAGCGTTCGATCCTAACAATATACTGAATGCAGGAAAAGTTTTTGATTAAAATATAGTTTATGAAAAATTATCTTCTGATCGCATTATTGATGATAGGCACGACTTACGGTTTTGCGCAATACAGCGAGCCTGAAACCGATGGCGGCGGATTGGATAAAAGTAAATTATTTGTAGGCGGTAACTTCGGTATCAATTTCGGGAATTATACCCTTATTAATGTATCGCCGCAGTTAGGATACCGCTTTAATAAATATTTCGCGGCAGGTGCGGGTGTCAATTTTATTTATTCATCTTTAAGAACAGACTATTCCGATGGCAGCCGGGAGCGGTATAACCAGGGAGTGGCCGGGTTAAATATTTTTGGAAGAGTATATCCTATCCCGGAAATACTCTTGCAGGTGCAGCCGGAACTAAATTATACCTGGGGAAAATTAAAGGAAAGCGGAGTTAATTACTCTAATACATACAAGCTGGAAAGTAAATTTATTCCATCGCTGCTACTGGGGGCAGGTGGCGCGCTGCCCGCAGGACCGGGCGCTTTTATCGTGATGGCGCAGTATGATATTTTACAACAGGACAGGAATCCATATGGGGATAAAATCTTTTTCAGCTTCGGCTACAACATAGGTTTTTAATTTAAATAAATATATGTCCCCAATCGTACTGCTTTCCTTTATATTAGGATATTTCCTGATGCTGATACTGGTCTCTTACTTTACATCACGCAAATCTTCTGATAATTCCACTTTTTTTATAGCCAACCGCAATTCCAAATGGTACCTCGTGGCTTTCGGTATGATAGGTACGGCATTAAGCGGAGTTACTTTTATATCGGTACCCGGTGAAGTGGGTGCCCCCAGCGGTGCGGAATTCCGGTACTTCCAGTTTATACTGGGCAATGCCGTTGGTTATGTAATAGTGGCTACCGTACTGCTTCCTTTGTATTACCGGATGCAACTCACTTCTATCTATGAAGTGATAGAGCGCACACTGGGGACTGTAAGCCATAAAACGGCCGCTGCCATCTTCCTGCTGTCACGCACCATAGGTTCCGCTTTCAGGCTTTACCTGGTGGCTATCGTATTACAGCGTTATATCTTCGACGCTATGAGTGTGCCGTTCTGGCTTACCATCGTTATTTGTCTTACGCTTATATGGGGCTACACATTTAAAGGAGGCTTAAAGACCATTATTATTACCGATACCCTGCAGACGGTGTTCCTTGTAGCTTCCGTTTTTTTCTCTATCTATTTTATCTGCCGCAGCCTTGATCTGAATATTTTCACGGCATTCGAAACCATTAAAGAAAGCGGCTATTCCAAAATATTTTTCCTCGACGATTTTGTGAGCAGTAAATTTCATCTTACCAAACAGTTCCTGGGTGGCGTATTCGTTACACTCGGTATGTTTGGGCTGGACCAGGACCTGATGCAGAAAAACCTGAGCTGTAAAAATATCCGCGAAGCACAAAAGAACATGTTCACCTTTACCGTCGTATTTGTGATCGTTAACCTTTTCTTCCTGAGCGTAGGAGCCCTTTTATATGTATACGCCAATAAGAACGGGATCGCTATACCACTGGATGCGGTTTCAGGCAAACCAAGAACGGATTATCTTTTTCCGGAGATAGCGCTGAATAGTTTTAAAGGTATTCCCGCAGTGGTGTTTATGCTGGGCCTCACGGCCGCTACCTTTGCCACTACGGACAGTGCGCTCACCGCCCTTACCACCTCTTTCTGCATCGACTTTTTAGGATTTGATAAAGAAAAGAATGCAAACAATACAGGTAAAGTAGCTACTCGGCACTGGGTGCATGTAGGGTTCTCCGTTTTAATACTGGTGGTGATCCTGCTGTTCAATGCTATTAATGATGCATCTGTGGTTAGTGCTATTTTTAAAGTGGCCACGTTTACATATGGGCCGCTTATTGGCCTGTATGCATTTTCCCTTTATGCAAAAAAACGGTCGGTTATGGATAAAGCCACCCCGGTAATCTGCCTGCTTGCCCCGCTATTATGTTTTTTTATCGATAAATATTCGAAGGAACTATTGGGTGGGTATGTATTTGCCGAGGAACTGATTATTGTAAACGGACTGCTCACGTTCATTGGCCTGTTGCTCGTGTCCCGGCCGGTTGCTGCCGGCACGTTGAGACATTCATGATTCTATCGTAACTTTACCGCTTGGAACTCATCAACTCATTAGCACAGGTATATGCCGAACGCTTCTCTTCACCGGAAGATGAAGTGTTGCAGCGGGTACACAGGCAAACCGATGAACATCATCCCCATTCACATATGCTCAGCGGTCACCTCCAGGGTCGTTTTCTTGAAATGATCAGCCGTATCGCCGCACCCATGCGCATCCTGGAGATAGGAACCTTTACAGGCTATAGCGCTATTTGTCTGGCAAGGGGTCTACAGCCCGGCGGACAGTTGCATACGATAGAGCTACGGGAACAGGATGCCGCAACGGCAAGGGATAACTTTAACAGGGCCGGTATGAGCGACCGTATAATATTACATACCGGAAATGCGTTGGAGATCATTCCTGCCCTGCACCACGAATGGGATATCGTTTTCATAGATGCCGATAAAACAAATTATATTGCTTATTACAAGGCCGTTTTGCGATGTGTAAGAAAAGGAGGATTTATCCTGGCCGACAATGTTTTATTTCACGGCCAGGTGCTGGAAGCCGAAATTAAAACGAAGAATGCCATAGCTATGCATGCTTTTAATGAAGTGGTAAGGCAGGACGAATCGGTAGATAAAGTGATGCTTACGGTCAGGGATGGTTTATTATTGATTTTAAAAAATTAAACAGCTAATAGATAAAGAATGCAACGTATCATTGTTATAAGTGGATTTTTATTACTGTCCGCTGTTACCGTATACGGTCAGCGTAAAGAAGATGTGGCCAACTATATCAACGCATATAAAGATATCGCCATCAGTGAAATGAAACGTACGGGAGTGCCGGCTTCCATCAAACTGGCCCAGGGCATCCACGAAACGAGCGCCGGCACCAGCGACCTCGTGGTAAAGTCTAACAACCACTTCGGCATTAAATGTAAAACGGGCTGGGCCGGTGCCAAAGTGTATCACGACGACGACGCCGCAGGAGAATGTTTCCGCAGTTACGAGAAAGCGGAGGATTCTTACAGGGACCATTCTAATTTTCTTAAAGGCAGCCCGCGCTATGCCTTTCTTTTTCAACTCGACCCTACCGATTATGAAGGCTGGGCTTATGGACTGAAAAAAGCCGGGTATGCCACTAATATCAAATACTCACAGATACTTATCAGACTGATCAGGGAAAACAACCTGGATCAATATACCCTTATGGCAATAGGAGGGCTTGCAACCGATATAGTGCCGGGCAATGAAGCCGCTTCCAGCGAATCGGTTTATTCCGAGCCGGTGATTACTATGCCGGTGCCGGATTATCCGGTTACCGATTTTGAGATCAATAAGACCAAAGTTATTTTTGCTAAGCCTGGCACATCATGGCTTTCCATCGCCCAGCAATATGATGTATCACTTAGCCGGCTGCTCGATTTCAATGACCTCAAAGCAGAAAAGGATATCGTGCCTCCCGGGCAGTTGGTTTTCCTTCAGCGCAAGCGGAAAGAGGGCTATGGAGAATTTCATATCGTTCAGAAGGGCGAACGGTTGTATGATATCAGTCAGAAAGAAGGCATTCGCCTGGAAAGCCTGATGCTATTCAACAACCTGGGCGAAGGAATGGAACCAACTTATGGTGAGAAACTGTATTTACAGGAAAAAGCAGACGCAAGACCCGCATTGCAATAGCAGCAGACAACTCATATAGATGGCTTACCTGGCAAATACGCTGTGGAAGTAAGACGGGCAGGATATTTATTATCTGCTATCTTTATAAAAACTTAGGGGTATGTTAAAGCTGCACGATAAATATTTTGAACCTTATTTAACTGCTTCGGATATTTCCGGCCGGGTATCTGCTATAGCCGGGCAGTTAAATGAAGATTTCGACGGCAAACGCCCCCTTTTTATAGCCATCCTCAATGGCTCTTTCATGTTCGCTTCCGATCTTTTTAAAGCCGTTACCATAGAAGCCGAAATCTGTTTTATAAAAATGGCTTCTTACCGGGGACTTAAATCGACCGGCCCCGTAGTGACCGCCATAGGTCTGGATGTTGAGTTATTCGACCGGCACGTAGTTATTATCGAAGACATAGTAGATACAGGCAAAACACTGAATGCATTTCTTCCCCAGCTAAAACACCAGCAACCCGCTTCTCTGTCTATAGTCGCTTTGCTCCATAAACCGGAAGCGATCATTTTTCCATTACAGATAGAATACACGGGGTTTTCTATACCATCCAAGTTTGTGGTAGGATATGGTCTGGATTATGACGGACTGGGCAGGAACCTGCCAGAGATATACCGGCTGGCGGAATAGGCCGTTTGTCCTTATATAATCGCACTGGTCACACTTATTTTGTGATGTGCCTCGTAGATGTTTTCTTTACACACATTTCTTTTATAAACCCAAATTTGTATCGATGCAATACCTGTTTAAAAAGCAACTGCTAATGGCAGTGGCTACCATGCTTACCATAACCCTGTCGGCGCAAAAAAAGAAGACACCCACGCCTGCACCGCCGCCGGCTCCCGTAACGGTAGTGCCTGCCCCTAAAACGGGCCCTAAGCCTTTTAAGGAGGTGATCACTTCCAAAGCCGTTAGTGCCAGCGGATTGTTTACAGTGCACCGGGTAGAGGATAAATGGTATTTCGAATTACCGGACTCCATTTTAAATAAAGACATTATGGCTATTACCCGCTTCAGCAAAGTAGCCGCCGGGGGCGCCGCTTACGGCGGTGAGCTGGTGAATCAGCAGGTGATCCGCTGGGAGAAAGGACCTTCCAATAATATGTTTATGCGGGTGGTAACTACCGTTAGCGTAGCCAAAGATTCGGCCAGTCCTATCTTTCAGGCAGTGCGTAATAGCAACCTCGATCCTATAGGAGCCGCTTTCGATGTAAAGGCCTTTGGTAAAGATTCGGGTAAAGCGGTGGTGATAGATGTAACTGATTTTTTTAAAGGAGATAATCAGGTGGTCTCCCTTTCGCCCGCTGCCAAAAGAGCCCTTAACCTGGGAGGTATATTAAGCGACCGGTCTTATATCGATACTATCAAAACCTTTCCCATTAACGCGGAGGTAAGAACGGTTAAAACGTTCGGGGCTTCGCCCCCTGCCGCTCCTTCGCCTTTCGGGGGGCCTTCACAAAGTGGCCTGCCCGCCGCTTCCGCAGCCGGGGCTGTAACGCTTGAACTGAATAACTCGTTCATACTGCTGCCTGCCAAACCGATGCGTAAAAGACTGTTCGATTCCAGGGTTGGTTATTTTGCCGACGACTATACCGAGTATAGCGACAACCAGCAGAAGGTTCAAAACAGCGTATTCGCGGTCAGGTGGAGGCTCGAACCGAAAGAGGAAGACAGGGAGAAATGGAAAAAGGGAGAACTGGTGGAACCTAAAAAACCGATCGTTTACTACATAGATCCCGCCACGCCTAAAAAATGGAGATCATATCTTATACAGGGTATCAACGATTGGAACGCAGCTTTTGAGCAAGCCGGTTTTAAGAACGCCATTATGGGTAAAGACTGGCCGGAAAATGATTCTTCCATGAGCCTGGAGGATGCGCGTTACTCCGTACTGCGCTACTTTGCCTCCGATGTGCAGAATGCTTATGGCCCCAATGTGCACGACCCGCGCAGCGGAGAGATCATCGAAAGCCATATCGGCTGGTATCATAACGTGATGAACCTGCTGCACGACTGGTACTTTATCCAGGCTGCCCCTTCCGATGAGCGCGCACGTAAAATGAAGTTTGACGATTCTTTGATGGGCCAACTCGTGCGCTTCGTATCTTCTCACGAAGTAGGTCATACGCTGGGTCTCCGTCATAATATGGGAGCCAGCAACGCCACGCCGGTGGAGAAGCTGAGAGATAAGGCCTGGATCGAAAAATACGGCCATACCGTTTCTATCATGGATTATGCACGCTTTAATTATGTTGCACAGCCGGAAGATGGGGTAAAGAATCTTTTCCCCAAAATAAGCGTATACGATAAATGGGCCATTGAATGGGGATATAAACCCGTGTCTGAATCGCTGGATGAAGAGGAAGAAAAAAAGGTGCTGAACAAATGGGTAATAGCACACGAAACCGATCCGATGTACTGGTTTGGCGGAGAAAGTTTTAATAATGATCCCCGATCTCAAACGGAATCGCTGGGAGATAATAATATGAAAGCCGGGGAGTACGGCATTAAAAACCTGAAGCGGGTAATGGCAAGCCTTCCCGACTGGACAAAGGAAGAGGCAGACACTTATCAGAACCTGACCGATATGTACGCACAGGTGTTTGGCCAGTATAACCGCTATATAGGCCATGTGCTTAAAAACATCGGCGGTATCTACGAAACGTTTAAAAGCTCCGACCAAAAAGGAGATGTATATAAGCCTGCCCCTAAAGCGGTACAAAAAGAAGCTGTGGACTTCCTGGGTAAACAGGTGTTTACCACTCCTTCGTGGCTGCTGGATAAAAATGTGCTGAATAAAATAAGCGAGCCTTCTACCGACCGTTATACCAGCTTGCTGGATAACGTAATAGTATCTGTACTGTCTACTCCCCGTTTGTCCAGGATGGTAGCATCCGCCAACAGGGACGCAGCTGCGTATACCATAGAGGAACTCTACCGCGATCTGAAGAAGTCGGTTTGGAGTGAACTGCCTGCCCGTTCCGTTATCACCCATTACCGAAGGGATTTGCAAAAAAGTTACGTAAATCGTATGATCGCGATCGTTACTCCAACTGCGGGTAGCAGTGGCATTACTTTAGGAGGGCTCACTTTGTCACTAGGTGGCCCGGACGCTTCCAAATCGGATATCAGTTCACTTACCAAAGCCCATCTACAAACGCTCCGCAACGAGATTTTGGCGGCCCTGCCTTTTGTGAGGGATAACATGAGCAAGTATCATTTGCAGGATCTGGCGGAGCGAATAAAAACGGCACTCAATCCAAAGGGGTAAGCGCTTTAAATTTTTGTAATACCTGAAATATAAAACCTCATGAGCAATCATGAGGTTTTTAATGGTGGGGTTAGTCATAGAGAATAATAAGCGGTTAGTTTCGGCTCAAAAAAAAGGGCCTCCTGTAGAAACAGGTGGCCTCAACGATTGCTTGCCATATGAAAAAGAGTTGAAATAAATTTTATGAACACATCATCATCTAATTCTCTCTATATTATTTTTTTTTCGATGTGATTATTATGATGTAAAAATGCATCAAAAAATTCAAACTTCAAACATTTATTTGATATAAATTTTATTTTAATGTATTAATGATACCTTCATTTTGATCTGTCGTATACTTCCAGGGCCCTTGCCAGGCAATCCATTGCGGCATTTATATCATTTACGTTTAACACATAGGCCAGTCGCACTTCATTTCTACCCAATCCCGGTGTCCCATAAAAACCAGTAGCAGGTGCCAGCATTAGTGTTGAACCGTTATGTGAAAAATCTTCCAGCAGCCACTGGCAGAACTTATCCGCATCGTCAATAGGTAACCGGGCGATTGCATAAAAAGCCCCTCCCGGGTTCGGACAATAAACACCCGGCATGCCGTTCAGCCGTGCCACCAGTGTATCCCTTCTGAGTTTATATTCAGTCCGGGTGGTATCGAAATAATTATCCGGCAAATCGATAGCGGCCTCCCCGGCAATCTGGGCGAAACCAGGGGGACTGAGCCTCGCCTGTGCAAATTTCATGACAGCATCGAGCACCTGCTGGTTTTTGGTGACCAATGCCCCTATTCTTGCGCCGCAGGCGCTGTACCGTTTGCTGATGGTATCCATCAGCACCACATGCTCTTCTGCCCCGCTAAGTTGCATAGCGCTAACATGTTCCCCTTCATAACAGAATTCCCGGTATGCTTCATCGGAAAAAAGAAAAAGCTGGTGTTTAATCACGATGTCCCTTAGTATTTCCATCTCTTCGCGGCTATACAGGTAGCCGGTAGGGTTGTTGGGGTTGCAGATCACGATCGCTTTGGTGCGGGAAGTGATCGCTTTTTCAAATTCGGTCATAGAGGGCAGGGCAAAGCCGGTCTCTATGCCGGATGTAATGGGTTTCACCAATACACCCGCAGCTACTGCGAATCCGTTATAGTTGGCGTAAAAAGGTTCGGGTATAATTACTTCATCACCGGCATCCAGGCAGGCCAGGAATCCAAACAGTATAGCCTCGGAACCGCCGGTAGTAACGATGATCTGCTGGTGATTAACGGTTAAACCCGTTTTGGCATAATAGGTTACCAGCTTTCGGCGGTAACTTTCATTACCGGCACTATGACTGTATTCCAGTACTTTAAAATCCGCATTTTTTACCGCGTCCAGCATCAGTTGCGGGGTTTCAATGTCTGGCTGACCAATATTAAGATGATAAATATGGGTGCCTCTTTTTTTGGCTGCTTCTGCAAAAGGCACCAGCTTACGGATGGGAGAGGCAGGCATGGTATCGCCTCTTTGGCTGATTGTTAACATGCCGCAAAAGTACGGTAAAGTCAAAAAAAATCCCCGCAGTTGCGGGGATTCAAATGAACTATAACAAATTATTTTGTATTCTTTTTCGCCTTACTGGCTTCATATTTCGCAAATTCTTCCGCGTTCAATACCTCTCCGGTAATATTCAGTTCAAGTGGCTGGTCGTACCCTGCTACTTTAACCTGGATGGCTTTACTGAAGGGTCCGGGTGCCGCTGCATTAAAACCTGCCGTAATTTTATCTGCCTTGGTTTGCAACACGGGTGTCTTAGGCCAGGCTGGTGTAGTACATCCACAACTGGCAGTGGCTGATTCAATTACTACCGGCTGCTTGGCTATGTTTTTAAAGGCAAAATTGTATGTTACGGGAACCCCCTGTTTAATTTTGCCGAAATCATGCTTCAGTTCCGTAAAAGAGATCGCTTCAGATGCTTTCTTTACCGGTACTGCGTTACCCTGGGCAAAGGATGTAGCGGCTATCATAACTGTCAATAAAGAGAATACTAATTTTTTCATGATACTTGTTTATGCTTTGTTATTGTTATTAATTGATCTGTTTTAATAATCCGATAGATGTATTTACCGGCGCCGGGGTTGCAGGCGATTTGTACACGTTACCCCTTATCAGTATGGATTTTACCTGGTTGCCATTATAAAACACGCTCACACTTTTCTCAAAACTACCCTCTGCTACCGAATTATAACCCACTTTTATTTTAGTACTGCCATTCGGTGCTACCGGCTCTTTAGTCCACACAGGCGTGGTGCATCCACAACTGGCCTGAACATTTTCCAACCTGAGTGTATCTATACCCTTATTGATTATCTCGAATTCATGCGATACCGGGCGACCCTGTAAAATATTTCCAAAATCAAATGATTTTTCTTTCAGCTCCATCAAATTATTGGTTCCGCTGCGCATTGATGCTGAATCCTGAGCAACAAGGGAATTTGCACAAAAATGAAGTAACACAATAAACGAAAAAATGTTTTTCATAAATCCCCTGTTTTGATCAGCTCAATGCCGATGGTAACGTGTAACAAATTTACATATTGTAGTTGAAATCCGGAAATCCTGTTAAAATCTCTTACCGGATTTATTTCCCCGTAGTTCATACCTCCTGGATTTACCCGTAAGGATATAAGGCGACCCTGTTTTTCCTGAAATCCCCCGGAATACCGATTTCCCTTTCTTTCCTTTATTTTTGTTAAATGGAGAATCAAACCACTAATGAGTTGCTTGCAGCCGGTCAACTTTCCTTCGATCATTTCAGGGAAGCCGTGCTGAACGACTACCGCCTTTGCTGCGAAAGCCGCGAAGCCAGTTTGATGGGACGAAAAGATGTACTCACCGGTAAAGCCAAGTTCGGCATTTTTGGTGACGGTAAAGAAGTGCCACAAGTGGTGATGGCCCGTTTTTTCCAGGAAGGTGATTTTTATACCGGGTATTACCGCGATCAGACCTTTGCCTTTGCCTGCGGCGGTGCAACGGTAGATGAATTTTTCTCCCAACTATATGCCGACCCCGACCGCTCCAACGACCCACACAGTGCGGGCAGGCAGATGAACTCTCATTTCGCTACCCGCATGGTGGACGAAGAAGGGGAATGCGTCGATCTGGTAAATCGTAAAAACCTGACGGCAGGTATGGCACCTACTGCCGGCCAGATGCCGAAAGCCATCGGCCTTGCATACACTTCCCGGGTGTTTCGTAACCTGGAGAGCCTGCAGCAGTTTCCGCATCTTTCCAATAACGGCAATGAAGTGTGTTTTTGCACTATCGGCGATGCCGCCACCAGCGAAGGACATTTCTGGGAAACGGTAAACGCCGCTGGCGTACTGCAAATACCAATCGCCTTTTTTATATGGGACGATGGATACGGTATTTCCGTTCCCAAAAAATACCAGACCACCAAAGGCTCCATCTCCGAAGCCCTAAAGGGATTGCAGAAAAAAGAGGGCACGAACGGACTCGACATCTACAAAGTAAAAGCATGGGATTATGCTGGCATGTGCGAAGTATTTGAAACGGCCATACGGAAAATAAGGGAGACCCATACACCCGCTATCTTTCACGTGGAGGAGGTAACCCAGCCGCAGGGTCATTCCACTTCAGGCAGCCACGAACGGTATAAGCCACAGGAAAGACTTGAATGGGAGCGGCAATGGGACTGCCTCCGGAAAATGAAAGAATGGATCGTGGAAAACGCTCTTGCCAGTGAAGAAGAACTGATGGATATCGAAGTGGCGGCCAAACAATACATTAAAGAAAGCAGAAATAATGCATGGGAAAAATACCAGGTTCCTATACGGCAACAGGTAACCGAAACGGTTAACATGATCAACCAGCTTTCCGGTCATTTTCCCGACCAGGCTTCCAGGCTGCAGAAACTATCTACGTCGCTTGCTGGTAATCGTGAGCCTAACCGGCGCGATGTGATGAACACCATACACCGGTCCCTGCTATTGGCCGGTAAAGACGCAAAGGCAGATGGCTTACGTAGTTACTACCACCTGCTGAAAGACGAAAACAAAAAGCTATACAATTCCTACCTGCATTTTGAAGGTGCCCGCAGCCCGCTGAAGGTGGCCGGTCAGCAGGCCGTATATGCTGCCGATACCCCCGTAATGAACGGATACGAAATACTAAACCGGTACTTCGATGAGCTATTTGCTTCCAATCCCTACGTATTCGCATTCGGCGAAGACCTGGGCTTTATAGGAGATGTAAACCAGGGCTTTGCAGGCCTGCAGGCGAAGTATGGCGAACTGCGGATATCCGATACCGGCATACGCGAACTGACCATTATGGGACAAGGCATAGGTATGGCCATGCGCGGACTCCGGCCTATTGCAGAAATTCAGTACCTCGATTATCTTTTATACGGTCTGCAGCCTTTAAGCGACGACCTGGCTACCCTGCATTTCCGTTCCGCGGGCCGGCAAAGTGCCCCGCTGATCGTGCGTACCCGCGGTCATCGCCTCGAAGGCATATGGCATACGGGTTCTCCCATGGGCATGATGATCCATTCCCTCCGCGGTATCCATATCTGCGTGCCGCGCAATATGGTGCAGGCCGCCGGTATGTATAACACCCTGTTGAAAGGAGTTGACCCCGGCATCGTGATCGAATGCCTCAATGGCTACCGCCTGAAGGAGAAACTGCCGTCCAATCTTTTACAGTTTACCGTACAACTCGGTATACCCGAGGTGTTGTTGGAAGGCACCGACGTAACCATGGTATCCTACGGCTCTACCCTGCGCATCGTTCAGGATGCGGCACAGGTGCTGGCGGAGCAGGGCATCAGCTGCGAAGTAATAGACGTACAGACACTGCTTCCCTTCGACATTAACCACGATATTCTGAAATCGTTAAAGAAAACCAACCGAATCATTTTTATAGACGAGGACGTACCCGGCGGCGCAGCCGCGTATATGTATAACCACGTAATGGAAGTACAGGGCGGTTATAAATGGCTGGACGTTGCTCCCCGCACGCTAACGGCTAAGGACCACCGCACTGCCTACGCGAGTGACGGGGATTATTTCGGTAAACCCAATGCCGAAGAAATGGTGGATGCCGTGATGAAAATGATGCGGGAATGATACGCAGTCCCACTATTGAACAGACCTATTAAAACTTAATGCTTCTATATCTACCAGCAGGGAAGTAACATCGTTTGGAGGAATAGTAATGGTATTCTTTTGATCGTAAGCCAGGTTAATGATTTCTATTCTTTCGGCTGCTTCTTTATTATTGATCATTTCGAAAATAATTTGTTTAACGAGCGGCTCCGGCGTCCAGTCTTTATAGGTAGACGGCACACCAAATTCATCCTTGTACACTTTGACGGCGTATAGATTATAAAATAACGATTCAGGCGGCCGTATAAAATAGATTTGTTTCACATGCTCAGAAAAATTATTCCGGATATACGACCGCGTTAAAGTGTATTCTTTTTCCAGCGGTAGAATAAAATTGACATTGAAATTATAAAAAGCTACCAGCGATATAACCGTGGCAAAGCCATAAATGAACAGGTTTTTAACGCGTTCTTTTTTGATGATACCAAGCAAAGCGTCCGTTAGCAAAAACGCACCGGCCAAACTTAAACAATGCATGGTTCTGTAAGAAGAGAAGTTTTCCCTTGCCAATAATACCGGCAGATAAATAAGGGCCAGCAATGCCATTACCATAAGTATGTACTGTAGTTTTATTATTAAAGATGTTTTCCGTGTAAGCACCGTAATAACCCATAAGGCGAGCATCAGCGGATAAAATACCTGCGACGCAATACCCCGCAGATTATAAAGAAAGTTAAAGCTAAATGCCTGTGCCAGTGGATGTGAAAAGAAAAAGGAGAGTTTTTTTAGGGGCTGTATCGATAAGTCCGTTCGGTCGCTTGCAATCACTCCATATTCTTTCAATGAGTATTTAAACAAAAGAAAATAGACCAGGCTGATCGCGAGATAAACACTTGCACCTGTTAGAACTGTCCGGTAAGGCTTACCCGTTTTTCTTGTAACGAAATAGAGGAAGAAGGGTAGTAGAAAAGCTCCAAAAGCCGTTTGGTATAAGAATAGGGCACATAACGCCAGCGCAAACATTGGTATCATCTTCCAGTAAAATACCTTCCTCTTTTCTTGTTCAAACAGTTCACAAAACAATATATGGCCGCTTAATAATCCGGCCATGAAAGCCATAAAAATCTCTATGCAGGAAGCCCAGCCTATTGAAATGGCAACTGGTATACTGCAAGGCAGAAAAATGCTCATAAACAAAGCAATCCTGGTATCGAATTTTATCTTTTTCTTCCAGTCATTGAGCAAGTATATCCAGATCAAACTGGCTATAACCCACCCGGCTAACGAGAAGATGCGCAAGTATTTAATTTCAGCAACTGTTAAAATCAGTGAGAAAGATCTTTCTATAATTAATCCGGTTAAAAGTCTTCCCTGAACCAGGAACATGCTAAAGTTAGAACCGTCGTTATTATGCCATAGTTGGTGAGTTTCGTCGAGAAAGGCGTAATCGCTAAAAGGTATCCGGAAGAAGATGACAGATAATAATATGAGTGGGATCAATGCCTTCCCCGCAAATAGTTTGTTCATGTAAAACAGTGTACATCTGAAATTACCCGTATTCTTATTTCAGATTATAATAAACCTTTTGCACATCCTCATCCTGCTCCAGTTTATCTACCAGCTCCAGTACATCTTTTGCCTGCTCTTCCGGTAATTCAACCGTAGTAACGGGTATCCGCGTGAGCTCCGCGCTGAGGGGAGTGATGCCTTTGTCTTCGAGCGCCTTACTCATATTGCCGAATTCGGTGAAGGCGGCGCGTATTACTATATGGCCCTCACTGTCTTCTCCTATTTCTTCGAGGCCGAAATCGATCAGTTCCAGTTCGAGGTCTTCCAGGTTAACACCTTCGTTTTTTATTTTAAACTCTCCGTAGCGGTTAAAGGTAAAGGCTACGGAGCCGCTGGTACCCAGGCTGCCACCAGTTTTATTAAAGTGCATACGCACGTTGGCTACGGTGCGTGTCGGGTTGTCGGTAGCCGTTTCCACCAGTAGTGCGATGCCGTGAGGGGCATAGCCTTCGTATACCACTTCCTCGTAATTCGTCATGTCTTTGCCCATGGCTCGTTTTATGGCGGCTTCTACCCGGTCCTTTGGCATGTTTACGCCTTTGGCATTCAGATAGCACCTTCTCAGGGCAGGGTTATCGTCTGGGTTAGGGCCCCCGGCTTTAACGGCAATCGCGATTTCTTTGCCGATACGGGTAAAGTTTTTGGCCATCTTGTCCCACCGAGCGAACATGCTGCTTTTTCTTACTTCAAATATGCGGCCCATATATAAATTATTTAATTGAAACAGTGTGCAAAAGTAAATAGTTTGCCGCAATAAAAAACCGCTTGCAGGCAAGCGGCTCCCTATCGGTAAAAGATGTTTTATATCTTACCCTTCTGGACATTGTTCAATTTACTGTTTTTGCGGCTATAGCCGAAATAGATGATGAAACCCAATCCCAGCCAGGCAAACAGCCGCAGCCAGTTGGTCCAGCCCAGCCCCAGCATCATCAATACACAGGCCCCCACACCCAATATAGGAACCAACGGTACGAACGGGGTTTTAAATTCCCGCGGAAGTTCGGGATTGGTTTTCCTTAAAATGATTACCCCCACGCATACCAGACTGAAGGCGAACAGGGTGCCGATACTCGTCATGTCGCCCACCACATCTCCCGGGATGAACGCGGCGAATATGCCTACCAATACCAGGACAATCAGGTTGGCTTTATAGGGTGTTTTGAACTTAGGGTGTACTTCGCTGAACACCTTGGGCAGAAGACCGTCTTTGCTCATGGAGTAGAATACCCTCGACTGTCCCAGCAGCATCACCAGTATCACAGAGGAGAACCCGGCAAGGATAGCAACCGTTACCAGCTTGCCCAGCCATCCGAAGCCCAGCATATATTTGTTGATCACGAAAGCTACGGATGCTTCTTTACCCGTAGTGCGGAAATCTTCTGTAGTGGCTACTCCTGTAAGTACATGGGCGAAAAGCACATAGAGGATGGTACAAATGGCCAGTGAGCCAAGTATGCCGATGGGCATGTCTCTTTTGGGATTTTTAGCTTCCTGCGCCGCAGTGCTTACGGCATCGAAGCCTATGAAAGCGAAAAAAACTACTCCTGCCGCTCCTATAATTCCCCAGAAGCCCCCGAAACTATGACTGATGCCATGCGGGTCCACATAGGTACTGGCCGGTGGAATATATGTTTCGTGATTAACAGGGTTGATGAATCCCCATCCGATCACTATAATTAAAATAACTATCGCCACTTTGGCTATAACGATGATACCATTCACCACCGCCGATTCCTGCGTACCCCTTATCAGCAAAAGGCTTAGCAGGGCAACTATAAATAAAGCCGGCAGGTTGATCATGCCGGTGGCCAGTACTTCATTGGTAACGGGGTCAAATGATTTTTCGAAGGGGGAATGGCACCACTGGTAGGGAATGGCTTTCCAGTGCAGAACATTTACCAGCAGGTTGTTAAGGTACTCGCTCCAGGCGATACCTACGGTGGCCGCGCCTACGGCGTATTCCAGCACCAGATCCCAGCCTATTACCCAGGCTACCAGTTCGCCCATAGTGGCATAACTATATGTGTATGCGCTACCTGCAATGGGTATGGAAGATGACAGTTCCGCATAACAAAGCCCCGCCAGTGCACAGCCAATGGCCGCTACCAGGAAGCCCAGGGTCACGGAAGGTCCCGCATTCTGCGCTGCCGCCGAAGCCGTTCTTACAAATAAACCGGCGCCGATGATGGCTCCTATGCCCAGTGCAACCAGCGAACCTGCCGTCAGTGTCCGCTTTAATCCTTTTTCTGAATCGGAAGCTTCGGCTATCAGCACGCTAAGCGGTTTTTTTGCAAATAAACTCATACAAGTAGTCAGTTAAGTATTAATTAAAATGAGGTGTGGTATAATTTCCCGGTCGTAAAATAAGGAAAAATGTTTGAATGATAGCTTTAATGAGATCAGCGGAGATGATACCATATATACATTAATGAAATAAGAGGATAAACCTGGTCTATTTGTTTAAATCATAGACTGGATTTTGCCAAGTCATTATTTTTTCTAACTTTCGATAATTCATTTCCCCCATTCAATAAGTAATTATGCCAAAAAAGAACCGGTTGACCCTCTTCATATTATTGTCGATGGTATTGGGTATAGCCGTAGGTTATATAGTGTTTACCAACAGTTTGCCGGAGTTCAGGCAGGCTTTTTCCAAAAATATCAAGTTACTGAGCACCATCTTTATCCGGCTGGTGCAGATGATTATCGCACCACTGGTGTTTTCTACCCTGGTGGTGGGTATCGCCAAACTGGGCGATCTTAAAACCGTAGGCAGGGTAGGAGGTAAGGCTCTACTCTGGTTCGTAACGGCTTCCCTGGCTTCGCTGCTGATAGGTATGGCCCTCGTGAACATACTGGAGCCGGGTAAATATATCAATCTTTCCAAAACGGATACCGCCGGTCTGCAGGACCTGATGAACAAGAAGCAGTCTTTCTCGGTGCAAAATTTCGTGGAGCATGTTATTCCCCGCAGCGTATTCGAAGCTATGGCCACCAATGAAATACTGCAACTGGTCGTATTTTCCATCTTCTTCGGCGTGGCGGCAGCGGCCATTGGCGATCCGGTAAAGCCGGTCATTAAAGCGCTGGACGCTCTTTCGCATATTATCCTGAAGATGGTGAATTATGTAATGAACTTCGCACCACTGGGCGTGTTCGGGGCCATATCTGCCGTGGTGGCAACCAACGGGGGAGAAATATTTAAGTTTTATATTATTTATTTTCTTTATTTCCTGCTAGGTATAGCCATTCTCTGGCTCCTCCTGCTGGGCGTCGGCTTCCTGGTGCTGAAACAACGCCTGCCGGTATTGTTGAAACGTATCGGCGGCCCCATGCTGATTGCCTTCAGCACCACCAGCAGTGAGGCGGTATTTCCCAAGCTGACGGAGGAACTGGAACGCTTCGGGTGTAAAGACAGGATAGTGGCATTTGTATTACCATTGGGTTATTCTTTCAATCTCGATGGAAGCATGATGTACATGACCTTTGCCAGCCTGGCGATCGCGCAGGCTTACCAGGTGCACCTTCCCCTGGGCACGCAACTCACGATGCTTCTCGTGCTGATGCTTACGAGTAAGGGTATTGCCGGCGTTCCGCGTGCATCGCTGGTAGTGGTGCTGGCCACCTGCGCCATGTTTAACATACCGCCGGAAGGAGTGGCACTTATTTTACCCATCGATCATTTCTGCGATATGTTCCGTACGGCAACCAACGTATTGGGCAACGCGCTGGCCACGGCTGCAGTCAGTAAATGGGAGAATGCGCTGGGGGAGACGGTCGAAAACCCCGCCTAACAGTTCCTGCCCCTTGCTGTTAAGTTCAAAATATTATCTTTGCCCGAAATCTACCCAAATAAAGCATGATAGACTTATTGCAAATTACCTTCAAGGATCTGCTAAACCCCGAATTTTATATCAATCATGGTGGTCTGTGGATGATCATTTTCATCATATTCGCCGAAACGGGCCTGATGATAGGGTTTTTTTTACCGGGCGACAGTTTACTGTTCGTGGCAGGCATCTATAGCAAAATGCTGATGAATACCTTTATCCCCGGTGGTACCGGTAGCGATATTGCAGACCTTTTTATTTTGTTTTTCCTTATTTCCATAGCAGGCATCATAGGCAACTCTGTAGGCTACTGGTTCGGCCGGAAAGGAGGCCCTTTTCTTTTCGAACGCAAAGACAGTTTTTTGTTTAAACGCAAATATCTGTTGCAGGCAAGAGAATTTTATGAGCAACATGGGGGACAGGCCATCGTATTCGCCCGGTTCCTGCCAATCGTGCGTACGTTTGCGCCCATCATAGCCGGCATCGTGCAGATGGATAGAAAAAAATTCATGTACTATAATGTGGTAGGCTGCCTGGCATGGGTGTTTACCATGCTGTTTGCAGGTCATTATCTCGATAAGCTGTTTCTCGCCAAGTTCGGCTTCGATCTCAAAAAGCATCTGGAAGTATTGATTATTATCATAGTGGCTATTACCACACTTCCGGTTTTATACAAACTGTTCTTCGGTAAAAAGAAACCCACGGATATTACCCCATAACGTTTGCCGCGTATGAAAAAAGAATCGATTTTTAGCCTGGCTGTTATAGTGGCGGCCCTTGGATATTTTGTAGATATTTATGATCTTTTGCTGTTCACCATTGTAAGAGAACCCAGTTTAAAAGGTATTGGAGTGTCTGATGCGAACATGGTGCTGAACAGCACTAAAATTATCAATTACCAAATGGTGGGCCTGCTGATCGGGGGCATCCTGTGGGGCGTGCTGGGCGACCGCAAAGGCCGCTTGTCCGTATTGTTCGGTTCTATCCTTCTCTACTCAGCAGCTAATTTTGTTACCGGCTTTATACAAACGGTGGATCAGTATGCCTGGGCGCGTTTCGTGGCGGGGCTCGGACTGGCGGGTGAGCTGGGTGCCGGCATAACGCTGGTGAGCGAATTATTGCCAAAAGAAAAAAGGGGCCTGGGTACTTCGCTGGTGGCAGGTATAGGATTAAGCGGCGCGGTGGCCGCCTACTTTACCTACCAGTTTACCGAGGACTGGCGGCTTTGTTACAAGATAGGAGGTGCACTCGGACTGGTACTTTTATTTCTGCGTATCAAAGTGGCGGAATCGGGTATGTTCAGTCATGCAAAAGAACAAAGTGCATCGCGGGGTAATTTCCTGTTGTTCTTTAATAACGGTAAGCGTTTTAAAAAATACATACTGGCTATTTTAATCGGCTTGCCTACCTGGTATGTAATCGGTATTCTCGTCAACTTAAGTAACCGATTCAATGGTGAGATGAACGGCGACAGGCTGCTCGATTCCGGCAGGGCCATCATGTTTGGGTATGTAGGTATTTCGCTGGGCGATATCAGTGTGGGACTTTTAAGCCAGTGGCTTAAGAGCCGTAAGAAAGCACTTTTCTTTTTTTATGGGCTTACCATTATAGGAATCATATTATATTTCAGCCCGGTCAATGACAGTCGTTCAACCATGTACGCCATCTGCGGTTATCTGGGTTTTGCCACCGGCTTCTGGGCTATTTTCGTTACTATGGGTGCCGAGCAATTCGGTACCAATATAAGAGCCACAGCTGCCACCACCATCCCTAATATGGTACGCGGTGCCCTGGTGTTGCTCAACCTGCTCTTTATCGATTTATTCCAGAAAAGTTATGGATGGCCACTGGTGAAAGCCGGTATCGTAACAGGCATCATCGTAATGGCCATAGCCTTAACGGCCGCTTATTTTACCGAAGAAACCTTTCACAAAGATTTAGATTATATTGAAGAATGAAATTCCTGGTCATACGTTTCAGTTCCATTGGAGATATAGTCCTTACTACGCCCGTGGTGCGGTGTATCTACAAGCAGGTGCCCACGGCAAAGATTCATTTTTTAACCAAACCGGCTTATGCCCCAATAGTATCCGCCAATCCTTATATCAGCAAATGCCATTACCTGCAGAATGATATTACTGCCACAATAGAGAAATTGAAGGCAGAGGATTTCGATTACATAATAGACCTTCATCATAACCTGCGAACCCTGAAAGTAAAAAAAGCGCTGGGTAAAAAGGCATACTCTTTTCATAAACTTAATATACAGAAATGGCTGCTTACTAACGCTAAGATCAACCGCATGCCTCCGGTACATATTGTGGACCGGTATATGAATACGTTGAGCTCTTTCGGCATCGTGAACGACGGGGCAGGCCTTGATTATTTTATACCCCCCCCGGAAGAATTAAAAATAGAGGACATCCCCACTTCGCACCATGCGGGTTATATCGGGGTAGTGATAGGTGCCACGTACAACACTAAACGCTATCCGGTACATAAGGTAAAAGAGTTCTGCAATAGCCTGGACCATCCCATCATCCTGCTGGGTGGAAAAGAAGACCAGGACAATGGAAACGAAATACGTGCTGCCGATCCCTTTAAGATTTATAATGCCTGCGGTAAATTCAGCCTTCACGAATCTGCCGATATCATCCGTAAGGCGAAGCTGGTGGTGACCAACGATACCGGCCTCATGCACATAGCGGCGGCGTTTAAACGGCCCGTTATTTCTCTTTGGGGAAACACGGTACCTGCTTTCGGTATGTATCCTTATTATGGCAACAACTACCTGGCCCGCCATGATCTTTCTCCATACGATATAATGGAAGTTAATCACCTCTCCTGCCGTCCCTGTTCCAAAATAGGATATTCAAGATGTCCTAAAGGACATTTCAGGTGTATGGAACTTCTAGATCCGCTCGAACTGGCCGGGAAGGTCATGGCACGCATTTAACCATAACAGATACCCACAATTTATTTTAAAAAATATTTCAACGCTATATATTGAGCCTTAAACGATTATGAAATTCGCTTCTAAAGGCCTTACCAGCATTGATTTTCGAATGTAGATAACAGCTTATATTTACTTTAAATCAATATAATTATGGGATTAGTTTATGCGGATATACAGATTATAAATGGCGGAGACCTTGAGATGGTTCGTCGGGGGCATTTAGACAAAGACGATGTAAAAGGCATATGGGTAAATATGCTGGTAGATACCGGCTCCATTATGCTGGCCCTGAATGAAGATATACAGGAACAATTATGTCTGCCAGTCGTGGAAAGGAAAACGGCCCAACTGGCAAATGGCCAAATAGTTGAATGTGACGTGGTGGCACCTGTTGAACTGCGGTTTAAGAATCGCCGTACTTCCTGCCAGGCTATGATACTTCCGGGAAATTCCGAACCGTTGCTGGGTGCCATTCCTATGGAGGATATGGATGTACTGATACATCCTCAAACACAGCAACTCGTGGTAAACCCGGATCACCCCTTCTATGCGCAGATGAAGATGAAAAAGATAAAGCATAAAAGTTATCACCAGGATTTAATACCCAGTTTATTACAGTGTTCCACCTCAATGGAATATACACCAAACTCTTCTACGACCGTACCGGTAAGCTCATAGAACCCCCGGCCCTGGAAGGGCGTGTAACGGAACGAACCGGGAAAGTGTACCGTGTCCAGCCATTCGCCCCTCTTATCGAGAAAAGTACCGAAATGCATATTATCTCCCCGAACCGTTCTTACCACTTTATCGGTGATGAAATAACCGGCGGTATTAACGGATTTGCCCTTATTGCTTTTAAGTTCGGATGCGGTAATATACCGGCTGGTATCCGCATCAGCAAGGTCCCATACATTGCATAAAGGGAAGCCGAGCAGTTCCATTTCATCCATCGCATCGTTCAGCGGATGCTGTTTTAACTGGGGCAGTTTAAATTCCACTGGAGGTTCGTTGAACAGCGGTACATGACCTGCCACCTGCCTGGTCGTTTTCTTTTGCAGGAAGTTGGCCTCCCACAGCAGTTCCTTTTTGTTTTTACCGGTAAACCGCAGGGCACCGATGCGTATCAGCAGGTTAAGCTGCTCCAGCGGCGGGTCGGTGCGCTCAATCAGATCCTGCAAATGAAAATAACTGCCATGCCTGCCTTTTTCTTCCAGTATACGGGCGACCAGTTTTTCCTCCAGCCCCTCTACATGTATAAAACCTACGTGCACTATATTGTTACGGATAGAAGTAAGGTAATGCCCCTCGTTTACGCAGGGCGGCACCAGTTGGGCCCCGGTCTTTTTCAATTCATGAAAATAAACTTCGCGGGAATAGAATCCGCCGAAATTATTGATGACGGCCACCATAAATTCCTGCGGGTAATAAGTCTTTAAAAAAAGACTCTGGTAACTTTCTACGGCAAAGCTCGCAGAATGGGCTTTGGAAAAAGAAAAGCCTCCGAAGCTTTCTATCTGCCGCCATACTTCCACTATTAGTGTTTCTTCATATCCCTTCTGGCGGCAGTTGGTGAAAAACTGGTTGCGTATCGCATCAAACTCCTTCATGCCCCGGTATTTACCCGACATGGCCCTTCTTAATACATCCGCATCCCCCAGTTCCAGGCCGGCAAAATGGTGCGCCACTTTAATCACGTCTTCCTGGTATACCATCACCCCGTATGTTTCTTCCAGCAGTTCTTTCATGATGGGATGCAGGTACACAAAATCTTTGGGGCGATGATAGCGCTGGATGTATTGCCGCATCATGCCGGATTGAGCCACCCCGGGACGTATGATCGAACTGGCCGCTACAAGGGTAAGGTAGTCCCTGCATTCGAGCTTAAGAAGCAATTGCCGCATGCCCGGGCTCTCGATATAAAAACACCCGATCGTATCTACGGACATTAATTGAGCGGCTACCTTTTTATCTTTCTTGAACCGTTTGATATCATGTATATCGATATTCACCTGCCGGTTTTGCCTCACCAGCTCCACCGTATCTTTAATATGCCCCAGCCCGCGCTGGCTCAGTATGTCTAGTTTAAACAGACCGATTTTTTCAGCCACAAACATATCGATCGTGGACGTAGCGAATCCTTTAGGCGGCAGGGTGGTGGTGGTATATTCATGCACCGGGGCGTCGCTGATCAGCATACCACCGGCATGGATGCTTTGATGATGCGGAAAGTCTTTGATCAGTCCACTGTAAAACAGGATCTGTTCATGGATCTTATCCTGTTTATAATTACCCGAAGGATGTTCCAGCGCGTCGATCTCTCCTTTAGGCAGGCCAAATACTTTACCCAGTTCACGGATAATGGCCCTCCGCTGGAAAGTGGAATAAGAACCCAGCAGGCATACATGCTCACTGCCGAACCGTTTAAAAACATAGTCGATGATCTGGTCACGGTCGGCCCAGGAGAAATCGATATCGAAGTCGGGCGGTACGCTGCGGTGGGGGTTGAGGAAGCGTTCGAAATACAGGTCTAGATCCAGCGGGTCTACATCCGTGATCTCCAGGCAGAAGGCAACAATCGAATTCGCGCCGCTGCCACGGCCTACATAAAAGAACCCCCGGTTGCGCGCATAGCGCAGTATATCCCAGGTAATCAGGAAATAGGCATTGAAGCCCATCTGGTGAATGATGCGCAGCTCTTTTTCCACCCGCTCTTTTGCCTGCGGGTTATTGTTACCATAACGCTGCGCCAGGCCATCGAGCGCCAGCTTCTCCAACAGGGTTCGGTCGTCTTCGGCCGACATGGAGTAAACTTTCTTGGTTTTATTTTTCCTGAACTCCATGTCTATCGTGCAGCATTGCATCATACGGGTAGTATTGTCAACGATACCAGGGTACGAGTCAAAACTGCTTGACAGCTCCAACGGAGAAATAAACATTTCATGTAGGCCCGCCACGTCTTCCTGCTGCTGTTTGCTGAGCAGGATATTCTTGTCAACGGCCCGCAGCAGGCGGTGGACATTGTAGTGCTTTTTGTCCTGGAAAGTAACCGGGTGACGGATCACGAACTTGTCGGGGTATGCTTCGGGGTCGAAGCCATAAAGTTTATTCAGTTCCGTGGTTTGTATTCCGATGCGTTCATTTAGTCCGAGTGTCTCCGGTGCAAATTTCCCGAATGGATAAATGACAAACACGTTTTCATCGTCCCCGGTATATCTCTCCGGGAACGCTTTTTTCGACTGCAGGTGTTCGGATAAAAAGCGGTTGATCTGAAAAAAACCGGCATTATTTTTTGCCAGCAGAATATAACAGAATAACGACTCATTTCTTATCTCCGCACCCAGTATCGGTTGTATATGGTTCTTTTCGCAATGATCGGTAAAGTCCCAGGCATCCGAGGTAGTGTTAATATTGGTGAGGGCCAGCATCTTTATCCCGTATGCCGCGGCTTTCAATACCAGGTCCTCCGTTTTGATAGTGCCATACAACAAGCTGAAAAAGGTTTTGCAGTTCAAATACATGTCAATCAGTTTTTAAGATGTTTACCCGGTTTTACACCGGGATCACGACTGGAAGCCTGCAGGGCATGCACCGCCGCCGCCCGCTTCAGCACCGTTTCCCCGAACTGTAGTTTAACACTGTCGATCGCCTTGTACAACTGTATCATCTCTTCGTTGTCGTCGAACAGGTTGATCTGGTAATTGCCGGGAATAATATGACTAAGCCGCACGCCTATCAATCGTACCAGCAGTCGCCGGTCGTATAATTTGTCGAACAGTTCCCGGGCGGTCTTCATGAGCACATGGTCTGCCCCGGAATACGGGATCATCACCTGCCTGGTAAGTGTCTGGAAATCGCTATACCGGATCTTAACGGTAATGCAGCCCGCCAGCCGGTTAGAAGATCTCAATTCGAACGCGACGCGCTCCGTCATCCGCACCAGTTCTGCATGAAGAAATCCTATGTCGATGGTGTCGGAATTGAACGTGCTTTCCGTACCGACGCTTTTAGCTTCGTGGTACGGCACGATGGGCGTTTCATCGATACCGTTGGCCCTCCGCCATAATTCGATACCGTTTCTCCCCAGCAGATTAGTCATCATCTCCACGGGTATCTCGCTCAAGGTGCTTATTTTTTCTACTCCCATACGCCGCAGCAGCTCACTGGTCTTGCTGCCTACCATTGGCAGCTTCTCGATGGACATGGGTGCCAGGAACGATTTTTCTCCTCCGAAAGGAATTTCTATCTGGCCATTGGGCTTGCCATAGTCTGTGGCTACTTTACTGATCAGTTTATTGGAAGAAAGTCCGTACGAAATCGTAAGGCCGCTTTCTTTCATGATCTTTTTGCGGAGCTCGATCGTATAACGCGAACAACCGAAGAATTTATCCATCCCGCTCAGGTCGATATAAAATTCGTCGATACTGGATTTTTCAAACACCGGCACCTGGTCAGATATAATATCTGTTACCAGTCGCGAGTATTTGGAATAACTCTCCATATCTCCCCGGATGATCTTTACATCCGGACACAGGCGCCGTGCCAACCGCACGGGCATGGCACTTTTAACCCCGAACTTGCGGGCCTCGTAACTGCAGGCGGCTACGACCCCCCGGTCGCCACTGCCCCCCACTATCAGGGGTATGCCTTTCAAAGCACTGTTTTTAAGGCATTCGACACTTACAAAAAAAGCGTCGAGATCGAAATGGGCAATATTTCTTAACGGAGAATACACTAGCATAAGAACGAATCTGAGGCAAGTTACTAATATTATTAGTAATAAATAAACTAATATTTTTAGATTAGTATGCCTGAAAAGTGTATGCGTTTATATTCGCTTGGCTTGCCTGATGGCATTAGTATGCATTCCTATTTTACATGCTTTCTGATAAAAGCCACCGCTTTGGAGTAAGTATCGGTGAGGTTATTGCCCGTCCATCCATGTCCTTCGCCGGTGTATTTCACCAGGTCGCAGGGCACACCTGCCTTTGTAAGCCGGTTGTACAGGCTATCGCTCTGGTATGCCGGCACCAGTTCATCCACCGTGCCGTGAAAGCTGATGGTAGGAGGCGAGGCGGCAGTTACCTGGTAAAGCGGGCTTGCGGCCAGGTAAGCGGGAGCATTGGAAGCAGGGGTTCCGTTCATGAAAAAGCTGAGGAGCAGCGGAAGGCCAGGATCCGGCGGACGGTTGTACAGGTCGGTAATATCGACCGGGCCAAACAGGTTTACGACAGCCTTAATATGTTTATCCTGGTTGTAACCATACGCTTTTAAAAGAGAAAGATGAGCGCCTGAACTGGCACCGATCATTACCAACTTATCTGCATTGTATTGATATTCGGAAGCCTTGCGACGGATAAATGAAATGGATGTATCCACATCGTTAAGCGGTTCGGGCCAGGAAACGACACCCGAAAAATCGACCAGGCGGTAGTTTATATTAAAAATGGCATATTCTTTCAGTTCCTTCCGCATTATTTCCACAGCGCCATCAAATTCGGATTTATCGCCTCCTATCCATGCTCCTCCGTGCACCAGCACCAGCACGGGAGTGTTAGCGGTACTGCGGTTGGCAGGTAGATAAATATCCATACCCTGGAGGGCATTCGTACCGTAACGGACGTCCTTTATTGTTTTTGCGCTTACCGCGTCTTCCTGCATATCTATATCTTTCTGACAGGAGTTTAAGGTAACGACCCCCGTAACGGCGAACAAAGTGGCGATAAAGCGATGAAGAGAAATTGTCATAGATGATCTTAGTTTCTAATAACCGTTATGGATAATGGTTACGCATGGCTAAAGTAAACCTCTTTACCGCTAAAAAGCGTTGTTTAAATGTTAATTTTAGGTACTTCGCCGCATATCGTTTCTTAATAAAGAAATTTGACCACAACTTTGCTGCAATTAAAACAGCCTTCATGCCGAGATTACTGACTTTAGCCTTTCCGTTACTTTTATTCATTCTGCCCGGCACTCTGGCACTGCAAGCTCAGGAAAAATATACCGTCAGCGGCTCCGTCACCTCTCAAAGAACAGGTGAAAGTCTGATAGGAGCTTCCGTAAGAGTCGCCGATAGAAATACAGGTACTATAAGTAATGAATACGGCTTTTTCTCCGTCACCCTTCCCAAAGGGACCTACAAGTTGGAAATATCTGCGGTGGGACTTGAAAAAAAACTGGTAGACCTGGTGCTCGACAAGAACATTAAACTGAACTTGCAACTAGAAGAAGATAAGGGAAGCATGGAGGAAGTGACGGTAACGGCTTCCTCTCGGGGAAGAAGTCTCAGCAGTCCGCAGATGGGCGTGGAAAAACTGTCCATCGCCGAAACGAAGAATATCCCCGTTCTGTTCGGCGAGCGCGATGTATTAAAAACCATCCAGTTGCTGCCGGGTATCAAATCGGCCGGGGAAGGCAACAGCGGCTTTTATGTGCGCGGTGGCGCAGCCGACCAAAACCTGATCCTGCTCGATGAAGCACCTGTTTATAATGCCTCGCACCTGCTTGGCTTTTTTTCTACCTTTAACTCCGATGCCATTAAAGACATAACCGTATACAAAGGTGGAATGCCCGCGCAATACGGAGGCCGCCTGTCTTCCGTCCTGGATATTAAAATGAACGATGGCAATAACCAGGATTACAGTGTAAGCGGTGGGGTAGGACTGATATCCGCCAAGCTGAACGTGGAGGGTCCGATTCAAAAAGATAAATCTTCTTTCCTGCTATCGGCCCGGCGAACATACGTAGACGCGTTCCTCAGACTTTCGAACGATACAGCCGCCAAAAACAGCCGCCTGTATTTTTACGACCTTAACACTAAACTCAATTTTAAACTGGGTGAAAAAGACCGGCTTTTTTTCTCCGGGTACTTCGGAAGGGATAAACTGGGCTACGATACGCAGTTCGGCATCGACTGGGGCAATGGCACCGGCACCATACGATGGAACCATATCTTCAACGATAAACTATTCTCTAATACATCCCTCATATTCAGCAATTACAACTATAACGTATCGGTGCGTACGGACGCCATCGACTTCGATATCTTTTCCCAGATAAGGGATTACAATGTAAAGCAGGAATTCCAGTGGTATCTCAATAGCCGCAATACGCTGCGCATGGGCATCAATTCCATCTTTCATACCATACGTCCGGGTGAAGTCACTTCTTCGGAAACATCCAGCTTTGGAAGCCTCTTACTACAAAAAAGATATTCATGGGAAAATGCGGCCTTTGTCACCAATACCTGGAAAGTATCCGATAAGATCAACCTGAGTTACGGGCTGCGGCTTACCTCGTTCAGCGTACTTGGCAAGGGAGATTTTTATGGACTGGATGAAGATGGAAACCCGGTGGATACCACTACCTACGGCAAAGGCGCATTCGTAAAGACATACGTAAATCCCGAACCACGGATAGCGGCCAGCTACCAGTTGAACAATACCAGTTCCGTAAAGCTGGCCTATGTACGAAACGTGCAGAACCTGCATCTTATTTCCAATACCACCACTTCTTCTCCTTCGGATAAATGGGTGGCAAGTACCAACATCATCAAACCCGAACTCAGCGACCAGGTATCCATCGGCTATTATAAAAACCTGGCCGGCGATAAATACGAACTCACGCTGGAAACCTATTACAAATCACTGCAGAACCAGATAGACTACCGGGACGGTGCCGACGTATTTACCAACGACGCTATTGAAAGCCAATTGCTCTTCGGCAAGGGCCGGGCTTACGGACTGGAAATGCTGCTAAAGAAAAAAGCAGGTAAGTTTACCGGCTGGTTAAGTTATACCCTTTCCAAAACGGAGCGGCAGATAGACGGTATCAATAATAACGAGTGGTACAATGCCCGCCAGGATCGTACGCACGATGTGGCCATCGTGGCTTCTTATGAACTTAACAAAAAATGGACCTTCTCCGCTAACTGGATCTATTATACCGGCGATGCGGTTACCTTCCCCAGCGGCAAGTACCGGGTAGACGACCAGGTAGTGTTTTATTATACCGAAAGGAATGGTTACCGCTATCCATCCTATCATCGCCTCGATCTGGGAGCCACGCTGCAGTTAGAGAAACAAAAGAAGTTCAGTTCCGAACTGGTGTTCAGCATCTTCAATGCCTATGGCCGGGAAAATGCTTACACCATCAACTTCCAGGAAAGTGAAACCGATCCTTCCAAAACGGAAGCGGTAAGGGTGGCACTTTTCAAATTTATACCTTCCGTATCCTATAACTTTAAATTTTAAACAGATGCATAACCGGATATATATATCGCTCAGCCTGGTAATCATCCTGCTTGGCTCATGCGAACAGGTAATCGATGTCGATCTTAACGACGTGGAAAAAAAGTACGTGATAGAAGCCGTACTGAGCGATCAGGCCAATTCCTGCAAAGTGCTGATTTCTCAATCGAAGAATTTTGACGAGGACAATAATTTCATCGGCATTACCGGTGCGCAGGTTACCATTGCAGATGGTAACGGCCCCGAGCAAACACTCACCGCCTCTGCGCCCGGCGTTTACGAAAACAGCGGCATCACCGGCGTGGTAGGGCATACGTACCGGTTGAAGGTAACGGTTAGCGGACAGGTATTCACTGCCTCTTCTACCATACCCTCCAAAGTATTATTCGACACCCTGTACATAAGTGATGAGCTCATTTTTGACGAAGTCATTAAACTGTCGACGCTGGAATACCAGGACCCGCCGGGAAGGGGCAACAACTACCGTTTTATACAATATATCAATGGCGAAAAAGACAAGACCATCTTTATCCGCGACGACGACCTGAATGACGGGAAGCGCATCGACGCCAAGCTTTTTGCCCGCAATGACGACGATGACGATGATGAAAGCGGCAGTAAAATAAAAAAAGGAGACCTGGTAAAAGTGGAAATGCTCTGCGTCGATGAACCGATCAACAAATACTGGTACAGCCTGGATCAGAGCGCACTGGGAACTAACGAAAGTGCTTCCCCTGCTAACCCCGTTACCAATATAAAAGGTGGGGCGCTCGGTTATTTCAGCGCGCATACCTACCAGGCACAGATCATTACGGCTCCATAGCATCGCGGGGTTTGTACAGAACCCGGTCGTAGCGGCTCGTCCAGCTTCCGCCGGGAGCGTACTTCATTCCGTCTCCCCAGGTAGGAGATCTTAAAAAATAGCTTCTTCGGTACCATGATTTATAAGGCCAGCCGCTTCCCCACACCACCGAGCTATCCTGTATATACCAGTTGGCATAGCCTGAAGTACAGGCAGTGGTTACATATTCTTCGGTGGTGTCGGTAATGTATACAAACCGTGCATGGTATATCCGGTGCTCTGGGGGCACTTTATCAATATCGGGCGGCCGCTCCGTGCTTACTTCCCAGGCACCGCCGATGGCCTCTTTGCTTACGAACCACACGCCGTTTTGTAAAGCGTAATATTTGTCTTTGACATTTACTACCGGTATATTGCTATTCTCCGACACAAACAGGCCTGTATTGGAAAAGGACGAGAACTCCGCTCCTCCGTCGTATAGTACCACAGGTTGTGCCGTACGGCGGTTTACCCGGCTTACCCTGGGCGTACTTGCTTCTGCTATGGCCTTGCGGGCAGAATCGGTGCCTGCTACGTGAAAAAGCACGCCGGCCCTGGCCGATCCTGCCGGGATCTTGCTGAAATCTGCCGGTAGTTTATCTGCCGGATTAAAAGTCCATGGCCCCTCCAGCGAGCCGGCACGGTACCATCTGCCTGAAAGCAATACATAGTAAAGCAGGCTTGCACTATCCTTAAAGATATCGTTTGTACTGTTGGCAGCATATTGCAATGACGTGCCCGGTATCGAACTGTAAAGGGGCTTGCCGCGGGTCTGTATTAGTTCGGCCGGTTGCATGGTAACGATCACCTGCGGACGTAGGGTTGGTTTTGCGGACTGCATACCAGCCAGGGGTTTTGTTTTTGGCGGCATTTTCATTTTCAGGGCAGTTCTTTGCCTACGCTTCACCAGGCTATCGATCAGTTTAATTACTTCCGGCTGCATTTTGAGCACACTGTAATTGTAAGTGGCCGAGTCGGATACATACCAGTATTTATCCCAGTACAGGTAATACCTGTTATCATGATGGTTTTTAATAATGAGATGCGGCGTGTTGAGCACGCGGTACATGCGTAATTCTTCATCAACGGTCATAATAGGATCACCATCGATAAATAAAAGAACGGAAGGTTTGTCGCGGTAATAGATGGGAGGTGGATCGTTGTTAAGGGCCTCATTCGTTTGTTGTACCGAACGGCCGGTGTCGTTTACGGGGGTATTTCGCGGCCATCCCCCCTGTGCGGATACCAGGGTAAAAAACATGCAGTATATACCTGCCAGGAAGCATGGTCTGCGATTGCTCATGATATACTGTTGCAGTTTTTATTGGTTTTTACAATATACGGTTTTCCCCGCATTTTGTAAAATGAATCCCGCCCGGCCGCACAGTTCCTATTTTTACCCCGATTATTATTACCTTAGTGTCGATTAAAAGAAACATCCCTGAAAAACCTTCCGGAAAATAGAATACACGAACGGAAAATACCAGACGATCCGGCATCTGTGTACAGGTTGTATGGTCATGTTGTATACGGTTTTGCCAAAGAATTTACTTCCGATGAACACACGGCGGGAAGCATTTTAAAGAATACCATTGATTGTTTAACAGCGGGAAAGCAGGGGTTTGACCCATCGAATATGAGTTTTTTAACGTATATACGTACAATAGTGAGGCAAAAATCAATTGAATCAGTAAAGACTCCTCTCTACGCAACCCTTAATTCTTCCGCCAGACCGGAATCAAGATTTTTACAAGTAGCTGCATCGCTCTCGCCGCTTCACAGGCGCCTTTTTAATGAAAGGTATTATGAAGGTAAAACGGAGGCTTTGATAGCGGCGGATTTGGGACTACCGATTGAGGATGTTGGGGTTAAGATAAAAGAAATCGTTAAAAAAATAGGAACTGATTTAAAATAATGAATGTAGAGGAATATATATCTAGTGGAATAGTGGAAAGCTACGTGCTAGGCATAACCGATGAAAAGGAACGGCTGGAATTCGAGCGCTTGTTACCACGCTACCCACAGTTGCAGTCGGCCATGCAGTTGTTCGAGGTAAAACTTGAACGGGAAATGCTTGCCAATGCGGTTCCGCCCCCTGCGTATGTGTGGGGTGCCATCGAGAATAGGGTAAGGAAAGAGCAGACGGCGGGTGATGGAAATTATGCGAATGGAAAATATAAGCAATACAGGGAAACGGTAATTCCGATCGTGTCAGAATCCACCAGCCAGATAAGGGTACATAAGAACTTCCGATACGCATTTATCGCCCTCGTAATCCTGTCAAAGGTTTTTTTATACGGCGCTATATATTATTATCTTGCATACAAGGATGAGCTTAAGCAAAGAGAAAGACTCGAACAGCAGATGCAGCAGGCGGCACCTTCGTCTAAACCTGTATCATCTTTACCGACGTACTAACTGGTAGTATTTCTTAATACATCAACCGTTTCACTGATCTCGAATTCCTGGTGCCAGCTGGATCCGCTGCCAAGGGAAAGCTGGTATTCCAGAAAGTTAGTGCGTACGCAAATGGCAGTCACCAATCGCTGCCGCTGGTCGTTGTCCGTTATCAGGTAAACAAACTGACCCAGGTTAAAATTGTTTTGTATTATCATCATAGTAGGGGGTAATTAAACACTTAACGCAAAAAGGGATTACAAAATTGTTAATCTTTACCTTACTTTTACAGCCGCTAATTACAGCCTATGCCCGAAAATAAGAACAGACAATTCCTGGATTTTGAGCGGCCTATCAAGGAGCTGTTCGATGAAATAGAGAAGCTGAAGCAGATTGCGGAGAAAACTAAACTGGACAATACTTCTTACATTCATCAACTGGAGGACCAGGTGGTAGATAAGCGTCGGGAGATTACCAGTAAGCTTACCAGTTGGCAGAAAGTACAGTTGAGCCGGCACCCCGACAGACCCTATACCCTTAAGTATATTCAGAATATGACCACTAATTTCGTGGAACTGCATGGAGACCGGAACGTAAAAGACGATAAGGCCATGGTGGGAGGTTTCGCCCAACTGGATGGAGAAACGGTGATGATCATCGGCCAGCAAAAAGGGATCAATACCAAAATGCGTCAGCTTCGCAACTTCGGGATGGCCAATCCCGAAGGATACCGTAAGGCCCTACGCCTGATGAAGCTGGCTGAAAAATTCAACAAGCCCATCATTACCCTGATAGATACGCCCGGCGCCTACCCGGGCCTGGAAGCGGAAGAAAGAGGACAGGGAGAAGCCATTGCCCGGAATATATATGAAATGATACGGCTGAAAGTACCGGTAATTTGCGTAATAATAGGGGAAGGTGCCAGCGGCGGTGCGCTGGGCATAGGGGTTGGCGACAAGGTCCTGATGCTTCAGAACACCTGGTACACTGTTATTTCCCCCGAAAGCTGCAGTTCTATTTTATGGCGCAGTTGGGATCAGAAAGAAAAAGCGGCCGAACAGCTTCGCCTTACCTCCGATAATATGCACAAGTTCGGACTGATAGATGCCATCGTTCCCGAGCCGGTAGGCGGTGCCCACTGGGATTATGCAGAAGCAGCCGCCCTGCTGAAACAATACCTGTTGCCCGCCCTGCAGGAACTGAAACAATTATCGGCAGAACAAAGGAAGCAGCAGCGAATAGAGAAATTCGGAAAAATGGGCTTCTGGGAAGAAACGACTATTCAGGAATAATTCAATAATATAACAGCTACATGTTACGCGACAAATTAAGAGGAACAGGCGTGGCCCTTATAACACCTTTCACGGCTGACCACAAAATAGATTTTGATGCCCTCGGAAAAGTGATTGAATACACCGTTCGGGACGGCGTCAATTACGTGGTGACGCTCGGCACAACCGGTGAAGCACCCACCCTGGACAAGGAAGAGAAAATGGATATTATCCGGTTTACCTACGAAAAAGTGGACGGGGCCGTACCCGTGGTGGTAGGGATCGGGGGAAACGATACCCGGGAGCTGCTGAACGACCTGGAACACTTCCCGCTCGATAAAGCGATCGCTATTCTCAGTGCCAGTCCGTATTACAGCAAACCCTCACAGGAAGGGCTTTACCAGCACTACAAAGCACTCGCTTCCGCTACCAATAAGCCGGTTATACTCTATAACGTACCCGGCCGCACCGGACGCAACCTGAACGCAGAAACCACGATACGACTGGCTTCGGATATAGATAACATTGCCGGTATTAAAGAATCGGCGGGCGATATGGCCCAGGCCATGCAGATCCTGCGGGATAAACCGTCCGACTTCCTGGTAGTGAGCGGGGACGATGCGCTGGCACTTCCCCAGATCGCCTGTGGCATGGACGGTGTCATCAGTGTCGCCGCCAATGCGCTGCCTAAAGCATTTTCCGAAATGGTACGTCACTGCCTTCTGGGAGAGTTTAAGCTCGCCAAAGGACTGAATGATCAACTGATCGGAGCATACGAACTGATGTTCGCTGAAAATAATCCTGCCGGGGTAAAAGCCGCATTGACGATTATGGGTCTTATTGAAAATCACCTGCGCCTTCCGCTGGTGCCCTTAAGCAGTGAGATGCATAAAAAAATGGAGCAATACCTGGCTTCCAGGAATTGATCAGGCCTTATAAGTTACACCTTCCAGTGCCAGTTCGCTGTTGATAAATATTTCCCTTGCTTCCTGCTCGAACTGCGTGAGTGATTCGTATTTGGAGCTGAAATGCCCCAGGATCAGCTTCTTAACACCTGCATCCCTGGCAGTAGACGCAGCCTGCACCGTGGTCGAATGAAACCGCTTGGCGGCACGGTCATCCAGGTCTTTCAGATAAGTAGATTCGTGGTAAAGCAGGTCCACTCCTTTTACCCGTTCCGCAATCGATTCGTGATACATGGTGTCGGCAGAATAAGCATAAGATTTGCCGGGCGGATTATCGAAGGTAACCATTGCATTGAGTACCTGCTTTCCGTCGGGAAACAGGTAATCCTTTCCCTGCCTTAGTTCATCGTAGAAAGAAATGGGTATATGCATCTCCAGCGCTTTTTCTGCATTGATCTTCCTGGGCGATTTTACTTCCCGGAAAATAAAACCCCAGCAATCGATGCGGTGAAATACTTTAAAGCAACGCACTTCGAAACGGTTATTGCTCACCAGCAAACCATCTTCCAGCGGATGAAAATGGATGGGAAAAGGAAGTACGGTATCCGCTACCTTCAGTTGCATGTCTATAATAGCTTGCAAAGGCCGCGGGGCGTAAAGGTAAAGATCCTGTTCTCTCCCCAGCAATCCCATACTCGTAAGCAGCCCTATCAGCCCGAAATAGTGGTCGCCATGCAGGTGCGAAATAAAAATATGGTTAATGCGGCTGCGGCGTATCCTGTAACGCGCTATCTGCATCTGGGTGCCCTCGCCGCAGTCGATCAGGAACAACTGGTCGTTCAGCGTAACTACCTGTGAAGTAGGGTGCCGGTCGAAAGCGGGAATGGCGGAGTTGTTTCCAAGTATCGTGACTGCGAGCATTCAGGATCAAATGTTAAATAGTAAGTAATGTAAAAAGATACGCCGGGCAAATTAAGCTAAAAACAACAACTTTTGTTAATCACTGGTCACTCTTCCTCCAGTTCCCGCTCTATCTCTTCCATTTGAACGATATCTATGGCTTCACTCTGGGTAGGTGCCGTGTTTAATAATTCTTCAAGATTCGCAGCCGACAGTTGTGCTTTTACTTCTGGTTGTAAACAGCAGTTAACGAAGGAAGCTTTTTGAGTATAAAATTGTTCCTGGACAGATATAATGGATCGCATTACAGCAGATTCCGCAGATGCCACTTCCTGCCAGTTGAGTACAATGTTTTTTATGCGCTGTTTCAGGACAGAATACAACTTATTTATTATTTCTTCTGTCATATTAGCAGAAAGCATGCGCTCCCGGATGGTTATGACATGGAATCGTTCACTGGTATCAATTTTGACCTGCATGTTATCTATGTTTAAGAATGTTTAAAGCTTTAAAGATCTTTTTTTACGTAAATACTTCTACACATAATGTAACGATATGTGTATAAGCGAGTTGCACACCTCAGGGCTACAACTAAAATCAAAAATATTCGTTATTATTGTATAACACACAATCTACTCAAGATGGATAATAATTTTTCAGCCCAGGTTAAGGAAATTATATCATTTAGCAGGGAGGAAGCATTGAGATTGGGGAATGATTTCATAGGAACAGAACACCTGTTGCTGGGAATGATCCGTGAAGGAGATAATACTGCTGTCCGCATTCTCAAGAGCTTTAATGTGGACCTGTACGAACTGCGCAAGGAAGTGGAGCTGGCGGTTAAAGATAAAACCGGTAAAAACATTCCCAATATCAACAGCCTTCCCCTTACCAAACAGGCGGAGAAAGTGATCCGTGTTACTGTTCTGGAAGCCAAGGCACTCAAGAGCCCCACCGTTGAAACGGAACACCTGATGCTTTCTATACTGAAGAATAAAGAAAACATTGCTACACAAATTCTAAATCAATTTGACGTGGACTACGATCTATTCAGAAACGAATTGGGCGTCGTAAAAAGCAACGATGTCCGCAGCGAATACGCTGATGAAAACGAGGACGATTTTGATGATGAGAAAAAATTCGCCCAGCAGAAATCAAAAGCGGCCGGAGCTACCAAAAGCAAGACACCGGTACTCGACAACTTCGGAAGAGATATTACACGCCTCGCGGAAACCGGAGCCCTCGACCCGATCGTAGGACGGGAACAGGAAATCGAACGCGTTTCCCAGATATTATCGCGGCGTAAAAAGAATAATCCTATCCTTATAGGAGAACCGGGTGTGGGTAAAACGGCGATAGTGGAAGGATTGGCACTGCGCATCATACAACGAAAGGTTTCCCGTGTACTGTTCGATAAACGAGTGATATCGCTCGACCTGGCAGCCCTCGTAGCAGGCACCAAGTATCGCGGCCAGTTTGAAGAAAGGATGAAGGCGATTATGAACGAACTGGAAAAGAACAGGGATGTGATCCTTTTTATAGATGAAATCCATACCATCGTAGGTGCGGGTGGAGCAAGTGGTTCACTCGATGCCAGCAATATCTTTAAACCCGCCCTGGCAAGAGGCGAACTGCAATGTATCGGAGCGTCTACATTGGACGAATACAGGATGTACATAGAAAAGGATGGAGCTTTGGATCGCAGATTCCAGAAAGTATTGGTAGAACCGCCAAGTGTGGATGAGACCATACAGATCCTTACCAATATACAAAGCAAATACGAAGACTATCATAACGTGTCTTATTCACCCGAAGCCATAGAAGCTTGCGTGAAGCTGAGCGACCGGTATATGACCGACCGCCTGCTGCCTGATAAAGCCATCGATGTGCTGGATGAAGTGGGAGCAAGGGTTCATTTAAAGAATATCAATGTACCTCAGGAAATCCTCGATCTGGAAAAGAAGATCGAAGATGTGAAGAACGAAAAAAACAAAGTGGTGAAAAGTCAGAAGTTCGAGGAAGCCGCCTCTTTGCGTGATACCGAAAAAAGGCTGGCGGAAGAACTGGACAAGGCTAAAGCACATTGGGAAGAAGAAAGTAAGCATAAACGTTACCCTATTGATGACGACGCAATAGCAGAAGTGGTAAGCATGATGACCGGCATACCTGTAAAACGGATGGTGCAGGCAGAAACGGAAAAGCTCCGCAAAATGAGCGACGACATGCGCGAAATGGTGATCGGTCAGGATGATGCCATATCCAAAGTGGTGAAAGCCATCCAGCGGAACAGGGTAGGTCTGAAAGATCCTAAAAAGCCGATCGGTACTTTTATCTTCCTGGGACCTACAGGAGTAGGTAAAACAGAGCTGGCCAGGGCACTGTCAAGGTATATGTTCGATTCGGAAGACTCGCTGATACGGATCGACATGAGTGAGTATATGGAAAAGTTTACCGTAAGCCGCCTGATAGGTGCGCCTCCCGGGTATGTGGGATATGAAGAAGGCGGACAGCTTACTGAAAAAGTACGCCGCAAGCCTTACTCCGTTATATTACTGGATGAAATTGAAAAAGCGCACCCTGATATTTACAATATTTTGCTGCAAGTGCTGGATGACGGACAGTTAACCGACGGTTTGGGAAGAAAGGTAGATTTCAAAAATACCCTGATCATAATGACTTCCAATATAGGCGTACGCCAGTTGAAAGACTTTGGTGAAGGTGTTGGTTTCGCCACCGCTTCCCGTATATTAAACGCGGAAGAAAACAATAAAGCGGTGATCGAGAAAGCACTGAAGCGTACCTTCTCCCCGGAATTTCTTAACAGGATCGATGATGTGATCATCTTTAACACACTGGAAAAAGAACATATATTCCGGATCATCGATATCCTGATGAAAGGGGTGGTAAAACGGTTGAATAGCCTCGGCTTTTCATTGGAACTCACCGAAGATGCGAAGAACTTTATCGCCGATAAGGGATATGACCAGCAGTTTGGTGCACGTCCGCTTCACCGGGCCATTCAGAAATACCTGGAAGATCCGTTAGCGGAAGAAATCCTGAATATGACTATAAAAAATGGCGATGTGCTGGTAGCAGATCTGGATAAGGAAGCACAAAAGATCAAATTTACGCTGAAGGAGTCCTCTCCTAAAAAGTCAGAAAAATCGGAAGTATAAACTATTCATGATATATTACCGGAAGGTTGCGATAATATCGCAACCTTTTTTTATTTTGCCCCCGTATGAAGAAGATCATTATCACCATAGATGGCTGGTCATCCTGTGGCAAGAGCACCCTTGCCAGGCAACTGGCTACCCACCTTAATTATGTATATATAGACAGCGGCGCTATGTACCGTGCCATTACCTTATACTTCCTGCGCAATCATATCGACTGGACTAACCACGAAGCAGTAGGAGAGGCACTGAAAGATGTTCACCTGGAATTCCGTTTCAACGAAAAAAGCGCACAGAGCGAAATGCATCTCAACGACGAAAACGTGGAATACGTGATCCGCGATCTGGTAGTAGCGGAGAAGGTAAGTGAAGTGGCCAGTGTAAAGGAAGTAAGGGAGTTTGCCGTTGCACAGCAGCAGCAGATGGGCAAAAAGAAAGGAATTATTATGGATGGAAGAGATATAGGAACCGTTGTATTTCCCGAAGCGGAGCTAAAGATCTTTATGACGGCAGATAATACCATCCGTGTAGAACGGAGATTTAAAGAACTGTATGAAAAAAATCCCAATATCACGATAGAAGAAGTAAAGAACAATCTCGAAATGAGGGACTATATCGATTCGCACAGGGAGATCAGTCCGCTGCGCCAGGCGGAAGATGCCATAGTGCTGGATAATACCTTTATCGGGATGGAGGAGCAGTTCAGTATTGCCTTGGATCTTGTCAATAATAAAACGTTAAGTACATAAGATTTCTGAAACTATCTATATTAAAAAGCCGCCCAGGTAAATACTGTGGCGGCTTTTTAATAGTATGATTGAATATATTTTATCTCAGGAAAAGAATCTCCCGGTACTTGGGCAGCGTCCATTCCGAGTCGTCTACCAGCAGCTCCAGCTTGTCTACATGGTAACGGATATCATCAAAGTATTTACCTTTCACTTCATCGCAATAAGCAATGGCTTTATCGCGGGTATTCTCAATCTTATTAGCGTCTTTACGGGCCTCGATCATTTTCTCAACCAGTTCGCTTACGTTCGAGATATGTTCGGATATCTTGTTGAGCACCTGCAACTGTATGCTATAGGCTGATTCCGCGGCACCTATATCTTTAAGGCCTTTGATATTCTGAACGAGTACGTTCTGGTACTTGATGGCACCTGGTAAAATATTGGCAGTGGCCAGTTCACCCATCATACGGGCTTCTATCTGTACCACCTTGATGTATTTTTCCAGTTCTATTTCGTGCCTTGCTTCTATCTCGGAGTGTGACAGTACACCGGTACTTGCATATAATGCCTGGGCTTTTTCGCTCACCATTGCATCCAGTGCAAGCGGCGTAGTTTTAATATTGGGAAGTCCGCGTCTTTCGGCTTCTTCGGCCCATTCGCCGCTGTAGCCGTCTTTCTCGAACAGTACTTTTTTGCTGCTCACCACGTATTCACGAATGACGTGCATGATGGCGATCTCTTTCTTTTCTCCCTTTTCGATCAGTGCATCCACATCCTTTTTAAAGTTCTTCAGCGTTTCGGCAAGAATGCTGTTCAGCACCGTCATGGCACTGGCACAGTTGGCCGCAGAACCTACCGCACGAAACTCGAACTTATTACCGGTAAATGCGAACGGAGAGGTCCTGTTACGATCGGTGTTGTCCAGCAATAATTCTGGAATACTACGGTGAAGGTCCAGTTTCAGGATGGCTTCATCCTGCTCGTCGAATTTATTGCCTACCCTTGTTTCCACATCATCCAGCACTTTGCTGAGATACTGGCCCACAAACACGGAAATGATGGCAGGAGGAGCTTCGTTGGCACCCAGGCGGAAATCGTTGCCTGCTGAGGCGATACAGGCTCTCAAAAGGTCGGAATAATCATGTACCGCCTTGATGGTATTAACGAAGAAGGTAAGGAACATCAGGTTGGTCTTTGGCGTTTTGCCCGGGGCCAGCAGGTTCACACCGGTATCGGTAGCCATGCTCCAGTTATTGTGCTTGCCGCTTCCATTAATACCTGCAAATGGCTTTTCGTGCAATAGTACCCGCAGGCCGTGGCGGCGGGCTACCCGGTTCATGATATCCATCAGCAGTGTATTGTGATCAACCGCCACACTCACTTCTTCAAATATAGGCGCGCACTCGAACTGTGCCGGTGCTACCTCGTTGTGACGCGTTCTTAACGGGATACCCACTTTATATCCTTCATTTTCGAAATCGCGCATAAAAGCATACACACGCTCCGGTATGGAACCAAAATAATGATCTTCCAATTGCTGGCCTTTTGCCGGGGGGTGACCGAACACAGTTCTTCCGCTCATTACCAGGTCGGGACGGGCATTAAAAAGTGCCTCGTCTATTACGAAATATTCCTGCTCCCATCCCAGGGTAGCGGTTACTTTAGTTACATTTTTGTCGAAATAGTTGCAGACTTCTACCGCTGATTTATTTAATGCTTCCAGTGCTTTCAGCAGGGGCCCTTTATAGTCGAGCAGTTCGCCTGTATAAGAAACGAAAACGGTTGGTATGCAAAGCGTTTTCCCATTACCTATTTCCATGATAAAAGCGGGAGAAGAAGGATCCCAGGCCGTATAACCGCGGGCTTCGAAAGTAGCTCTTAAACCACCGCTGGGAAACGAGGAAGCATCCGGCTCCTGCTGTATCAACGCACCGCCGTCGAACTCTTCTATAGACGTTCCATCACTTTTAATGGTAAAAAACGAATCATGTTTCTCTGCAGTAGTCCCCGTTAATGGCTGAAACCAGTGGGTATAATGCGTAACACCTTTTGATTCAGCCCATTGGCGCAAACCGGATGCTATCTGGTTTGCCATAACACGGTCGATCTTTTTACCGCCCTTTATAGAGGTTCTCAGGCTTTTATAAGCCTCATCACTCAACAGTTCACGCGCGGTTTGAAGGGTAAATACGTTTTCACCAAAAATGGCGGTTATTTTAGCGGAAGCCGGCACTTGCGTTGCTTCATTGCCTGCAAGATTGTTCACAGCGTTAAATCTTAATGACATGTGGAGATAGTTTTGATGTGCGAATTTAAGATCAAATAACTTTAAAAAGCAACTTTAAGACAAAGAATATATATAAAAATTATCTCAAATATTGATCGCTTTGTGCTAAAATAGGGTTAACTGTTAGAAAACATCAAAAATAAGATCACAATTAACATATCAATATTAGTCTAATGTGTTTCTCCCGGCAATCAGTCCATACAGCAGGTGAGCGGTGGCGAAGCTGAAGAATATACTTTTATACCTGACCAGGGCACCAATAATGGGTGCGGTGTATCCTAGCAACAACCAGTTGCATATAAGAAAAGATATTCCGAATAAGAAAAAAAGCCTTTGCAGGGGGGTATAGTTATACTTACGGCCTTTTACAATATACCACCCTATCAATCCATAAAACGCATACAGCTCAACCGCGAAGGCGAGGTAGCGGAGTCCTTTATTCTCCCATAAATAAGGTCTTAAAAATCCATAATTCATGGCTTCTGGCAATACGGAAAAATAACCTCCCAGGTTAGGTGTTATGTTTTGGGCCGGTAAGGAAGTATTGGCCTCCAGCATAAGAAATTCAGCACGCCGGTTAGCTAATGCGTCCGGCATGTCGATAGCCGGTATTAAATAGGGAATGATAAAGAAGGCCGCCACGCAAAAAGTCAATATGCCTGTAAAATACCAGGACGACGCGGAAGGCTTTCGGAAGGATAGCCACCAGGCCAGCAGGCATGGTAACAAGATCAGGACGATATAATTCCGCAGGGCAAATAGTAAAATAATGAAAACAAGTATTTTAAATAACCGGGTTAGTAATGTTCTTTTTTGCACCACCGGATCAGCCGTTGCCCATACCGCCACTTGGTAAATAATATAGCCGAAGAGCATAAATAAAACCCCGTCCTTATACATCCCGCTGGTCCAGAAGAAAGCGGAAGGAATAAAGAACACGGCGATCAGGGAACTGATCCTGCTTCCGGGATAGAGCAGGAGCAGTCCGCGGTAAAATGCAATATACCCGCCAAAACTGAGGTAGGCATACATTACCACATTTATATAATAGTTTCCCAGGCTGAAGAAATTAAAAACGACTTCAATGTCTACTAAGAGCGTATCTTTTAAATAATTCCAGAAAGACTCATGGGTGCCGAAAACATTCCAGACACTCTGGGGGCCATTGAACTGTTTGCTGATTACATCCCCTATGCCGGAGGGGTTCTGCAATATAATATGATAGAGACGCAGGCTCTCATTATAGATTTCCCAGGTATCTGCACTGTCGCCGAATGGTTTAAAAAGATAGCCATAAAATACGCCGCAAGCTACTTTGGCCAGGAAGATGCCGGTAAGCCAGGGGGCAGACAATCCGCTGGCTTTAAAAAAGCGGCTTTTGGTAATAAGCCAGCTAAACAGCAATAAATAACCTATAAATAGCAGGTAACCCAACAGGTTTATTTTTGGTATGAATAAATTGTTTAGAGTGGAATAATTAACTATGAAGATGAAGATAAAGAGAAATTCGTATCCATGAAAATTAAGCACCGGCAGGGTTTTATATCGCACCCGTTTTCAGGGTCGATTATTCCTTATCTTGCCGCAATAATAACAGAGATGGCCCGGATTGTAATTATGCTTAACAGACTGGTAATCGGCGGAGCTCCTATGGATACGGCACAACTGGCGGGCTTCTTATCCGCCCGGCACCAGGTATACCTGGTAGTGGGCGGCAAAAACCAGGACGAACTGGATGCTTCTTTTTTAACCGATTATTACCCCCGTCTCCATGTTATCCGCATTGCATCCATGAAGCGCTCGCTTAATATACTTAGAGATGTAAGATCCTTTTTTATTACGCGGACACTGCTGAAAAAAATAAAGCCGGATATTATACATACGCACGGTGCCAAGTCGGGATTGATAGGAAGAGTGGCTGCTGCGTCCACCGGCGTTAAGGTGCTATTACATACCTATCACGGCCATGTGTTTCATTCTTATTTCTCTCCGTTCGTTTCTTCCATCATTGTAAAAATAGAACGACTGGTAGGCCGGTTCACCACCCGCATCATTGCCATCAGCGAAAGCCAGAAAGCGGAGCTGGTGAACGTTTACCGTATTTGCGATGCACATAAAATGACCGTTATAAAACTTGGTATCGACGCTGATAAATTTCAGGATACTGATCATAGCGTAAGAAAAAACTTTAGGGATACCTATCATTTGTCTCCCGGTGAAATAGCGGTCGGCATCGTGGGGCGTATAGTGCCTGTAAAAGGGCATGCTTTTTTTGCCGATATCGTGGAAGAAGTAAAAGCCAGGTCTGCGCAGCCAGTTAGATTTTTCATAATTGGAGATGGTATGTTAAGACCGCAACTGGAACGTGTATTTAGGGAGAAGGGGATCGATACCGTGTTTTTTCCGGATAACCCAAAAGCCGCTTCCGTGGTGTTTACTTCCTGGATGCTGAATATCGGGGAAGCGATGGCAGGCCTGGATATCATTGCACTTACTTCCCTCAATGAAGGTACTCCTGTAACATTGCTGGAAGCCCAGGCCGCCTCAAAGCCGGTAGTGGCTACCGATGTAGGTGCCGTCAGAGAAATAGTGGCGGAAGATGCCGCGGGATTTATCGTAAGTTATGGAAAAGTAACGCCCTTTGCGGATCGTATCCTGCAATTGGCAGCTAGCGAAGAATTAAGGAATAATATGGGTGAAAAGGGACGCTCCTTCGTTCGCCAATACCATACCCGGAGCCAGCAGTTCCGGGCTATCGAAAAACTATACACGGAGTTATTGGAGGTCTAACGCCTGCTTCTTACCTTTGCCCGCATATATGGAAATAACAGTTAAAACCGCCGAACAACTGCGACTCACCGCGGAAGAGTTTGAACTTATTAAACATAAACTCGGCAGAACTCCCAACTTTAATGAATTATGTGCCTTCTCCGCTATGTGGAGCGAGCATTGCAGTTATAAAAATTCGATCAAATGGCTCAAGACCCTGCCACGCGATGGTGACCGGATGCTGGTAGCCGCAGGAGAGGAAAATGCCGGGCTGATGGATATCGGCGACGGCTTCGGAGTGGTATTCAAGATCGAAAGTCATAACCATCCCTCCGCCATCGAACCCTTCCAGGGTGCGGCTACGGGGGTGGGTGGCATACACCGCGATATATTTACGATGGGTGCCCGCCCCATTGCCGCCCTCAACTCGCTCCGGTTCGGTAACCTGCACGAGGCCAAAACCCAGCACCTGCTGGCCGGCGTAGTGCATGGCATCGGGCATTACGGCAATTGCTTCGGGGTGCCTACCGTGGGAGGGGAAGTTTATTTCGAACAGCGTTATCATACTAATCCCCTGGTAAATGCCATGAGCGTGGGCATTCTTAAATCGGGGGATACCATTTCTGCTACGGCAGCGGGAGTGGGTAACCATGTATTTTTTGTAGGAAGTGCCACTGGGAAAGATGGAATAGGAGGGGCTTCTTTCGCCTCTGCCGATATTACGCATGAAAGTGCCGGCGAGCTGCCGGCCGTGCAGGTAGGCGATCCGTTCCAGGAAAAGAAACTGCTGGAAGCCTGCCTGGAAGTGATCAAAACCGGTGCCGTTTCCGGCATGCAGGATATGGGTGCCGCCGGCATCATCTGCTCTACCGCCGAAATGAGCGCCAAAGGGGAAGTAGGGATGCGCATAGACCTGGACAAAGTACCCACCCGACAGCAGAATATGAAAGCATGGGAACTCCTGTTAAGCGAAAGCCAGGAAAGAATGCTGATGGTAGTAAAACAGGGGCAGGAAGAGGAAGTGTTAAGCATTTTCGCAAAATGGGATCTTCCCTGCTCGGATATAGGAGAAGTGACTGAAGACGGAATGCTCCGCTTTTATATGCATGGCGAACTGGAAGCCGAACTGCCTGCCTACGAACTGGTGCTGGGTGGTGGCGCGCCACAGTACGACCGGGTGTACAGCGAGCCCGTTTATTTTCAGAAGATAAAAGCGTTCGATCCCGATAGCATACCCGTGCCCGATGATCTGAAGGAGGTGGCGGAAAAAATTATCACTATTCCCAATATCGCCTCCAAGAGAAGTATCTATGTGCAGTACGACAGCATGGTAGGTGCGGCCAACACTTCCACCAACGGTCCTTCCGACGCGGCGGTGGTACTCGCCAAAGGCACGAGTAAGGCATTGGCCATCACCACGGATTGTAATAGCCGTTACGTGTTCGCAGATCCCTATAAAGGAACCATGATCGCCGTGGCGGAAGCGGCACGTAACATCGTTTGCAGTGGCGGATTTCCGCTGGGTGTTACCAACTGCCTCAATTTCGGTAACCCTTACGACCCGGAAGTGTACTACCAGTTCGTGGAAGCTATTAAAGGGATGGGCGAAGCCTGTCGTGTATTCGATACGCCCGTTACCGGGGGTAACGTTAGTTTTTACAACCAGAACCCCGATGGTGCCGTATATCCCACGCCTACCATCGGCATGGTGGGATTGCTGGAAAGGATACGGGATAAAATGACGCTTGACTTCAAAGCCCCGGGCGATGTTATTTTCCTCATTGGCAAGAGCCGGGGAGACATCAATTCGTCCGAATATCTGCATAAACTACACGGAGTGGAATTTAGTCCTGCTCCCTATTTCGACCTGGACGAAGAGCTTAGCATGCAGGATAAAGTGGCGGAACTGATTAATAAAAGGGTGATTGAATCTGCCCACGATGTGAGTGAAGGCGGCTTGTTCGTCACGCTGCTGGAATCCTGCTTTCACCGGGAACTGGGAGTGGACGTAGTAGCTTCCGACTACAATATCCGTAAAGACGGATTCTGGTTTGGTGAAGCGCAGTGTAGGGTGGTGGTCAGCGTAAAGTCAACCAAAGCCGCCGCTTTCCGCAATACGATAGGCGATCATCCGTATGAAGAGCTGGGAGTAGTGACCCCCGGAAGTATCGAGATCGATGGAATGAACTGGGGTGATATTGACGACTGGAAAGATAAATACGATACTGCCATCGAAAAAATCCTGCAGCCCGATATCGAAAACGCACTGAGCCTGGTGCCTTAAAGCTTTATATTATGCATCCCGGATCAACGATCGTTATTACTGGTGCGGCAGGTTTCATAGGAAGCTGTCTTGCAGGGTTCCTGAATGAAAAAGGGTTTACCCGCCTGGTACTGGTAGACGAGTTTAAACGTACCGATAAGTTCACTAACCTGGAAGGCAAAACGTTTATACAGAAGATAGACAGGGACGACTTTTTTGAATGGCTGGCAGCCGCCTCTGTACCCGTGGATTTTATCTTTCATATCGGTGCCAGAACGGATACCACGGAGTTCGATTATTCCGTGCACGAACAATTGAATGTTATTTATTCCCAAAAAATATGGGAATACTGCACCGCCCGGCAGGTTCCGCTCATATACGCTTCTTCCGCAGCTACCTATGGCGCGGGCGAAAAGGGGTACGATGACAGTCACGCCATCATCCCCGAACTGCAACCGCTTAATGCTTACGGCGTTTCCAAAAACGAGTTCGATAAATGGGCGCTGGAGCGGGCAGAAGAAGGCGAGGATTCGCAGCCACCCTTCTGGGCCGGACTTAAATTCTTCAACGTATACGGCCCCAACGAATACCATAAAGGACGAATGGCCAGCGTGATCTGGCATTCTTTTAATCAGGTACAATCTTCCGGTAAAGTAAAACTGTTTCGCTCGCACCGTCCCGATTTTAAGGATGGGCAGCAGTTGCGGGACTTTGTATACGTAAAAGACCTGCTGGAAGTGTGTTACTGGTTAATGGAGCATACACCTGCTTCTGCCATCTATAACCTGGGCACCGGTGTGGCCCGCAGCTTTGAAGACCTGGTAAAGAGTACATTTGCCGGCCTTGATAAAGCAGCCGTAATAGAGTTTATAGATATACCGGAGGACATACGCGACAAATACCAGTATTTTACAGAAGCCAATATGCGTAAATTACGGGATGCGGGCTATACGTCCGCCTTTTATTCGCTGGAAAAAGGAGTGGATGATTATGTAAGGAACTATCTTGCTCCCGCAAAATATTACTGATATGAATAAGAAAATAGCCATCATAGGAGGCGGTAATCTCGGCACTGCCATAGCCGAAGGCCTGCTCAAAAGCGGTTTCGCCCGCGCAGAGGATATTACCATCACCAAAAGAAATACATCCACCCTTTCTTCTCTTAAAGAAATGGGGGTGACGGTTACGAGCGATAATAAGGCGGCTGTCCAAAACAGTCAGCTCGTTATCCTTGCGGTTAAGCCCTTCCAGGTGAAAGAAGTACTGGAAGGTATCAGAGCACCGTTAACGGATGGTAACCCGATGCTGGTGTCCGTTATCACCGGTATATTCATAAAAGATATCAATGACATCCTTCAGAATGGCAAAATACCCCTGTTCCGGGCTATGCCCAACACGGCTATTGCCATCCGCCAGAGCATGACCTGCCTGAGCAGTTCCAACGCCAGTGCGGAGCAGGTAGAATATGTTGAAAACCTGTTTCTTACCCTCGGCCGGGTAGTAACCATCGACGAAAAACTAATGGATGCCGCTACGGTGCTGGGGGCCTGCGGTACCGCCTTTGCCATGAGGTATATAAGGGCGAATATCCAGGGAGGCATAGAGATAGGGTTCGATGCCGTTACCGCAAGCCTCATCGCTGCGCAGACGGTAAAAGGGGCGGCGGAGCTGTTATTACAAAAAAATACCCACCCCGAGCAGGAAATAGATAAAGTAACCACACCTAAAGGTTGCACTATAGCCGGGTTAAACGAGATGGAGCACCAGGGCTTTAGCTCTTCCCTTATCAAAGGCATTTCAGTAAGCTTCGACAAGATAATAAAAGGGTAACATAGATGTAATCCTCTATGAAATTTTTCCTCTATATTTGCGTTATATGTACGGAGAGCGTACATATAAAAAAAATTAATACCAGGATTCAACCAACATCGAATGAAAAAGAGTGTAACGGGCATCGTGCTCATCCTAGAAATAACGGCTATTTGCGTTCTACACGCAATTAAGATTAACCAGGCGGAACCAACCCCTGTTAATGCTAATAATAAACCACTCGCCCCCCAACAAAAAGATCTCGTGCTTCGCCAGTTCGCATTTAACAGGCAGTAAGTTAGTTTTCTACAACTTGTCAACTTTCTCCCGATTCTCCAAGGCATCACTTAATCACAATGCCTTAATGTTGTATCTTTGCCCGACCTCCCGGCAATTCTGACACGATACAAAGCTAGTCTGAGTATAATTATTCAAAGTATCCGCAGGTCATACCAGGATCAGGAAGCAGTTTTTTCCGCAAAAGATCCCCATAAGTAACATATATATTTTTTTTAAATAAATTATTTAACCATTATCATGGCAAAGTACATTTTTGTTACAGGTGGCGTAACCTCCTCATTGGGAAAAGGTATTATAGCCGCGTCACTGGCCAAACTGCTGCAGGCAAGGGGACTGAATGTAACTATTCAGAAGTTCGATCCATACATCAACGTAGACCCGGGAACCCTGAACCCCTACGAGCATGGTGAATGTTATGTTACTGATGATGGTGCGGAAACGGACCTCGACCTGGGTCATTACGAGCGGTTTTTAAGTACCCCTACGTCCCAGGCTAATAATGTAACCACGGGCAAAATTTACCAGACGGTTATCAATAAGGAACGGGAAGGTGCTTACCTGGGTAAAACGGTACAGGTGGTTCCGCATATAACGGATGAAATCAAGCGCAGAATGCTTTTGCTGGGTAAAAAAGGATACGATATCGTGATCACCGAACTCGGGGGAACGGTAGGGGATATAGAAAGCCTTCCATTCATAGAAGCCGTACGGCAACTGCAGTGGGAACTACCGGAAGAAGACTGCATGGTAGTGCACCTGACCCTGGTGCCTTACCTGAAAGCCGCCAAAGAACTGAAAACCAAACCAACGCAACATAGCGTCAAGATGCTGAGCCAGGAGGGGGTACATCCCGATATCATCGTATGCCGCACCGAAGAACCGCTGAGCCCGGAACTGCGCCGCAAAATAGCCCTGTTCTGCAATGTAAAGATAGAGGCCGTGATAGAAGCAATGGACGCTCCTACGATCTATGAGGTACCACTGCTTATGATGCGAGAGAAACTGGATATCATCTGTCTAAAAAAACTGAACATCACTCACCACCACGAACCGGAGCTGAATAAATGGAAAGAATTTCTCGATAAACTTAAGTATCCGAAGAGTAAGGTGAATATCGGGTTGATTGGTAAATACATAGAATTGCAGGATGCATACAAATCCATCCTGGAAGCTTTTGTGCATGCCGGCGCGATGAACGAGTGTAAAGTGAATGTAGTGAATGTACACAGCGAATTTATTACAGAGGAAAACGTGAGTGAAAAAATCGGCCACCTCGATGGACTGCTGGTAGCCCCTGGCTTTGGTCATCGTGGAGTGGAAGGTAAAATTACAGCAGTTAAATATGCACGTGAGCACGCCCTTCCTTTTTTTGGTATATGCCTGGGCATGCAGATGTCTGTAATAGAATTTGCCCGCAACGTGCTTGGAATGAAAAACGCCCATTCCACGGAGATGAACCCGGATACTAACGACGCCGTGATCGACCTGATGGAAGAGCAAAAAGCCGTAACCGCCAAAGGAGGCACCATGCGGCTGGGTGCCTATCCCTGCGATATTAAAAAGGACACGCTTGCCAATAAAATTTACGGGTCGGATCATATCAGGGAACGTCACCGGCACCGATGGGAGTTTAATAATGAATACCTGTCGCAATTCGAAGAGGCCGGCATGATAGCCAGCGGGAGAAACACGGAGAGCGGACTGGTGGAAATAGTGGAGATTCCCAGTCATCCGTTCTTCATCGGAGTTCAGTATCACCCCGAATTAAAGAGTACGGTGGAATACCCGCAACCCCTGTTCGTGCACTTCATTAAAGCCTCCAGGGAATATGCGGATAAAAAAGAATCCAGCAAAACACCAGTGCTGGAGGGGGAGATGAACTAATAATACCAAATGGTTATAAAGCTAAATGCCTCCGTAAAGGAGGCATTTTCGCTCATTACACCTAAAACCCAACCATGATCCTGTTAATAGTTATAATAATCCTTTTTAGCCTGCGTAATTTCCCTGTCCCTTTCTGTAATTAGTACTTTTATCGCTCGTTTCCGTTCTTTGCGCGACAGGTTCTCGTCGTGTTTCACATCCCATATCCGCTGCTCATAATCATTTTTAATGTCTTCTATCTGCAGGTCAAGTTTAGTAGGCCTTGCCTGGTAATTATAGGGCCGGTAATAAGGGCGATAGAAAGGAGAATAAGCATAAGGACTACGGTAATAGCCATATAGAGGAGGGGCAAACGCTCCGATGCCTATCGATACGCGGGGTCTTGCATAATAACGAACGCCCGGGCCCGGATACCTGTATGCATATTTCTGCGCTGAAGCTCCAAGGCCTATACCGATCGAGAACAAAATGATCAACAGCTTTTTCATGATACACTCTTTTGTAATTAGACGGTGCAAATGCTGCCGGGTTTGCTGCCGGTGTGCACTATAACATTTTTATAACATTTCTGCATAGCCGCTTTGGTAAACGCTTTCACCGGCCGGATACTGCTCGTTGTGCCGGTTCTCACTCCCCTCCCTGCAAGTGTCAAAACCCTTATCTTTGCGCTCTTAAAATTTCAGATAATGGGAATGGACCGCAATACCGTGATCGGGTTCGTGTTGTTAGCGATTCTTTTATTTTTCTATATGTACATTTCCAGCAAGAACAGCCAGGAACTGATGCGCAAAAGCAGGCTGGAGCAGGATTCCATTGCCCTGGTGACCGCTAAAAAGAATGCCGCCGCCGCTGCTGCTTCCCGTGCAACGAATACTGCCGTTAAACAGCCCGTGATCGATACCGCGGACGGATTTAATAAGGCACTATACGGTAAACCACAACTGGTAACCCTTGAAACCGATCTGCTGAAAGTCGTTTTTAATACCAGGGGAGGCCAGCCCGAATCGGTGGAACTTAAAAAATATCAATCGTACGATAGCCTGCCGGTCAGGCTGGCAAGTGCCGCGGATAAAGTAGATTACCCGGTGAATATTTCCGGAAACAGCTCCATGCCGGTAACCAGTCTGAATTTTACACCCGGCAGCGTAACGAAAAATGCAGATGGCAGCCAGCAGATTTCCTTCGACGTCACTACACCCGGCGGGGCCGTTTTGTCGCACTTGTTCACGCTGAAAGAAGATGATTACCGGGTCGACTGGGATATAAAGGCCAACGGAGCCGATAAATTATTCAGTAATAACAATCTTAATCTTAAATGGATCGCCAGGCCCGGCAAGCATCAGAAAGACGTGGAATATGAACGTCAGTTGTCTACTATCTGTTTCTCCGAGAATAATGAATTCGACTATATCTCCAGCAAAACGGAAAAGAAATTTGAAACCAAGGTGCAGTGGGTAAGCGTTACGCAGCAGTTCTTTAATACAACCCTGATCGCCAAATCCGGTTTCGAATCCGGGAATGTAGTATGGGCAAGGGAAACCAGCGACACTACCGAATTACTTGCCAATGTGGAAACGAACCTGCAGGCAAAGTTCCCTGCCGGCGCTTCCTCGTCCCTCGGCCTGCAGATGTATTATGGCCCCAATGATTACAGGATACTTAAAACAAAAGCGGCCCCGGAAATGGACCGTATCGTTAACCTGGGACGGGATATCTATTCGTTCGTGAGGCCGATCAATATTTATGTTATTATGCCGGTATTTAATTTCTTCAAGAGCTTTATCGGCAGTTACGGCGTGGTCATTCTTTTGCTTACCCTGTTCATACGATTACTTACTTCACCGCTGGTATATACCAGTTACCTCAGCGGGGCAAAAATGAAAGTGCTTCGTCCGGAGATTGACGCATTAAAGAAAAAGCATGGAGACGATCAGCAGACATTCGGTATGGAGCAAATGAAATTATTCCGGGAAGTGGGTGTCAACCCCCTCGGAGGATGTATTCCCGCCCTTTTGCAGATACCTATCTTCTTTGCCCTGTACAGCTTTTTCAATTCCAATATAGCCCTAAGGGGGGAGAGCTTTCTATGGGCAGAAGACCTTTCCGCTTACGACTCCATTTTGAATCTGGGATTCAATATCCCGTTCTATGGCAGTCACGTGAGCCTGTTTACCCTGCTGGCTGTTATTACGAGCTTGCTGATCAGCCTTTATGGTATGGCCAATGCCCCCGACCAGAGCAATCCTGCCCTTAAATACATGCCTTATATTTTCCCGGTGCTCCTGCTTGGCTTTTTCAATAAACTTCCATCGGCCCTTACCTGGTACTATACTGTTTCGAACGTTATTACGCTTGTATTGCAGTTCGTGATCCAGAATTATATCATCAATCACGATAAAATCCTGGCTAAAATGGAAGAAGTGCGAAAGAAGCCAAAGACCAAAACAAAATGGCAGGAGAAGCTGGAACAGGTACAGCAGATGCAGCGGGATGGCAAACAGCCTAAAAAGTAACAAAGTCTGCGTGTAAACAAGGAATAAAAGAATTGGGATACCAGGTTGGAATTTTGCGTCCTGTTTATTATTTTAGACAACTATATGCACCAGTTACCTCGTCTTACCTCCATTAAAACGTTTCCTGCATGAAGAATATTTACTTTTTTATTGTTTTCATCTTTTCAAACATACTGCCGGTAGTTGCTCAGAAAAAGGTTTCCGAAATTACCCTTGTATATGATGTAGTAGTTACCACCGATAGTCCCCAGCCCAAACTGGCCGATGCTTTTGATGGCGCTTCTGCCTCGGTATATATCAAAGGTGCCATGAGCCGTTCGGAAATGGTAAGCGCGCTGGCTTCTTTTACCACCATTCACGATTCACGTACAGGAAGTTCCGTTTTGCTGCAGGAAGTAAGCGGCCAGAAGCTGCTGATCCGGCTGAATGCCGATAACTGGAAAGAAAAAAACAAACGCTACGATGGTATCACTTTTGCCGATACCAAAGAAACCAAAGTGATCGCAGGCTATACCTGTAAAAAAGCGATCGCATCTATGGCTGACGGCACTACGTTTACGGTGTATTACACCCCCGAACTGATTCCGGATAACCCTGACTACAACTACCAGTTCAGGAACCTGAAAGGGCTTCCGCTCGAATATGAGCGCTCTATGAAAAGCCTGAAGATGAAATATACCGTTTCCAAAATAGATATCAATCCCGTACCTGTATCGAAGTTCGATATCCCCCAGAGCGGCTACCGGGAAATGACCTATGAAGAAAGCAGGAAACTTGGTATAGGTAACTAAGTTTTTTCTTTATATAGAAACGAAGTCAGGTGTTTGCTTGTAATTACCTTACAGAAATAGTTAGCAGGAAAATAATAATCAGGAAGAAATCAGCGTCTGATGGTCACCTTAACATTTACCGCCTGGAGGTTAGATTTGGCAGCGGCGACAGACACTTTGTGTTTATATGGAAGAATATAAGTAGCGTTACCTTTCTGGTAAGTAACTACAGAATGAACCGTTAAGAAACCAGCCGTTTTAGGTTCGTTAAAAATAGAGCTCGACCGGTAAGAAGGACCTGCTTTTAATGTAAAGCCATTATTAGGTTTTAAACGCGAAAGTGCAAAGCTGGCAGCAAGCGAAGTTTTGGGCTTGTCGCCCCCTCCTCTTCCGCCTTCCCCATAACTTACCCCGGCATAAGAAGCGGACACTATACCTATCGAGAAGATGAGGCATATAAGCCCTTCCTTAAACGATAATATGTTAATCTTTTTGAACACTTGAGACAAAATTAGCAAATAATTTCTTAATTTACAACAACTATTATAAATGAGAGAACAATCTTCACAGCAGAACAACGAGGAGCTAAGAGAATTATTGAAGCAGTATCAGCATTTAAAGGCGGGAAGAGGCCATTCTTTCCTTGACGAGGACTCCTTCGAACGTATTATCGATTATTTTGACGACGCCGAAAATCTTCCTTTCGCGCTGGAAGCCTCGGAAATAGCAATGGAACACTACCCTTACTCTTCGGCCCTTGTGTTAAAAAAAGCCGATCTTTTAATAGCCACCCGCAAATATATAGAAGCACTTGATACGCTTGAGCATGCAGAACTGCTGGATAGTCATGACATTAATCTTTATATTCTGAAAACGGATGCTTACCTGGCCCTGGATCAGCAGGAAAAAGCAGTAGCCCTGCTGGAAAATGCCCTTGAACTTTTCTCAGGCGACGAAAAAATAGAGATGTTATTTGAACTGGCCGATGTGTACGATGACTACGAGGAATTCGATAAGCTGTTCGATTGCCTCAAACTGATACTGGAACAGGACCCTACTAACGAGGAAGCCCTGCATAAGATCTGTTTCTGGACCGATTTTACCGGGCGTAATGAAGAAGGTATCCGGCTCCACCTGGGTATCATTGAAGAACACCCGTACAGCGAACTGGCATGGTTCAACCTTGCAGCGGCCTACCAGGGACTCAAGCTATATGAAAAAGCCATCGATGCCTATAAATATGCCGTGGTGATCGACGAGAAATTCGATTATGCTTACCGCAATATGGGCGATGCGTTTATAAGGCTCAGAAGGTATAAGGACGCCATCGATGTATTGGAGAAAGTTCTTGAGCTATCAAGGCCGGAAGACGTGATCTATGAAGCCATCGGTCACTGTTACGACAAATTGAAAAACTACGCTCAGGCCCGCTTTTATTACCGGAAAGCCTCTCATCTCAGCCCGGACGACAGCAAGATATATTTTAAGGTGGCATGTACGTATATTAACGAACAGCACTGGTCGCAGGCGGTTAAACTGCTGGAATCAGCCATGCAGATAAGTCGCCTCCAGCCCGAATATAACCTGGCCATGGGGGAGTGCAAGATGCAGTTGGGTAATGTAAAAGACGCCATCCTTTATTTTTCCAATGTGGTCAGATCGCGTCCTAAAAACGTAGCCGGCTGGGAAGCCCTCATCCGCTGCCTTTATAACAGTGCTTTCTATGAAGAAGCATTGGAGCAGGTGAATGCAGCCATTCGCCGCACCGAGGGAAAGGTCCTGTTCGTTTACTACCTGAGTGCCGTTTACTTTGCAATGGGCAAATCGAAAGAGGCTTTACTGCAACTGGAAAAAGCCATCCTGAAAGCACCAAAACTCCTGAAGAAATTCATCGAGCTAAATCCCTCCATCCTGCAAAACCAGCAGGTGGTGGACCTGGTAGCCAGGTACCGTAAAAGAAAATAAGCGTTTCCCTTATCTTTTAAAGTATTGATTACTAATACTTTCGCACCCTTTTGGCAAAGATCATTTTTCCCTTTCAGTTTCTTATTTTTGCGCACGGTAAGCAAACTATAAATAAGTTAATATGAATTTTAGTCTCTCGCAGATCCCTGAAAGAAACCCCAAGCCGCGTAGTCATGGAATCACAATGGTGATGGATAAAGGGTTGAGCGTTGAGGAAGCTAAAAATTTCATGAGCGTTGCACACCCGCATGTAGATATCGTAAAACTGGGTTTCGGCACTGCTTTCGTAACGCCCAATCTTCGTCTAAAAATGGATGTTTACCGCGAGTACGATATTCCCGTTTATTTTGGTGGTACTTTGTTCGAAGCATTCCTGGTACGGGGACAGTTTGACGACTATACCAAAGTGTGCAAGGACTTCGGCGTATCCTATGTGGAAGTAAGTGATGGTTCCATTACCATTCCCCATGCGGAGAAATGCGGCTATATAGAAAAACTCACGAAAGATTTTACCGTATTAAGTGAAGTGGGAAGTAAAGACGCCGCGCATATCATTCCCCCCTATAAATGGATAGAGCTGATGAATGCCGAACTCTCGGCAGGATCCACTTACGTAATAGCTGAGGCCAGGGAATCCGGTAATGTAGGTATATACAGGGGTTCGGGCGAAGTGAGGGAAGGCCTTGTACAGGAAATACTTACCCAGATACCCGAAGGCAAAATATTATGGGAAGCCCCCCAGAAAGCGCAGCAATTATATTTCCTGGAACTGATCGGATGCAACGTAAACCTGGGTAATATAGCCCCTTCGGAGATGATCGCTCTCGAAGCTATGCGGATAGGACTGAGGGGAGATACCTTCGACCTCTTTCTTAATGCCGAAGCCAAACTATGAGAAAATTCGGATTATTAGGATTCCCTTTAAGCCATTCGTTTTCCCGGAAGTATTTTACGGAGAAATTTAACAGAGAAGGCATAGATGCCGTATTCGATAACTATTCCCTGGAAGCACTGGACACGCTACCTTCCATCGTCGCGGCAGATCGCATAGAAGGTTTTGCTATAACGATTCCCCATAAACGTAACATACTCCCCTTGCTGCAATGGCGATCTCCTGAAGTAATCGAAATGAATGCCTGCAATTGTGTACGTGTAGACGGCAACCGCTGGAGCGGCTATAATACGGATGTTACGGGCTTCGAAAAATCTTTTCTTCCTCTTAAAAAGGATTATCACGATAAAGCCCTGGTACTGGGAACGGGCGGAGCAGCCGCGGCGGTACAATATGTACTGAATAAACTTGGTATTGCCTTCAAGACCGTTTCACGCACCCATAACGACGACCATCTTGCCTATAGTGACCTCGATGCTGCTGTAATGGATTCATATAAGGTGATCATCAATTGCTCCCCTGTCGGCACCTATCCTGCCATCGGTGAATGCCCGGCTATACCTTACGCACTCATCACGCCGGAGCACTATCTATACGACCTTATCTACAACCCCGAAGAAACCCTGTTTCTTCAACACGGGAAAGAAAAAAAAGCGACTATAAAAAACGGTTATGAAATGCTGATGATACAGGCGGAAGAAAACTGGAAAATATGGAACGCCTGATCATCGCAATATGCTTTACAAGTTCAGGAACCGGCTTCTCACTGCTTCCGGAAGGGAGGCTATCTTCCTGCTCCTGTAATCGAAACAGATCATACCTGTTTTAGCAAAAGCAACGGGCACTATGCCGTCCGCGGTCGTCTTTTCCAGTTGGTAATAAAGGTCGAAGCCCAGTCTTGACAAATCATCCACGGCTACGCGTGCAGTAAGCGTATCTCCATAAAACACTTCGTTTTTGAATTCGATCGCCACATCGCCCATGATAAGGCTCACGCCGTCCATATCCAGTTCCGAATATCCGAGGTGACCAAGAAATTGCATCCTTGCTTCATGGATAAGCGATAACACCGTATCGTTGCCCAGGTGGCCGCCGTAATTGATGTCTGTAATGCGTATGAGAAGGGTAGTGCTGAAGGGGAAAAAAGCAGGCAGACTTAGTTTGATTCTTGCCATAAACAGGAACAATAATTATTAATCGTTAATCAGTTCTGTAAATTCCAGTATGTCGAGGAAATTGGCGGAGGAAGGAACAAGACCCGATTGAAGGATCTTTTCACGCCACTCGACGATCAACTGTCTCCAGTTGCCGCCATCCCCCTGTTCGGCGTCCGGAAAGCCCAGATAAGGCATGGCAATCGCCAGCTTGGAAGATATCCTCGTTTGCTGCCCGTTAGGGGCCGTAATGCTTATATAATGATCGTTATCGGGGTTTATTACGCTCATATCCTGTATAGGCTCTCCCGATTCGCCCAATATCTGCCTGGCATGAATATAAACGGACTGATCGCCTGTTACCAGGGAAGCGTCTTCTACCGGGCTGCTATGTAATGGTCTTTCGCTGCTGACGTTGCCGGTATTTTTCCTTGCCGGGTAATGCGCGTAATAATGAGGTGGATGTAACGTGTTACCCGCTTTCGTTCTAACGGGGTGCGATTCGCGCGAATGGGTTGTTTCAGTAACGGGCCTTTGCGGCTGGTCTTTGCTGGTTATCAAACTGGCCGAAGCAATACTGTTCGTGTCTGCTTTCGGTAAATGGGTGAAATAATATACTCCTGAAAAAAACAATACTACAACGGATGCGGCAGCTATCCATCTGTAAACTGCTCTTGCCGGCAGACTGATAACCGGAGTTGCCCCGGGCTTGCTTCCGGCATCAAGTGCCGTAACAATGCTAGCCCATGCTTCAGGCGGCGGTGGTGCTTCATAGTGGTACACCCTGCCGGCAAAAGCAGGAGCACCTGCTTCGGCATCCAGGTTTTGCCGTATGGCATCCCATGCTTCCGTGGGAGGAGGCACTTCATGCGCATACATTTTATTTTTCAGGTGTTCAGACATCACTGTTTCTGCCGGATCACCGGCCTGCGGTTTTCATCGAGAAATTCGACCACTTTTTTTTGCAATATAGCTTTTGCCCTTGCGAGCTGGCTTTTACTGGTACCTTCCGTGATCCCCAGCAAATCGCCTATTTCTTTATGCGAATATCCTTCTATCACATACATGTTGAATACGGTGCGATAGCCGGGCGAAAGCTCCCGTACAAGTTGCACGATATCCTTTTCAGCCAGGTTATCCAGCGCAGTCCAGGACGCATCCTCCACCGCCATTTCCTCTTTTTCACTGATGCTGTTGGTATACACTTTTTTACGGAAATGTTCGATCGAGGTATTTACAAAAACCCGCCTCATCCATCCTTCGAACGAACCTTCGTGGCGGAACTTTTCCAGGTTCCTGAATACTTTAATAAACCCCTCCTGTAAAAGATCGCGTGCATCATCCGTATTACTGGCATACCGCAGGCATACTGCGTACATTTTTGCCGAATATTTCCGGTAGAGCGATTCCTGCATACGCCGGTCGCCCGCTATGCATCCTGTAATCAAGTCGCTGTCGCTCATATTTTGGTTGTCCGCTGTACTCACAAATAACCGGAATTTATTAAAATACCATAATCTACAAAAATATGTGTTTTAGGCAAACCGGCGTTTACCCTTTATTTCAGTCCTTTTTTCCATATTCTGCCAGGAAGCGGATCAGTGATTCGGTGGCTTTTTTACGGTGACTATATCGTCCCTTTTCTTCCAGTGTCATTTGCCCGAAGCTGCGGTCACTTCCCCCGGGTATAAATACGGGATCGTACCCGAATCCGCCTTCTCCCATAGCTACCCTGGCTATGGCTCCTTCGCAAATGCCTTCAAACAAAAACTCGTTCCCATCGAGGATCAGGGATATCACTGTTCTGAACCGTGCCTGCCGCTGGGGATTATCCCCCAATGCATGCATCAGCTTCTCGGTATTCTGTGTGCTTGTACTATTTTCCCCTGCATACCGGGCACTTTTTACGCCGGGCGCTCCATTAAGCGAAGCTACTTCCAGACCTGTATCTTCACTGAAACAATTACTCCCCGTTATCCGGTGAATCGCTCGTGATTTTTCGCGGGCATTTTCCTCCAGGGTATCGTGTGGCTCGGGTATTTCGATGGCTATGCCGGCCTGTTGAAGGGTGATTATCTTTATCCGGTCACCCACGGCCGCCTGCACTTCGGATACTTTATGCGCATTGTTGGTGGCGAAAATCAGTTCTGTCATGCGGCATTACTTTTAAACGTTAAACAACTGTTTCAGGCATAGCCATAATTTTCCTTTCAGCAGTTTTCCATCCGCGGTCTGCTGATTCAGTTTTTCCAGTTCTGGAGCCACCAATAGCGATATACCATTTCTTTCGGCGATGGTAAATGCTTCCATTCCATCCGTGATCCCTTTAAACACGCCGAATACGATAAGCTGGCGGGTACCCAGGTTCTCTTTCAGGGTATCCGGACCCGCGGGGTGCCTGGCCGCATTGATAATGGCGATATCCGCGATATTCAACTGGCAGGCTTTTAAAATGGAAGTGAGGAACTGAAGCTGCTCCTCCGGGAGGTACACCTCGTCTTCATACTGAACAAGAATGGCCACCTGCCTGAGGTTATTTCCCAGGTATGCCGGGATGAACGGGGTTGCCGTGCTTTCACCGCTTTTAGGGGTTACCGTTTCCTGTTTCTTAAGGGCCTGTGCACCCGTATCTACCAGGCTTTTTTTGTATAATGCCGAAATGGTAACGGGGCTCAGTATAATATCATTAAGGCTCATACTGTTGTTTTTATGGTTTTCAAAAGGAACGGAATCGGAGTTCATCCAAATTTTTTGTTTCTTTGTAAAACAAAAATATAGCATTATGATTGCCGCGCAGGACATATTAATCACAAAAACCGAAAGAAGTAAATTAAACGATATCCCCCTGGAGAATATTCCTTTCGGAAAATACTTTACCGATCACATGCTGGAAGCCGAATATGAGAATGGTGAGTGGAAATCGGTCGAAATCAAACCCTACCAGCCCCTGCTGCTGGAACCTTCACTGGCCGCTATCCATTACGGGCAAGCTATATTCGAAGGCATCAAAGCCTATAAGGATGGGGAAGGCAACGCCTATATTTTCCGGCCGGAGGATAATTTTAAACGGTTCAATCTTTCTGCCGCCAGAATGAACATGCCCGAACTGCCCGAAGAGATTTTCCTCGATGGCATGAAAGCCCTCGTTAAACTGGACAAGAACTGGATCCCCGCAAAAAAAGATCATTCCCTGTATATAAGACCCTTTATGTTCAGCACCGATGCCGTATTGGGCGTAAAACCGTCGGATACGTACAAGTTCATGATCATACTGAGCCCGACCGGTCCGTACTATGCCGCTCCCATGAAGATACTGGTAGAAGAAACCTATACCCGTGCCGCACCAGGCGGAGTTGGATTTTCCAAAAACGCCGGTAATTACGGGGGAAGCATGCTGGCAGCAACCGCGGCCAAACAGCAGGGGTACGACCAGGTTCTGTGGACAGACGCATTCGAGCATAAATGGCTGCAGGAAGTGGGCGTGATGAACGTATTTTTCATCATCAATAACATCGCCATCACCCCATCGCTCGAAGAAGGCACCATCCTGAACGGCGTTACCAGGAACACCGTTTGCACCCTTTTACAGGAGAAGGGCATACAGGTAGAGGAAAGAAAAATAAGCATAGACGAACTGATAGATGCCTATAAAGCCGGCCAGTTGCAGGAAGTATTCGGCACCGGCACCGCGGCCACCATTTCGATGATAGAGAAACTGAAGTACAAGGAGTTTATCATGGACTTCGATGTAAATTCCTTTAAAATCAGTGCTTCGGTTAAATCTGACCTGACCGCTATCCGGGATGGTAGTGTGGTGGATACGCATGGGTGGATGGTTGCTGTTTGAAAATCATCCACTCCCAAAGGGGCGGTGGATGGCTTTGTGAAAGGAGCACCACCCTATTTTAACTATGACATATAACAAATTAGATTTTGACATGTAAGTAACCGGAGTATCCAGGGAGATGATCGGACGCTATGAACGCGGAGAAGTGATGCCTTCTATCGAAGTCGCTAAAAAAATAGCCGATGCAGAAGTAAGCCTCGATTACCTGGCCGGCCACAGCAACCAGACCGCCCTCGATAAACAAACGCTCCGACTCATACATGACATCGAAGAACTCGAACCCGCCGTGAAGGATAAATTACTCTTCCTGGCTAATGCCGTTATCAGAGATGCTAAAACAACTAAAGCATACAACTTATAATAAATAAAGCCGCAACGTTCGTTTCGGCTTTATTTATGCCTGCTAATAATCATGAGGACATCACGTAAATACAACACGATATTAGGATACACGTTAACCGCTATAGCTCTCTTTGTTTTGTGGATTTTTATTAAACCTAAAGCTGTTATTGATCCTGTACTATTTGCGGCATCTAATATTGATAGCCTTCAAGTTACAAAAGGGGATAGCATAATTACAATTAAAGGCACAAGGGATTTGATAAACATAAGCCATCAACTTAAAAACTTAACACCAGTAAAAGCTGATAGACTAAAGGCTAATAAAGGTCTTACATTTCTTGATTTCTTCTCAAAAAACAAAAAACTGTCATTCACAATAATCTACAGTAGCTATGACGGGGTTATTTTCGACTTCAGATCCACTTATTATAAAAACGATAGCTTAAATAATTTGATCGTAAATCACTTGCGTAAAAACTAATTATTATCAATGGATGTCATGACGGGTCCGTAAAATGAACTGTGTCAAAATCATTAAAGTGTTCACTTCATGCCTTTCAAAATCATATCTATCTAACACCAAAGCCCTGTTCTGAGGCAACAAAGAACTATACACTACTCTCACTGCACCATATGAGTTGAGTAATGTCAAATCTAAACGGCCGAATGTTTGACCAATATTGTCTGTAGGAAAAGGTATACCAAAATTGATACTCCTGAAACCTCCGACTATGTTGTCAAATGTTGCCGTACTTATCAAACCTAATACAAAATCAAAATACCAACCAGATAATAGTGTCAAAAATGAACCAATTCCGTGGTCAGATGCGTCACTTTTGGCTGGTGGAACTTGGCTTTCTCCATTTTCTGATTTATTATTTATCAGTTAACTAACCTAATCCTAACTGTCCCAAAACGTTAGCGGCCAGTCCAGATATAATTTATATAATAAAAGTTGCTAATCTAACAGAAATTTGTCGAGGGGCTTAAAAATAGTAGTTATTCCCTTTTTTAGTCCATCCTTATACATTTTAAGATATTTCTTTGAAAGAACAGGATCACTTTCATAATACAGCCTGTACAGTTCAAATTTACTATCGTTAGTCAACTCTCTGGCGAATCCTAACCCTCTTCCATACATACCACTTCCAATATCTTTTAGTTTGGTTTTAAGGATTTTTTCAAAACAATAAATTGCAATATCCTCCTGACCGAATAATTTTCTGATTTCCCCCATTGTATATAATACTTCTGAAGAGTCAGGATTTATAGTGAATGCTTTAATAACATATCGCTCGGCATATCTTAATTTTCTATTGTCCAAATGGTCCCTCATAGTATCATCTTCCCAAAATCTACTTTCATCCAGGTATGTTTGAGCAATGCAATTTAGCAAGTAGTAATCTTCTTTGTAATCTAACTGTTTTATTATATCCCTTGCTTTTGCAGAATCTGAACCAACTGTATTACGATACTTTTCAAGTAATCTATTTTTGTTTAAATTAAACACTTATATTAGGTTTTCTTCTTCTTTTCAGCTTCTTTTTTAGCATCGGCGGCTTTTTGTTCTCTTGCTCTTCTTGCTTCTGCGGCATCATGCCTGCCAGGCTTTTTAGCACCTGAAAAATGTGATCCTCTTGTGCCCTGATTACTTCCCCCTTTTTCGTTTTACCTTGCGAAGTAGCCTGTTCCCTTTTAGCAGTTCGATCTCTCGAGGCAGCTTCTTTTGCTTGAGAATCCTTTGCATCCTTAAGCAGGTCTTTAGGTTCTTTCTTACTTAATAACAGGGAGAAAGGCGCAAGTAAAGGTAATGTTGTTGGAATTGTTATGCTAGGTACTTTTGCATTCGGAATAACTACCCCACCACCTGGAGCATGAGGAATGAGTGCGAATGTAGCACCTAAAGCACCCAGATTTGCCGAACTCTCCACGTTTTGCATATCAGCTTCAGAATAGCCGCTAGAACCTCCTGGCGTCATCGGCCAGGTTCCAAATGTAAAGGAATTTAATGCTCCATTTAGCGTGCTTCCGACAGAAATAAGAACGTACCTCCCTATTGTACTAACCTCTTGGCTAACTTCTGCTGATGTAGCAGGTGAAATAATTAAACCATGTAAAATTGGCCCTGGTCCACTATCTTCAGGCTCATCTCCTAAAAAGTCTTCGTATCGAATAGGGTTATCGTAATTAGAAGCATACGGCGACCAGGCTTCCATGCTTTCTATCATTGGATCCATCTGCCTGGAAAATCCTGTTTGATTGACCCCAGCTTGCCATTCAGCCTTGACCACTTCCGCCGTTTTGACTTGACCACAGCGACCGGCAACAGCATAGCATGTTTGGCTAGATTTTGATTATTTGATTTTTAGGGGTCAATTTGCTCTGGTTTTAAGGGATCACACTCCCTGGCATTTCCACCTATATCAGAGACGCTAAAGGATGTAAAGCTTATGCTTCCTAAACCTTATACTTATTTTTTCTAATAACTACTGATTTCTTAGCCCTATCAACAATCAGTATTCGCCCATCATCGTTTTTAAGATAGTACACTATTTTAATCTTCTTCCATGATCTGCCGGTAGATGAAGTCGCTGGATTAAAAGGTTTTTTATCTATTCCTAAAGTCCAGTTAGGACTTAAGCTATTTATAGTAATAGGGATAGAATCAAACCTTAGAAAATACCTGTCAATGTAAAAAAAAACAGTAACTCTTTTTCTAAATACACTTGCAGGTATATGTAGTATTCCTTCTTCAATGCTTCTGCTGATCGTATCGTTATTATTAATAAATTTTACAAGCGCATCTTTATAAACAATGGGCTTACTGTCAATTTCAAATTTTATATTAACGATACTATCTTGTCCAGCGGCATAATTATCTATTAATACACAGTATAATAGAGTGATTAGTATTCTCATCATTTTATTCCTATTGATAAAAACTGTTTTAAAGGGAATGTTCCCACCGGTGCAGTACCATTGCTCTTGTTTAAAATATATACGGTTCCACTGCTTGGACTTAATACATAAGAGTTTCCTCTATAACCACTTGCTTCTCCGTAATCTACTCCAGGTGTTGGTTCTGGAACAAATCTGCCTGTTGCACCCCCAATTGTATTAGATCCAGGCCCTCGAGTTCCCGAAGGATGTATATGAAAAGAGCCGTCCGGTCGTCGTAACGTGTTTTCTTGAGATGGATCAGCTGCCATGCCGGGGATAACTGTAGCCATTGCATCTGACGAAGGATCTGATTTCGCTCCTGGCTTTGCATGTACTACAACATCTTGACCATTCTTTTTACCATACACCCCACCTTCTTCGTGGAAACCGCCTTCATTATCATTTCCCGTAAATTCATCTCCCCTGTTATCATTTCGACTCTCCATCCGATCAACAGCTTTGCCCATTTCGGCCCTTACAAAAGCACTTGGTAATTCTACTTCTGAATTTAGAGCATCTGCACTTGTTGTTCCACCAGCCTTATCTGTTTTTTGAACTTGGTTAGCTTCTTTTTTGTCAGTTACAACATATACTCTTTTATCATCAATGCCATCAGTCCCAATTTTCTTGCCATTCTGATTATAAAAATCTCCTGTAGGAGCCATCCCATCTGGATCTATATATCGTATCGGATTATTGAAAGCATAATTATAAGGAGACCATCTTCGCATTTGATCGGCCAATGGATCTATCGTATGCCATCTGCCGATCTGAGCATCATACATCCTTGCTCCATAGTCATACCATTCCAATCCACTCCCATCGGCGAACTCCTTCTCTTGTTTCTCCTTCCCGTTGTATTCATACTTGTTATCCAGCTTCCCCGCCGCCTGGCTGCTAATGCCGGCCATGGTAAGTCCGAAT
>JANNOM010000030.1:0-27337 GCA_031399065.1 Chitinophagaceae bacterium
GGATTTCTATCACATTCAACTTGCTAAAATCTCTGGCAGTTTAAAAAGTATCAGTGGAAGTTTATTTATCATTTTTTAATTTATAGCATTATAAAGTGACCTGTTATATATTGATTCACTCTTAGTTTTGATACAGCATTAAATTTAGTAATTAGCAATCTAATTAAAACTGATGAAAAACTGACCAAATCGCGATAAATGCCCACCGCCCAGGATCCGTTCCAGCAACTTTGTTTGCTAATCTGACCTAGTTCTAATAATTTTGCCCGTTCTTTAAATAATCTACAACAATGGCAAGATCTATTGCATATCGTGAAGCCCTGCGGGAAGCTATGAATGAAGAAATGAGACGGGATGATCGTGTGTTCCTGATGGGAGAGGAAGTGGCGGAATACAATGGAGCCTATAAGGTAAGCCAGGGAATGCTGGATGAATTTGGGGCTAAAAGGGTGATTGATACTCCCATATCTGAGCTGGGTTTTACGGCGGTAGCTGTAGGAGCGGCGCAGAACGGACTAAGGCCAGTAGTGGAATATATGACCTGGAATTTCGCTGTACTGGCCCTTGACCAGATACTAAACACCGCCAGTAAAATGCTGGCGATGAGTGGCGGACAAATCACCTGTCCTATCGTTTTTCGCGGCGGTGGCGGCAGTGCCGGCCAGTTGGGGGCACAGCACTCTACCGCTTTCGAGAGCTATTATGCCAATATTCCCGGGTTAAAGGTAGTGTCTCCTTCCAATGGTTACGATGCCAAGGGACTGCTGAAGCAGGCGATCCGTTATGAAGAAGACCCCGTAATTTTTATGGAGAGCGAAGTGATGTACGGCGAAAAAAGTGAGGTGCCCGAAGAAGAATATTATATAGAACTGGGAAAAGCTGACGTGAAAAGAAAGGGAACCGATGTAACCATCGTGGCTTATAATAAAATGATGAAAGTGGCTATGGGCGCCGCCGCGGAACTGGAAAAAGAAGGCATCAGCGCTGAAGTGATAGACCTGAGAACGATACGTCCGCTGGACTGGATGACCATCCTGGAATCGGTGAAAAAAACCAATCGCCTGGTGATCGTGGAAGAGCAATGGCCTTTTTCCTCTATTTCGTCAGAGATTACTTACCGTATACAAAAGGAAGGATTCGATTACCTGGATGCGCCTATCAGAAGAATAACCAGCGCAGATGCTCCCATGCACTACGCTCCCAACCTGGCTGCCCTGGCCATACCGGATGTGACGAGAACGGTTAAGCTGGTAAAAGAAGTGATGTACCTTAAGAAATAACAGACCGGTATTATAATATTGAAGGATTAGCTAATCACCCCTACTACCGGTATCATGCTAATCCTTCAATCGTTCAGATCTTGTTCAGACTTTACCTTAAGCCAGCAAACGGGCAATACTCCTTACAGCAAACAAAAAGCCGTAGCCTGTCGCCATAAATAAACTTGCCAGTAAAGTAAGCTTAAATGCCATTTTCCAGATGTTAATCTCGGTGGAAGCGTGTAAAGTTGGTGTGGTCGCTCTCATAGTTGGATGTTTTAAGGATGAACGTATGTAACAAACTTACAACATAAACCTGACTGCTGCAACCCGAAATTTACCATATCTGACCGTAAAAACCGCAAACAGGCTACATTTCCCGATTTACCTCCGCTCTCTCAGGGTGACCTGCTGCCGGAAGGATCATGATTTGAATTAGTTAATGAGGATTTCTACTGGTCATTCATTATTTTTACCACTAACAAGCCGTAATTATGTCCAACATTTTGATCATCGATGACGAGAAAAGCATCCGCAAAACACTGGGTGAGATTTTATCTTATGAAGGATATAAGATAGATGAAGCCGGGGACGGAGAAGAGGGGCTGAAAAAGTTCCGGGAAAAAACCTACGACGTGGTACTTTGCGATATCAAAATGCCGAAAATAGACGGTATCGAATTCCTGGAAAAATCAAGGGAATCCAATGCCGACGTTCCGATTATTATGATCTCTGGTCACGGTACGATAGAAACCGCTGTGGAAGCGGTTAAAAAAGGAGCTTTCGATTATATATCGAAGCCGCCCGACCTGAACCGGCTGCTGATCACCATCCGCAACGCCATGGATAAAACGTCCCTGGTGACGGAAACGAAAGTGCTGAAGCGCAAAGTAAGTAAAACGCCGGAAATGATTGGGGATTCTCCCTCCATCAAAAAGATAAAAGATACGATTGAAAAAGTGGCCCCAACGGATGCCCGTGTGCTGATAACCGGGGAAAACGGGGTAGGTAAGGAGCTGGTCGCCCGCTGGCTACACGAAAAAAGCAGCCGTGCCGGCAGTCCTATCGTGGAGGTCAACTGCGCAGCCATTCCTACCGAGCTGATCGAAAGCGAGTTGTTCGGGCACGAGAAGGGCTCATTTACATCTGCCTTTAAACAACGCATCGGCAGGTTTGAACAGGCGAACGGGGGCACGCTTTTTCTGGATGAAATAGGGGATATGAGCCTCAGTGCCCAGGCAAAAGTATTGCGGGCATTGCAGGAAGGAAAAATTACCCGTGTGGGTGCTGATAAGGACATCAACGTAGATGTGCGGGTGATTGCTGCCACCAATAAAGATTTGCTGGAAGAAGTGGAGAACAAGCTGTTTCGTCTCGATCTCTATCACCGCCTCAGCGTGATTCTGGTGCATGTGCCTTCGCTTAATGAAAGAAAAGACGATATTCCCCTGTTGGTTGATAAATTCCTCGAAGATATCTGTACCGATTATGGTATTACCAAAAAGCCCATCGACCAGGCAGCCCTGGAGGAAATGAAGAAATATAACTGGACCGGCAACATCCGTGAGCTGCGCAACGTAGTGGAGCGGCTGGTAATTCTTTCCGGTAAAAACATCATGTACGAAGACGTGGTAAGCAATGTATTACCCCGTGTTTAAATATGGAATGTAATTTTAACGATTCGCATTTATCTTTTCGCTTATTTTTGGCTCCAGTAAAAATTCATGAATGACGTCTAATGAACTTCTGACCCTGATCGTAATAACTCTTTTACTTTTATTGCTCCCTGCGTTTGGATTATACGGCATGTTTAAAAAAGCAGGTATTCCCTCATGGAAAGCTTTCGTGCCTTTTTACAATACCTGGATCATGCTGGAAGTGGGCAACCGCCCGCGTCACTGGTTTTTCTGGCAGTTTATTCCTGTAGTGGGTTGGTTTGTGACATTAGGTATCTATATTGAATTTGTTAAGTTGTTCGGCAAGTTTAAATTTTACCAGCATACACTTACCGTGTTCGTGCCATTTCTCTACTTTATACATATAGGATTTAATAAAAAAGACAAATTTCTCGGCATACCAGCGGTGAAGGCGCATAAAAAAACAGCAGGGCGCGAATGGATAGACGCTGCCATTTTCGCTATAGTAGCTGCCACGCTGATCCGCACATTCGTCTTCGAAGCGTATACCATACCGACCGGTTCTATGGAAAAAACGCTGCTGATCAACGATTTTCTTTTTGTAAGCAAACTCACGTACGGCCCACGTATTCCCAATACACCGCTATCCGTTCCTTTTATTCACGCCAGTTTACCGGGTTCGGGTGCCAAGTCGTACTCGGAACTGATCAAGATACCTTATACCCGCTGGTTTGCACAGCCGGTGGATAGGAATGACGTGGTGGTATTCAATTTCCCCGCAGGGGATACGGTGATAAATAAAGACGAATTCCAGTCGCTTCGTCCATACTACGATGTAATGCGCGAGCTGGGAAATGGCGACGTGGACAAAGGCCGCAGAATTATACAGGAGGATCCGGAAAGATACCCGCTGGTGACCAGGCCGGTAGATAAAAAAGAAAATTATATAAAACGCTGCGTAGGCATAGCAGGCGATACGCTGCTGGTAAAGAACGGACTGGTATATATTAATGGCATGGCACCTTTTCTGCCTGCCAAATCGGAAGCTCCCTATTACCTTCAAACGAAAGGACAGCAGCTTGATGAGGACATACTGAAAGAAGAGTACGATATAGATCTCAACAACCCGGACGAATTTCAGGCTACCGGACAGCCCAATATATACCAGGTACTGCTTACAAACGATGCATTTCAAAAGATGAAGAATGCCGGATTTACAGTGGAACCGGTACTGAATCAAAACCCCGATGTGTATCCTTTCGACGATATACACCAGTGGACAGAAGATAATTTCGGCCCCATCTGGATACCGGCCAAAGGTGCCACCCTTACACTTACGGAAGAAAACTATACCATCTATGAACGCGCCATCCGTACGTTCGAGCATAACAAGCTGGAAAAAAGAGAGGGTAAATTTTATATTAATGATATTGCCACCAATCAATATGTATTTAAAATGAATTACTACTGGATGATGGGTGATAACCGCCATCAGTCGCAGGATTCCCGGTACTGGGGCTTTGTTCCCGAAGATCATGTGGTAGGATCTGCCTGGATGATCTGGATGAGTTATGATAAGGGCATCCGCTGGAGCAGAATATTCAAGAAGATCAGGTAAATCATATTATTCGTTCAACATCTCCGCCAGCAGGAGCAGTTCTTCCTGCTTGTACTTATTCTTATCATCATCGAAACATTTAGCCAGTTCTTCTAACTGGTACTGCAGTACCTGTATATTGCTTCGTGGTTTGAAGTAGGAAGGAGTAGGGGGCACGGATATGCGTTTAAAATAGATTTCCACATCTTTATGGGTAAACACTTGTCCGCTCGAAGGATCTATGTAAAATTGAATAAAGTTCGCAGGATTATCATTTACATCGTTGGGATCGTCGTTAAAATAGGCAAGTATAAACTGCCTGGGAATATGGATAGCCCTTACCGGTATTCCCAGCATTTCGCAGAGGGAAAGATAAAGGATGCCATTGGCAAGCGCATTTCCCTTTTTACTTTCCAGCACCTTGTGTATCAAAAAATCATTGGGTTCCGTATATACCGTTTCGGTGCCTTTCAGATGATAATAATTATAAAGGATGGTTGTTATTACATTTGTTTTTTCGAGCGGAGTAAGATAGCTGTTAAGCTCCAGCCAGATGTTGCGGCGCATTTTTTCCACTTCGTCCAGTACCGGCATCAGGGGCATATCCGGATACTGGAATCTCGATACCAGCAGGGAGCCGTGCAGCAGTTCCTGTTCGGGCTGTTTTTTCCATTCTCCCAATTCCGTACTCAGATCCCTGTAATGAAGGCGGTGTATCAGTAATTCGATCCTTTCCTGCACTCCTTCGTCTGGCGTAATCTCCCACAGATGTTCCAGGTTGGGTATGATAGGTTTGCCAAACGATACGATCTTATCGCTAACCGTACTGAACACTTCTTTGTCCGGATCATCGATAAGATGCAGCAAGGCATTGATTTCCCTGGTTTGTTCCATAGTGCCGTTTATTTATAACTAAATATCGCGGTAAGTGGGGAATAAAGAAAATCCTATTTATCCACAAGGGTTGACAACCATCGCCCGGTACAGGCAGTTATACTTTTTTCCTGGGTGCCTTCGCCGTTTTGGTGGCTGCTTTCTTGGCCGCTATTTTTGCCGTGGCTGGTTTTTTTACAGTTGCTTTTGTCTTTTTGGCGAATGCATTGGGCACCTGTATTTCTATCATCTTTTTCACTTCTTCCAGTTCAATGTTTGCCAGGTCTTCTGCCGCATATTTGCCTCCATCTGCTTTCTTACCCAGCTTCAGCATTTTTTTATTGAAGCGTACAAAGGGTCCCCAGCGGCCATTCTCAATAGATATTTTATCAGAAGGCCATTGCCGGATGAAGCGGTTGCTTTCCTTGTCTATCTTTTTTCCGATCAGCTCATTGATTTCCTCCTGGGTAAGTGTATCGAAGTTATACGCTCTCGGTACATTTATATACAGGTCGTTCCATTTAATAAAAGGTCCGAATCTCCCCTTACCCTTGGTAACGGGTTTATCGTCAAAGAAAGCCACCGGCGCGTCTGCCAGTTGTTTCTGGTTGATCAGTTCTATCGCCCGGTCCAGCTCCATCTCGTACAGGTCTTCCCCTTTTGGAATAGAGATGAATTGTTCGCCGAGTTTAATATATGGACCAAAGCGGCCGATATTTACCGACAGCTCCATGCCATTGTATTCCCCGACGGTTCTGGGAAGTTTAAATAAGTCCATCGCCTCTTCGAAGCCGATGGTTTCTATGCTTTGGGTAGGTTTTAATTTTGCGAAACGTGGTTTCTCTTCATCATCTGCATGGCCTATCTGCACCATGGCACCATACCTGCCCATGCGGGCAATTACGGGCTTGCCGCTTGTGGCGTCCACGCCCAGCATTCTTTCACCCTTCGCCCGTTCAGCCGTTTCCAGCGTTCGCTCGATAGAGTGGTGAAAGGGAGTATAAAAACCGTCGAGCATTTTATTCCATTTCATGGTGCCGTCCGCTATTTTATCGAACTCTTCTTCTATGCCGGCGGTAAAGCCGTAGTCCATCACACTTTGAAAATGCTGCTTCAGGAAGTCCGTTACTACGATGCCGAGGTCGGTAGGGAACAGCTTGGCTTTTTCTGCACCGGTTATTTCTTTCTTTTCCGTTTTAATCACCTGGCTGGTTTTGTCGAGAGTCAATACTCTTATAATGCGTTCCACCCCTTCCTTATCCCTTTTTTCCACATAGTTTCTTTTCTGTATGGTGGATATGGTGGGGGCGTAGGTACTGGGACGGCCGATGCCCAGTTCTTCCATTTTCTTTACCAGCGAAGCTTCCGTGTAGCGGGGGTTGGCACGCGTAAAACGTTCCGATGCAATCATTTCGCGGAACTCCGGCTGCTGTTTCACTTGTAGCGGGGGCAGCATGCCTTCCGTATCCTCGTCATCCTCTTCTTCATCCTTGCCTTCCATGTATACTTTCAGAAACCCATCGAACTTCATCACTTCGCCGGTGGCGGTAAGGGTTTCTTTATTCGTCGAAATATCGAGACGTGCAATCGTTTTTTCGAACTCGGCATCGCTCATCTGGGAAGCGATGGTCCGTTTCCAGATCAGTTCGTACAAACGTTTCAGTTCCGCATCGTCTACGCTACGTGTGTCCATATAAGTGGGTCGTATGGCTTCGTGGGCTTCCTGCGCGCTTTCGTTTTTATTTTTATATTTTCTTGGCTGAAAATATTTGTCTCCATACGAGCTTCCTATTTCACTGCGTATACTATCCATTGCCGTTTCACTCAGCGAAACGCTATCGGTACGCATATAGGTTATGTTACCGCTTTCATAGAGTCGTTGCGCCAGTAGCATGGTCTTGCTAACAGAGTACCCGAGTTTGCGGCTGGCCTCCTGTTGCAGGGTAGAAGTGGTAAAAGGGGCGGCAGGACTGCGCTTGGCTGGTTTCACCGTAATGTCACTTACTATATAAACAGCGCCCTTACAGCTTTCCAGGAATTTTTCCGCATCGCCGGCAGAACTGATCCGGGAAGGACCTTCTGCTTTAAAAGAGATTTTTTTACCGGTAATATCATCCGCTATAAATACGGCTTCTATTTTATAAGAGCTTACAGGTGTAAACTGGTTGATCTCTCTTTCCCTTTCCACAATAAGCCGCACTGCCACGCTTTGTACCCTGCCTGCGCTCAGGCTGCGCTGCATACCTATTTTGCGCCATAGCACGGGGCTCAGTTCAAATCCTACTATGCGATCCAGCACCCGGCGGGCTTGCTGGGCATTTACGAGATTCATATTAATGGTGCGGGGATTCTGTACTGCTTTTTTGATGGCCGGGGCGGTAATTTCGTGGAATACGATCCGTTTGGTGGTTTTAGGGTCCAGTCCCAACACCTCGGCCAGGTGCCAGGAAATGCTTTCTCCTTCACGGTCCTCATCCGACGCCAGCCATACTTCGCCCGATTTTTTAGCCAGACTTTTCAGCTCTTTTACCACTCTTTCCTTGTCTTCCGGCACTATATAACTGGGGCGGAAATCGTTACCGATATCAATGCCCATGTCGTCTTTCGACAGGTCGCGTATATGGCCGTAACAGCTTTTTACCTCGAAATCCGATCCCAGGATCTTTTCGATGGTCTTCGCCTTTGCCGGGCTCTCCACAATCAGTAAATTCTTGGCCATAATGCTTGATATTTAATAAAAATGCGTTCTCTCAACCTGCAAGTATAGATGATAAGATGCAAAATAAAAAATTACCTATCGGCCTGCAAGGGTGAAAACACCCTATTAAGTGGCGTTTTCTACGTGTCCCGAATGCCTGCCAGGGTAAAACCGGCAAATATCTTTTCGGTGGTAGGTGTTCCGGATAAGATGACTACAGAGACGAACACGGATAAAAGGAAAATTTTCTGCTGCATAGAACCGGGGAGATTATGAGGAGAGATCGGCTATCCACTTATCCCGGTCGTCCGGCGAAAACTTCCAGGGGGCAAAATTATTCTCCACATTGCTGAACATCCCGTTCCATTCCTGCGGGGCATTACTTTCTTCCATCACCAGCGAACGACGCAGTTCGAGGATGATCTCCAGCGGATTGATACCTACCGGGCAGGCTTCCACGCAGGCGTTGCAGGTAGTGCAGGCGCGGAGTTCTTCCGTAGTGATATAGTTGTGAAGCAGCGTTTTGCTATCGTCTTTAAAGGCCTTGTTAAGGTCCATATTACGCCCTACTTCTTCGGAGCGGTCCCTGGTATCCATCATGATTTTGCGGGGGTTCAGGAGTTTGCCCGTCTGGTTGGCGGGACAGGCCGATGTGCATCTGCCACACTCTGTGCAGGAATAAGCGTCCAGCAGGTTCCTCCAGCTAAGGTCCATCACGTCTTTTGCCCCGAACTTGCCGGAAGCCGCTGCTTCAGCGGGCGCCAGTTCGGGCTGCATGGCGTATAGTACTTCGTTCTGGATTTCTTTCATATTTCTCATATACCCCTGCGGTTGCAGGCGCACATAATAGGCATTGGGAAAGGCTAGCAGGATGTGCAGATGCTTGGAATAGGGGAGATAATTAAGAAAAGCGAATATACCCAGGATATGCAGCCACCAGCAAATTCGCTCGATCGCCACAAGGGTGCCATTGTTTAGTCCGTCGAACAATGGATGCAACAGGGATGAAAATATGAAACTGCCTGAATAGTCAGCATAATGACCATATCCCCTTTCCTGCAAAAGCGTGTCGGTAGCGTTCATGGTAAGAAATAGCGACATGAGTATGATCTCGATTATAAGGATCAGATTGGCATCCGTTCTGGGCCAGCCGTCCAGTTCTTTGCTGATAAACCGTTTTAATTTAATCATATTTCTTCTCGCCAGGAACACTATGCATACGGCTATCACTCCCACGGCCAGCAGCTCAAAGAAGTTGATTAGGAACGTGTAGAAACCTCCCAGCGGGTTAGCGAAGAGGCGGTGTGTGCCCAATACACCATCCAGAAATATCTCCAGAACTTCGATATTGATGATGATGAATCCCGCATAAATGATAAAATGCATGGAACCGACCAGGGGTTTTTTGAACATTTTTTTTTGCCCCAGCGCCAGCAGCAGCAGGTTCTTCCAGCGAAGAGCGCTGTTGCCTGAATAATCTTCCTCCCTGCCGGTAAGTATATTTCGTCGGATCTTTGCCGCTCTGGATGCAAACAGCCATACGGAGACGGCAGCGAGGAGGACAAAAAGTATTTGCGGAAGCATTTGCATAAACAGTATCGTTGTGAGTGCAAATTAATGTTTTCCGGCAATACCCCGCCGGGTAATGGCCGGGGCTTTTCAACTTGATGGATATTTGCCTATTTTCGTGCTCCTTAAACTGAAATATGCCCGAGACCAAAAAATATATTCTGAATGCCGATGTAGCTGCGAAAAAACTGTTGCGGATGGCATTTGAGATTGCCGAGCAGCATGTGGATGAAACGGCTGAACTGATACTGGTTGGTATCAGAGATAACGGGGTGGTAATGGCCCATATTATAGCGACTCACCTGCAACCCATTTTCAATGGCAGGGTAAAAGTAATAGAATTGAATCTCGATAAGCGGCACCCCGGCGAAATCGTTTTAAGCGAGCAACTTGATTTTAACGATGCTACCATCATACTGGTGGACGATGTCACCAATTCCGGTAAAACGCTTTTGTATGCGTTGAAGCCGTTCCTGCAATATCATCCCAAAAAAATACAAACGCTTACACTGATCGAGAGAAGTCATAAAGTATTCCCGGTTCATTCCGATTATGTAGGGATACCCCTTTCCACTACATTACAGGAACATATTTTTGTGGAAGTGGAGGCTGGTATTGTTACCGGTGCTTATCTGGTGTAGTATCCCGCTAGAAATAGATTCCATGCAATCGCAGCTTTCCTTTCGAATTCAATTCCAGCGCAGGTGCGGGAAATTTGACCGCGTTGAGAGCGAAGAATAGTCCACGAATTATTTTTGAACGGGTTTTGATTCTTGTAAGGTCTACGTCCGGTGAAAGGTAGAACCTGCGAATCCTGGGTATGTCGCGGTAATCGTTCATGACGCCAGGTTCATCCGTCCAACTGTTTTCCCGGCCGCCGACCATCAGGTCGGATGAATAACCGAACGATATATTCAGCCATTTCGGTAAGCGGCTATCCGGCAGGAAAGAACGTATATTGGCACTGGCCCAGTAGGTTTGCGAGTTATAGTCTTTCAGGATACGTTCAGAGATTCCTTTGCCGAATAGCTGGTCTCTGCGCGGGATCAGTGCTGCCGGGTAATTATGTTGCCAGTAACTTAATTTAACAGCTATCCGCTGTTCTTTCCAGGCCAGTTCCTGCAGGGCATAAGCCCCTGCTCCAATAGTATTAGCCGCCATATCTCCCCAACTGAAACCCCATTCGCTGGAGAAGCCATCCTGTATTTCTATAATGCTCTGGAAGGCCAGGGCACTGGCGCTCCCCAGCAGCACGCTTTTCCGGCGGTTTAATCCTGTCCATTTCCACATTTCGGAAGAGAAGCGGGCTACATGGAAGGCCGTCCATACATGCCCGATTTTATCCATCTGGTTCCATTCACTATTATCATTGAAAAAATGAAACGGCTCACTGGGATAGTCGGCATACCATGCTTTATCGAGCAGTATATAGGTACCCGACCATATAGCGGCATGTGTTCCTGCCACCAGCCATAGCTTTTTAGCAGAAGCCGGTTGCTGCAAAGAGTCCTGGGCATTTAACCGGCATAAAGAGGTGATTACTAAAAGCGGGACGAATAATAATTTATACAATGAAAATGTTTTCTTAATAATCTCAAAGGTAAAATTATATAACTTCAGGCATTAAATGTACGGCTAAGTAATTAATACAACGACTATTATGGACACTACTATACAGGAAAAGGTAAATACATGGCTTGATGGCGGATACGATCAGGCAACGAAAGAGGCCATTACGCAATTGCAGAAAGAGAACCCGGCAGAACTGACAGAATCCTTTTACCGCAGTCTTGAATTTGGAACGGGCGGACTGAGAGGCATCATGGGTGTGGGTACCAACCGTATGAATAAATATACGGTAGGCATGGCTACACAGGGATTTGCCAATTATCTCAAGAAAGAATTCAGCGGAAACATCAGTGTGGCTATTGCGCACGACAGCCGCAACAACAGTCGCTTTTTTGCAGAAACAACGGCCAATGTATTTGCCGCCAACGGTATTAAGGTATATCTTTTTGAAGCACTTCGTCCCACGCCGGAACTTTCTTTTGCCATCCGCCATTTCGGGTGCCAGGGCGGCGTGGTATGCACCGCTTCTCATAACCCTAAAGAGTACAATGGTTATAAGGCTTATTGGGACGATGGCGGTCAACTGGTGCCTCCGCACGATAAGAACGTGATAAAGGAAGTGGATAAGATCGCTTCCGTAAACGATGTACGATGGAGCGGTGGCGAATCAAACATACAACTGATAGGCGCGGAGATAGATGCGGCATTTATAGATATGGTTAAAGACCTTTCCGTATACCCGGAAGTGATAGCCAGGCAGCACGATCTTAAAATCGTATATACTCCCATACATGGCACCGGCATTACGCTGGTACCACAGGTGCTGGAACGCTTTGGGTTTACCAATGTACATGTGGTAAAAGAACAGGCTACTCCCAACGGCGATTTCCCAACGGTTAGTTATCCTAACCCGGAAGAAAGCGAGACGATGAGCATCGGGCTGAGGCAGGCGGAGGAAGCGGATGCAGACATACTGCTCGGCACAGACCCGGATGCTGATCGGGTGGGTATCGGCGTGAAAGATCATAAGGGGAAATGGGTGCTGGTAAACGGTAACCAGACAGCCTTGCTTGCATTCAATTATATGATCGAAGCCCGGAAAGAAAAAGGAATCGCCGGTCCGAATGATATGGTCGTTAAAACGATCGTAACCACAGACATGATACACGGCATCGCCCGGAAAAGCGGTGTTACCTGTTACGACGTTCTGACGGGTTTTAAATACATCGCTGAACTGATCAAGGAAAAAGAAGCAACGGAAAATTACGTTATCGGAGGCGAGGAAAGCTATGGCCTGATGATCGGCTCCCGTATTCGCGATAAAGACGCCGTAAGCGCGGTGGCCCTTCTCTGCGAAATGGCTGCATACGAAAAAGACAAGGGCAGAACCCTGTTTCAAAAGCTGATAGAACTATATGTACAATTTGGGTTTTATAAAGAGTCGCTGATATCCATCACCAAAAAAGGAATGAACGGACAGGCCGAGATAGCGGCTATGATGGAAGGATACCGGAGTAAACCACCATCCAGCATCGATGGATCCGATGTAGTAACGGTGCTCGATTACGGACAAAGCAGCTCGCTGAACCTGCTAACGGGGGAAAAGGGAAAGATAGACCTTCCGCAATCCAATGTATTGCAGTTTATACTGGCAGACGGAACAAAAATATCTGCCCGTCCTTCGGGCACTGAACCAAAGATCAAGTTTTATTTCAGTGTAAACGCCCCGTTGGAGAATGCATCAGAGTTCGACCAGGTAAATGCATCGCTGGATGAAAAAATTAAACGGATTATTGCAGATATGAAGCTATCATAATCCTCCTGGCTGTCTTATCTTGCAAGCGAATGAGAAAGTACGAGGATACATATCGCCATAAGGGATTAAGAAAAAGACTGGTGGATCTGCTGAGGGAAAAGGGTATCACGGACGAAAAGGTACTGGCGGCTATTAATGCTATCCCGCGTCATTTTTTCCTGGATACGGCGTTCGATGAAACTGCGTATGAGGACAGGGCTTTCCCCATCCTGCAGCACCAGACCATCTCGCAACCCTATACCGTTGCTTACCAAACACAACTACTTGAATTGAAGCCTTTTGACAAAGTATTAGAAATAGGCACGGGCAGTGCTTACCAGTCCTGCGTGTTAGCCGAACTGGGTGCGCAGGTTTTTACCATCGAGCGGCAAAAGCCAATTTATGAACATATCCGGAAGTTTCCTTTTAAGAATAAATACCCAGGCATTAAATATTTTTACGGAGATGGATTTGAAGGACTTCCCACTTATGCCCCGTTCGATCGGGTGCTGATAACTGCTGCTGCTCCATATATTCCTGAAAAGCTGATCGGGCAAATGAAGATCGGCGGAAAAATGGTGATACCGCTTGGGGAAGGTGACATACAGCAGATGCTCCGCCTTATCAAATCTGCAGATGGCAGTTATCTTATAGAAAAATTCAGCAATTTTTCATTTGTAAAGATGCTGGAAGGGAAGAATAATCATTAAGAAATACAGGAATTTATTTATGGACTATTTTGTAAAACTCACGAGTTATAACCTTACTTATATTCCATTTCCACGGCCAACTTTTTTAGCTGATCAGATGTAAGCCCGGTTATCTTCTTTATCAGATGCATGGGAAGTTTTTCCCTGAGCATACCGATCGCACTTCGTTTGATACCCTGTTCTATGCCCTGTTCTATGCCCTGTTCTATGCCTTTCTCCATAACTATCAATTTCTCTACTTCATAAATTCCCATAACATCTGATTTAATTATTAATGAATCTATAAACATATCAAATTTATCCGCTAAATCCTTATCCGCAAAATTAAAATATAACTTCATGAAATTCAGCAACTTAGTTTTTTGTTTACTGCTAAATCCCCGCTGATCAAGGATTTCAGCGAAATGAATGGTATCAGAAAAAAGAGTTTCAGGGTTAAGTTGCAGTGCCTTTTGCATAATGAGTATTATGAAGGCATAAGGATTTGTATCCTGCATCAGCTTCTCCTCTTTTTGCTCCCATACTTTGTAGGGAATGCATTCAAAATGTAGATTTGTGCCCAACCTGGAATAATTAAATGAAGAGGCATTGTTACCGGTAGCGGGATTTGTATAGATCACCAGAATGGCTACGGAGCCATTGTATTTATCGAACAACCGATAAAAATAAGTGAAGAGTCGCCGGGCAAATTCAGGATCGTAGTATGACTGAAATTCGATATTGATAACAACATAAGTACCGCTGCCGTCATTTCCATACAACTTCAGGATTTTATCGGCCCTTTTGGCATCTTTAATGTGTTTATTATCGGGAGCGAGATCGGGCAGTTCACTATCCAGCAACTCGTACCCTTTGCTAAAGTCGAATAGCTTATCTGCTTCCTGGAAAAAGAACCGTATCATATCGATCGTATGATCTTCAATAGTGCTTTTACATACGAGGTCTTTTTTATTGTGTGCCATAACCGGTGCAAACTATTGCAGGCAGATGGACCAGGAATGGTGTTATCACCCTTATTTTACCGTTAAAACACCCGCAAAATCTATGGATGTATCAAATGACATGCGCAGTTTTTAAGAACGAAGATAGCAGGAAAGTTTATTTTTACCGGCAGGGAATGGGATGAGTGAAAACCCTTTAAATGACAGGCATGAATGTGATTATAATCGGAACCGGCAATGTGGCCACAGTGCTGGGCAAAAGAATCAAAACTGCGGGTCATACCATTTTACAGGTGTACGGCCGCACGCTTATTCATGCACAAAACCTTTCGGCTACTTTAGATGCCTCGCACTGCAATGATCTTAGCCTTTTAAATACTACGGCAGATGTATACCTGCTGGCTGTATCCGATAGTGCCATATACCAGGTAGCCGCGCTTCTTCGTGCAGGTAATGGAGTCGTCGCTCATACATCCGGATCAGTGCCTGCAGAGGTTTTGAAGCTCTGCTCCCCGCAATATGGCGTTTTATATCCCCTGCAAAGCCTGAGGGCAGAACTTGACCCGCTTGCCGAAATACCATTATTGATAAATGGTAATAACGAATACAGCAAAAAACGGATCGCCGATTTTGCGAATGGTATTTCCCCTCAGGTAGCAACCGTCAGCGATGAGGAGAGAGCTAAGCTGCACGTGGCGGCTGTAATGGCCAGCAATTTTACCAATCATCTGTATGCGGCGGCCGACTATTACTGCAAAAATGAAAATCTCGATTTTAGCCTGTTATACCCTTTGATCGAAGAAACGGCGCGGCGCGTCCGCTCATTTCACCCTGCGCTTATGCAGACGGGTCCCGCTGCCAGGAACGATCTTGAAACGGTGAGCAAACACCTTCAGCTATTGGAGGTTTATCCTTCCCTGCGCGAAATATATATGTTGCTAACCAATAGTATCCTGGAAAAAGATAACTTTGCGATCCCTCCGGCCGGTACCGGAACCCTGTGACGAAGGGGAAAAGAGGGTTTATGATTATGAATCTACTCGATCAGCTCCGGCAAGTGAAGAATTTTATTTTTGATGTGGATGGTGTACTGACCAATGGTTCCATCTGGATAACGGATGAAGGCGGTATGCTGCGGCAGATGAATGTAAAAGACGGGTATGCATTGCAACTGGCAGTAAAAGCAGGCTACCGCATAGCTATTATATCAGGAGGCACTTCGGAAACAGTGCGGATACGGATGGAAAAACTGGGTATTCCCGATGTGTATCTCAATGTGCATAACAAAAAAGAAGTACTGGATGAATATATGGCAGCCCACGCGCTTGGATTCCGGGAGACGCTGTTTATGGGTGACGATATACCGGATTACCAGGTGATGCAACTGGTGGGCATGCCCTGTGCTCCGGCCGATGCAGTACCGGAAATAAAGCGGGTATCCAAATATATATCCCCGTTTAAAGGAGGAGAGGGGTGTGTGCGGGATGTGATAGAAAAAGTATTGAAACTCAATAATCACTGGCCGCTGGATACGGAAGTGCCCAGCAGGTAACCGTAAGCTCCGCCATTCTTTGGCCGATTTGCAGTAGCTTGCAGGCACCATTCCCCATTATGAAATTATTAAGCGCTTTTTTTAAACTGATACGCTGGCCAAACCTGGTTTTTATTGTCATTACCCAGTTCCTGTTTTACTACTGTATACTGCTCCCTTCTTTTAACGCCTATGATTTTAATGATTACAAACTGGTCCCTGTTCTTTTTGTCCTGCTTGTTTTTTCCTCGGTGCTGATCGCCGCCGCCGGTTATATTATCAACGATTATTTCGACCTGAATATCGATCAGGTAAATAAACCCGAATCCATAGTGGTACAGAAGATCATACGCAGGCGATGGGCCATTGTATGGCACCTCAGTTTTTCAGTCGCGGGCGTACTGGCCGCATTGTATATCAGTTGGAAGATCAATAACTATTTACTCGTATTGGCTAATATGCTATGCGTACTGCTGCTATGGTTTTATTCCACTACGTTCAAAAAGAAACTGCTGATCGGCAACGTCATCATATCGCTGCTGACTGCCTGGGTGATAATGGTGTTGTACATCTGCGAGATTAATGTGTTTATCATGCAGTACCCCGGTTACCAGGATGCCATCAAGAGAATCTTTAAGTTCGCAGTGATATACAGCGGCTTTGCCTTTATCGTTTCGCTGATAAGAGAAGCGGTAAAAGATATCGAGGACATTGAAGGCGACCGGCGGTACGGATGCAGGACAATGCCTATCGTGTGGGGTATACAGGCTTCCAAAATTTATTCCGCCGTATGGCTGGTGGTAGTGATCGTATGCCTGCTGGTAATGCAGATATACGCGGTTATGCTTAACTGGTGGGCAGGTGTTCTATACAGTCTCCTACTGATAGTAATACCGCTGCTGAGTATATTCAGGGCAGTTTACCGGGCCAAAACCTCCGGTGATTTTCATAAGATAAGTAACACTATAAAACTGGTGATGCTTACAGGTATCGTATCCATGCTGTTTTTTTTATTTTATTCCACATAACATGCAAAGAATCATTCTCGCTTCCCGATCCCCCCGCAGAAAGCAGTTACTGGAATGGGCGGAAATACCTTTTGAAACAGTGGTTAAAGAAACACCGGAAGATTATCCCGCCCACCTGGCAGTAGAAGAAGTACCAGTGCATATTGCCCGCAATAAAGCAATGGCTGTGCATTCAGACACTTCCGGTGACTTCACCATACTTGCCGCAGATACGATAGTGGTTTTAGAAAATGAAATTATCGGTAAGCCGGCCGACAGGGAAGATGCCATCCGGATACTGTCGGCACTTTCAGGCAAACGGCACCTGGTAATTACCGGTGTCGTAATTTTAAAGGAAGGTAGAGAAACCGCCTTCGCTGATATTACCAAAGTAAACTTTTACCCGCTTACCTTGGAGCAGATCGTTTTTTACGTAGACAAGTACCAGCCCTACGATAAAGCCGGTGCCTACGCTATCCAGGAATGGATAGGAGTAACAGGCATACAAGGCATCGAAGGCGATTTTTATAATGTAATGGGATTGCCTGTGAGCCGTGTGGTGCAAGCCCTGCGGCAATGAGGAAAACACCCTTTTTTACGGGTGATAAAACGTTTTTTTAAAGCCTTTTGTCGGGATAAATTGCGGCAAACAATGATCCATGACAGAAAGATTGCTCCAGTATATCTGGCAGCTCCAGCAATTTAACCGGAACGATTTGCTTACGGAACAGGGCGATGGCCTGCGCATCGTTTACCCTGGCACTTACAACAGAAACCAAGGGCCCGATTTTCTTGAAGCGAGGGTTTTTATTAATGAACACCTTTGGGCAGGTAATATAGAACTGCACCTCAAAACAAGTGACTGGAAAAAACATGCACACGATAAGGACGACAAGTACCGTAATGTGATGCTTCATGTGGTATGGGAGAATGACTGTGAAACCGGCAACCATTTCGGCCTGCCTACCCTGGAACTGCAAAGCAGGGTTTCGTCTCTGCTGCTGGATAAATACAACGATATGATGCGACAGGTAATTACTATACCCTGCGCGTATCATATCAATCAAATTCCTTCTATTGTCTGGAGCACCTGGAAAGAAAGAATGCTGCTGGAACGACTTCAGCGAAAATCGCTGCAGATGCTGCAACTTCTCCATGAAAATGATTTTAACTGGGAAGAAATGCTGTGGTGGATGATAGCCCGCAATTTCGGAATCAGGGTGAATGCGGAAGCTTTTGAGAGCATCGCCCGCTCCATACCGGTACGGGTGATCGACCGTCACCGCAATCAAATACACCAACTGGAAGCCATGCTGCTGGGACAGGCGGGTTTACTTGACAAAACATTTCAGGATAAATATGCCCTGATGCTGCAACGGGAATACAGGTTCCTGAAAAACAAATACGGACTGAAGCCGGCAAGTATCCCTGTTCTATTTCTTCGAATGCGGCCATCCGGGTTTCCATCGCTGAGACTGGCACAACTGGCCATGTTCCTTAAAAGCAGCCATCGCTTTTTTCCTCTTATCCGGGAATGCATTCATCTGCGGGACCTGAGAAGCCTGGTTCAGGTTACAGCCAACGATTACTGGAACGAACATTACCGACTAGACGAGCCGTCTCCCTTCAGACCGAAGCAGTTGGGAAACGATACCGTAGAAAACATTATAGTGAATACGGTAATTCCGTTATTGTACTGCTATGGTGCCCATAACGGTATTGCAGCGCTCGAAGAAAAAGTGATGCGGTGGATGAATGAACTTCAGGCAGAAAAAAACAGCGTCACGAGGAACTGGAAAAACATAGGCATTACTATTGAACACGCATCCTGCAGCCAGGCACTGATAGAACTGAAAACACATTATTGCGACCACAAAAGATGCCTTGATTGTGCCGTTGGCAATCATATTTTGAAAAGACAGGTAGATCTGCTTAAGCCCGGTTAGGATGTATGATAATGTTATTAAACGGGCTTATTCTCCGGCTTCCATTTAAATGTTGTTTTTACCGCTATATCCGGATGAATGCTATAGGCTACCGGGCATGTGTGCGCAGCTCTTTCAAGGATAGTCCTCGATTTATCATCCATATCCAGTTGTTCAGGGAAATGAAATGTTAAATTTATACCTCCGATGCGCCTTGGATCCTGCTTCATAATCTTCTCCACATCTATCTGGGTACCTGCCAGGTCAATATCCATATCTCTTGCTTTTATCCCCATAATGGTCATCATACAGCTCCCCAACGCAGTCGCCACAAGGTCGCTGGGCGAAAAACGCTCTCCTTTACCTTGGTTATCGGTCGGCGCATCGGTCTGTATCTCGAATCCCGATTGAAGATGTATGGCAACGGTCCGTAAATTTCCATCATAAACAACTGTAGACGTCATTATGTATATTTTTGCATAAATTTACGTTAGTATCATTAAATACAAGAAGGTGAAAAAACTTTTGTTAATAGCTATAGCTACCGTTGCGGCATTGATTTCCCAGGGGCAGAGCGGGAAAAAGGCAGATAGGAAGGCAGAGAAAAGGGATCGCATCAATGCGCTAGTGAAGCTGGAGGAAGAAAATGAGCCTGCATTTAAAAAACAAAGCGTGTTTGGAGTTAAATTGAATTCCGATGGTTACGGTATTGCTTACGAATTCGGAAAGTACAAAAGCCCCAAGCTTACCACGCTTTACATGCTCGAGCTTAATGAAAAGTTTCACCCTAAAGAAGAAAAGCGACTGGGGAGACTGGACGCTTTTTCAGCTACGGAGTTTAAATTTGGTAAGGCCAATAATTTTTATCAGTTTAAAATGGGTTACGGCCAGCAGCGCCTGATTGGGGGGAAAGCCAACAAGAACGGTGTGGCTGTTTCTTCTGTGCTGGCGGGTGGATTATCAGTAGGCTTGTTAAAACCTTATTATGTTGACTTCGACCAGCAGGACAGGCGGTATAAATTTGCGGATTCCTTACCTCCAGGCCTCACATTCGGTTATATCGTAGGGGCATCCGGCTTTACAAGAGGCTGGAGCGAACTGAAAGTGAAACCGGGAGTTCATGCAAAAGCGGCCCTGCGCTTTGACTATGGGCGGTTCAATGAAATGGTTTCTGCCGTGGAAGCGGGTCTGAATGCGGAATATTACGCTTCGGACATTAGTCAGATGACTTATTATCAAACCGCCACCAAAGATTATTATACCAAACAGTATAAACTCTTCTTCAATGCTTATATCGCTATACACTTCGGAAAGAGAAAATAATTACCTTTGCTTATCATGCAGGAATTACCGGTCGTATCCAGAATAAATGAATCAGCCATCAGGGTTAAAAAGCCCGACTGGCTTCGCGTCAAATTGCCTACAGGCGAAAACTTCAAGCACGTTAGGGGTTTGGTTGATACGCATAAATTGCACACCATTTGTGAAAGCGGCAATTGTCCCAATATGGGTGAATGCTGGGGCGAGGGAACGGCTACTTTTATGATATTGGGTAATACCTGCACTAGGAGCTGCGGGTTCTGTGCAGTGGCGACTGGCAGGCCGGATCCTATAGACTGGGACGAGCCGCAACGTGTAGCGGAAGCCATCAACTTAATGAAAGTGAAACATGCCGTGATCACGTCGGTAGACAGGGATGAAATAAAAGACGGAGGTTCGATCATCTGGTACAATACGATCAGGGCGGTAAAGGCCCTTAACCCTGGCACTACGCTGGAAACGCTGATACCTGACTTTAAAGGAGATAAAGAAAACATCGCCCGCATCATCGAAGCATCCCCCGAAGTGGTTTCCCATAATATAGAAACAGTGGAACGCCTCACCCGCAAAGTGCGTATACAGGCCAAGTACTGGCGGAGTATGGAAGTGATCAGAACCCTTAAAGAGGGAGGAATGAGAACCAAGAGCGGCATTATGCTCGGCCTGGGTGAGACAAAGGAGGAAGTGGTACAAACATTGCGCGGCCTGTCGGAAAATGGCTGCGATGTAGTAACCATAGGTCAGTACCTTCAACCTACTCAGAAACATTTACCTGTTCACCGCTTCGTTCACCCCGATGAATTTGCCGAATTAAAAAATATAGGTTACGAATTAGGGCTCGATTATGTTGAGAGCGGCCCGCTTGTACGCTCTTCCTACCACAGCGAGCGGCATGTAATACCTGGCTACGGCAGGCAGAAATGGATGGAAAATAAAGTTCAATAGTAACGTTTGTAATACATCTTCTCCCGCTAACCAAGGCAGGATTAAACGTATCCCATCATCTTATTTAACCCCTGTTAATCGTGATCCCACACCAGTGCACTGGCTCCCAGTATGGCAGCGTCCGATTCACTTAAATGGCTGATTAGGATTTTTACTTTATTCTGGAAGATTTTAATTAAGTTATTTTCCATTGCTTCCCGCGCCGGTGTTAATATAAGATCTCCTGCTTTGGTAAGGCCACCGAATAAAATGATCGCTTCCGGGCTCGAAAACATCACGAAGTTCGCCAGGCCCATACCCAGTATCTTACCGGTAAAATCGAATATCTCTTTGGCTAACAGGTCGCCCTTGGTGGCTGCTTCATACACTTTTTTGGAATCCAGCTCATTTTCTGGTACCGCCCTCAACAGGCTGTGCTGGGAACTGCTTTTGAGCAGCTCGATAGTGGTAAGTCGTACCCCGGTAGCGGAAGCATAACTTTCCAACGATCCGTACTTGCCGGTACCTTCATGATAGCGGCCATTGGGTATAATAATATTGTGACCCAGCTCCCCTGCAAAACCATCGTGCCCGTAAATCAGTTTTCCGTTGGCGACAATGCCGCTGCCTACACCCGTACCCAGTGTGATCATGATAAAGTCTTTCATGCCTTTGGCTGCACCATACATCATTTCGCCGATAGCCGCTGCATTGGCATCGTTGGTAAGCGTAACCGGTAACTGAAACTTGTCTTCTATCATCTTCGCCATCGGGATAATGCCCTTCCAGGGCAGGTTGGGTGCATGCTCCACCGTGCCGGTGTAATAGTTGCCGTTAGGTGCACCTACTCCCATTCCCTTTATCCTCCCGGTGCCGCCGGCTCTTTCTATAAGCGGGTTAACCTCCTTATAAAGTTCTTCTATAAAGCTGTCGATATTTGCATGTGCTTTAGTGGATGTATCTCCGGAAAAAAGGATATTCCCGGTACGGTCCACAATGCCGAACTTGGTTCCCGTGCCGCCTATATCGATACCTATTGCTAATGGTGCCATACATAAAATTATGCTGCAAAGTAAAACAATAATTGTTCAAAACATTCCACCCAAACCCGGCAGCATTTTTTTTGTAACTTAATAATAAAAGATACCGCTATTTGAGCATTAACTCCTAACTTAACGCTAAATCCTACAGAAGCATGGAGATAATACATATATCGGCAGAATGTTATCCTGTTGCCAAAGCGGGCGGACTGGGAGATGTAGTAGGTGCTTTGCCTAAATACCAATGTGCAGAAGGGCATATAGCCAAAGTAGTGATGCCCATGTATCGTACCAAATTTTTATACGAAAACGAATGGGAACTGGTACATAAGTCCGGTGCCAGCCTCGGTAACCGGTGGTTCGAATATAATATCATTAAAGAAAAAACCAATAAACTGGGCTTCGATCTTTACCTGGTGGATATTCATAACCTGCTGGACAGAGAAAAAGTATATGGGTATGACGATGATACGGAACGTTTCGTTTCGTTCCAGGTAGCCTGTGTTGACTGGATCTCTTCCTGGAACCATCACCCCGATATCATCCATGTGCACGATCATCATACGGCGCTGATACCATTTATGGTAAAGTACTGTTTCGCATATCAGTCCCTTGCCGGTATACCCACCGTGCTTACCATCCATAATGCGCAGTATCAGGGCTGGATGGGATGGAACAAAAGCAACTATATACCACATTGGGATGGGTGGCAGTGGGGCCTGCTTGACTGGAAAGATGCCATTAATCCGCTGGCCTGCGGTATTCGTTGCGCATGGAAGGTAACTACCGTGAGCTGGAGTTATCTCGATGAGCTCCGCTGGATGAGTAATGGCCTGGAAGCACTTTTTGAATACGAAAGAGGAAAATGTATAGGCATACTTAACGGCATCGATACCATCGTATGGGACCCGTTAAAAGATACTTACCTGGAAAAACATTTCTCACTTAAAACGGTGGACGAAGGTAAACTGCTTAATAAAAAGCTGCTCTGCAAAGCCTTTCACCTGGATATCGATAAGCCACTGATCATTTTTATAGGCCGGCTGGTGGGGGAGAAAGCCGCCGATTTGCTGCCGGCTGTTATAGGGGACTCGCTTTATCATATTTATTCAAAAATGAACTTCCTGGTACTGGGAAGCGGGGAATCCTGGATAGAACACCAGTTGGAAAATATGCGCGGCAGCCTGATGGGATACTATAATGCAAAGATTGGATATAATGAAGAACTCAGTCACCAGATGTACGCCGGGGCCGATTTTCTGTTGATGCCCAGCCGCGTAGAGCCCTGCGGGCTAAACCAGATGTACTCCATGCGATACGGTACCATTCCTATTGTGCGTAGAACGGGGGGCCTTATAGATACCGTTAAAGATTTTGGTGAACCGGGCGGGTATGGTGTTTGCTTTAATTACGCAACCGTAGGGGAAATTACCCATGCTGTTTACCGTGCAGTGGAGTTATATGAGAACAAATCGGCGATGAAATCGATCAGGAAGCAGATCATGCAGCTTGATTATAGCTGGAACAAGAGTGCAGGCGAGTATATCAGCGTTTATGAGAGCCTGATGCCTCTTATAGCGAAGGAGCCTGTACAAACGGTAACTGTATCGTCCAAAGTTCATCAGGAAACAACAATTTAACCATATGTCAAAGTCAACGTTAGCCGTAATTTTAGGAGGTGGGGCAGGAACCCGGTTATATCCCCTCACAGCAAGTCGCAGCAAGCCCGCCGTGCCCATTGCCGGCAAATACAGGCTGGTGGATATACCGATTTCCAATTGTATCAATTCCGGCATTAACAGGATGTTCGTACTCACTCAATTTAATTCTGCTTCCCTCAACAGGCATATTAAAAACACCTATCATTTCAGCGCATTCAGTGCCGCTTTCGTAGATATACTGGCGGCCGAACAGACGCCTGATAACCCTACCTGGTACCAGGGAACGGCAGATGCGGTACGACAGTGCCTGCGGCATATAGCCCCTTTCGAAAGCGATTATGTGCTGATTCTTTCGGGCGACCAGCTCTACCAGATGGACTTCCAGGATATGCTGGATAATCATAAAGCACTCGGGGCAGATATCTCTATTGCCACTATTCCCGTGGATCAGAAAGATGCGGCAGATTTCGGTATACTTAAGAAAGATGAAAAAGGGTTTATCACCTCTTTTATAGAAAAGCCTAAAACAGATTATGAACCATGGGTAAGCGATACCGGTGCAGAAATGCAGAGTCAGGGGAAAGTGTACCTCGCTTCCATGGGCATCTATGTGTTTAACCGTAAATTTCTCGAAGAATTACTGGAGAATGAAAAAAAAGACGCTACGGATTTCGGTAAGGAAATACTTCCCGATGCGTTGGTGAAATACAAAGTGGCCAGCTTCCAGTACGATGGTTACTGGACAGATATAGGGAATATACATTCTTTTTTCGAAGCCAATCTCGGGCTTACCAAAGACCTTCCCGACTTTAACCTGTTCGATAATACCAACGCGATCTATACCAGGGCACGCATGCTGCCTCCCGCCAAGATCAGCGGGACCAATATGAATAAAACCATTATAGCCGACGGATGTATCATTAACGCGGCACATATCGAGCGCAGCCTGATCGGCATCCGTTCCCGTATCGGTCATGAGACTACCATCATCTGCAGTTACCTGATGGGAAACGATTATTACGAAACTATTCCCGAACTGGAACGTGCGAGGGAAAGCGGTATTCCGAATGTAGGGATCGGTAACCGCTGTTATATCAACAATGCCATTGTAGACAAAAACGTTCGTATAGGTGATGATGTGCGCATCAACGGCGGCCCGCACCTGGAGCCAACGGATCATACATTGTACACGGTGAAAGACGGTATTGTGGTTATAAAAAAAGGCGCCGTAATTCCCAACGGGTTCTCTATATGATTTTAAACAGTTACTGATATGCCTGAAAAATATGAAGAGAAACACTTCATTGATACTACCGACACCGTTTGGAACTACTCTATGCTTACCGACGAAGATGTACGTAACTTCCAGGAGGGAACGCATTACAGTATCTACGAAAAGTTTGGATCTCATTATTTGCAGGTGAACGGTACCTGGGGCGTTTATTTTGCCGTATGGGCACCTAACGCCACGAGGCTATCGGTGAAAGGGAACTTCAACGACTGGAAAAATCATGAGTATATTCTCTATCCGCGGTGGGACAAGAGCGGTATATGGGAGGGTTTTATTCCCGGACTGCAAAACGGCGAAGTGTATAAATACCAGATATCGGGCTTTCACGGATCGGAGTCCGACAAGGGCGATCCCCTCGCCACTTTCTGGGAAAAAAGGCCGCTCACGGCTTCTATCACCTGGGACCTTAGTTACGAGTGGAAGGATAAAAAATGGATGAAGGGCCGTAAAAAATCCAATGCCCTAGATGCTCCCTGGTGTGTATATGAACTGCACCTGGCCAGTTGGATGCGGCCGGATAAATACGATGAAGAACGATATAATAGTTATGCGCAAATAACGGAGCGGCTGGTGCCTTATATCAGTGAACTGGGTTTTACCCATGTGGAAATGATGCCCGTTATGGAACATCCGTTCGACGGAAGCTGGGGCTACCAGGGTACCGGATTCTTTGCCGCCACATCCCGTTTTGGATCGCCGCAGGAATTTATGGCTATGGTGGATGCTTTCCATGAAGCAGGCATTGGTGTAATACTCGATTGGGTGCCTTCGCATTTCCCTTATGATGCACACGGCCTCTTTATGTTCGATGGTACGCATACGTATGAATACGCCGATATGCGAAAAGGGTTTCACCCCGACTGGAATTCTTATATATTTAATTACAAACGGGGAGAGGTGAAATCTTTTCTTATCAGCAATGCACGCTTCTGGTTCGATAAATATCATATAGATGCCATACGCGTAGATGCCGTATCGTCCATGCTCAAACTCAATTATTCCCGCAAGGAAGGAGAATGGGAACCCAATGAGTTTGGAGGTGACGGCAACCTGGAAGCCATTGCTTTTATCAAGAATTTAAATGAAACCATCTACCGCGACTTCCCCGATGTACAAACCATTGCAGAAGAAGCTACCGATTGGCCCGGCATTACCCGCCCTACGTTTGCAGGAGGACTGGGTTTTGGTATGAAGTGGATGATGGGATGGATGCACGATACGCTGAATTATTTCAAGAAGGACCCACTCCTACGGCAGTACCAGCAGGATAATTTCACATTCAGCATGATGTATTACTATGATGAAAATTTTATGTTGCCGCTTAGCCACGATGAAGTGGTGCACGGTAAAAGCCCCATGCTCTATAAAATGCCCGGTGACGAATGGCAGAAGTTTGCCAACCTGCGGGTTTTATATACTTATATGTTTACACATCCCGGCGCCAAACTTTTGTTTATGGGTGATGAGTTTGCAGCAACAAGCGAATGGAACTACAAAAGCGAGTTGCAGTGGGAGTTATTGCAGTTCCCCGGTCATAGCGGGATGAAACATTGTATCCAGGAACTGAATAAATTATACCGCTCTGAGCCGGCTTTGTATGAAAAACAATTTGAGCCAGGCTGTTTTGAATGGGTTGATCTTAACCACCGGCATGAATCGGTATTGGTATATATGCGGAAAGGAAAGAAGGAAAAGGACAATATGCTGATCATTTTGAACGTAACACCGGTTGTCAGGCATGATTGGGAAATATATGTGCACGGAAAAGGCAAATGGGCAGAAGTATTTAACAGCGACGACAAAGCGTTTTGGGGTACCGGTGATGTATATAATCCAACTATCACAGTCGAATTGGTGGATAAACCTTCAAAATGTTATAAACTCAAAGTGCATTTGCCGTCCCTGGGGGCAGTTGTATTGCGGTAATCCACTGTGAAACTCTATGTACCTCAGTGCCTTTGTGTTAAAATCTCCTGTTCTTTTTTTTATA
>JANNOM010000043.1:0-19935 GCA_031399065.1 Chitinophagaceae bacterium
CGAACGGCCTTTACCTGGTGGGCGATAAAGCCTACTACATCCGCATAGACGATGCTTCGGGAGTGAGTCCGCAGATCCGTATTATGAACGGAGCAAAAGAACTGGTCGTTCCCGTTCAGCAAAAAATCGGTTATTCCATTCTATTTTAAAAAGCCGCATTATGAAACAGCTATTGCAACACATTCATCTTTATACTTCTTATACCCTTCTGCTGGTAACTGGATTACTGGCTCAATATTCTGTTTGCACGGCACAGGATGATGCTGGTAAGGAAGAAGACTATTTTAAGATAATGAAAGTACCCGCGCCTGAAGGCATTATACTGGAAGTAGGTGGTATATGCACCCTGCCAAATGGTTCGTTAGGCGTAGCCACCCGCAGGGGCGATGTATTTATCGTGGAGAACCCGGGCTCCCAGCGGCCTTACTTTCGCAAATTTGCCGGCGGACTGCATGAAGTACTGGGACTCGAATACAAAAACGGTTCTCTTTACTGCGCGCAGCGGGGCGAGCTCACGAAACTTACAGATACCAATATGGACGGCAGGGCCGATGAATTTGAAACCATCTACGCATGGCCGTTATCAGGTAATTATCATGAATATAGTTTCGGGCCTAAAATGGCACCCGACGGATCTTTTTTTGTAACGCTTAACCTGGGCTTCCTGCAGGACTGGTGGCATGCCAAAAGCATCGTACCCTGGAGAGGCTGGGCACTTCGCATTTTCGAAGACGGTCGTATGGAACCCTGGGCTGCGGGCCTTCGCTCCCCCTGCGGTATCAGCATGATCGACGGAGAACCTTATTATACCGATAACCAGGGCGACTGGGTGGGTTCAGGAAGCATCAAACCGCTAAAAAAAGGAGCATTCATGGGGCATCCGGCCAGCCTGGTTTGGACTAACCAATCCAATTCCCCGCTGCAGTTAACGCAGCAGCAGTTTTTTACCAAAAACAATAACCGCGTCGAATTCGACCCGCAGGGTAAACCGGTAAAGCCGCAGAATATAGAAAAAGAAATGTTTAATACCGAAGCGGGCATGAAGCAGAATTTCCCCGAAATACAAATCCCGCTCGTCTGGCTGCCGCATGGTATACTGGGAGTTTCCAGCTCCGAAATAGTAAGGATACCCCAGGGCAGCTTCGGGCCGTTTGAAGGGCAGCTACTCGTGTGCGACCAGGGTCAGAGTAAAATAGACCGCGTATTTATGGAAAAAGTAAATGGTGAATACCAAGGCGTTGCCTGGGATTTCAGAAGTGGATTCCAGTCGGGTATCGTACGCCTTACCTGGTCCAGGGACGGCTCTCTTTTCGCCGGTGAAACCAACCGCGGCTGGGGCTCCGCAGGCGAAGCCACCATGGGCCTTCAGCGACTGGTATGGAACAGTAAAATACCCTTCGAAATGAAAGCCGTACGTGCCATGCCGGACGGGTTCGAAATTGAATTCACTAAACCTGCCAATAAAAAAACCACCTCCGACCTGGCATCTTATTCCGTAGAGAGCTTTACATACAAGTACCAGGCGGTATATGGCAGCCCCAACGTAAACAATCAGAAATGCGCAGTAAAAGGTGTTAAGGTATCGGAAGACGGTTTAAAAGCCCGGATTATCGTAAGCAATCTCCGCAAAAATTATATCCACACCATTAGTTTAAATGGCATAATCGACCAGGAGTCTTCCTTTAAACTGGTACATCCCGTGGCCTATTATACGCTCAATAATATTCCTGCGGGTAATAGTCTTACCGTAAAAGAAGTGAGTACTTTTAACTCCGCAGCCAAAGCAGTAGCAGGTACTACCGCAAAAAAACCTGTTACCATCGCTTCATCAAAGCCTGTGACCTATATAGATGTAAGTGCTATCCTCCGGAAAAACACCTGTCTCGCCTGTCATAACACCGATAAACGCCAGGTAGGACCCTCTTTCAAAGAAATAGCCAAACGCAATTATACTACGGCACAAATCCTGGAACTGGTGCGTAATCCGAAGCCGGAGCACTGGCCGGATTATTCCACCCCCATGCCACCGATGCCCCAGGTGCCGAAGGCGGATATCGTTAAAATATCGGAATGGATGAAAACACTGAAGTAACATCGGAGACCGGACTTCCTTGGTAGTTCAGAAAATCAGCAACTCGCAGAAAATCAGGGAACCCTGTATTGGCAGAACCCCAGACCTGTTTACTGCAAACCCGGTTCGTTTAACGGCATATTGACGGTAACCTATTTATATTTGTAAAAACTCCCGCGCAGCATGCAGGAAAATTATATACATCCCTCTGCCATAGTGGAAGCAGGTGCCCGGTTAGGGAACAACGTTAAAATATGGCATTTCAGTCACCTGATGCCAGGATGCACCATAGGAGATAATTGCCTGCTGGGACAAAACGTTTTCATAGATAATAATGTACTATTTGGCAATGGTGTAAAGGTGCAGAACAATGTATCCGTCTACAACGGCGTAATAGTGGAAGACGATGTATTCCTGGGCCCGTCCATGGTTTTTACCAATGTAATCAACCCCCGTAGCTTTATTGAGCGGAAAAGCGAGTTTAAAACCACTGTCGTGCGTAAAGGTGCCAGCATAGGTGCAAATGCCACCATTATATGTGGGGTAGAAATAGGTATGTATGCCATGATCGGTGCAGGTGCCGTGATCACCTCCGACGTGCCTGCCTACGCGCTGATGGTGGGCAATCCTGCCCGCAGGATAGGCACAGTGGACGAGGCGGGCAATACGGTGAAATAGGCCTGTTTTCCGGTCTCCGGCACCCGGAGGAACGACCACTTGCAAACACCAGAAGTTTTTATTAGCTTTAGCGTGAAATCCAAATCATCCTGAAATGTTAGTAAAAACCAACATCTTACCCCTCGTGTTGCTGCTTGCAGCCTCCCCCGCATTTTCTCAAAACGCCGCTCAGCTGGCGGAAAAAGGGAAACGCCTGATGAACGAGAACCAGTTTAACGCAGCGATCGCCACCCTTACCAAAGCTGCCGCAGTTTCCAAAAAAAGCGACGACATATACGCCCATCTTGCCAAAGCATACTTGCTGGCGGGAAAAGAGTCTTCCTCCGTGGAAGCCGCTGCCACCGCACTAAAGCACAATGGTAAAAATGCCATGGCCCTGAGTATAAACGGATATTACACTGCCGTACACGGCGATGAAAAAAAGGGCCTGGGTGAAATAGATAAAGCCATTGCCGCCAATGCCGGTTATTGCGACGCCTATTTTTTTAAGGCAACCTATTACAAGACCAAAGGCGATTATTTCGTGAACCAGGCGCGCGAGCTAAAGAGCTACGAAGACTATTACCTGAAAGCCATCGAATGGTTCTCGAAAGACCTGCTCTGCGATTCGGCCAATACCAATGCTTATTTCGCGCGCGGACTTTCCTATTACCGGCTTAAAAAATATGGTGAAACCATCAGTAATATGACGGCACTGCTTGCCAGGGACAGTTCCAATATAGACGCTTACATACTGCTGGCAAAAGCCCATGACGATAACGGGGAAACACCCATTGCGCTGAAAGTGATCCGCAAAGCTCTGCTGATGGCACCGGGCGATAAAATGGCACTGGCGAACCAGGCTGCATTCATCAAACACCAGCAAGGCAGTTATAGTGAAGCTACCAAAGCACTCTGGAAAGCCGTACTGGCCAATGATACGATCGCGGCCATCGGTGAGATCGGCAGAAAAGCAGATGTGAATGCCACTTTCGAAAGTAATGGTATACAAAATAACACGGTACTGCAAAGAGCGGTAGATCTTGGCAACTACGACCTGGTGAAAGCCCTGCTGGCCGCTGGCGCGGATGTAAATGCGGTAAATAGCAAGAAGGTATCCCCGCTTTTATATACCACCGGTCCGGATAAGGATTATGCTAAAATTGCCGAACTCCTGCTTCAATATAAAGCCGATATAAAACTGGCCGACGCGGACGGCGTACTTCCATTTAACAAAGCCTGTTTTAACAACAGTGTGGAAGTGGCTGCCTTGCTGTTGAAAGCCGGTGCGGATATCAATGCAAGGGATGGGGTAAAAAGAACGCCGTTGATGGGGGCTGTTAAAAGTGGCTCACCCAAATTGATTAAAGCACTACTGGCTGGTGGGGCAGATGTAAACGCGGTAAGTATTTATGGAGAAACGCCTTTGTTCTTTGCACTCAATGCAGGTCCTGAATTTCTATTGATGGATTACCTGCTGGTGAAGAACGGTGCACGCGTTACCGAATATATTACTGCCTATTCCGGTGGAAAGGCATTTGCCGAACAATTGCCTTTGATAGAGCTGCTCAATAAGCAGGATATCTCTGTTGCCATGCGCAAACTTTTCGATCCGCTGCTGAATTCAGATAATGTGGCACTTAAGAAAGCACTGGTGGAAAACCCCGGTACTCCTAAACTGATTCTTAATTACCTGCTGATGGCGAGCGCCTCTCTGAAAAACAAAACCCTCTACGAAACCCTGGCTGCTGCCGGTGCGGAACGTCATTACAAAATAAAAGGCATCACCGCACAGGCACTGGCTTCCGTACCGGTAACGGAGGAAAACAGTAACCTTGTAGCACAAGTATGGGACGATAAAGATAAACTGAAGCCCGCCAGTAAACCCGTAGCCTCCAACACACCGAAGAAGGCAATGAAATAAACAGAGGCATTTACTGTTGGATGGCCGTTCAACCATTCAGTATAAATAGAACATATTAAAAGGCCGCTCGTTACGAAAACGAGCGGCCTTTTTAATATGTTACTTTAATCAATAAGGAAATATCAGTGTCTGATTCAGATTGCCGGCATTCCATACCAGCTTGCCATAATATGATCCGCTGCCAGGGCAGGTAGTAGGATCTCCGCTGGCGTTGAGGCCAAAGGTAAAGGTAGCGGTGAAGGAAGGCTGATCATGCTGTACTTTGCCGCTTACTATACGGAAGTTACAATCCTGCCTTACTACTACCGGTTCAAGTGTGGCACAGGTAAAGCTGCGGCCAAAACGGTTGGTACCCCATTCAGTTATATTCGTTTTGCCGTTCTCGGAATGGGTGCCGGTTAAGCTAACGGCAATTCCGTTGCTGTAAGTGAACACTCTTTTGCGCGCAACCTGCCAGTTTCTCTTTGTGCCGTTATCGAAGGCTACTTCCAGTCCGGAACTGGTAATAGTATGAGTGATGCTTTGCAGCGAAGCAAGATTTTGCAACAGACCGCCGCTTACATTGGTATAAGTTTGCGTGCCGTTAAGTACTACCGATTTATTATCGCTCAGGCGGGTTACCCTTACGTTCTGGATACTTACGGTAAGGGCGGCGCCTGCATCTTTCCAGCGAACATTAGCGGGCAGAGACAATACCACTACACCGGTGCGGGTGCGCTTGCCATTGCAGGAAGCACCATTGTAAGTGATCGTGATCTTTCTTGGATTGCTCATGGTATCAGCATCATAACTCGCGTCGCATATTTCTGCTATCACGCGGCCGTTGATGGCTTTTTCGTAATTAAGTGCCGACAGCGCATCGTCTGCCAGGCCATCGTTTTCTCCGGCGAAAAATGTTTCGTCATCTGCATGAGTAGCAAGTTCAAGCGAGGTGGGCGGCTCGTTCGTAGAAGTACTATCTTCTTTTTTACATGCGGTAAATAATAACGAGGTGGATGCTGCAATAATGAACAGCAAATGCATACGGATCTTCATAATGGTAATTTTTTGTGGTTTTTATTGTTTCGGAAATATAGATGGGTAGCCATTGGAAAGGTTTAACGGCATCCGGGAAACTTTATTGGGAAAGTGCGGAGGTTAAGCTATATAAGTTAAATATTAACAATGAAATATTAACAATGAAATATTTGGAATATTAACACTGTTAATTTAATTTGCAAGCTCATTACAACGCATGGGTATCTCAGAAAGAAAAGAAAAGCAGAAGCTGGAAATTAAGAAAATGATCCTGGACGCATCCATGAAGCTCTTTATAGAACAGGGTTTTGAGAACGTGTCCATCCGGAAAATTGCCGACCTGATAGAGTATAGTCCTACTACGGTGTACCTGTACTTCAAGGACAAGGATGAAATTCTTCTGAGCCTTCATGAGTTGGGATTTCAGAAGATGGCGGAATATAACCAGAGTTTATGGGACATTAAAAACCCGCTTGTACGGCTGCATAAAATGGGGGAGAACTATATAGAATTCGGCATTAACCACCCTGAATTCTACGACCTGATGTTTATTCAGCAGGCCCCCATGCTGGCCCTCAGTCAGCGGATCGACTGTGACTGGAAAAGTGGTGACGTAGCCCTGGGCAGATTAAAGGATACGGTGGCAGAATGTATGGATCGTGGATTTATCCGGAAAGAAGAAGTAGAAACCGTGGCAATGGCGATCTGGTCGCTGGTACATGGACTCGTATCCCTTGCCATCCGCAAGCGGTTCGAAAAGCTGGTAGAGCAAAAGGATATGCTACCCATGATGCATCAGTCGCTCAACTGGCTGCTGAATACATTGGATCATAACATGCCGGATAAATAGATCTCTTTTTTTTAATGTCAACTTAACATCGTTAACTATATTCACATCAATAATAATATATGATCCGAATCATTACGGGGCTATTGCTCATAATTGCGGCGGTATTGCCAGTTGCAGCAAAAGCACAGGATTTATTAGCCGGTTACATCCGGCAAGGCCTTGACAGTAATCTGGCCTTAAAGCAACAGCAATTCGACCTGCAAAAAGCAGTGCTAGATCTCAAACGCGCGGAATCCCTGTTTTACCCGCAGCTTGCTTTTAATTCGCAATATACCCTTGCCAACGGTGGCCGTACACAGGATATTCCCATAGGAGACCTGTTGAACGGCGTATACTCCACCCTCAACCAGTTAACAGCCAGTGATAAGTTTCCCAAGGTCAATAACCAGACGATCGACTTTTTACCAAACGACTTTCACGATACCCGCTTAGAAGTAACGCTGCCCGTAATAAATACCGATATCCGTTACAACAGGCAAATCAATAAAGAACGGATACACTCCCGCGAAGCGGACATGCTGATATATAAACGGGAACTGGTAAAAAATATACGCCAGGCCTATTACCAGTACCTGCAGGCATCGGAAGCAGTGGCCATTTACCAGAATGCGCTCGCGCTAGTTAACGAGAATCTGAGGGTAAGCGAAAAAAAAGTGGAAAACACCATCGCCACCAAAGAAGTAGTGTTACGTGCCAGGGCACAGGTGAGCCAGGTGCGCACATCGCTTACAGATGCACGTAATAATCTTTCTAACGCCGCGGCTTACTTCAATTTTCTTTTGAACCAGTCTTTGGAGACAGCTATCCCGGTAGATTCCATGATCCGCAGGCAACCTGTTGCCGCCCTTCCGGCTTCCATCGACCTGCCCGCCGGCCGGGAAGAGCTGGCAAAGTTGCAAAGCGTTCAAAAAGTATACAGCAGTTCTCTGAAGATGAACAAATCTTATGTATATCCACGGCTCAATCTATTTTATAATATAGGCTTCCAGGGGTTCGGGTTTAAATTCGATAACGACCAGTTTTACCAGTTGGGCGGATTGCAACTGCAATGGAACCTTTTCCGCGGACGGGACAACAAGTACAAGATCCGCCAGTCACAGATTGACCTGGATGCCATTCGCAATCAGTACGCCGACGTGTCCGACAGGTTGCAACTGGAAGTGCTTACTTCCCGTAACAATTATCACTCCGCGGCAGAGGCCCTGGGGTCGCTGGCAGATGAAGTGGAAAGCAGCCGGGAGACCTACCGCTTCACGGAAAAGCGTTACAGGGAAGGTCAGGCCCTTCAACTGGAACTGGTAGATGCCCGCACCCAGTTAACCAATGCTTCCATCCGTTTTTCGCTGGGCCAGCTGGCTGTATTAAACAAGGCCGCCGAACTGGAACGGGTAACGGCTTCTTATAAATTTTAATCTAAAAATCATACTGATTATGAAATCTTTTATGCGCTCTTTTCACCTCCTCCTGATCGCCTCTGCTGCCTTCCTGATGGTAAAATGCGGGGAAGGCAGTCAGGCCGCCGCACCGGCCGAAGAAGCTATTGCGGTAAAAGTACAGCCGGTTACCAGCAGTGCCTATGCGCCGGTACTTAATTACCCGGGAACGATAGCTTCCAAAACGGAAGCAAGGCCTTCTTTTAAAACAGGTGGCATCATCGCCCGCATATTTGTAAAAGAGGGAGACCGCGTGTCTAAAGGACAATTGCTGGCCACATTGGACCTTACTGAAATAAATGCCCAGGTGCAGCAGTCGGCCCAGAACCAGGAAAAAAGTCAGCGTGATTTGTCGCGGGCACAGCACCTCTACGAGGATACGGTAGCATCGCTGGAGCAGTTGGAGAATGCCCGCACGCAGCTTACCGTAGCGGGTGAGGCATTGCGCATCGCAGAATTTAACCGCCAATACGCCCGGATACATGCGCCGGAAAATGGAGTAGTGCTTAAAAAGATCATGAATGAAGGAGAGTTCGCCGCCGCCGGTGCACCCGTAATGGAACTGACAGGCACAGCCGCTAACGACTGGGTAGTACGCATAGGCCTGGCGGATAAGGATTGGGCAACGGTAAAAAAAGGGGATAAGGCAATCGTGAATATAGATGCCTACCCTGGTAAACCGTTTACGGGCATTGTAAGCCAAACGGCCAACGCCGCAGATCCGCAGAGCGGTACCTACGAAACGGAGATCAAAGTGCTTCCCGGCAGCTATCGTTTTGCACCCGGCCTGTTCACAACTATCCGCCTGCAGGTGGCGGCGCAGCAGCAGGTATCATTTATTCCTATAGAAGCCTTGACGGAAGGCGATGATGACACCGGCTTTGTGTATGTATTAAATGAAGATAAAAAGACGGTAGCTAAAAAGCCGGTGACCATTGCTTTTCTGGAAAAGGATCGGGTAGCCATTAGCGGCGGACTGGAAAATGTTTCCTCCGTTATCACCGATGGCCTCGGTTATCTTACCCCGCAATCGCTGGTAAAAGTAGTACCCTAAATTGTCGACCCCTCATCAATAAAGACATTGTTATGAAAATAACCGACTTCTCGGTAAAGAATTACCAGTTTACGCTCATCGTGTTCGTTATGCTGGCAGCCATCGGCCTCAACGCCCTTTTTACCATGCCCCGCGGCGAAGACCCCGATATACAGGCCCCGCAGTTTGCCGCCGTTATCATTTACCCGGGTACCAGTCCCCGGGACATGGAAGAGCTGGTAGTAGACCCTGTGGAGAAGAAACTGAACGAACTGGATGATGTAAAGAAGATCGTGTCGCGCATAGACGACGGACTGGCCGTTGTGCGTATCGAATTTAAATACGAAACCGACCCGGATAAAAAATACCAGGACGTGTTACGCGAGTTGGATGGCCTTCGCAAAGACCTGCCTGCAGACATACTGAGCATAGATATTCAGAAATTTACACCCAGTGATGTAAACATACTGCAGGCAGGCCTGCTAAGCGAAACGGTTCCTTACCGCGAGCTGGAAGAATGGAGTAAAAAACTGAAGGAACGGCTGGAGAAAATCAAGTCGCTCAAGAACGTGGATAACTGGGCCTTCCCGCAGCAACAGGTTCGCATTTCGCTTAACCTGGAAAAGCTGGCGCAAAACAGGATCGCGTTGAATACGGTGCTCAATGCCATACAATCGGAGAACATCAATATACCCGGAGGCAGCATCGAAATGGGCGCACGCAAACTGAATGTAAAAACCAGCGGCGATTATAAAAGCATAGAGGAAATTAAAAATACGATCGTGGCTGGTAACGGTGTAAAAATGGTGTATGTAAAAGATATAGCGGATGTGGCTTTTAATTATGAAGAACAGAATTATATCGGTCGCCTCAATGGAAAACGCGGCGTGTTCGTAACGGCCAGTCGTAAAATGGGCACTAATATTTTCGCCGTGGAGGAGGAGATGAAACCAGTGCTGGAACAGTTTAAAAAAGAACTGCCCGCTTCTATTATCTACGAAGAAAGTTTTAATAACGCAGAAAGCGTGCATACCCGGCTGGCTGGTTTTACCCGCGATTTTGCCATCGCCATAGGATTGGTGTTGCTAACATTGTTACCACTGGGCCTTCGCGCTTCGCTGGTGGTAATGGTATCCATACCGCTCTCACTGCTCATAGGCCTGTTCCTGCTCAACCTGATGGGGATTACTATTAACCAGTTAAGTATCGTGGGACTGGTAGTGGCGCTTGGGCTATTGGTAGACGATAGTATAGTGGTGGTGGAAAATATAGAACGGTACATGCGCATGGGGTATGGCCGCCGCGAAGCGGCTATGGCGGCTACCCGGCAGATAGGTATGGCCGTGCTGGGGTGTACGGCTACTTTAATATTCGCGTTTCTTCCATTGCTATTTCTTCCGGAAGGAGCGGGCGATTTTATCCGGAGTCTGCCTGCCGCCGTAGTTACTACCGTACTGGCCTCCCTGTTCGTATCGCTCACGATCATCCCTTTTCTCAGCAGCCGTGTATTGAGCAATCATTCCTCTCCTGAAGGCAATATCTTCATGCGCGGCCTCAAACGCCTGATCAGCGGTTCTTACCGTCGCTTGTTGCATACCGCCATAGCGCGGCCCGGCGTTACTTTGCTGATAGCGGCCGGCATTTTTATAGGCAGCCTGGCATTGGTGCCGGTGGTCGGTTTCAGCGTATTCCCCGCGTCTGAAAAGCCGATGTTTCTGGTAAATATAGATATGCCACTCGGTACCAGCCTGCGTGCTACCGATTCAGTTGCCCGGTATGTGGAACAAAAAATAAAGAACCTCCCCGAACTTAAAAATTATGCTACCAATGTAGGCCGTGGAAATCCCCGCATCTATTATAACGTGATACCGCAGAACGAAGTAAGCAACTACGCACAACTTTTTATCCAGTTAAAAGAAACTCCGCCCGACAAAAAGCGCAAACTGATAGATGAACTGCGGGAGCAGTTTAAAGATTATCCCAACGCAAAGATAGAGGTTAAGGATTTTGAACAGGGTCCGCCCGTAGAAGCACCCGTAGCGATCCGCTTATTCAGCGAAGACCTGGATACGCTCCGTGCGCTCTCTTTCCGCATAGAGGATTTACTGAAGAAAACGAATGGGACTATTTATGTAAACAACGAGCTTACTACATTAAAGACGGACGTTAGAGTAAAGGTAAACAAAGACAAAGCCGCCATGCTGGGTGTTCCTGTAAACAGTATCGACCGTAGCATTCGTATGGCGGTGGCCGGACTTAACATCGGTAAGTTCCGGAAAGACAATGGCGACGAATACAATATCAACGTTACCCTTCCGCGTGGCAGCAGGCCGACAAAGGATGCCCTGGATAAAGTGTATGTAAGCTCGCTCACAGGGGCTTCCGTTCCCCTGAAACAACTGGCGGATATACAATTCCAGGTTTCTCCTACCAGTATTAAACATTACGATAAAGACCGGTTTACTACCGTTACCGCTTTTGTAAAAAGCGGGTACAATACCACACGTGTTACCGATGATGTGTTGAAAGAAATGGATAAAATAAGTTTCCCGAAGGGAGCAGGGTACGTAGCGGCAGGGGAAGTGGAAAGCAAACAGGAAAGTTTCGGTGGCCTGGGCACTATCATCCTGGTTACCATCTTCGGCATACTGGGTATACTTATTCTTGAATTTAAAACCTTTAAAGGTACGCTGATCGTATTGTCCGTAGTGCCCTTGGGTATTATAGGTGCCGTGCTGATGCTGTTGTTTACCGGCAATACCTTTTCGTTCGTAGCGGTAATAGGTTTAATTGCCCTGATCGGTATAGAGGTGAAAAATTCTATTTTGCTGGTGGATTACACCGATCAGTTGCGGCGTGATGGCATGAACCTGGACAACGCCATCCAGGAAGCCGGCGAAACGCGGTTTATTCCCATCATACTCACTACGCTTACAGCGATAGGCGGGTTAATGCCCCTGGTTGTGGAAAACAACCCATTGTATTCACCGCTGGCACTGGTGATTATCGGAGGACTGATTAGCTCCACCCTGCTTACCCGGGTGGTAACACCGGTATTGTACAAACTGCTGGCACCTAAAGTGAAGGTTAGTTAGTACGGGTTATACATTCCTGTACAGATAAAATATAGCAACCGTTGCTTGTTGTTTTTTTTCTATTTTACACAAAAAAGAATGTATAAGAACACCTTCGTCCTTTTATGGATCCTGCTGGCTACTATAACCGGCCATTCGCAGAAGCAATGGACCTTAAAGGTTAATAAGCAGGATATCTCCGTGTACACGAAAACGCAGGATAATTCTGATCTGAAAGCTATTAAAGTAGAGTGCGTCTTAAATACCACCCTTTCCGGCATGGTGGCGGTAATAATGGATGTAAATGCCGGTGCCGGGTGGGTGTACAGCACCAAATCGAGTGTGCTGCTAAAGCAGGTATCGCCGTCGGAACTGTATTATTATTCGGAAGTAAGTTTACCCTGGCCTATCAGTAATCGTGATTTTATCGCGCACCTGAAAGCCGCACAGGATCCCGTTACCAAAACAGTAATCATCAACGGGCCAACCATAGATAACTATGTGCCGGTAAAGGAAAATATAGTAAGGGTAAAAAAATCATCCGGCAGGTGGGTATTGAAGCCTTATAACGCGAATCATATTAAAGTGGAGTACGTGTTGGAAACCGATCCCGGTGGCTCCCTGCCCGCATGGATGGTTAATCTGTTTGTAACGAAGGGTCCCTTCGAGACATTTAAAAAACTGAAAGAGGAGTTAAAGAAGCCTGCTTACGCAAATATAAAATTGCCCTATATCGTTGATTAAAGAGCTGCATCAGGGAAGCATAAAGGATCATTGCTTCGGGTGATTGGCTTTTATATTGTCTTTGGCCAGTTCTATCGTTTCCGCGACGCGTTTGGCGCGGGTCTCTTCCCGTTTCGCATTTAGTATCCACTCCAGTATACCCCTTCTCGAAGAACGGGAAAATGCATTCCAGTGTATAAGTGCGGTTTTGTTTTTATCCAGTGCTTTTTGGAGATCGGGGGGAATTTCTATATTGTCCACCCTGTCCAGCGCATTCCAGGTGCCGCTCTGTTGGGCGATGGTTATCATTTCCTGGCCGGCCGGTGCCATTAAGCCCGCTGCCAGCAATCGCTCTACTTTATCTTTATTCACTTTGCTCCAGTTGCTCTTCGGATTGCGCTTGGCGAAAAACTGGTAATAACTTTCCGCATCTCTTTTATTAGGCTTGCTGTCGATCCATCCGAAACACAGGGCCTCGTCTACAGCTTCAGGGTAGTAAACAGAAGGAGTGCCGCTTTCCTTTCGGTAAATAATCAGCCATACCGAGGCCTCTTTCCGGTGGTTCTTTTCCAGCCAGTTGCGCCAGTGTTTCCGGGATTTAGCATGAAAGGTAGCAACGCCATTTTTCATTTCCGATGCCATGGCAAGAAAATTTATTTAAGATATTCGCTTACTTTCATTTCAAAAATGTTCGGGGTTCAATTGCTTGGATATGTAACATCGAAAATCTTTTAACGGTGATCAATAACGGCAGCGGCTAAATTAAGCATTCTTTCAGATAGATATTTAGCATTTAACAACGCCTCCGCCACCTTGCCATCCCCATAATATCGATCCCAGAAGATGCGCTTCGCGAAAACCTGCTTTTTACGATGGCTGCCCATAGAGCTAAAGTACATTTTTTTTGCCAGCCGTTAAACCGCCGCATTGCTATTAAAGTTAAAAACATAGATTTGTACTCATAACAAACGACTATATGAAAAATGCAATCATGCTCGTTCTCTCGCTCGGCATACTATTACCTGGTTTTTGCCAGGATAAAACGGTATTGCTGGATTCCTATTTTAATAATGAGTATAAGAAAGACGCTTCCGGGCAGATGGTTTCCTTTCATTATAAATGGGATGAAACAGGCGATGTAGGATATTCTAAATTAAGCGATCTCTTTACAAAGAACGGGGCAAAAACAGCGACGTTGCGGGAAGCTCCCTCCAGGGACAACCTGGAAAGCGCAGACTTATACATTATTGTAGATCCCGATACGTATAAAGAAAATCCCAACCCTGTATTCATTGGTAAAAAAGACATTAAAGCCATTACTAAATGGGTAAAAAAAGGGGGTGTGCTTGTAATGCTGGCGAACGATAGCGCCAATACGGAGCTTCCGCATTTCAACGAACTGGCCGCACGGTTCGGTATGCATTTTAACGACCAGATGATCAATCATGTAATCAACGACCAGCACTTCGAAGACGGAGGCATAAGCAACAGCGGTAACCCGGTATTTCTGACGTCTAAGAAATTGTTCATGAAAGATGCCTGCTCTATCAGCATAACAGGAGCAGCTTACCCAGTGCTGAAAAATAAGGAGGATATCATTATAGCTGCCACTCCTTACGGAAAAGGAACCGTAGTGGCCATCGGCGATCCCTGGCTGTATAATGAATATGTAAATGGCCGGCTTCCCAAAGATTTCGAAAATGATAAGGCAGCCGAAGACCTGGTAAAATGGTTATTGTCGAAAATACCCTGATACTTCCCGGTTCTTATAAATAATCCCTCATGATGTACAGGCGCAATTTCTTATCAATTTTCCCCGCTTCGCTGGCTGCGGTTCTTTCGCCGTCGGCACTAAGGTCCAGAGATATACTAACGCACGAAATTGCTCCTGATAAAGAGAGCCGTCAGTACTGGATTAATACGATGATCCGGATTGCCGGTCCCGTTCTTACGCAGCTAAGTAATGGCCAGTTAAAAAAGACAATGCCGGTAGAACTCAATCCCACCAACCGGCAGAACCGCTCTGCCCATACGCATCTGGAGGCATTTGGCCGGCTGATGTCGGGTATTGCACCCTGGCTCGAGCTGGGGGCCGACGGATCGGAAGAAGGTAAACTGAGAGCCAGGTATATAGACCTTGCGCGGAAAGGAATTACGATGGCTACCGACCCGGCATCTCCTGATTTCATGCGATTCACGGGTTCCGACTATAGCCAGGCCCTGGTAGACACTGCCTTCCTGGCCCACGCATTCATCAGGGCTCCCCGGCAACTATGGGAGCCGCTGGATGCCCGCACAAAGACGAATGTGATCAACGCTTTTAAAGCCTCCCGTACTATTAAACCCGTATATAACAACTGGCTCCTTTTCATGGCAACGATAGAAGCCTTACTGTTAAAAGCGGGCGAAGGCGGAGATACAGTAAGAATAGATTTTGCCGTTAAAAAACATATGGAATGGTATAAGGGTGACGGAATCTATGGGGACGGAGAGCAATATCACTACGATTATTACAATAGTTTCGTTATGCACCCGATGCTGATCGATATTGTGAAAATACTCAATAGCGTTAGCAAAGAAAATGGCGAACTATATAAAACGGTACTCGCACGCGGAGCGCGGTATGCGGCCATCCAGGAGCGGATGATTTCGCCGGAAGGCACTTTCCCAGTTACCGGGCGGTCGCTGGCCTATCGCTTCGGGGCGTTCCAGGCGCTGGCGCAAATAGCGCTGATGCAGCAACTGCCACCCGAAGTATCGCCTGCCCAGGTAAGGGGCGCACTTTCCGCAGTGATAGGACGTATGATAGAAGCCCCTGGCACTTTCGACAAGAACGGCTGGCTCACCATCGGCTTTGCAGGCCATCAGCCTTCGGTGGCAGAAGACTATATCAGCACCGGCAGCCTCTACCTCTGTACTACCGGAATGCTGGCACTCGGACTGCCACCAACAGACGCTTTCTGGACGCAGCCTGCAGCACCGTGGACATCGGTCAAAGCCTGGAAAGGCATCGACTTCCTTCCCGATCACGCTATCGGTGTATAGAATACCACAGATTTATTGGGTTGGATAAACTTTGCCAAGTAAAGCATTTTTCCATGCTTTTACTTTCAAAAACAAACGCAGCTTGCTATAAAGTGAACGGCTATCTTTTAAAATAAAAAGCCTCGTATTCATCTATCTCGTTCTTGGTTATGAGGATCAGCGAGGTAGACGATAGATTATATATAGTGGAAGTGTCGGCTACAGGTAATTGAATGCCGTTCACTATATCGTAGGTGAGCAAGGTAGTGGTATCGTTAATGGTCGTATACGCTGCTGTATCATATTCTGGTGTAGGTATGCCAGCGTAAACATATACTTTTCCATCGCGGCGAAAGTCGAAATAATTCGTATCGTCCCCGTCATACCCTTTAAATGCAGGGCCTGTAAGATCGGCATCGTCATATACGAGGATGGAATCCAGGATCCATTTATTCTGCAGTAATCCGGCAGATACCGGAAATTCCAGACTCTCTTCCTTGGAGCAGGATAAAACCAGGACGGAACACATTACGATTACCGATATGAACAGTACATTTATGCGGAGCTTCATTAAATACGTTTTATTGGTTATTTGATACAAGGCTTCAAAATTAAGGCCATTTCCCCTTTATTTAGCATAAGCCCGGCAAATATCTCCACTATTTACTACATGTTATCGTAATTTGCCTGTCCGCAAAACTGGTTTAAACACATAGCGAGCATGATAACTACATTTTCCATAATAGGCTGCGGAACAATAGCACAGCGGCATGCCGGGCATATTGCCCGCCTCGGCAAACTGGTATCCGTATGCGACGTTATAGAAGAACGCGCCGATGAACTGGCCGCCCTGTATGGGGCAAATGCATTCTATACCATAGAAGCCATGCTGGCTGCAGAAAAGGCCGATGTGCTGGCCGTATGCACCCCCAACGGCCTGCATGCGATACACACCATTAAAGCACTGGAAGCTGGCATGCACGTATTATGCGAAAAACCGATGGCCATAACGGTAAAAGACTGTATGGCCATGATAGCCGCCGCCGAAAGGTCCGGCAAACAACTGTTTCTCGTAAAACAGAATCGCTTCAACCCACCCGTACAGGCCGTAAAAAAGCTGCTGGACGATGGCCGTTTAGGCCGTATCAGCAGCATACAGCTCAATTGCTTCTGGAACCGCGACGCCGGTTATTACCGGCATTCTTCCTGGAAGGGCAGTCTTGCCCTTGACGGCGGCACCCTCTTCACCCAGTTCAGCCATTTTATCGATCTTTTATACTGGATGATCGGTGACATAAAACAGGTGCATTCCCTTCAGCGCAATTACACCCATACCGGCATTATCGAATTCGAGGACGCCGGCGTGGCCATTATGGAATTTACCAGCGGTACCATCGGTACGCTTCATTATACCGTTAACAGTCACGCGAAGAACATGGAAGGCTCCCTCACCCTCTTTGCCGAAAAAGCCACCATAAAAATAGGCGGCGAATACCTTAACCGCATAGACTATCAAAACATAGAAGGTTACACCATACCCCCCCTCCCCGATGATAAAGGAGCCAACCAGTACGGGAGCTACCAGGGCTCTATGAGCAACCACGACAAGGTGTACGAGAGCCTTATCGCTTTTTTGCAAACCGGGGCCGTATACTATACAACCCCTTTTGAAGGAATGAAGACCGTGGAGATGATCGGGCGGATTTATGGGAATGACAAGTAATTAGTTACTAAGCTAATTTGGCATAGTTCCCATTACTCAGGTTATTTGATATAATTAACATCTTAAGGTCATCTTAAGGTATTCGTTTGGTAATCTACCTAAATTTTTATTAAAAAGCTTAAGATAACCTTACAAATACCTTAAATTTACTTTAAGAAGGTAATTTCAATCAGATACTATTTTGCTTCATTCCTCCACCCCGGCGGGAAGGGCATAATGGGCTAAAGAATGGCGGTATAATTATGAATGAAAAAGAAACCGGACAAGCCGAAGTGTTTATTAACTGAAGTACTATGATCAAGTATATCTCTCTCCTTTTCCTATTAACCTCTTGCTCTATAAAAGGAACTATGCAGGGGTTATTCAGCTACTACAATAAATACAATGCGGAAACTCCCGGCCTGTTTTGCAAATTGGATACTACTATTTCCGTATGCGATATTGCGCGCACAAATCTTCCGAAAGTTTATATAACCAATGGCGTCAGCCTGAAGAAATGTATTCAGCAGGATAGAGATGCGGTGTTTTACATTTGGGGTTTAAAATGTTCCAGTAAATACTGCTATTCTCCGGAATTTATACAGGATAAATTTAAGATGAAGCAGGTGGACGTGTTTATAAAAGCTGAATATTACGATAGCGATTTAATGAATTTTAATTATAACACGCAGCATCCCATCTTCGGGATTGATACCAAATATTACAGGTCAGATTTAACGTCAAAGTATCTTTCGCGGTTTATTTTTGATCTGACATCCAGAAAGCAGATTTACCAGAGAATCATTTATTTCAGGAAAGGGGTTTATTATAATTCGTACGATGACATAGACGCTATACCTTCTGTGTTTCTATAAGATGCGGCATTGAACTATGCGCTTACTTTGGTAAAGGGGCTATTGTTTTAATAATAAATTGCTGTCGGTTTTCGGCCGTGGTATTGCCCACAAACCCAAGGTTAACTTTATGTGAATATAGATTAGACCTTATTAATGAAATACTAACTATATGGAAATACATAAAAATTCTTTTGCGATTGAGTCTTTAATTGAATATTTAAAAAAGGGATATTAGACAAAGGGAAGGCATTATATTGTTTATAATTATACTGATTATTTATTTCAATCTTAGTACATCCAGGTCTTTGAAATTATTAGTGGGATCCGCCGGGGTAGACGCGGCGCGTACGATTATTTTGTATGGGACTACCAGGATAACATCCGGATGATCCTGACAGAGCAGACGCTTACAATGGAGCAAAAATGGTTTGTTTTTACGTAGTTTGCTTCCAGACAGATTATTTGACAAACTGATGCAGGGAATGATGAAATGATTTTAAATGGTTAGCAGATATAAAATTTACAAAAAAAGGGCAAAAAAAAAGCCCTGTGTAGAAACACGGGGCGCTAACGATTGCTTGCCATATGAAAAAAGATAAAGATCGAATGAAGGCTGTTTACAGCTTTGTTGTAGTAGATTTTATCTGATTATCTCTTCAACAGTGTAAAAGTACGGCTCAGAGACTTAGTGTAAAAGGCGATTTTGATCCAATAAATGATCTCAGAAATTGGTTTTTTTCCTTTAATGCTTATCCAGTAAGGGTTTTGTGTTATTTATCCAATGATGGCCAGCGGCAAAAATGACCGTTTTATCTTTATTTTAAAGTCTTGGTTACCAGATATACCCCCGTTCCGACGATTGAAGAAGATATATTTTTTCAACATCATTTTTATTATATGCGCAGACGCAGCAATACTTTCCACAATAATTTACGGTAACAGGGAACGATCTCTACAATAAATACCTGTTCTCCGGCTGCATTTTTTGGAGTTCAAATTGTAATATACCGTCAAACGAACCGATATGCCATCATCACCTGTAACAAAGCTGAAAAAGATCCTGATAGTAGAAGATGAAGGGGACATGTGCCTGCTCCTGAATATCATGCTGAAAAAAGACGAGGTAGACCTTGAACATGTACGAACCCTGGAAGCGGCGAAAGAATACCTGGCCGCTCAAAAACCAGCCCTGGTTATGTTAGACAATCGCCTACCCGATGGCCTGGGGATCGATTTTATTGCTGATATCCGCAAGCAGTATCCCGACATTAAAATATTAATGATTTCCGGGTTTCATGCAGCTACGGTAAAAGATGTGGCCCTGTTTAACGGGGCAGATGATTTCCTGGAAAAGCCGTTTACGAAGGAGCAGGTGTATTCTTCTGTTCAGGCGTTGTTGAATTGATGGGACGTTGCATACATCATAATCCCCGCAGGACGGCCAATTCACTACTGACTACTTTCATACCCTTCCCTACCCTCGGCTTCTGCCACCAACTGCAGTTCGGGGGTGGCTTTGCTTACTTTATGGTGAATCAGGCACTGAACGTAATATTTGCGTCCGCGCTTA
>JANNOM010000110.1:0-28319 GCA_031399065.1 Chitinophagaceae bacterium
GATTACAGTACAGACGGTGCCAGGGACATTTGCAGTGAATATGCCCAAAAGTACCCTGAAACGATCCGGTTGATTCCGGCGGAAAAGAATATTGGGATGATGAAGAATTTTCTGCGTACACTGAACGAATGCGATGGCAGTTATATAGCATTCGTGGAAGGAGACGACTATTGGACAGATCCTTTGAAGTTGCAAAAGCAGGTAGATTTTTTAGAGAACAATAAGGATTATAGCGCCTGCTTTCATAATGTGGTTATGAAGGTTCAACGCAATAATGAGAACAAGGAATGGGTTTTGCACAAAAGTTTGCCCAAAGACACTTTTGATACAGAAGATGTTTTAGGCCCCTGGTTTATTCCTTCTCCCTCTTTTGTTTTCGTTAATTACCCTGATTTTAAGCTCCCGGAATGGTTCTTCTCCTGCAAATACGGCGATCTTCCCATGATGCTGTTATTAACACTTCGAGGGAAGTTTAAATATATAGATGAAGTGATGGGTGTATACAGATTGCATGATAAGGGGCTTTCGATCAAGCATATCGGCTACGATAAAATTATCCTGATGATCTATATTTATGAAAGTTTTAATATACATACGCAGTATAAATTTCAGAAAAAGATAAGAGAGGCGATGGTTTATGAAATAGACAGGCATATACCAGCAGACTTTAACGCTGGTAAAGCCCCTGTTGCCGTGAAAGAAAGTATTGTGAAAAGAGGTTATAAGAAAATCAAACGTATATTGGCACCTGATCAACATCCATAAGACAGGCCGGGCTGCCTACAAATGCGGTATGATCCTTTGATCCATCGATATTTTACGACTCCGGCGCACACTTCTAAAAGAACCAGCAATTTTCTTCGCCATCGTAAAATTATAAATAACCTCTTCCTTGTTGGCCTTTAGCAGGCTTAAACCTGTCAATAATGAATACCTTCCCAATCTTTTAGTCATTAGCAAGATGTATTGATTATTCGAAATATTACAGGGTTGGTTCAAAAAAAATATCCAGTCTCTTTTTATCTTTTTTTGCAGGTCAGGTTTGATGACCGTTTCCGGTCTGTCTTTATCATGATAAACTTTTGTAGTACTTAAAATCCCTATTTTGAATCCATGATATAATACTCTTTGCGCATAATTATCATCTTCCCCGTAATGAAAAAAGATAGGATCAAATCCACCTGTTTTTTTCAGGCAATCCTTACTGATAAGCCATGCCGCCGCATTAACAAAAGGCGTATTGATAATGGAAGGAGTGTTACCACCATTAAGCACAAGCGATATCATCAGGTCTTTTATTTCTGACTTTACCAGGTACTCAAAGAAATGATCATCGAAGCCATCTCCTTTGCCATTTAAATGTATTGGACTTAATACACCAAACTCAGGGTTATTTATTTGAGCCTGTACTAGTTTTGAAACGGTATCCGGTTCAATATAAGCATCCTGATTCAGGAGAAAAATATGATCCGCATTTTTTTCAAGCGCTATTTTTAATCCTATATTATTGCCCTGCCCAAACCCTTTATTTTTTCCGGTCTCTATAAGCTGGACAGCCGGGTAATTATCTTTAATAAAAGAAACAGTAGAATCCTTAGACCCGTTATCAATAACAATTGTATTCATGGACAAAATACTGTTCTGTAAACTGTTCAGGCATCTTTCAATCCATTGCATACCATTGTAGGTTACTATTACGCAGAACACCGTTTCCATAATTTAAATTAAGGTTAAGTTTTATTATTAAAATGAACAAGCTGGGTATTTAACTACATTTGATGATTAATGACTACAGTATTACCAGAGAGGTACATTCACATTTTATCAATTTCAAAAGTATGCTTATTTCGTTATTAATAGCAAATTACAATAATTCAAGATTCCTGAAAAATGTAATAAGCATTGTTTATGCGCAAAGTTTCACTGACTGGGAAATCATCATTGTTGATGATGGATCCACAGATGGATTCGAAGAGATAATCGCCCCTTACAAAGACGATAAAAAGATAAAGGTTTTCCGCAACGGGGAAAATATGGGATGCGCTTATACAAAACGCAGGTGTACTGATGAAGCCGCGGGCGATATCATGGCTTTTTTTGACCCGGATGATATACTTGCCCCGGATGCGCTGCAGATCATGCACGATGCACACCTGGAAAAGCCATCCTGCAGTATCATTCATTCGACGCACTACATTTGTGATGATGAAATGAACATTATACGGATTGCCGAGTATCCGAAAGCATTACCAGCTGATACCCCCTTGCTGCTTTTAGGCGATGGCAGCGTTCATCATTTTGCCACATTTAAAACATCCTGCTACGACAGAACAACTCGCCTTTCGCCTATTAAAGCGTATGATAAAGCGGTGGATATGGAGTTGTATTATTTACTGGAAGAAGAGGGCGATATCTTTTTTATCGATAAGCCGTTATACTATTACCGGATTCATTCGGGAAGTATATCTAACTGGGGCAATGAAGGTAAGGCAAAGCTGGCCCATTACCAGATCATAGAAGAAGCCTGCCTTCGCCGCATAAGAAAACTTAAAAAAAATCCAACGGAAGATTCCGGGCGGTTGATAAAAAGATACCGGACCCGCTATCATAAAATAAGCATACTGCATAATTTCAGAAGGCGTAACTGGCCCAGATTTGTCGGTAGCCTTGTTATTTTTCCTTTTGTTGGTGGGATGGAAAATATGATCAGTTATTTTAAGAAGCTGCCAACGGAAGGGTTTTCCTTATTGCAAAAATCTTTTGTAAAAGATCCGAGTATTTTGAAATAATCATATTGCAGATAGATGAGGGTTTATTTATATGACTATACACCTGTTTATTAAAATCTCATAAGATGGATAAGTTACAAATGATCATAGATCAACGCCCGATGTCATAAAGGAGAAACGGAAATCGACCGGTCCTTTACGCAGCAGGAAAGTCTGCTTTCCTCAAAAAGAAATATAGAAGGTTTCCGGTATGGACTTAACCTTTTATGGCACTAACTTTTAACTAGTAGTAATGAATGGTAAAATGAGCGTCATTCTTATTGTATGTATTGTTTCCATGGGATTTTCGATCCACTCCACCTCACCGGCGAACCGATCCATAGTACAGCAAAATTTTGCAACAAGTCTAAATAGATACGTTGATAAAGATACTGCGGCATCAGCCTTTATAGATTTAGACAATTATAAACTGGTAATGCAGGAAGATTTCAATGGAGAGTTGCTGGATACTTCCAGGTGGGATTACTTTGGTGAAAATAACACCCGGGGTTTTGGTAAAATGCTGAGAAGTAATATTATCGTTTCAGACGGAACGTTAAAAATATTGTCAAAAAGATCAGTAGACGCGACCGGGAATCCTGTTTTTTCAGCCGGCATGATAAGCACGCAGCACAGCCTGAATCAGAAATACGGTTATTTTGAAACAAGGGCAAAGGTAAATAAACAACTAGGCCCACACGCAGCGTTCTGGTTGCTCTCGCATGTTACCGGTCAGGAACAAGATGTACCCAATCCGTCCATATATGGTACTGAAATAGATATTTTCGAATACCATCGTCTTGAAGGCACCGAAAATCTCTATTTTGGTTTGCACTGGAACGGCTATAATTTTTCGAACGCTTCGCACCGGGCAGTATTTAGTAAATCCAATATTCCCGGTATATCGACCGGCTTCCATACATTTGGTTTGGAGTGGACACCTAAAGAATATATTGTATATGTTGATGGAAAAGAAATGGCAAGAAGCAGCGAGGCCTTATCACATATCCCCGAATTTGTTATACTGAGCACTGAAATTAACGGATATGGTGGGGATCGGTTTAAAATGAGCAGCGCCGTACCGGATAGCTTCGAGGTAGATTACGTGAAGGTTTACGCCAGGAAACCTTCAGTGACTGTATATGGGAAATGCGACTATTATGGGTGGGTTTCCTCCGCATTAAAACCAGGTTCCTATACCTCGGCCCAACTTCTGAAACTAGGCATGACAAACGACGATGCATCGTCTATTGAAGTACCGAAAGGCTGGAAGGTAACAGCTTATGAGGATGATTATTTTAAAGGTAACTCCATATCGATAAGGAGCGATGCAAGATGTGCCAATGGATTCGATAACAAAATGTCTTCCTTAAAAATAGTTGGTCATTAGTAAAAATTCCATTCTATATTGAGTTAAAAAATAATACTGAATTTGAATTACAATAAAGCGTAATAATAAAATTATGTCAAGTGTGATCTCAATGGAAATAATATTATGATAATACGGCTTTTAAATTTAGACGATGCGGCTAACTTAACTTCACAAAGTTATAATTCCACTATTGATTATTAAAACACTTATTATGAAATCTGCGGTCAAGTATCTACTTATCTTTTTATCAACTATATTTATTTTCATAAAGTGTAACAAAGTTGAGATAGAAAATTCCTCAAAAGTGCTTTTGAAAAATGAATCCTTACTACTGACCGGAGAAAGATTTAAAGATATTGTTTTCAGTAGGAGCGACATTGATAGCTCTATGGATATCCCATATAAAAGCATTTCGGATTTTGCTCCAGGGGACACTCAGAAGGTCGCATTAAGTTTAGATTTTTATGAACCCAGAAAGAGTATAGATACCTATTCACTAAGACCTCTGATTATATGGATGCATGGAGGTGGATTTGAAGGCGATGATAAAAGAAATGAGCGCGAAACCTGCTTGCGTTTTGCAGAACGCGGCTACACAGTAGCCTCAATAAACTACCGTGTAAATAAAAGCCTTAGTCCTAAAAGAATTAATGGGACTATAACGTTAAGAGATCTTCATTTAACATTGTATAGAGCAATTCAGGACGCAAGGTTTGCAATACGGTTTTCTAAATCGAAAGCAATTGAGCAAAGAGTTGATTCTAATAATATCTTCTTTGCGGGACTTTCAGCAGGAGGTGTTACTGCTTTGCATGTAGCATATCTTGAAGATAGTGAAATTGCGCCAAACGTAATAAGCCAATCTACTAAGGATTCACTCGGTGGATTTGATTATGGCGGAGCATTTTTAAATGCTACCGCAAAAGTGAAGGGAATCATGGTATTCTCGGGATCAATTCTTGATCTGGCAGTGATAAAACCGGAGGAAAATAACATCCCAGCAATTCTTCTTCATAGCGGTATAGACAATATGTTGCCTATTGTATGCGGAGATTCAGTTTATCATTTGTTAGATATGTGCAGTGGGAGAGAAGTGCATAAGCGGCTTAAGAATTTAGGAGTAAGGAGTGCGTTTAAATTTTATGACAGTACGGGAACTCCTACTCGATTTGTAGATGGCGCCACTCATGGAGGAGTTGTAACTCCTGGAAGCGGAATATATCTTACAGATGATGGATTCCAATTTGCACTTGACTCCTTATCTAGTTTTTTCAATCTAAATTAATACCTATATTTTCAGATTGTTTGTATCTATAAGGCTTTATCTCTATGGGTATAAACAATTCATATTATTATTACTGAATTTGCATATTTTAAGAAGCATTGAGTTACCCATATGATTAGTATAGTAGTTTGTTCTGTAAACGAAGTATTATTTAACAAGTTTAGAGAAAATGTTGGATTGACAATTGGTGTGCCGCATGAATTAATTAGGGTGGAAAATAGTGGAAAAAAGTATAGCATATGTGGTGCTTATAATAAAGGAAAAGGTGAATGTAAATATGACATTATTTGTTTCTGCCATGAAGATGTTTTATTTCATACATATAATTGGGGAGTAATACTTTCTTGTATTTTTACAGATCAAAAAATTGGGCTTGTAGGCGTTTTAGGGGCCTGTTATTTGAGTTTGTTTCCTATAGACTGGGTGGATCCAAATGAATGTGAAGGTCAAATTATGGAGGGCTTTAAAGAAGGAAGCCCTTTAATGAAACTTAATCGATTCGGAGAAAATCCATTAGCGGAAGTTGTTGCAATTGATGGGGTTTTTATGTGCACCCGTAAAACAATCATGGACAAGATAAATTTTTCGGATGATATCCTTAAAGGCTTTCATGGTTATGATTTTGATTTAAGTATGCAAGTTCGGAAGTATTACAAAGTTGTTATTACCCGTGACATATTGCTTCTGCATTTATCCAGCGGAGTATTTAATAGTTCCTATTTTGAAGCCGTAAAAATATTAGCAAAAAAATGGGAACAGCATTTGCCCGCATACTTGCCTTTGTATAGGAAAAGCGAAATAATGGATCTCAAAATAAAGTCGCTTAGTGTTTTTTGGGATAAATCGAAAACTCTTAAAAACAAAATTATTTCCATTATTTATGCCGGTAAAAATGGAGTGCTACTACCATGGTTGAAAAAATTGTACACCTGATACAACCATGATTTAGCCTCAACTATCATTAACACAAACGTATACTAAAATGCTCAAAACATTAAGAGATATCTTCAAAAAATCTTTCAATAACACAGCGGCAACAGCCAATGAAAACGTTTTTGTGAAAGACGATTATCCGGGTTTTGAAGATGTTATCAATGAAATCAATGAATACGTTGTATTGCATCCGGAAGAAATGCTTCCGTTTAAAGACGAAATAGAATTTATAAATACAAAGCTTGATGACGTTTGCGCGGCAGAAAGGATTTTTTATTCGATTATACCGTATCCCTTTATTTTTAAATATGATTACTCTAAATTACCTGTATACCGTGACGTCGATGCTGGGATGTTTTATGTACATTTAGATGGTAAGAAACTATATTATCATAGAGGCTTCACTAATCCTATAGATATTCAGAAAAGTTTTACTTTTCTATCTATTGAACAAAATATTGAATCTCCCCATAGGTATCTTGATGATGATTTTACCTTAGATATCCATGACACGGTTGCTGATATAGGTGCAGCAGAAGGTAATTTTTCACTAATGATAGTTGATAAAGTAAAGGAGCTTATCATAGTGGAGGCGGATCCCGTCTGGATAGAGGCGTTAAACAAGACATTTGAACCCTGGAAGGATAAGGTAAAAATTATCAATAAATTTATAGGGTCTGTAAACGACCAAAAAACGCTGACACTTGATACACTAAATGAAGGTAGAAAAATAGATGCTATTAAAATGGATGTTGAAGGAGTTGAAATAGACGTTTTAAAAGCAGCAGAAGAGTATATACGGAATAATGACATCAAAATGGCAATTACCGTTTATCATAATCATTCAGATGCTAATGATATTAAAGTCCTTCTCGAAAAAAATAATTATATAACAAAATTTTCAAAAGGACATATGCTGTTCTTTTTTAGTAAATTAAAACCTCCGTTTTTTAGAAAAGGGCTGATTAAAGCTGGAAGATTATAAATCGCATTTCATGCCCTACATTTTTATAACGCTAATATTCAGCTGACTGGTTTTCCTTATTTTTACCCGGAATGAACAAGCATGAATATTATTAATTTGATGGTTATCCTCTCAAAAATTTAATAATGACAGGAGGAATTATCCATTTACTTAACGATATAAAAAAAGGAGGAAAAAGATCTTTTAATTTAATTTTACCTGATGGCACACCTTTGATATGGTTTAATTGGTTTTCCAGCAGCTGCTTTTTAATTTCAAAAAAGGCATGATACTTATTATTGAGGATGCGGTTATACTCAGGTAGTATTGCGATAGTGCCCTCGATCTGATGTTGCTCAGATCTTCCGGACCATGCACCTGAATCAGAAACACGGTATACTGACATAGGTTGGTTAATCCTTCCAATAAAACCAAAATTTGCTACGGATATATTTATCATCCAATCGTAGCTGGTTACTTCATACGTTTCATCCGAAATTTTTTGAAGAATAGACTTTCTGTAACAACCTACTGAGAAATTATTTACAAGACCTGGATCTAAAATAATATCCTTACAATCAAAAAGATTGTAATATTCTGCTTTATTTGCCGAAGTATCTGTGAAGTCACTTAATTCACCTTTTTGCATATAATAAGGATGGCCACACATTACACAAAACGGATGGTTATTAAGAAACTCTGTTTGTTTTTTTACTTTATATGGATCAAGCCAATAATCATCACCCTCCAGGATAAAAATATATTCTCCACTACACAAAGAAAATGCTTTCTGATAATTTTTTGTAATCCCCTTATTTATTTCGTTAGAATATATTTTTACATTCGAAAATTTGTCCAGTGCTTCGGCTACAAGTGAAACGGTATTATCTGTAGAATTATCATCCGAAACAATAATTTCATAATCATCCAACTCCTTTTGCATCAGGATACTGGCTATAGCCTGACGGATATACTTTTCGTGATTATAAGTAATGAGAAGGATGCTTATTTTCATAATTTTAAATCAGATTGTATCTGTATGAATAAAATTTAAAATAATTTCATTATTCATAGAGTAAGTAAAGTATCGATAATATCAACTGTCGTTTTCTTCTGATTATGCCGGCTCAATACTTTATTTTTCGCTGTTCTGCCCATCTCTGTTCTAAGGCCATCATTTTCCGCAAGTTCATTAAGTGCGTCTGCCATTTTTATAAGATCTCCATAGGGAACGCAAATTCCGCTATCCTGCTCAATAAATTCAGGACTTCCTCCGGCACCGAGAAAACAGACCGTGGGTATCCCAAAAGAAGCTGTTTCCTGTATCACTAAGGGGTACGGATCTTCCCGCGAAAGTAGCAGATGAATATCAAAACAGGAAATATATTCCATGCCATCATTGCCGTGAGGAATAATTAAAGCGCGCTTTTGAAGGCAGAATTTTTCGATATCATATAGATTGTAAAAGGAAGAGCTACTATCCTCTCTAAAACCTTTCCAGACAAAGCGTACATTACTCTCCGGGTACCTGTTTAAATAAATTAATACCAATGGCAGAAAAAGATCGAAACCCTTTCTCCACTCATTAGAGGCAATTACACCGATTATCACAGCATCTACAGGAATTTGGTTTTTAGATTTAAACGACTCAATAAATTCTATATAATCATCTTTTTTTCTATTTGCCTGCGCTATAGTGGGATAAAAGATTTTTATTTTATCCGCAGCAACACTATGATTAATTACAAGATTGTGTTTTACTGCCTCCGAAACTGCTAAAAATAAATCAGTATTACCCACAATGGTTTTCAGAGTATCTGGCTTCGTGATTGAGTGAAATGCAGCTTCAAGTTCATGGACATAACAAACAAATTTGCATTTTAAAGGAAGCATTTTTTGATGAAGAGTTCCATTGGCTATAGTATTAAAGAAAACTAATGAACTGTTACGCACGCAGTGTAGTATATATTGTCCCCTTAAATACTGCTTAATTCTTTTTACTACAATAGAAAATAATAGAATTATCGGATTTCGGATCTGACCTGCAGGTTTGTTTTTAACTTTTGATTTCCATATAAATGTGTCGCCCACTAACATAAATTCTTTGACTAAAGGACCATCTTCAAACACGACAATTTTAAAGGGTATGGTAGATTGTTTTTTAAATTCTTTAATAATCTCAAGGAATACGATTGGTGCTCCACTCATACTTGCTGCATGACTTACAAATAAGATTTGCTTTTTTACATTTAACATCAACTTATGGTTGTAGATTATCGCAAAGGATTAGGAGCTTTATCCAAATATTTCCTGTGGTTGTTCCTGTATTGAAAATATCGACTCTGGATTTAAAAGGGAATCCGACTGCCTGGATACCAAGTTACCTAAAACATTGAGTTTTGTAGAAGATCGCCAGAAATCAATTTCCTTCGTGGAGCTAATTAAAACCGCTTCAACATCTAACGTGGAAGCACTTACGGGTAATTGGACTGTAAATTCAAATTGATAGAATCCGGGTTTAAGAGTTAAAAGCGAACCGTTATTATCAAGACTACTAAGATGTAAAAGAAGCATTTCATCATACCGTAACAGAAATTTTGCCTCACAATTTTTTACACCTTCTAAAATCTGTAGTTTAAATGAAAACGTACAAGTATCACCGGAACGACATGTATGTAAGCTATCAGAATCAGATCCTTTAAGATTCCATTCGAGATAAAATCCTTTATTTTGTACAGGTAGCTTATTTCTTTTTCCAGCTTGAGCATCAGGAGCTTCTTTTTGATAGAAGGAAAGTACTTCGTTTATGTTACCTGTTATTTTTAATGTACCCTGTTCCAGCAAAACTGCCCTTGAGCAAAGTCGTTTTATAGCAGAAATATTATGGCTTACAAAAAGAACGGTTCTGCCATAGTTTTTTGAAATATCTTCCATTTTGCCAAGACATTTTGATTGAAATGAAGCATCTCCAACCGCTAAAACTTCATCGATAATTAAAATATCTGGCTCCAAATGAGCTGCAACAGCGAACGCAAGTCGTACGAACATACCAGAGCTGTACTTTTTAACAGGAGTATCAATATATCTACCTATTTCGGAAAATTCAACAATTTCGTCAAAGCGGTTTTTAATCTCCTGTTTGCGCATGCCTAAAATAGCACCATTTAAAAAAATATTTTCCCGTCCTGTCAGTTCTGGATGAAAACCGGTACCTACTTCCAGAAGGGAAGCTACGCGTCCGCCCATTTTTATAGATCCTGTAGTAGGTTTGGTAATTTTTGAGAGAATCTTTAACAAGGTAGATTTACCAGCCCCATTTCCACCTATAACCCCGAAAACCTCGCCTTGCTTGATTTCAAAATTAATATCCTTTAATGACCACACATAACTGGAGCTGCCTTCGGCCTGCCGGTCGTTTCGTTCACCTTCAAATGCATAAGGATGGTCCTTTTTTCTTACCTTGTACCACCAACGGTTCAGATCATGTGAAAGTGTTCCGGTACCTATACTTCCTAACTTGTACAGCTTCGATATGTTTTCGACCTCAATAATGTTTTCAGGCATCCTTATTTTAATTTAGTGCTCACGTCTCAATAATAAATCAGAAAAACCGCATACCGCCTTTAAGCATTAATAAATTGCATACGGAATGATTTGCAGATGGCAATTAATCAGATTATACGCGGTAAAATTAGGCAGATTATCTATAGTAATTAATAATTAAACATGTAAAGGAATTATCTTATTATTAAATTATGATTATTAAATGGGTTAACGGCTATATTATCCGGATTACCTACTTTTGCAACCGATGCAAAGTGATTTAAAAAGATACTACCTGGTCGATCACAGAATCTTTTTTTTAGTGGGTTTTATATTTTATCTGATGACGCCTGTTTTGCTGGGAAGAGTCAACGCATTCCAGGATTACCCGGGTGTAGAATTATTCCAGGGTTTTTTCCGGAGAATACCTGATAATAAAATCCGCGACTACATAGTCATTTCCCTTTCATGGATACCTGCATTTTACCTGGGCCACTTCTGCTTTAAACTGTTAAAGCCTTATAAAAGATCATTACAACTATATCCTTCCACCTATGAGACCCGCAGCATACACTATATTGCGATTGTTCTTTGCGGGTTCCTGGCTTTATTCACTTATGTAGCAAGGAATGCTTTATTTGGGGGCGGAGAATATGATGTAGGTCCGAGAGGTAAATTATCGACCCTTATCGTCATTTTTAATTTTCTCCTTATTTACCAGTTAATCAGTAAGAATAAAATTTCGAAAGTACTGGTAATAGGCACTTTCATTAACGCGATGTTATTGTTGATGGCTGGCGGAAGGTTAACGGCACTTCAAAGCTTTTTGATATTCCTTATTTTTAAAACATCCTTTGCACCTAAAAGATGGAAGGCTTACCATATTCTTTTATTTGCTGCCATCTGCTTTGTTATAGGTGCCGCAATAGGCTTAAGACGGGTGAATGCGGATTTTAATATCGAACGGGCAGGGTTCTCCTTTTTGGCCGAGCCGCTGTTTACCTGGTTCAGCAGTGCTTCTTTCCTGGTAGGAAATGAAATACCGTGGTTTAATATTCCCACTAATTTTTTAACATCATTCTTCAACCTGATGCCCAATACCATATTCAGCTTACGGGATTATGTGGTGTCAGCCAATGAAATGGGATATAAATATGAAAATCCTTTTGGAGCGGATAGTATATGGACAACCCTTGTTATCAATTTTGGTTCTATCGGGTCCTGGATATTTATATTTATCATGGGCTTCATGCTGAACCTGCTAAGGCATCTTTCTGAGAGCAGCCATTTTTGGAGTACATATTATATTCTTGTTTGTGCCATGTTACCCTTCGAATTTTTCAGAACAGGCTTTTTCATTATCAACAAACAACTTTTCTTTAATTTCATGCTTCTACCTGGTCTGATTTTATTTGCACTGAAAATGGTCAACTATTTACAGTCCGGGAAAGCATCTGTAAAAAATATTGAGCTTCAAAATACCTGAGATATTATTATTAATAAATTAATTCCTGACAGCATTGCGAGGGCTAAGTCTCGAAACCTTTACATTTGAATTTAAATCAGAGCGATTTTAAATGATCAAGCAGAATAACCTATTTACACGAAACAATAATTTTAATCTGCTAAGGGTTTATCTTTCTTTAAGTGTCGTTTTTTTTCACAGTTACGAACTCAGTATGAAACAGGAGCTCAGCTCCGTCAACTGGTTCTTTAACGGGGAAAGAGCAGTGGAGGCTTTTTTCATCATCAGCGGCTACCTTATTATGAAGAGTTATTACCGCAGTGAGTCTGCAAAAGATTTTTTTATCAAACGGATCAAAAGAATATATCCTGCTTATCTCACTATTATACTGCTGTGCGCATTGCTGGGCAGTACAATTTCTACTTATTCCTTTTCCGAATATTTTACATCTTTTACTTTGTATAAATACATCGCTTCCAACCTGGCTTTTTTAAATTTTATTCAGCCATCGCTCCCCGGTGTATTTACCGGCAACCGTTTTGAAACCGTTAATGGTTCGTTATGGACATTGAAAATAGAAGTAGCCTATTATATCCTGGTGCCTTTACTGGTATTTATGAGAAAAAGAATAAATGTCCATCTCCTGTATGCCCTGTTATTTTTATCGTCAGTAGGTTATTATATAGGGATGAAACATCTGCACCAGGTTCATAATAACGACAACTACCTTTTTTTATCAAGACAGATACCCGGTCAGTTATTTTATTTTATCCTGGGGGCATGGGCTTCTGAACTGGAAACAAAACCCTGGTTCGCAACCGCCGTGAGATGGTTAGGTGTGCCTTTCTTTATCGCTTTGTTCTTTCCTACGCCGCTGATAGTACAAAGCATTCTGTTAGCGGTATCTGTTTTCTTCTTTGCGTATATGGTACCCACCATCCGTTATCCTTATAAGGATGAGGATATTTCGTATGGACTTTATATTTATCATTTCCCCGTTATCCAGGTCTTGGTTTATTATCAATTGTTTAACTATTCGGCACTGGAGGGCTTAATAGGGAGCGTTCTTATTACGATTTTTCTGGCAGCATTATCATGGGTTTTTATTGAAAAGCCTTTTATAGTAAAAAAGACAAATAGAAAAAACGGGGTTAAATGGATAGGATCCGTATTAAATAATAAATAGTGAAAAAACTCAATTCTATCCAGGTTTTACGAGGGGTGGCTTCCATTGCGGTGGTTTTATATCACATGCTTATAATAGAAAAGAAATATTCCGGTGGCGATCTTTACCTTCCAGCAGTTTTCAAGATAGGTCAGTCTGGTGTAGACCTGTTTTTTGTAATCAGCGGGTTTATCATGGTTACCATCACGCAAAGGAAATGGGGTCCGGAAGTAGATAGAGGAGAATTCCTTTTACATCGTTTTGCCCGGATTTATCCTAATTATTGGTTCTATTTCTTTGTTACTCTCTCCGTTATTATAGTTCAACCGACACTTGTAAACGCTTCGCAGGGAAACCAGTTTAATTTTTTCACTTCGTTGCTATTGATTCCTTCCAGCACCTTGCCGCTTGTACTGGTTGCCTGGTCTTTGATTTATGAAGTCTATTTTTATCTTGTTTTTTCCACCATTCTTAAATTTCGAAAAAAGCAGGTAGTCACTTTTTTGTTTGTATGGCTTATATTCCTGATAACGGTCAATTTCTTTTACCGTTATCCGCTTAATCCTGTCATCGGGTTACTAACCAGTCCCTATTCCATAGAATTTATTCTGGGAGCTTTTAGTGCATTGCTGATCAGCAACAAAAGGGTGCAGCGTTTTCCTGTATGGTTTTTTCTTGTTATCATTATGGGGTTAATATTAGCGATGCCCTTTCTTTTTCACCGGTTCTATGCTACTGATCTTACCGAAGTATTCCGGCAATCCATCGTATTCGGGATTGTTTTTTCTTTATTGGTAATAGCTTCTGTGGAATTGGAAAAAAGGCTTGATCTCCGGCTACCTGCTTTTTTAATAAAGATCGGGGACGTATCCTACACTATCTATCTGTCGCATGTACTTATACTTGGGGTAACAGGTCGTTTATGGGCGGCATACTTTCAGAAACCGTTCTTAGTTTGGGATAATCTCCTCGTGTTTCCCATAATGCTTGCTGCTATTATTACTTACTCGTTCATCGCATACAGGCTGATAGAATATCCTTCCTATCATTTGTTTGTACGATTGGTCTCGAAAAAAAGAAGCGTCAGTAAATAAAGGATATTCTGTTAAAATATTAAGAAAATGTAAAGAACCGCTTATACTAACAGTTTAAGATTGCATTATGTAAGACAGCACTTTTCTGCAAACAAAGTAAAAGACTGCCAGGAATCCGCCTACTACAAAAAAAAGTATAAAAGAACTGGTAACGCTGGGAGCTATCTTTTTCAAAGGCAGAATGGGAGTATCCAGTAACTGGATCAGCGGAGTTTCCCGCATAAGCGTCGTTTTCGCAGCTTCCAGGCTTCTGACCAATTCGGTGTAGGAAGCACTTAACAACTGTACGTCCGTCTGCTGTTTTTCTCCCGTGACGGTGGCGATCTTTAAATTAGGATTAACATTCGCATCGGTAAATGCCGCCCTTCCGTATAACGACTGATTGTAAGCTATCCGAGTAGAATCCGTTCTTTTCTGGATAAAATTCAGGTTATTCTTGGCACGCTGGGTTTTTGTTTCAATATAAAAAGCAGACACTTCTTCTATAAGGGCTTCCAGGAAATATTTACTGAATAATTCATGTTCGGAAATACAGGTGACCGATAGGATGGTAGTGCCTTTACCTTTAGGACTAATTTTAAGGCTTTTGTTAAGTATGGTGAGATAGATATTTTCAGTTATGTTATTCTGAAACAATTCTTCCTTTTTATCTTTCTTCACAGACATGAAATCCAGTTGATAATACGGACTTCCTTTCATCCACTTACTGCGGTAACCAAGCGAGTCCAAGAAGAAATCAGCGAAAAGAACCGGCTTATCATAGATAGTCACCTGTTTCTTCAGCGTTTTTTCAATTAGCAGTCTGGATTGCATCAACTCTACGATATTGGTCATACTGCTGAAGATACCACCGGCATTTGCCGGCATGCCAAGTCCCAACTGGGCACCTAACTCGGCAATGCCGCCGCCGCCAGCACCTTGACTAGCACCCTCATCCAGCGTAAACGTAATTTCCGCGACATAAGATGATTTCTTAAGATAGGTACGTATGGCCCCACCTATACCGAAAATAAGGGCAACCAGGATGATTTGCTTCCATTTGGACAGTATGTATTCTCCCAGGCTCTTTGCCTGCAGTATAGCTTTCCTGGGCGAAAATTCATCGAACACCCTGCTGGTATCCGTCGGGTTGGTTTGAGTTGTCATTTACTTAAGCGCATTTAATACGATAGCCAGCATAGTGACGAGCGTTGCCGCCAGCGACACGGTTTCTATTGGTCTCAGGCGTTCTCTTTCCCGTTTCACGGGCACGTATATTTCCGCTCCCGGAGTTAGTTCGGGATAATTTTTTATAAACAGGAACGACTTGGTACCTTTTACTGACCCATTGGCATATACTACATACGATCTTTTTTTAGAAGACCGTTCACTGAATCCTCCTGCACCAATGATATAATCTTTAAAGCGGTAATCATCCGTATATCTTACAAGCGCAGGATAAAGAACTTCTCCGTTCACACGCACTGTCTGCAATTGCTTGGGAATTCTTAATGTGTCGCCGTCGTTCAATAAAAGATCATATTCCGACTGGGGATCATTTAATATTTCATCCAGGTCGATACCCACATTTTCAGATGTTTTTTGGGATGCTCTGGATAATTCATAATCCAGTAAGGCCTGAGGCGTTCCTGCCTGGTAATTCTGTTTCTGAAGATTACTTAAGCCCTGTTCATTATTACTCTGCTCTGTTTTGGTAAGATTTTTTGTTCTCACCAGCACAGCCCCTTTAATATATGCTTCCGACGTAAGTCCGCCCGCTCTCTTTACCAGGTCAGATATTCTTTCTCTCTTGGCTTCCAGTGTATATTTGCCCGTGTATTTAACTTCGCCTTCTATAACTACATTCTTCTGAACGAAATAACCCGGAGCCGGCCGTATGGAAACTTCATCGAAAGGAGTGAGAATAAATTTTGAATACCCCGAACTGTCTCGTAAATCGGCATTAATATTTTTCTGATAAATTATAGCTGTCTGCGGATTATTACTGCTTCCCGTGTCAGCATCCTTTATCCTCCTCGAAATTTCAATACGCTTTAAAGAAGCGGCTTCTTTAAGTCCACCCGACATCAATATAAGGTCCTGTACGCTCATACCTTCCTCATATAGAAACACACCCGGACGGGCCACTTCGCCTTCAATACTTACATAGTACCCTTCTTTGAGATCGAACTTGGAAAAGATCATGATCCTGTCTTCTCTGCGAAGTACGATATCGTTACTGTCTCCTTTCAGGAGCTTATCGGGTTCAAATGAAATGATTTCGGGGCTAAGATCATCTTTGAGCCGGTGTATATTACCCCTGCTCATATAAGCGTCTTCGCGCACTCCATCGGCTTCGGCAATTAACTGCGAGAGCGTCATACCTTCTCTCAGCTCATATTCACCCGGCCTGTACACCGCACCGTTTATGGAAATACGGTTAGTAAACCTGTTCAATATTTTACCGACTATGTACGTATCCCCTTTCTCCGGGATAAGAGATTCCAGGGTTTCATTGGTTACATTCGTCACCTTTCTCTCCTTATCCGTGTTTTTGAAAACCTGCAGCCGGGCAGTGTAAGCATTGTCAGTAAATCCGCCTGCATAGCGTATTAGTTGCGCGAGGGTTTCTCCTTTTGCCACGTCGTACAGGCCTGGTTTTTTCACCTCTCCTTTTAATTCAATTCTTACAGAATAGGTGTTTATTTTAATAATATCCTGGTCCATCAGGCGGATATCATTTTTTTTACTTCCATTCAGCAGGTATTGGTAAACGTCAATCGTAGCGATGGTAACATTGTTCCGTATAACCTGGATATTCCTGAACGATCCATTTGAATTTGGTCCGGCGCACGCATAGAGCGCATTATATGCCGAGGCTACGGAAGGCAGTGTATATGTACCCGGAAATGTCGCTTCGCCGATGATGGTAACCTGTATACTCCGTATAGATGCAAGATTTACGTCTACAAATGTTCTGCCTCGTTTTATATTGGAATATATGGTATTGGCCAGCTTAGCTGTTATTACTTTTTTTGCCCTCTCTATCGTTAACCCGTTCACCGCAACGGGGCCGGCCACCGGTATCCGGAGTAATCCTTCCGGCGATACTTTAAGGCGATAACTTGCTTCGGAATACCCGGACACGTTAATCAGCAGTTCATCATCTGCCGCCAGCCTGTAATTAGTGGGTGTGGGTAATCTTAAGTTTGGCTCAAAAGTACTCCGGGGGTTGTTAAACACATCGAACCCAAAGTTTTTTGTTTTAAGGCCGTCAAAAATGGTATTAATGTTATTAATAGGGCTTTGTTCGAGTGAATTGATCGAATCATTAATGCCGTTAACATTTGTCGTCCTCGGTTGCACAGATGCTTTGTAAGAAGCACCGAGGGCATTTCTGACCGCCTGTATCCTGCTTTTAAACTTTACGAGTTCTACAGGACTCATTCCCTGCCTTAAAGCCGATTGCTCAATCATCTCATCCTTTAACCCCATTCTGTCTGTCTGGATAATAATATTCCGGATCTGGTCATCGGTTAATTCTTCCACTTTTATATTGCCCAAATTATCGGCAAGCTGGGCCCGGGAGACATGATGCAGCAGGACGAACATAAAAAACAAAAGCCCGGCACGTAAAAAAGCCCGGCTTTTTGTTAAGGATAGTGTATAAATCAGGTCGTTGATACTACTGTGTTTGGTCCGCACGTAAATCCCCATACAAAACAAATAAGATAATAAATAAAGCGCAAAAGTGTAACATATTAAGAACTTTTCCGCATTATTTTTATATTAATTTCGGGGTAAGTCATTGTTATCCCACAGTACCTATGCACGCTCGTTCTTCTTCTCAGGTTGGTAGTATTTCTTACTCAGAATTTGTTGTTTCCGCAGTTTGATCCTGATCTTTCGCTGTAATTGCAGATATTTTTCTGATATCGTACCCATTTCATTACGCCTGGATTGGTATAGATTGAACAACTGGTCGAGCCGGGTTTGCATTTCCTGCAATTCGATTATGTCCTTGTCATTCTGATCAGGACGAACAGAATCCATCTGATCATATTTCAACTGAACATTCATTTGATGCCATTTATTCAGTGCCTGCTTTAGTTTAAGCAATATGAGTTTATGAATGGAAGGAGCTATATACCGCATAAAAAACGGATGTCATACCCGGAGGAGATGATATTTTATTTGAAGTAATGATTCAAATATAAATTAATGAAGTAATCCGGTGCTATTATTTTATATTAAGAAATTATTAACTCGGCCTGTAAAATGATATTATGCTATGATGAATTTTACCGGTTTTCATTTTTATAAGGCCGGATCATTTATTTTTAAACTCCTATCTATACAAATCAAATGAGCGTGAAAAAACCACTCGTTGCATTAACTTATACTATAATTATAGCAGTTGTTTTTATTTTTATCAAACTCGGAATAGTCGCGAATTACAAGACAGGGTTTTACTCCTTATTGATATTCGCCGCATTGGTAGCTGTTTTTCATTTTCTGGGCAATAATAGTATTATTGACAAATCCGGGACTTACAAATGGAAGATATGGATGGAGTTTCTGATGGTATTAATAATCAGCAGTCTTATTTTCTTTATGCTGCCCCCGATTATTTTTGATGATACCGGGTTTGTGCTTCGTTACCTGGAAAATTTTTATGATGGTTACCTGTTCCGTTATAACGTACAGGATTCACCGGTTTATGGCATTTCAGGATTTATCCACGGACTTTATTCAGGTTTACTCTGTTTTTTCCATATCGCAAAACCTCACCAGGCGCTCCTTATATCCAATTATACAGGATTTATATTTACCGGGTGGTACATATACCTGATCTTAAAAAAGCTCGTTAACCGTCAGGCAATGCCTTTTTTAATATGGGTAATTTGTATCACCTGCACCCCCCGATACTTACTGGTTGCCAATGCGGGGCTGGAAACCACCTTGCATCTAACATTTGTCTTCGGGGCCATTTATTACCTGGTTACCCAAAAGGCGAGGCCCTTTTTTCTTTTCACCGCCCTCATGATCATTTCAAAGCTGGATGCCGTCCCCGTCGCTTTTACCGGTATCTTTTACTACCTGGTCTTTCGTTTAAATATCTATAACGATAAACGGGAACTGCTGAAGGACACCAGGCTTATTGTACTGTACTTCATAATCCCGCTGGCAATTGGTATGGGCTGCATTACGCTATTATTCGGAAGCCCCTTACCTCAATCCGCATTCGCCAAGCTGTATTATCATTCCCATCCAAATAACCATTGGTTCCCCTTTCTGGAATACTTTCTCGGCGACTACCAGCGAATAGCCCTATTGGGATCCGGATTGGCATTCTGGCTTATGAATGTGGCAGAAGTAATCTGGAAAAAGGATTGGGCATTATCCGTAAACGGTCTTTTTGGTAGCATGTTCCTGGCTATTTTAGCCCTTTACTACTTTTATAATCCCGGTGAACGCATGCTGTGGTATTATTCTATGCCAGAGTTGTTTGTTACTATACAGGTCGTGTATAGCGTATACCATTATTCGAATACCTATATAGGGGGGAAGTATGCAAATGCCACCGTACTGCTTTTTTTATTCTTCTTTTCAAATATTGCCTGGAAGGATGCATACGACAATTTGAAATACCTGGAAACAGCCACTATCGTTGCTGAAGGAGAAAGGACTAAAATAGGGCGGGATATTGCCGCAATGGGAAATTCAGGACAGGTACTGATGGCAGGTCATGGCCTGATCAGTCATCCATTTAAAGGGTATGTGATAGACATGACAGGTTTAAATTCCCGGGTGGCTACCCGGTATCAGTTAAAGATCGATTCTATTATTGCGGATTATAAACCTGATTTTATGGTTTCACATTCTAATAATATAGCCGTTGATCTCAGTAATAAATATAACTACGAGCTGGTACATATTTACCGGAATATTACCTTATATAATAATTATTCATGGGTTCTATTACGTAAATCAGCAGCTTCGGGAAAACGGCTATTGACCTACCCGGACGAAAAATTAAATGCCGGTGGGTATACCACCAGTGGACTGGGTATAACACTTCAGCCCGTTAACGGGGCTTTGAGACTGGCAGATACTTTAAAAGCTGCTAAAAAAATACTGCATATTGGCTTGAAGACAGCCAGGACGGACAATGTTATTGCGTATTCTATCTTCAAAAACGGGGAATTATGGAAAACAGAAACGATTAAAAATACGCAGGGGGAGGGAAATAATCTTCATATAAATGACTATGAGATGGAAGTGTCAGGGGCTGATTCAGTCATTTTTACGTCGGCCAATCAACAGGAATTTCAGGTAGTGCAGCCTTTATATGAAATCTTCCGCTAACAACCTGACTTTTACTGTTGAGGGAAATTTTCAGAGTAAAAGGAAATAATTATTTAACCTAATGTTCATAAGGGACAAACAATTTTCTGAAAATTATACCTGAAGTTTGGGCCAAGAAACTATTATGACTAAACTTTTACTTGCCCTAGCTGCTTTTTTTTCTTTTGAGGTACTTAACGCACAAACCCTGGTGCATTATTGGAATTTTAATTTATTTGACACCGAAATAAACCACCTTTCCCCCTCTTATACGGCTGGAGGCGCAGGAATTTCCTACGTTGCGGGAGGTGCCAATATCAACGATTTTACCAATGGAACGGGACAAAATTTTAATCTTCTCAATGTAAATGCACGTAATGGCGATGCATCCGGTAACCATCTCCGGATAAACAATCCCATTGGAGCGGCCTTAATATTTTCTTTACCTACCACTGGGTTCAGTGACGTGGTTTTTAAATATGCCACCCGCAGATCGGGCTCTGGCGCCGGATCGCAGATCATTTCCTATACCCTGGACGGAACCAGTTACCAGTCACTTACCACCATCAACCCGGTAGATGGCAACCCGACACTCCAAACCCTCGATTTCAGCGGCATTGCTGCTTCCGACAATAATCCGCTTTTCAAAATTAAAATAGAGTTTGCGCTTGGCAGCGGCGGGACAGTAGGCAATAATCGCTTCGACAATATAACCTTGGAAGGGTCGTCTTCCGGAACGGATGTAATACCACCCTCTGCCACCATAATTCCTCCAAATGGATCGGTGTCCGTGAGTGTAAATGCAATTCCTACCATTACTTTTAATGAACCAGTACGCATAAACTATAACAACACTGCTATCAATGATACCAATGTTGATTATCAGGTAATTTTTAGATTAAACAACGTTTCGGGTGCCAGTGTACCATTCGATGCCACCTATTCGGGAAATACAATAACGATAACACCCAGCACCCCGCTGGCTAGTAATCAGCAGTATTATTTATCATTAACGGATAGTTTGGAAGATCTAAGTGATAATCCATTAAATCCAATACCTGTTTCCCAATTCACTACCATTGCCGCACAGACCGCTTTTAACCCGGGCGATCTCCTCTTTATAGGATATCAGATGAACGCAGTGCCTAATGAAGATCGCATCGCTTTTGTAACCTTAGTAGATATTTTACCCGCTACGCAGATAGTATTTACGGACGCAAAATATACTACTAATACCCCCGCACAGTGCCCGGGCGGGTTTACCTGGACGGCCCCTGCCACGGGCGTTACGTCGGGTAATGTAATCATCATCAACAACGACGCAGGTACTGCTAATATAGGCACCGTAACAGGCAGTACCTTTGGATTAAGTGCCAACGGCGACCAGGTGATCGTTTATACATCAACCGGGGGCAGTCCTCAATTTATTACAGCCTTAAGCTCCAACGCCTGGGTTCCTTCCAACACCGTTTGCAATGGCAGTTTTTCTGCTTTGCCCGCTGCACTTACTGATGGTGTCAATTCCATTAACCTGAGCACCGCCCCGGGAAATACAGCCGGTAATACGGTGAACGCATATTATAACGGACCGACCACAGGATCCACAGCCGCACTTAAAGCAGCCATCACTAACCCTTCCAACTGGATAGGCACTGCGTCTGCAACACCCGCCCAAACATGGCCGGCATGGGCTTTCCCTGGAGCACCGGTTGTTACCAATTCTACCATTACTTTTAATATGTCAACCGTGTCCGTTGCAGAATCAGCCGGACAGCTAAATGTGCAGCTTAATATTACTAATCCTACTTCGTCGAATGTAAAACTGGTGGTAAAAGGAAGTCCCACCAGTACAGCGGGAAATACCGATTTTACGCTTAGTACCCAAACATTGAACATAGGGGCGGACAGCAGTGCTACCCGCATCATCACCATACCAATTATTGACGATAGTGAAAATGAGCAGGATGAATACTTTACACTCACGCTCGAAGATGCTTCCGGTGTAACGGTTACCGGCAACAAGTCTATCACCGTTTATATCCGGGATAACGAGCGTACGGCTCCCGTACCAAACAAACAGATCGAGCTGTCGTATATTGGTAGTTACGATCCGTCAGGCAGTGCCAATGCCAGCTCGGAAATTGTGGTATTTGATTCAGCCACCAAACGGCTATTCATCATCAGTGCCTTACAAAACAGGCTGGACATCGCCGATTTCTCCAATCCTTCTTCCATGCAACCAATCACCTCGATAGATATGACCCCCTATGGTGGCATCACCAGCGTAGCGGTCAGAAATGGCATCGTGGCAGCTTCTGCCCCCAATGCCAATCAACAATTAAATGGTTCAGTAGTGATCTTTAATACGGATGGTGTTTTCCAAAAACAGGTGACCGTAGGTGCTTTGCCCGATATGATCACGTTTACCCCCGATGGTAAAAAAATAATGACCGCCAATGAAGGACAGCCGAACGATTCTTACACCGTAGATCCGGAAGGCTCCGTAAGCATCATAGACATCACCGGCGGTATAGGTTCGTTAACCCAGGGCAATGTGACAACGCTGGACTTTACCTCGTTCAATGCACAGACGGCGGCATTGGTGGCCGCGGGCGTCAGAAAAGGATTCCCGGGAAGTACATTATCGCAAGACCTGGAACCGGAATACATCGCTTTTTCAACAACCGGCGATACGGCTTGGGTTATTTTGCAGGAGGCCAATGCCTTTGCCGTGGTTAACCTGAAAACGAATACCGTTGCAGATATATGGTCGCTTGGTAAAAAAGACCACAGCTTACCTGGAAACGGGTTCGATGCCTCGGACGTAGGAACGAATGCACATATCGCCAACTGGCCGGTAAAAGGAATATATATGCCTGATGGTATTGCTACCTACCAGGTAAATGGAACTACATACATAGTAGGCGCCAATGAAGGAGACGACAGGGAATACAGTGCTTTTAATGAACGACTGAGAGTGAATTCTCCTTCTTATGTACTGGATTCTGCTACCTTCCCGCATGCAGAAATACTGAAAAAAGATTATAATCTTGGAAGACTGAGAGTAACCAGGGCTTCGGGTGATACGGACGGAGATGGCGACTTCGATGAAATTAACCTTATAGGCGGCAGATCATTCTCTATCTGGAACACGGCTACCAAATCGGTAGTGTACGACAGCAAGGACGACTTCGAACAATATCTGTCCAAAACGCCCCAGTTTGCGGCCATCTTCAATGCAGATCACGAATCGAATACGCCGAGATCACGAAGTACTTCTAAAGGGCCCGAGCCTGAAGGACTCGCGCTGGCATCTATCGCCGGCAAACAATATGCTTTTATAGGACTGGAAAGACAGGGTGGAGTGATGGTGTACGATATTACCAACCCGGCCAGCGTAAACTTTGTGGATTATAAAAATCCCCGCAACTTGAATACTTACGGCGGAGATAACGGTCCGGAAGGAATTATTTATGTTCCCGGTTCTCAAAGTCCCGATAGCAATCACTACATCATAGTAGCAAACGAAATCAGCGGTACGTTGAGCATTTATAAAATAACAGGCGAGGTATCGGGAACTAACAAAGCACCTTTAGTGAGCATCACTAACCCTGTCGCAGGTACTATTTACAAAGCCGGAGCCAGGATCACACTGGAAGCACAGGCTACAGATACTGACGGAACGATCAGCAAGGTAGAATTTTATAACGGTGCCAGTAAATTCGCTGAAGACAGCACGGCACCTTATCAATACACAGAACCGGCCGTTGCTCCCGGAACGTACGTGCTTGTCGCCAAGGCGACTGATAACAATGGAGCTGAAGGATTTTCCGATACATTGCGGTTAACCATCGATTCCTGCACAGGCTCAGGAACCATCAATGCAGAGGGATACACCAATATTCAGGGAGCACAGGTGGTAGACCTGGTAACCAATGCGGCTTACCCGTCCAATCCTTCCGTTATAGCTTCATTAAACAGTTTTGAATACGGAAATGACCTGGGAGATAACTATGGCGCAAGGGTGAGGGGTTATATCTGCGCACCGCAAACAGGTTATTATACTTTCTATATTGCAGGCGATGACCAGGCAGGTCTTCTACTGAGTACAAATGATGACCCGGACAACAGGGTACGGATCGCTTATGTCGAATCGCATGTTGCTCCGCGCGCATGGTTCGCTAAACCCGCTCAGAAATCTGTTCCGGTGCACCTGGTGAAAGGAGTCCGGTATTATATCGAGGCGCTTCATAAAGAGTTTGTAGGTAGCGATCACTTGTCTGTTGCATGGGTATTACCGGACGGTACGTTTGAAGGACCTATACCGGGAGCAAGATTATCTCCATGGGATTATCCGTCCAACACCCGCATCAGCAACCAGGGCTTCAATGCCGCGTTGGAAAATGCGCTTATACAAAATGGTAATGGTGCACTGTTAATCAAGGCGACGCCCAATCCTTCACCTAATTACTTTAATGTAAAAACAACCAGCGCCTCTACCCAGCCGGTAAGCATCTTCGTTACCGATGTACAGGGCAGACTGATTGAGAAGAGAATAAGTATACCGGCAAATGGTACTATCCAGTTAGGAAATGCCTACCGTCCGGGGCTTTATTTCGTAGAAATTATACAGAATGGCGAAAGAAAAAGAGTGAAGCTGGTAAAGCAGTAGAATAGATTATTTCATGTTGACGCTTTAGATCTGAATTATGAAAAAGTTTTTTGTTGTAGCACTAATGTCGGTTTTAATGGTGATGGCACTGGTATCATTCCGGCCGGAAGTCACCAGTAAGGTTTACATAAGCAGCTACAACGAAAAGCTGGTGGTGTTGAAAAATAAACAATCGTCGCTGATTCAACTGATAAATAAAAGTGAACTAAGTGCTGCAGGCGACCGGGAAAAAATAAAACAGGAAATAGCACTGGCTAGAAAAGATCTGAAGGGAATGGATTTCTGGCTGAGATACCTGGAACCGGTTGCTTATAAAAGGCTTAACGGGCCATTACCTGTAGAATGGGAAACCGAAGTGTTTGAAAAGTTCGAAAAGCCCTACAAGCGGGAAGGAGCAGGCCTTACGCTGGCAGAAATATACCTGGAAGAAGATGGACTGAAAAAAGATTCCCTGTCGGCACTTATCAGGTATTCGGTTCAGGCGATGGAAACATACGGTGCGGATTCCATTACTACGGAATTAAAGACCTACCATCATTTCTATTTATGCAACAGGCTGTTTTTACTTAATCTTGCGTCCATTTATACTACGGGATTTGAATGCCCGGATACTACCAGGGTAATACCGGAGTTGCGTAATATGCTCGAAGATGTTACGGAAATCTATCAATCATTTAACGATGGCTTCCCCACTACCGCGCTAACGGGCGATTATATGGATCTGTACAAAACTATGGTAGATTTTACAGAGTCGCAGCCCGGCGAGTACAGCAGTTTCGATCATTTCGCTTTCATCAAAAATTATGTAAATCCACTCTTTGGCATCAATCAGCAATTAATCAATTCCTATAAGGTTATCAGTAAAAGTTTTGTTGATTATTCATTAAATAAAAAAGCAAACTCGATATTCGATAAGGGGCTTTATAACGGGCAGAACGCTAAAGGAATATTTCTTCGGGTAAAGGATGAAAAGGTTTTGGCCGAAATCGATCAAATAGGCAAGTTGCTGTTTTATGATCCGATTTTATCCAACAACAACCTGCGGAGCTGCGTCTCCTGTCATAAATCAACCGAGTATTTTACGGATACCGCAGTACCTACCCCTTTACAAATTAACCGGACGGATGTTTTACCCAGAAATGCACCTTCTCTTATCAATGCGGGATTCAATCATTTGCTGATGCAGGATGGTAAGCATATTTCCATGCAGGACCAGGCCAAAGAAGTAATAGCCAATCACCTGGAACTGGGATGCGATGAAAAGACAATTGTACAAAAGGTGCTGAGCTGCCCGGATTATAAAAAAGCGTTCAACGGTTTTCTTGCCTACACGCCGCAGGAACGGGAAATTACCCTGGATCATATCGTGTCGGCCATTACTCTTTATTACAGCAAATTCAGCAATTACTACGCTCCTTTCGATAAAGCTATCAACGAAAATAAACAAGTAGACCTTCATGTAAAAGAGGGGTTTAATCTTTTCATGAGCAAATCCCAGTGCGCTACCTGCCATTTCGTGCCACAGTTCAACGGGGTTAAGCCTCCTTTTGTGAGTTCGGAATTCGAGGTGCTGGGCGTGCCCGGGGATACTTCCTATACTGCCATCAGCGAGGACAAAGGAAGGTATGACGTAAACCCCGCTACGGAAACCTTTCATGCTTTCAGAACAGGGTCTCTGAGGAACTCGGAATTTACCGGTCCTTATATGCACAACGGCGTATTTGCTTCGTTAAACCAGGTGGTCGATTTTTATGATGGGGGAGGAGGTGCAGGCAGGGGTTTACCGGTAGATAACCAAACGCTTTCATCCGATTCGCTGCATTTAACAATGGGAGAAAAGGACAAACTGGTAACGTTTATGAAATCGCTGAATGAAGATATTGTGTTTGAAGCAGCCCCGTTACAACTACCATCGTCTAAAGATAAGCGCCTCAATAACCGTAAAGTGGGTGGAGAGTATTAATTTACAAAGAAGATACAGTGTATGAAGTATGCAGTAATAATGGTTGCTTTATCTGTAAGCTTTTTAGTGGTGAAATGTTCATCCTACAAAGCGGTGTCTTACGATTACCCGGAGGACATTACAGAAGCCGGTAAAAAGGACTTTGTAGTCAATTTTGAAAAAGGCCGTGTGCTTTATAAAATAACCTGCGCCAATTGCCATAACAGTGTTGTGGATGGTAAAACATATATCCCCGATTTTTCGCTTCCCCAATTGATGGACTATGAGATAAGGGTGCAATACCCGGCCCACTCTGAAGACCTGAAGGAATCAAACATGACCCCACTGGAACTCGATTTGATCGTCGACTTTTTACGGTACAAAAAAAAAAATCCACCGGACGTGAAAGTACCTTTCGTTCCCATTGCCAGTAAATAATTTCATTTTCGATTTCAGGAAACTCGTTTACGATTTTGGTAATATTTTGTTAATCAAAGCATAATCTTTTGATAAAGTGGGAATGCGATAATCCTGCATATACAAGTTTAGATTTGCCCAAACACTCAAGTAATGAAAAAACATTTATTCTCTTCTTTACCCCTCCTCATGGCGCTTGCCTACATGCCAATGGACGGAGGGGCGCAGATCACGGGTCCCAGCAGCTCCCAGAGCCCGTATCTTACGCCGAAAGCTCCCGGCGTAGTCTTTACTTCCATCTTAACTGCCGGCGATGCAGTGGGTGGTTACAAGATGGCCGGCATACCGGACGGTTTGGGTGCATATGATAAT
>JANNOM010000021.1:0-111370 GCA_031399065.1 Chitinophagaceae bacterium
GTGTAGGTGCATTAGAGGTGAATACAATGGGTTCCGAAGCCGTTCCTACGGCATTGATTTTTGCGCCTCTCTTAATGATTAACGCTGCCACATTAGATCCCGAAAATTCTCCCTTCACGGTAACTCCCGCTTCTATATTAATGGTAGCTCCTTTTTCAATAAAAACCCGTCCGCTTAAAATGTATGTATTTCCTTTTCTAAGCGTTGTGTCCGAAGTAATAGTGTTTCTTAGGGTAATCGTCTGGCCTGTATTGCCACCGCCCGTGCCAGGGCCCGGCAGATAAACGATTTCTCCGTCTTCCTCAATTTTCCGGCATCCCATCACCAGCGTTAAACCTACTGCCGCAACTAATAAAAACTTTTTCATACAATGATTCTTGTTTTGTAAAATTTAAATATTGTTTTATTAAATGGAATATCCGAACGTGAAACTGAAACTGGTTCCAAACTTCCTGCTGAAGCGGGTTGCGTCGATGGACTTATCAAATTCAAGCTTGTCGCTCACGTTCTGATAAAAATATAGTCGTTGATTTAATATATCGGATATGTTCATTTTCAGTTCGCCTTTGCCTTTAATGATCTTCTTGGCAATCTGGAAATCGACCACGGCGCGGGGAGCTTCCCATACCGGAGGCTGATCATTACTCAGATCCCCATAAAAAGCAATCCTTCTTCCTATCTGGTTAAACAAAAGAGTGGCACTTACCCCCGGTGCAGGTGCGTCGTATAAAAGGCTTGCATTGATCAGGTAGTTAGACTGACCCTGAAATGCCTCATCAAATATTTTCCTACCTCTGTCAAATTGCTCAATATTACTTTCGATATAAGCGAGGTTAGCCTGGAAAGTAAAATTGCTCAAACGGTCGCTGACAAAATCGAGACGTTTCCGGAACTCAAATTCGGGGCCGAACGTATAACCATTAGACGCATTTTGATAAAGGAACTGGTTGCCACTTATTTTATTAAAGCGCTGAATGATGGGGTCTTTAAAATATTTATAGAAGACTCCCAAAGTAATCACTTCTCCTGCCCGCGGATAGATTTCGTAACGGAGATCAAAATTGCTCACTTTCGTCCTGGTTAAGAATTTGCTTCCCGTGACAGTACCATTCAGATCAAAGTCATAGTAAGTAAAAGATGCCAGTTCCCTGAACTCCGGTCTAACCACGGTTTGCGAACCCGACGCACGGATATTTGTCTTGCTATTTAATTTGTAAGTAAGATTAACTCCAGGCAAAAAATCTCTTACCTCCGTATTGCTGAATTTCTGATTGCTCCTTTTCACACTGCCCACTAATTGATCGTAATTCTCCACCCTCACACCCCATACTGCGCGCAGCTTTTCGGTAAATTGATTATCGAACTGTATAAACCCGGTATTTAAGATGGTATTAGCCACATAGCGGTAATTCTCCCCTTTGATCATATCGAACCCAAACAGACCGTCGCTGCCGTTCCCAAAATTCTCCGGACTGAATATACGGTCGGGAGGTAATGCACGTAGAGGCGGATTATCCCCTTCCAGATAAGCTGAGAAAAACTTGGCGTCAAATAACCTGTCTTTTACCTGGAAAAGATAACCACCCTTAATCGTTTGTTTATAACCAAACAGATTAAAAGTCTGGGACAGGTCGCCGCCGGCTGTATAAATATAGTCGCTCAGGTTCTGAAACAACCGGCTACCAGTACGCTGGGAAAGTGTATTACTGATCAATGCTTCATAAGGAAGATTGGTACCGTTATTTGCTTTTGAGTACAGAATTCTGCGCTGATCGGGTTGGTTTCCGCTGAGCGCATTAAAGGATCCATACCAGTGAAACTTAAGATTTCGGCCCAGCAAATTGTGGTCGCCGCCGATCTGGCCATTGAAAAATATATTTTCACGAAATGTCAATTCACTGGCACGTACACTGTCTAAGGTAACCATTGCACGAAAGTCTTCCACACCTGTTCTGTCGGTGATGTACTTGGTGCCATTAACATTGAACAAGGTTTTGATATTAATCTTATTATTGGCATTTAGCTGAAGCGACAGGTTGCCCAGGGCTCCCCATAAAACTTCTTCCGAATACCGGTCATCGTCGAAAGCGGAATTGAAAGAATACGTCTGGTTGGCGTTAATTACGTTATCGTTCGTTTCATTTTTAGTATATCTCATCTGCCTGTTATAGGTAATGGCGAATATCCCGCCGAGGCTTTTACCAGACCATATTTTTGTATTGAAACCGCCGCTCGCCTGTAGCTGCTGATTGAAGGGAACCGACACTTTATTGCCAGTCCATATATTTTTCAACCCTTTTGCTACTTCTGATTTCTGAGCAACCGTTGTTTCCCTGTCATTAAACGTGCTTTTGTTTTTATAACTGGATGGCAGATTCCTGAATCCGTCATCCAGTCCCAGGAAATCGTATTTTCCACCTTTGTAACTATAAAAGTTATTTCCGATGCTCTGGGTATTAAATCCACCGCCTACCTGGATATTGAAAAAATTCTGACTCGGTACATCTTTGGTATTAACCTGGATAAGACCACCTGCCCATTCCGCAGGAAATTCCGGCACAAATGCTTTATTTATAATAATATTATCGATCATCGCCGCAGGGATAAGATCGAACGAAAATGTTTTTCTATCAGGCTCGGTACTGGATAGCGGCACGCCGTTAAGCATGGCGAGGTTATACCGGTCAGCCAGTCCTCTAATCACCAGAAATTTACCATCTACGAGACTGGCACCCGGTGTCCGTTTCAAAACTTCCCCCGTATTTCTGTCCGGCGAGCGACGAATGCTTTCGGCAGATATTACGGAAGCCACCGTATTGGTATTCTTCTGGAACTGTATAATTGAGTTAACCGTTTCTCTTCTTATTGTATTCCTGGTACCCGTTACCGTTACTTCTCCCAGGTTTTTACTGGTAACCTGGAGAATAACCGGTAGGTCGATAACTTCTCCGGTAGTTACGGCTACTTCATCCACTCTCTTGTCATCATAACCTACACTGGTAAACGTGATTGAATATTGTTTACCCGACTCAAGCGTTAAAAGGTATCTTCCTTCAATGTCGGTTACCGATCCTTTCGCAACGCCTTCTATTTTTATGGAAACTCCCTGAACTGGTTCGTTCTTCTCATTCAGTACTTTTCCAGACACTTTACCGGTTTGAGACATGGACGTTACAGAGATGAAAGCAGAAAATATAGTAAGTAATAAAGAGTGAAAAGTTTTGCTCACAACAATCAGTTTATTTGCCGCAAAAGTATACTTACTATGTTAACATGATGTTACCCCAATGTTAAGGAATTGTAAAGGCCCCCGTCTGGCAAGCGTTTCAACTCATCAATATTAAAGGCCTGCGAGAGCCTCCCTTTTTGTCAAAAAAGCGATTCGAAACCGCCCAGAGCGCCGTATTAACAAATTGTTACCAAAAGTCTTTTTAGTTAATACCGCTGCAATAACTTTATTTTTGCCGCAAACAATTCGAAATATGGGCTTTACCTCCTTTATGAAAATCTTTATGCCAAAGGATAGAATTTTCTATTCCTTGTTTGAAGAAGTAGCCGTTACCGTGGCCCAGATGGGGAAGATGCTAAAGGAAATGGTTTCGGAGGCGGATCCGGATAAGCGTGCCGCCATCAACCTCAAAATAGAGGATATGGAGCACGTAAATGATGACCTTACCCACAAAATATTTACCGAATTAGGCCGCAATTTTATCACTCCTTTCGACCGGGAAGATATTCACTACCTCACCAACTCACTCGACGATATCGCGGATTATATACATGCTTCTTCCAAAAAAATCAATTTCTACCGGGTAAACCCGAATGACGTAGGTATCCAGAAAATGGCCGACCTGATCGAGCAAAGCTCCGAACAGATCAAGATAGCCGTTACCGAACTGCGAGATATGAAGAACATGCGCAAAATTACCGATGCACTCGTAAAAGTCAATAGTATAGAAAACCAGGCCGACGATATTTTCGATATGAGTATCGACCGCCTGTTCGAAACAGAGCCAGACGCTAAAGAAGTGATCAAGAAAAGGGAAATTTACCAGGCAATGGAAATTGTAACCGATAAATGCGAGGATGTGGCGAATGTGATAGAGTCTATTATTATAAAATATGCTTAAGTAATGACTTTTCTTGTAATTATCATTGTTCTCGCCCTTATATTCGACTATATCAACGGTTTTCATGATTCGGCCAACTCTATCGCCACCATCGTTTCCACCAAGGTGCTAACACCCTTCCAGGCGGTTTTGTGGGCGGCGGTTTTCAATTTCGCGGCTTTTTTCATTTCCAAATACCTGATCGGGGAGTTTAAAATAGGGAATACGATCGCCCGCTCGGTGAATGAGCAGTTCGTAACCCTGGAAGTAATTTTTTCCGGGCTTATAGCTGCCATCGCCTGGAACCTGCTCACCTGGTGGTTCGGCATACCCTCCAGCTCTTCCCATACCCTGCTCGGCGGATTTATGGGTGCGGCCATTGCCAATGCAGGAGTATTAAGCAAGAGCGGTGTGGATGTTATCAATTATGCCAAAGTAATACCTACTTTCCTGTTCATTTTTCTGGCCCCGGTAATAGGTATGGTGGTAGCCTATATCATTACCGTAATCATTCTCAATATTTGCCGTAAGGCGAACCCCTATAAGGCCGAAAGCTGGTTTCGCCGGTTACAACTGCTTTCTTCCGCACTTTTTAGTCTTGGCCACGGTGGCAACGACGCCCAAAAGGTAATGGGTATTATCGCCGCTGCCATGGTGGCGCATGGCTCGCTGAGCAACGTAACAGATATTCCCAACTGGGTGCCGCTGGCCTGCTTTACCGCCATTGCGCTGGGTACGCTCAGCGGAGGCTGGAAGATCGTTAAAACAATGGGTACCCGCATTACGAAAGTGACCCCGCTGGAGGGGGTGGCGGCAGAATCGGCCGGAGCATTTACCCTGTTCCTCACAGAACACCTGGGTATCCCGGTGAGCACGACGCATACTATTACCGGTGCCATCATTGGCGTGGGTGCCACCAAACGGCTTTCTGCGGTTAGATGGGGAGTAACGGTGAACCTGATGTGGGCATGGATACTTACCATACCCGTAAGTGCCGTATTTGCGGCTATCGTGTTTTATATTGTGCGGCTCGTACGATAACTATTTTATTATTATTAAAATACAACCCGGATGAAAGGAATTATACTGGCGGGTGGCTCGGGTACCAGGCTACACCCGCTCACACTAGCTACCAGCAAACAGATGATGCCCGTTTACGACAAACCGATGATCTACTATCCCCTGTCGATCCTGATGCTGGCCGGCATAAAAGAGATACTTATCATTTCCACTCCGCACGACCTGCCCAATTTCGAAAAACTGCTGGGCGATGGCTCCCGGCTGGGATGCCGGTTCGTGTACGAAGTGCAGGAGCAACCCAACGGACTGGCACAGGCTTTTGTAATTGGTGAAAAGTTTATAGGCGGCGATAGTGCCGCACTTATACTGGGCGATAATATTTTTTACGGGGATGGCCTCTCCCACCTCCTGCAGGATCTGAAAAAGCCGGACGGGGGTGTAGTGTTCGCCTACCCGGTCAGCGACCCCGAGCGATATGGTGTCGTTGAATTTGATGAAGATAATAATGTAATCTCCATAGAAGAAAAACCGGAACACCCTAAATCGAACTATGCAGTTCCGGGATTATACTTTTATGACAACTCCGTAGTGGAAATTGCCAAAAACATCGCCCCTTCTCCCCGGGGAGAATACGAGATCACTGACGTAAACAAAGAATACCTAAAACGCGGTAAGCTGAAAGTAGGCGTATTAAGCAGGGGAACCGCCTGGCTGGATACCGGCACTTTTAATTCGCTGATGCAGGCCGGCCAGTTTGTACAGGTGATCGAAGAAAGGCAGGGGTTAAAAATAGGATGCATAGAAGAAATAGCCTACCGTATGGGCTTTATAGATAAGGAAGCACTTCGCAGTATCGCCCAGCCCCTTGTGAAGAGCGGTTATGGCCAGTACCTGCTCCGGATGATAGACTGACAGGCGCGATGTCATTTTCCTTATCTTTGACACTAACGCACTAACTACATGAGTAAAATTTTAGTTACCGGAGGATGCGGGTACATAGGCTCGCACACCATCGTGGACCTAATAGAAAACGGGTACGAAGTAATATCCGTCGATAACAATTCCCGCTCCACCCCGCGCATCCTGGAAGGGGTAGAAAAAATTACGGGGAGAAAGATCAAGAACTATAAAGTGGATCTTTGCAATTTCGACGACACTTTTGCCATCTTCCAGGAAAACACAGATATAACAGGCATTATACATTTTGCCGCGTATAAATCCGTAGGAGAGTCTGTAGCCCTGCCATTAATTTATTTCGAGAATAACCTCACTTCCCTGATCAACTTACTTAAATGCGTACACGAATTTAATATACCTCATTTTGTATTCTCGTCTTCGTGCACCGTATACGGCAACCCCGATGCTATACCGGTAACGGAAAGCACCCCTATGAAGCACGCCGAATCACCTTATGGACTTACCAAGCAGATGGGTGAGCAGATCATCACCGAATTTTCCCGCGCAAACAGCACCCATTGTGTTTTATTGCGTTATTTCAACCCGGTAGGTGCGCACCCATCTATCCTGATAGGAGAACTGCCTATCGGCAAACCGGCCAACCTGGTACCTGCCATCACGCAAACTGCAGTGGGCAAACTGCCGCAGATGACCGTATTCGGCGACGATTACGATACCCGCGACGGCTCCTGCGTAAGAGACTATATACATGTATCCGATATTTCGCACGCCCATACCCTGGCTATCGGGTATATGACGGAAGGAAAGAGCATTAACAAATGCGAAATATTCAATCTTGGTAGCGGGGACGGTACCACGGTCCTGGAAGCTATCAGGGCTTTCGAAAAAGTAAGTGGCGTGGCTCTCAATTATGTGATAGGACCGCGTAGGCCGGGAGATGTGGTCGCCATCTACGCCAACAACGAATACGCACGCAAAGGGCTTAACTGGGAGCTTAAGTATTCCCTGGAGGAAATGATGTCCACCGCCTGGAAATGGGAGTTAAGGTTAAAGACAGATGAAAAATTCTATAGTGGTAAACCTTCTGAACTTAATTAATTAGATTTGCCCCGCATTTAAAAAAGCTATTCATGTTAAAAGACATACAGATCACCGGACAGAAAGATACACGCAGCGGATTTGGAGACGGAATATTGGAAGCGGGCAGGAAGAATGCAAATGTAGTAGCCCTTACAGCCGACCTCGCCGGGTCGCTGAAGCTGGGTGCTTTTATAAAAGAATTCCCGGAACGTTATATACAGGTAGGTATCGCCGAAGCCAATATGATCAGCATGGCCGCCGGTATGACCATCGGAGGCAAGATCCCCTTCACCACCACCTTCGCCAATTTTTCTACCGGCAGGGTATACGACCAAATCCGCCAGTGCGTGGCTTATTCCGGTAAAAATGTAAAAATATGCGCTTCCCACGCCGGACTAACCCTCGGCGAAGACGGTGCCACTCACCAGATACTGGAAGATATCGGCATGATGAAAATGCTGCCCGGAATGACCGTGATAGTACCCTGCGATTATGCCCAAACCAAAGCGGCAACGCTGGCGGTAGCAGAATACGAGGGCCCGGTTTACCTCCGTTTCGGTCGCCCCGTATGGCCCATTTTCACCAGTGATCTACCCTTCGAAATAGGCAAAGCCCAGGTATTTTCCGAAGGCACAGACCTTACCATCTTCGCCTGCGGCCACCTGGTGTGGAAAGCCATAGAAGCTGGCATCGTTCTACAGGAAAAAGGTATTTCAGTAGAAATAATCAACATACATACCATCAAGCCGCTCGATAAAGAAGCAGTACTAAACTCCATCCGCAAAACCCGCTGTGCCGTAACCGCCGAAGAACACAACGTATTGGGCGGTTTGGGCGACAGCATAGCCCAGGTAGCAGCCCGCCACTTCCCGATCCCCATAGAATACATAGGAACTAACGACACATTCGGCGAAAGCGGAACCCCCACCCAGTTACTAAAAAAGTACGGCCTGGAAGCAGCCAATATCATAGAAGCCGCAGAACGCGCAATAGTCCGAAAAAACGCCTAGTATAAAAGGCACTCCTCCAAAAAAGCAGCCTATATAATTTATACGGGGAAAATCTAACAATCCCGAACATCAAGAAGATTATTTTTCCCCGTATAAATTATATAGGCTGCTTTTTCACAACGTAACATACCCGTATAAAACAAAACAGGAATAAACCTTTAAGCGATATAAAGGTCTCACACTTATATTTGTGTACAAAATTGCCTTTAGATGGCTGGTAATCCCCAGGATGCAGAATTATTAGTCCGGTTCCATGATCCCAAAACCAAAGAATCGGGCTACACCGCTATCATTAAAAAATACCAGGAAAAGTTGTACTGGCTTATCCGGAGAATGGTGATCGACCACGAGGACACCAACGACGTACTGCAAAATGTGTTCATAAAAGTGTGGAAGGGCCTCGAGAATTTCAGGGAAGATGCGCAGCTTTATACCTGGCTTTACCGGATAGCTACCAATGAATGCCTGAGCTTTCTCGACCAGAAAAAAAGGAAATCCACCATACCTTACGGAGCGGTTGAAGAAGGCCTCAGCAACACCATCAAAGCAGATAAACACTTCGACGCCAACAAACTGGAATGGAAATTACAATTAGCCATCCAGCGGCTCCCCGAAAAACAGCGGGTAGTGTTTTCGCTGAGGTATTACGATGAAATGCCATACGAAGAAATGAGCCGGGTACTGGAAACCTCCGAAGGGGCTTTAAAAGCATCGTATCATCATGCCGTGAAAAAGATAGAGGATTTTATATTGAATTATTAAACTTAAGGAGATAATTACTATCTTATATACGATAATGACACAGAGAACAGAGATATTGAACGAACTGAAAGAACTGACGATAATAGCAGACCGGTTAAGCACCGAAATGCCCTACCGGCTACCGGAAGGCTATTTCGACCACCTCGCACCGGATATACTCCGCAGAGTGAAAGCCGAAGCGGCGGCTTCCGCAGGGCAGGAGCTGGAATTACTTTCCCCGTTAATGGCAAAGCTGGATAAAAAAGCGCCTTTTACCGTTCCGGAAGGATATTTTAGTGAACTGCCTGCGAACAGTTTGCGTCATATAAAGGGTGCCCCGGAGGCCAAAGTAGTTCGTATTCCTTTTTTTACAAAAGCCGCCCGTTACGGCATCGCTGCCGCGGTGGCGGGCATTATAGCCGCAGGGGCCTGGTTATTGGTTAAAACACCTTCGCCTACTACCGGTAATTCGGTGACGGCAACCCAGGATGTACAGAAGAAAGTACAGGACATGAGCGATACCGAGATGAAAGCTTACCTCGAAGGCAGCACGGCCAATATTATTGTTTATCAAAATACAGCCCCGGCTGAAATAAAACCGGAAGACACCAAATACATGCTCGCCGATGTATCCGACGAGGAACTACAGCACTATGTAGAACAGGACGACGCAGAAGCACAGATACTTAATTGATGAAACCATGAAAAGAAGTTTACTTATAATGTTTCTTTTTACCGGACTGCTATTAACTGCCGGGGCGCAGGACCCTCCCGGCAAAGAAAGGATCGGCAGCCGTATAGAAGCACTTAAAATTGCCTTTCTAACCAATAAGCTAAATCTTTCAACGGAAGAAGCGCAGCGCTTCTGGCCAGTATACAATCAATACACCCGCGAGATCCGGCAGGTGCGCATAGAACAGCGTCAGAATAAATCTTCTGAACTGGATACGGAAGAAAACATTCTCAATATCCGTAAGAAATACAATGCCGAATTTACCAAAGCACTCAACGCAGGAAAGGCCAATGCTTTTTTCGCGGCCGAAAAGGACTTCGGAACCCTTGTACAAAAAGAACTGATGGAAAGAAGAGAATTAAGAAAGAGCCGCCAGTAATCAGCCATCCTGCCGGTATATGGGTGCTTTTACGTCGTGATAAAAAAGGAAAGACCAGCCTTCACGGTTTCCTTTCTCCCACCATTCCCGCCTTAATTCCATACATTTTTTGCCGTCATAATCATACTTGGCCACAAAGCGGCTCTTCATCTGTTGCAGTTGCGGCGCATCGTCGGCCCCATAAAATACCTTTTCCCCTGCGTCTACTACCAGGAACACCTGGTGATAGGGTGAATGCCCCGCGGTTACTTCGTATTTTATATAACCATCCAGCACCCCGTTGCCATCCAGCATTACCAGGTTCGACGCCTGCTTCAGGCATTCCAGTTCTTCAGGTATGTAAGAAGGTAGTCCTTTTTCAAACGCGAAGTCCAGCTCCCTGCGTTGTATGTAATAAGTGGCCTGCGGAAAAGCCAGTTCATACCGGCCATCCGTATTCTTTTTGCTTACGCCGCCTGCATGATCTTTATGTAAATGGCTCATAAGCACTTTCGTAACTTCAGATGGGCTGATGCCGGCATTCATCAGGTTCTGGTGCACCTGGAGTACCCCGTCCTTTTCAAAGCCCAGGCCGGTATCCAGCAGCAAAACATCCTCGGAAGTGACCACGGCAAAAGGCTGCACTTCTACCAGCAGGCTACCAACGGTACGCTCCTGCAAATCATCTTTATCTATATCGAAGGGTACAAAAAGTTTGGTTTTGTCTATGGTAAAACTTCCTTCCTGCAAGGGAATTATCTTCATATATTCAAAGGTAAGCAATTAAGAAAACCGGTTGTTTGCTGACTACCGAAGTACCATCTGCCGGTCTGCATCGAGCCTTACCAGTATAAACAGTAATACGGTAAACGTGATAAGAGATGTGCCTCCATAACTGATAAAGGGCAGCGGAATGCCTATTACCGGTGCCAGGCCGATGGTCATACAAATATTAATAGCGAGGTGGAAAAAGATAATGGAAGCCACGCCGTAAGCATAACATCTGCTGAATACACTTCGCTGCCGCTCGGCGATGGTAATGATGCGCATAAGCAGTAAAAAATAAATGCTCATAAGCACAATACTTCCTAAAAATCCAAATCCCTCTCCTATGGTGCAGAAGATAAAATCGGTCCGCTGTTCCGGCACAAAATCGTACCTGGTCTGCGTCCCTTTCAATAGGCCTTTCCCCACCAGGCCCCCGCTCCCGATAGCTATTTTACTTTGTATCACATTATAACTCTGGGCTTTTTTCTTATCCTCCATCTTTTTCACGTCTTCCTCCGTCAGTTTGGTAGGGTCTACCTGGAAGTCCTTTCCTACGGTTGCATATATACGTTGTACCTGGTAAGGTTTCAGCACGTTGTTAAAAAAAGCGGGTACGGCGAATAATACCAGGCAGATGCTTACCATCCAGGTAAGTAAAATAAAAGCCAGAACGCTTTTATGCCGCCTGATGGAACGCTTCATATAATAAATCACTACCAGCGCAACTACGGTGAGTGCGATGGCAAGGGTGTATTTTTCCACCACCAGCGTGGCCACTACCAATACGGCCAGCGAAAAGCCTGTTACAAGATACACCGCCGGCAACCCTTCCCGGAACATGACCAGGAAGAAAGAAAAATATACCAGTGCCAGTCCCGTTTCACTTTGTGCAATGGAAATGATAGCCGGTATTATGGCGATGGCTGCAGCTATTAAATGGGATTTTGTTTTGGTGAAATTGGTATCTACCTGCGACAGGTATTTTGCCAGGGCCAGGTTCACGAATACTTTAAAAAGTTCGGCAGGCTGCAGGTTGAAGAAGCCCAGTTTAATAATCGACTCCGTTCCTTTGATCCGGGTATGAAAAGGAAATACGAGCAACAACAATACCATGCCGGCAGCATACCAGAGGTTTGCGGTGGCCGTAAAAAATTTACTATCGGTCAGCAGGATAAAAATACCCATGATGCTCCCCATTATAAAAAACAGCGATTGTTTGCTGTAATCGGTCTTAAGAGAAAGGAATTCTTCCAGCACCTTATCACCTTCGCGGTAGGTGGCGGCAAAAATGCTCATGATGCCGATGCTTACCAGGGCAATGTATATCCACACCAGTATCCAGTCTATTCCTTTCGATATGGAAACATTACGATCGCTCATTTCTTTCTTTGATTATAGGGTTTAGAGACATTCTGTATGTTGCCGTTATCATTCCCAATAGCAGTAACAGGGGAATAGCCGCTTTACGGTTTCCCGGATTTTTTTTGTTTTCTACCACAGTTACCCGCATATCATTTCTTCTTTGTAAAGTGTCGATAGTTGGCCTGTTCCGCTTCAGGTATTTTTTTATCAGTGATGAATCTTTCCGCAGGTTAAAATAAAAGAAAGCGCGGGCCGAGTCAGCCTTGAATTGTTCCCTTACCAGGTAGCCCGGCATAAGATCGGCGGCGGCGATCCTTTCCACTTCCTTTACCCTTTCCGTCCGCAGCGTATCGTTCAGAAATTTTTCCATCATCAGCGAAGCGATCGGCGCTGCCCAGGTAGCTCCATACCCGGCATTCTCCACCACTACCGCAATAGCTATCTTTGGGTTTTCCCGCGGGGCAAAACACACGAAAAGAGAATTGTCTTTCAGCTTGGTGCGCTTCCCGTCTATTATCCGGTAATTTTCCGCAGTACCTGTTTTGGCACAGATATTAATGCCGGGTATTTTGGCAAACCGGCCCGTACCGATCTCCACCACGTCCTGCATGCCGCTGATCACTGTTTCAAAAGTGGTATCGGAAATATGGGTCAGTACCTCGTGCTTTTTTCTGAACGGGGCCAGTATCTGGTCCTGCGGGGTTTCATTATCGATCGACTTAACAAAATGCGGGGTATAATAATATCCTTTATTGGCCACAATACAAATTCCGTTCGCTATCTGCAGCGGCGTTGCCAGCATCATGTCCTGCCCAATGCCAAGTGTTACATTGGTACAGGAGTTCCAGGAACCACGGTATACTCTGTTATACACGGAGGTGTCCGGTATATTGCCTTTGTCTTCACTGGGCAGATCGATGCCCAGCCGCTCACCGTAACCAAAACGGTTCATATATTCCTGCCATTTGGCGTATCCTTTTTTTACGCTCCCGTATTCGCGGTTATCGACTATCAGGCGATACGTGTTGGAGAAAAAAGAATTGCAGGACCAGGCAATGGCGGTGCGCAGGTCTCTGGCATGGCCCGGCCATTTTTCCGTACACTTCACCGGCCTGTTACATCCATAATACGCCCCACTGCATCCTATGGCGCTGGCAGGGGTTATTACTCCTTCGTCCAGTGCTATCAGTGCCTCCAGTGGCTTATAAGTAGAACCTGGAGGGTATCTTCCTTTAATAGCCCTGTTGTTAAAAGGACCGGCTACATCCAGCACCAGCTTACTATAATTTTTTTGTTTATTGGGACCTGTAAGATCGTTCGGATTAAAATTGGGACCGGATACCATAGCGATAATACCACCGGTAGCCGGTTCCAGGGCAACGATACCGCCTACTTTATTAGTCATCAGCTTTTCCGCCAGTTGCTGCACTTCCACATCGATATAGGTTTGCATATTGCGCCCGGCGACTTCCACCGTATCATAGGCTTTGTTTTCATAATGGCCCTGTATACGGTTTTTGTTATCCTTGATAAGAAATTCAATACCCCGCTGGCCCATCAGCACTTTTTCATAATAATTCTCAAGGCCCGACCGGCCCACATAATCTCCCAACTGATAAAAGTTACCTGAGCGCCGGATGATGGCCGTATCCGCCTCGCCTACATAACCCAGTATATGCGCGGCAGCGTTAAAAGGATACACTCTCACCGGCCGCTCCACGAGCGTGAACCCGGAAAACTTATACAGGTTCTCTTCCAGTTTGGCCTGTATTTCGGGAGGAAGGAGGTCTTCAAACACCGAGGGCCGCACGGGCCCGTTCTTTAAACGGGCTTCCAGGAGTCTCTTTTTAAATTCGGCGGTATCTATCTCCAGCAGGTTACAAAGGGAAAGGGTATCTATATTTTTTACTTCCGCCGGCGTTACCGTAAGGTCGTACATAATCGTGTTATTCAGGATGGCTTTTCCTTTGCGGTCGTAGATGATGCCGCGGTTCGGGTATTTTCTTTTGGGATATACGGCATTGTCCATCGCAAGTTGTTTATACTTACGGGAAATGATCTGGAGGTTGAACAACTGGATCACGATCACGAGAAAGACCCCGGCAAAGATGAGGCGGATAATGGTGCTGCGGGATTGGTTAAACACAGACATCTGTTGGTATTGGTTGAATATTTGATGGAGGGTTCCGGGTAATTATCCCGGCTCCCGGCGAATATTATATTGTATTGGTTCTGAATTTCTCTTTCCTGAAAAAAAGCAGTTCCGTAATCATTATCAGCAAAAAACTCACCCCTGTTGTGGCAGATACTTTTCCCAGGAAATAGAAAAAACTACCAAATTGCATCCATTCAAGGAATACAAGATAAGCATTATGCAGGAACGTTAAAACCACTGCATAAGTTGCATACGGTGCCCATCCCATACTGATTATCGATGGGGAAGAGTAATTATGATCCGCCGTTTCTTTCGGTATCAGCATATTGATCAAAAAGGGTCTTACATAAGCGATCAGCAGGCAGGGTGCAGCATGCAGGCCCGGTGTTTTAAGAAAGTAATCGAGCGCAAGCCCCAGCAGGAAACCCAGCAGCATAAGGCCCGATCGGGAGATGCGGTATGGCAACCATAAAATAAACAGGAAATACAGGTAAGGCACCACGAACTGGTGAAGCGGCGGTACCTTATGCAGCACGAACACCTGCAACAGGATGAACAATACAAAACGGATGATATTTCGCAGCAGGTCACTCATTGTTCTTTTTTGTAGCTTCTTCCAGTTGTTCTCTTTCTTCCTTTTGCAGATCGCCTACCACGTATACATACTGGATGCTGTAAAAATTGGTAGCCGTTTTTAACTTAAGACTGAAAAAGTTACTCCCCTGCTCGCTGGTAATACCGGCTACTGTACCCACCATGATGTTGGCCGGATAGATAGACGATAATTCGCTGGTAAGCACCGAATCGCCTTTTTTCACTTTGGCGCTTTTAGGAATATCTTTCAGGTAAATATACGAAGGGCTTGCGCCATCCCATTCCACGGTACCGTTTTCTCCACCGTTCTTTAATTTGGCCTTTACTTTAAACCGTACACTCAGCGCACTCATCACGGTGGCATACTGGCTGCTTAAGTCTACTATTCTGCCCACGATCCCTTCCGGACCAATAACCCCCATATCCTTTTTGATACCCTGCGCGGCACCCCGGTGAATAGTAAGATAATTGGTTTGCGTGCTGACGAAACTGCCTATCACTTTTGCTTCATGGTATTCATACTTCTGGTATCGCTTGACGGAGTCAACTATAATCGAGTCAACGGCAATGCGGTTGGCGGAGTCCGGTGCCTCGTAGTTTTGTTTAAGCAGGGTGCGCAGGTAAAGGTTTTCTTTCGCCAGCGCATCATTGGTATTGCGCAAGTTAAAGTAGTAATCTACATAGTTATACTTACTGTTTATATTGCCTGTAATACGATCCGCTACTTCGGAGAACGCGGCTTCGTGGAACCGGTTATAGCGAAACAAAAAGTACAGCGAGATAATCTGCAACACCAGGAAGAGAAGGAAGTTGGAATATCTCCTAATGAACAGAAATACATTACGCACTTGGTAAGAAGTTTAAGCTAAAAAATCATCTCATTACAAAAGGATACTTGTCGTAACTCTTTAAGGCCAGCCCGGTGCCTCTTACCACGCTTTTCAGCGGATCGTCGGCGATATGCACCGGGAGCTTGATCTTTTGCGCCAGGCGCTTGTCGAGCCCCCGCAGCAGCGCACCGCCACCGGTAAGGTAAAGTCCGCGGCGGTAGATATCCCCCGCCAGTTCGGGCGGAGTGGTTTCCAGTGCTTTCAGGATGGCTTCTTCTATTTTAAAGATAGACTTATCGAGTGCTTCGGCAATTTCCTGGTAGCTTACGAATATCTGCTTAGGGATGCCGGTTACCAGGTCGCGGCCATTAACGGGAATATCATCCGGCGGATTATCGAGGTCTTTCATGGCAGCACCGATATTGATCTTGATCTGTTCTGCCGTTCTTTCGCCTATCAGCAGACTATGATAGCGGCGAAGGGCTTCCATGATATCGGCCGTAAATTCATCTCCTGCTATCCGGATACTCTGGTCGCATACAATACCTGCGAGGGCTATCACGGTAATACCCGTGGTGCCTCCGCCTATATCGATAATCATATTACCCACCGGCTCTTCCACATCGATACCTATACCCAGCGCGGCAGCCATGGGTTCGTGAATAAGATATACTTCTTTGGCCCCTGCCTGCTCCGCACTGTCCCTGACTGCTCTTTTCTCCACTTCCGTAATGCTGGAAGGGATGCAGATCATCATTCTCCAACTGGGGGGAAACAGTGGTTTTTTAGGATAGATCATCTTGATCATTTCCCGTATCATCAGTTCGGCAGCGTTAAAGTCGGCTATTACGCCATCTTTCAGCGGCCTTACCGTACGTATGCTTTCATGTGTTTTTTCATGCATCATCAGCGCTCTCTTACCAACGGCGAGCACCGTTTTCGGATTATTTCTGTCCAGCGCTACGATGGAAGGTTCGTTTACTACTATTTCGTCGTTATGTATGATGAGGGTGTTAGCGGTACCCAGGTCCATTGCTATTTCCTGTGTGAGAAAGTTAAATAATCCCATGTATGAAGGTCAGATTTTAAAAACTAGTGTTAATGTATGCAAATTTGATGCAAATAATCGGAAGGGCAAAGCTTTTTTTAAGGGTGAAAACCTAAACGCGTTTCCATTTCTCCGCTTAAGCGGGGTAATTTCCTTCTTTCTATTAAAAAGCTTGTAAGCAATGCTATGTCTTTATAAATATAATGTTTATCCAATGCCCCTTTCAGATACTCTTTACCCGTGCTGCCACCGGTTCCTATGCGGGTACCTATTATACGATGCACCATATTCATATGACGGTAACGCCAGGTGCTTAGCTGTTCGTCTATTTCTAACAGTCCGTTAAGCAATTGATAAGGCAACTGCAGCAACGGGTATCCGCGATAGAGCATAATGAATAAAGCGGCCCGGGAAGCGGAAGCGGAAAGACTTCTTTCACTACCCGGCTCCTGAAGTAAGAAGATGCGATCGAAATGTTCGAGGTTATGTTGCTCGGCAGGGGCCAGACTTTGCGCGTAGATATGCCGGTAGTCTGCCCAGAATACAGGAAGGCCTTTAGGTTCCGTTAGAGCCTGGTAAGAGGCCCAGTATTCCGTTTCACTAAAAAAGGGCATTCTTTCCAGCCAGCCGTTCAGTAAGTCCAGTAACGACTGGCCGGCTTCGGCTTCTTTGATAATGTCCACCTCTGCCGGCTTTAACTGCGAGAGGTAATATTGCTGGCCATGGCGGTCGATGAAGCGAAGTCCGAGTTTAGCTTCTATCACTTTAAACTGCCAGCTCTGGAAACCGGACGCAGGCCGCAGCATATCCCGGAAGTCGAGAAAGTCCATCGGCGTCATGGTTTCCATAATGTCTATCTGCTGCACCAGTACTTTCAGGATGCTGGCTACCCGGGCCAGCTTATGAACTACCATCTGGAGGTCCGGAGAGTTATCGTTGATGGCCGGCCGCTTCATGGTTGCGATAGCGGAGTCCACTTCGTACAGTACCTGCTTAAACCATAACTCGTAGGCCTGGTGAATAATGATGAATAACATTTCATCGTGAGCAGGTGCGTTGTGCTTAACACTTTCCGGCTCCTGTGCGTTCAGTATTTTATCGAGCTGCAGGTAATCCCCATAGTGCACATTCATGATTATACGAGGTTCTGTTCTATAAATTCGTACCCTATATCTTTACGGAAGTAGATGCCTTCATAAAAAATACCGGAAAGCACGGCCCTGGACCGCTCCACTGCTTCGCCGATGGAGTCTCCGTAAGAGGTAACACAGAAAACCCTTCCCCCATTGGTCATTACAATATCTTCAAATGCCTTGGTACCCGAATGAAACACTATGCTGTTGTCGGTTTCAGCAGTATGTAAGCCCTGAATCTCCAAGCCCTTTTCATAGTCGCCTGGGTAGCCTTCGCTTACGGCCATTACCGTACAGACTTTACGGCTGTCGGTTTCTATGATAACGGTATCGAGCTTCTGCTGCCAGGTAGCGAGGAACAGTTCTACCAGGTCGTTCTTCAGCCTGGGTATCACCACTTCCGTCTCGGGGTCGCCCAGGCGGCAATTGTATTCGATCACCAGGGGTTCACCATCCACTTTTATTACTCCTACAAATACAAATCCTTTAAAATCGATATTATCATGGTGCAGGCCTTCTATGGTAGGCCGTACGATCCTGTCTTCCACCTTCTTCATAAAATCCGCGTCGGCAAACGGTACCGGGCTTACCGCACCCATACCCCCGGTATTGAGACCCGTATCTCCCTCACCTATGCGCTTATAGTCTTTGGCTTCTGGCAGTATCACATAATTTTTTCCATCCGTCAGCACGAATACACTTAGTTCTATGCCATCCAGGTATTCTTCTACCACCACTTTTTTGCTGGCGTCGCCAAATTTGTTTTGCTGTATCATTAGCTCGAACTCAGCGCAGGCTTCCACATGACTTTTACAGATCAGCACCCCCTTTCCGGCGGCCAGTCCGTCGGCCTTTAGCACTACAGGCAGCGAGTGGGACTGGATGTATTTTATTCCATCTTCATAATTGGTAATATCAAATTCGCCGTAGGCGGCGGTGGGGATATGGTAACGGGTCATAAACTCTTTACCATAGGCCTTGCTTCCTTCCAGGCGGGCACCTTCTTTAGATGGCCCTATCAGTGCTATATGCTCCAGGGTAATATCCTGTTTAAAATAATCGGCTATACCTTTTACCAGCGGCTCTTCCGGTCCTACGATCACCATCTCCACCGCTTCTTCCCGGCAGAACTGACCGATGGCATCGAAGTCGTTCATATTTACATAGATGTTTTTCCCGCATTTGGCCGTTCCGGCATTACCCGGGGCGATAAAGAGCTTTGTGCAATGAGGGCTTTGAGACAGCTTCCAGGCCAGTGCATGTTCACGGCCGCCGCTTCCTAATAATAAAATGTTCATGGTTGTGTTGTTTCCGGGATTGCAAATGTGCAAATTTAAAATTACATGTTAAATGATCGTGTACGTTCCGCATCCGGACTGCTAACGGCATTTTGATGTCTATTATTATTCCGGCAAGATACTGATGGCGGGCGACAGCTACCCTACCTTTTATACAATTTCTTAATCCCACATAACATTTTTCGCTATTTTGAGACACTATTATAACCAAACCAGATAAATGGAAACCAAAAATCGTCAGATAGCTGGTCACCCGGCAGGACTTTTTATACTGTTTTTTACCGAGATGTGGGAGCGTTTTTCATTTTATGGCATGAAGGCCCTGCTTATTTTCTACTTAACCAAATACCATTTTTTTTCAGATACTGCCGGCAACCAGATAGTGGGCAACTACGCGGCTCTGGTGTATGCATTGCCAATACTGGGCGGCATACTGGCCGACAGATACCTGGGTTTCCGCAAAGCGGTTATATTCGGGGCCATACTACTGGTGCTCGGTCATCTTGGTATGGCTTTCGAAGGGTCTCAGGCCTATTACGATGCGGCAGGTAAAGTGGTGCGGGATGAGAGAGCCGTGCAGGTATTTTATTTTTCCATGGGCCTCATCATTATGGGTGTGGGTTTTCTGAAACCGAATATATCTACCATAGTAGGGCAATTATATGAAAAAGACGATCCCCGCCGCGATGCGGGCTTCACTATTTTCTATATGGGTATCAACCTCGGCTCTTTTATCGCCACCCTTCTTTGCGGTTGGCTCGGCGAAACCTATGGCTGGCGTTATGGTTTCGGGGTAGCAGGCATCGGGATGACGCTGGGTCTTATATCCTTTATATGGGGGCAGAAATACCTGTTAGGGAAAGCCGAACCCCGAAATCCGGCAATACTGAAAGAGAGATCTCCTATTGGCGTTAACAAAGAATGGTTTATCTACCTGCTCTCTATCGGCGGTGTGTTTATCTGCTGGCAACTGGTGCAGCACCATACCGTGGTGGGTGGTATTTTAACCCTTACCTCCGTAGGAGTAGTCCTTTTCCTGTTATGGTTTATCATTAAAAAATGTACGCCCCAGGAAAAGGGACAAATGATCGTACTGCTGATCCTGATCCTTTTTACCGTGGTATTCTGGGCACTTTTCGAGCAGGCTTATACTTCCATGAACCTCTTTGCCGACCGGGTGATCGATCGCAGAACTTCCTTTGGAGAAATCAAAGCTTCGCAGTTCCTTTCGCTGAATGCGCTGTTTATAATAATACTGGCTCCCGTATTTGCCTGGATATGGGTGAAACTTGCCAAAAGAAAAATGGAACCCAACACCCCTGTCAAGTTCGGCCTGGGCATCGTTCTCGCCGGCGTAGGCTTTGGTGCGCTGGTATGGGGCATCAACAATGCGGATGATATGGGTAAAGTAGCACCGGTATGGCTGGTACTGGCTTACCTGCTGCATACCTGTGGCGAACTGGCGTTATCCCCGGTAGGACTTTCCGCCGTTACCAAATTATCCGTACCCCGCATCGTGGGTTTCATGATGGGCGTATGGTTTCTTGCCACGGCCAGTTCGGAATACATAGCATCCATCCTGGCCAATATAGCCAGTGTGGAAACGGAGGCGGGTATCGTTACGGATGTAAAAAGCTCACTGAACGCTTATGCTGAATTGTTTCAGTTCCTGTTTTACACAGGATTGCTGGCAGGCGGTATTTTACTATTGATATCGCCCTATCTGAAAAAATACATGCAGGGAGTAAAATAAATCGCTCAACTAACTACTTCAATAAACATATATGGAAACGAACGATTTCTTTAAATCCAAAGTATTAGGTCACCCGGCCGGTTTATTTGTTTTGTTCTTCACCGAAATGTGGGAGCGTTTTTCCTACTATGGCATGCGGGCAATCCTGGTCTTATTCCTGATTTCATCTTATTCCAAAGGTGGCTGGGAGTGGCCGGAAGAAAATGCGCTGGCTTTATATGGCACTTATACATCGCTCGTTTACCTGACCACTATCATGGGTGGATACCTTGCGGATAAATACCTGGGCTATCGCCTGGCCGTAGTAATCGGTGCCCTGTTGATGACGCTCGGTCATGCCAGCATGGCTATGGAAACGCCTGGCTTCCTGTACCTGGGCATCGCATTCCTTATCTTCGGTAACGGGTTTTTTAAGCCCAATATGACTTCGATCGTTTCTTATATGTATAAAGATCATCCGGAAAAAAAGGATGGTGCCTATACTATTTTTTATATGGGTGTTAACGCCGGTGCATTCTTAGGTATTATGCTTTGTGGCTATATCGGCGAAAATATCAGTTGGGGCCTGGGCTTCGGACTGGCAGGTATTTTTATGTTCTTGGGCATGTTGCAGTTTTATTTTACCCAGGGCATCTTCGGAACAGTGGGGCTGAAGCCTACCGCCGCCGAAAAACAGGAAAAGCAAAATGTAGAAGATGGCGACAAACGCGCACCCTTTACACCTTTCGACATCGTACTGATGGCATTTTCCCTGATACTGGGATTGATATGGATACTGAACGACCCTTATTCAAAAATAAGCGGAAACAATCTGCTAAACTTTCATGCAGCCGGGCTCGATGGTTCCAATTTCATCATCCTGCTCGGTCTTGCGCTTTTCCTTATACTGCTTGCCAGCAGAATTTCCCGCTATTCGCTGGTTACACGCCAACGCCTGATTGCCGTTACCATCTTTGCCTTCTTTACTATATTCTTCTGGGCCAGTTTCGAACAGGCTGGGGGGTCCATGACCATCTTCGCTGAAAAATACACCCAACGCGCACTGTCAGGCTCTACCGCTTCTCTTTTTAAGATCGTTAATACACTGCTTACCATTATACCCCTCGGCATTATTACTTATGTATTATGGAAATTATTTACCCAGACATTTAAAAAATATGCCCTGGGCAACACTATACTGGCGGCCAGTTTTGTATTGATATGGGCTGTTGTACTTTGGATGCTTAACCGCGAGTTTCAAAAAGAAGAAACGGTGGTGGCCGCATCCTGGTTCGGCATTCTCAATTCTTTTTTCATCATTTCCTTTGCACCCCTGGTATCTAAAGTATGGGAAAGCAAATACAATCCGCCTGCGGCGTTTAAGTATGGTATTGGCATGACGCTGCTCGGCCTGGGATTCGCGTCGCTTGCCTACGGCGCTACCGCTATCGTTGGCGGCAACGAATCGGTTAAAGTAAGCATGATATGGCTGATTTTCGCTTACCTGTTTCATACACTGGGAGAATTATGTTTATCGCCGGTAGGACTTTCTTACGTAAGTAAACTGGTGCCTGCGCGTATGATCGGTGTCATGTTCGGCATCTGGTACCTTGCCATAGCCATCGGTAATAAAACAGCCGGCTCTATGGGTGGCATGATCAACAAGATCACCGCCATGTATTCGCTTTCCACGTTTTTCCTCATCTTCACACTGGTGCCTATAGGTTTGGCCTTGCTGGTAATGGTGCTGCATCCTTTACTTAAGAAACTGATGCACGGTGTACGATAGCTCAGTTATTTTTAAAAGGAGCTACGAGGTCGAAGGAAGGGATAATTACATCGAACGGTTTTTTAGTGTCGAGATTTTCCATACTGTAAGAGCCACTCATCTTACCCACTTCCGTGCGCAGGTTGCAGCCACTGGTATACTGGTATTTTTCTCCGGGATTAAGAATAGGCTGAATCCCTATCACTCCTTCACCTTCTACTTCGCGATGATCGCCATTGCTGTCGAATATATGCCAGTGCCTGCGGTTCAGCTTTACGGAGAAGCTGTTGCGGTTCTCCAGCGTAATGCGGTAGGCAAACATAAACTCACTGGTAACAGGGTTGGAGTAATCAGGCTGGTAAAACGTCTCAACGGTCACTTCCACTCCTTCCGATATTTTGCTTACCATCTGCGAATTTTTATAAAAATAAATAAAATGCACGGATTTCCGGGGACTTAACTTGTTGTTGACCCCTGTTCGCTTAAATTTGCGCACAAATAATATTGTTATGAAAATCGCTGTAGCTACCGGGGATGGTATAGGACCGGAAATAATGGAAGCCGTATTGTCGATCTTTAAGGCAGCTAAAGTACCCCTGGAATATGAGTTTGTGGATATGGGTAAGTGGGTATTTGATAAAGGCTACAGCAATGGAATGACGGAGCAGGCAAAAGAAACGATCGAAAGCCTGGGCATTCTTTTTAAAGGCCCCATGGAAACGCCCAAGGGTAAAGGCGTTAAAAGCATCAACGTTACCGCCCGCAAGGTATGGAATACCTATGCCAATCAAAGGGACTTCAGAACACTGAACGGCGTGGAAACGGTTTTTTCAAAAGCCGGCATTCCCATCAACCTTACCATTATACGCGAAAATATTGAAGATACCTATGGTGGTATTGAACACCTGTTAACATACGATGTAGCGGTTGGCCGTCGTATTATTACCCGCCCCGGTTCCGCGCAGGTGATCCGCTATGCTTTTGAAATGGCCCGGCGTAAAGGATATACAAAACTAACGTGTGGGCATAAGGCCAATATCATGAAGCTGACGGATGGACTTTTCCTGGAGACCTTCCAGGATATCGCCAAAGAATACCCCGATATCGAATCTTCCGACATTATAGTAGACGACCTGTGCATGAAGCTGGTTACTCACCCCGAAAGATTTGAAGCCATCGTGCTTACCAATTTACAGGGCGATATAGTGTCCGATCTGTGTGCCGGCCTGGTGGGCGGACTTGGTTTTGCCCCCTCTGCCAATATCGGCGATAATATCTCCATCTTCGAAGCGGTGCACGGTACTGCTCCGGACATTATGGGTAAAGGCATTGCCAATCCCACGGCTTTACTGCTTTCAGGCATATTGATGTTGCGCTATACAGGCCTTACGGAAAATGCGGCGGCTATAGAAAATGCATTGCTGTATGCGCTGGAACATGGTGTTCATACAGGCGATTTCGGCAACCGGTCTATTCCTTCCGTTAATACGCTGGGTTTTGCCAATGCCATCATTGACAATTTGGGCAAACTGCCTTCTACCGGTGTGGTGGCCGGAAAACCCAATATAGATTTTAAAGCCAATCATCATGCGCTCACCAAAAACAAACTCACTGTCACCAAAGGCATTAAGGAAGAGATGATAGGCGTGGATGTGTTCGTAGAATCGAACGACCTGCAACCGTCCGAACTGGCCGAACTAGCCAAGAAAAGACTTACCGACAACTTCGACCTCGTCATGATCTCTAACAGGGGAACACAGGTGTGGCCAACGGGTTCTATCTATACTGAACTGGTAAATGAGTATCGTGTGCGGTTCGAAAAAAAGCCAGGGAAGACCATCACTCAAAAAGAACTATTGCATATAGCTGCCGATTTCTCCGAAGACGCTAAAGTATGCTCCGTGGAGTTCCTGATGAAATTCGGCGATAAGATCGGCTATACGCTGGCACAGGGTCAATAACCAGGAAGGATAGCCGGTTATATAAAAAACTACCTGGTGTTTATATAACCATTTTTTATCAGCCAGGGGAGCACTTTCTGACGCTGGTCGCCCTGTATCAATATCTCTCTATCCTTTACGGACCCTCCGGTGCCGCAGAAGTTCTTCAGTTTTTTACCAAGTTCCTCCAGGTCGTTCGTGGTGCCTGTAAAGCCGGACACGAGCGTAACGGCCTTGCCGGCCCGTTGCTTTTTATCCAGGCTTATCTTCAGCCGCTGCTTTGCGGGTTCCGGCGTTTCTGATTCTTCCTGCTTTTCTTCTTCAAAACTAAAACTGGGGTCGGTACTGAATACGAAACCCCTGAGGTCCGGCTTGCTCTTTTTACTCATACGGTTGCTTTTAAACTTAAGTCAACACTTTGCGCCTGGTGTATCAATGCACCCACGCTGATATAATCAACACCCGTTTCAGCGTAGGACGCCAGGTTACCCAGGTGGATGCCTCCGCTGGCCTCGGTTTCAAAATTACCATCTATTATTTGCAGTGCTTCCATTGTTGCAGCTGGTGTAAAATTATCCAGCATGATACGCGACACTTTACCCTTTCCTATATTCACCACTGTTTGTACATCCTGCAGTGAGCGGGTTTCCACTTCTATCAAAAGGCCCGGCTTAACCGACTGCACATAGGTATATGCTTTATCGATCGCTTTTTCAATGCCACCGCTATAATCGATATGGTTATCTTTCAGCATGATCATATCGTATAAGCCAAACCGGTGATTCGTGCCGCCGCCGATACGCACCGCTTCCTTTTCCAGCAGGCGAAAGTTAGGAGTGGTTTTACGGGTATCCAGTACACGGGTATGGTATCCTTTTAAAGCATCCACGTATTTTGCCGTAAGCGTGGCGATGCCGCTCATGCGCTGCATGCAATTAAGTACCAGCCGTTCGCATTGAAGAATGGTATGCACGGAGGCTTCCACGGTAAATGCTTCCTCTCCCGGTAACATACGGTCGCCATCTTTTTTAAATGCTGTAAAATGAATACCCGGCTCCTTTATCCGGAATATTTTCTCCGCGGTTTCCACTCCTGCAAGTACGCCCTCCTGTTTTATTTTCAGAACGGCCTTTCCGCTTTCGGAGGGTGGAATGGAAGCGAGGGTGGAATGATCGCCATCGCCTATATCTTCTTTTAACGCGGCTTCTACTAATATGCGGAGTTGCTGGTCGAAGAATGTCATAGCTGCAAAACTACAAAGCTTTAAGGACTGCGTAACAGGGAATTTATTCCACCTGCTGAAAGCTCAATTGCTGCAGGAGCTGCCTGTCGCCTTTCTGTTTCATAAAAAGTATCGTGCGGTAATTGCCGTTTTTAGTCTGGAGGGTTCCGGTGCAGTATTGAGAGCCATCCTTATTTTCCCCGGTGTGTTTTAATTCAAAAGACTTCACGGCGTTCAGTGCGAAGAAGTCTCTCATTACCATCTGTGCCTGGGTGCGGCTGTAGTTATCGCTTTTTCCCGGAAGCGTTATGTCTACTCTTGTATCGAAATAACGGGCCAGTTCTGCGGCATTACCCGATTTAAGCGCTGCGATGATATCGTCCATTTCAGGAGTTGCCGTATAAGAACTTATGAAGAAAGAGGTAGATATAAGCAGTAGCAGCCGGGTAAAAAAAATCATATGCAAAAGTTTATATGCCGTTTGTTTTTCGGAAAGCGAAGGATGTCATGGATTTTCATACATTAGTTCGCCAAAAATATGCCAAATACTGTAGTTTTATCCCATGGAAAATAAAAAAGTAATTCTTATAATCATGGATGGATGGGGATTAGGTAAAGTCCCTTCCAGCGATGCCATTCAACATGCAAAAACACCTTTCGTTAACTCGCTATATGAATCATATCCTAATAGTACCCTTGTTACCTGCGGTGAATGGGTAGGGCTCCCCGACGGGCAAATGGGCAATAGTGAAGTAGGTCACCTTAACCTGGGCGCCGGCCGTATTGTATACCAGGAACTGCAACGTATTAACGTAGCCATCCGCGATGGCAGCTTTACGAAGAATGAGGTGCTGCTGAATGCTATACGCTTTGCTAAAACCAATAACAAACCCTTACACCTGCTGGGGCTGGTAAGCAACGGCGGAGTGCATTCGCATATCAATCATATCAAAGCAATTACTTCGTTATGCGCTTCCGGGGGATTGCAGGATGTATTTATTCATGCTTTTACAGACGGCAGGGATACCGATCCTAAAAGCGGGCTGGGGTTTGTTACCGCGCTGCAATCCCATTTGAATGACAGTACCGGAAGGATCGCTTCCGTTAGCGGAAGATATTATGCCATGGACCGCGATAAACGCTGGGAACGGGTACAACTTGCTTACGATGCTATCGTGAAAGGAGAAGGCGATGAACATACCAATGCCATAGCAGCTATAGAACGTGCTTATTCCAACAATATAACCGATGAATTCATTAAACCATGTGTGATCAAGGATGCGACCGGTATTCCGGTCGCTACCATCAGCGATGGTGATGTAGTGGTATGCTTCAATTTCCGTACAGACCGCTGCCGGGAGATTACGGAAGTACTTACCCAGACCGACTTCCCTGAACAGGGTATGAAGGCACTTAAACTTCATTATACCACGATGACGGAATACGATAAAAGTTTCTTTGGGGTAAATGTGATTTTCGAGACTGATAACTTAAACAATACATTGGGTGAAGTGCTGGCGCATTACGGGAAAAAACAGATACGCATTGCTGAAACGGAAAAGTATCCTCATGTAACTTTCTTTTTCAGTGGAGGAAGAGAAACTCCCTTTGAAGGTGAGACACGGATTATGAAGCCTTCTCCCAAAGTAGCCACATATGATCTGCAGCCGGAAATGAGTGCATATGAACTGACCGATGCACTGGTACCTGAAATAGAAAAAAAATCTGCCGACTTTATTTGCCTCAATTTTGCCAATGCCGATATGGTGGGTCATACGGGCATATTCGCGGCGGCGATCACAGCGGTGGAAACGGTGGATGCATGCGTGGAGCGGGTAGTAACAGCCGCTCTAGCCAATGGCTATACCGTTTTTCTGACGGCCGATCATGGTAACGCCGATTATATGATTAACGCGGACGGTTCACCCAATACAGCGCATACACTCAACCTGGTGCCATTCTTCATAATAGACAAAGATTGGCGCGGGACCGTTCGCCCCGGTAAACTGGGTGACCTGGCTCCTACTATACTAACGGTGATGCAATTGCCAGTGCCGGAAGAAATGACGGGCGAGGTGTTGATATAATTTCTGACTGCCCATCAGGAGAAATATAGCCCTTTTCAGGTACAACTTTTTTTTTCCAAAGCAGCGTTTGTATCGCAAAATTGTCTAAATTACAGGTAACCAAACGGTATGTATGTCCGAGGAAGCCATTTTACAGGATTGTATTCAGAATGATGCGCTTGCGCAAAAGGAATTGTATAATAAGTACAGTCCCAAAATGCTGGCAGTTTGTTACCGGTTCGCACATAACCGCGAAGATGCGGAAGATATGTTGCAGGAAGGATTTATCAAGGTCTTTTTGCAAATTCATACTTTCCGGAACCAGGGAGCATTCGAAGGCTGGGTACGGCGTATAATAGTTCATACCTGTATTAACAGTCTTAAGAAGAATAAAAAGTTCGTTGAAAGTGTCGATCTGATTCACGCGAACAGCGTGCCTGTACGGGAGGAAACCATACCTTCCATCATGCAGGCCAAACAACTGGTGGAATGCATCCGGCTGTTACCAATAGGTTACCGCACAGTATTGAACCTGTATGCTATAGAAGGCTACTCGCATAAAGAGATAGGAGAAATGCTGGATGTGGAGGAAAGTACGAGCCGGTCGCAGTATACACGTGCCAAGCAGATGCTGGAAGATATTCTGTTGAAGAAAAACATTATTTACAAATCAAAAGCGAAACAACCTATGCTTGCCCTCGGAAGATAGGTCGCCATTTAATACCATATATACTCAATGAATATAGCCGAACAACTGAAAAAAACACTGGTAATCCCCAACCCTTATAAATTACCATCGAAATGGAGAGGAACTTTTATGATGATGATGATTTCGAAGACTTTTTAAAACAAAAAGCCGATCAATATAATCTCTATCCTTCGGATAGGGTGTGGGATACTATTTACCGGTCCCTCCACGCAAGAAGAAAATGGTATGCAGCCACGGGTGCTCTACTTCTGCTGACTACTATGGTTTTCATCAGTCTTGAAATCGTTTCTACCGGTTACCAGAAAGCTGCTATGAACATTGTGAATGATTCCGTTAGTAATGCGCATTCACTGCTCGCTTCGTCAGTAACACGTAAAGACATATCCGGCGGAAGCATCTCTGCAACCAGTCCATCCGCATCTGCCGATGCTAATAGTACAAAAGCGAATGATGCAAAAAAAGAATCCAGCGACGAAAGCGATAACGAACTCCCCCGTCTTATTTCTAATCCTCCTTTTGCTGCAAATTCCTTAGCTGATACTAAAGAAAAAGAAAAAGACAACGGTTCCGCTTCCGGCAAATTATATATGCCGATGGAAGCTCCGCCGCTTGAATTAAATAACATCACCGGTAAGCAGGACAAGAAAGAAGAGGAAAAGGAAAAGAAACTTGAGATCAATTGGCTGCAGGACAGGGCGGCCCTTCGTTTATCCCCATTCAAAAATAAAAGGTATCACCTGCAATTTTATATATCCCCGGGAGCCAGCTACCGCCGCTTAAACAATTACAGGGATATAAAAGCTACGAACAATATATCTCCCTTATCAGGAGATCCAATTAATGTGGACGGCATAGTTGACCACCAGCCCGCTTTTGGCCTGGAAGCAGGATCGGCAGTTCTATATGATATATCAGATCGTTTTATTTTAAAAGGCGGCATTCAACTTAACTTCGTACGGTACAATATCAGTGCGTATAAGTCGGCCCGGGAAATGACCGCTATCACGCTTAGCAGCGCAACAGGATCTTCCAGCCAGCAGCAGACCATTACCTCATATTCATCCATACGCAACCTCGGAGGAAGATTTCCGCAGGAACTGCAGAATCAGTACCTGCAGTTATCGTTGCCTATCGGGGCTGAGTTCCGGGTATTGGGCAATAAACGTTTCCAGTTTAATGTAGCCGGTACGCTTCAACCTACTTACCTGCTTTATAATAACACTTACCTGCTTACATCCGATTATGGCAATTATACCAAACAGCCGGATCTCGTTCGCAAATGGAATGTAAATGCCGCTATGGAAGCTTATATTTCTTACAGCTTCGGAGGTTTAAGGTGGCAGGCGGGTCCGCAGTTCCGGTATCAGTTGCTCTCCACGTACACTGACCGGTACCCTATCCGGGAATACCTGATGGAATATGGTTTAAAAATAGGGGTTACGAAAACACTTAAATGAATACAACGCTTTACTTAAATAAATAAGCACGTGCTTTCTATTTATTGAGAAAGCACGTGCTTATTTATTATAAAGCTTCTAAAGGAGCCTCTAAGTTATTTATGCTGCATTTGTTTGGCTTCCATGCTTAAGGTAGCATGAGGAACAGCTCTTAAGCGGGCTTTATCTATCAGTTTGCCGGTTACCCGGCATATACCGTAGGTTTTATTTTCTATACGCATAATGGCTTTTTCCAGATGATCTATAAAAGTGATCTGACGGCTGGCCATCTGGCTTAACTGCTCTCTTTCCATACTCATGCTTCCATCTTCCATGGTCATGTATCTCGCGTCGTCGTTATCTCCGCCCATTTCGTCTTTACGGGTTATAAGTCCCTGCAGGTAGGAAAGTTCTTTTTTAGCGGCGTCCAGTTTCTTGTTGATCAGATCTCTGAATTCCTGTAAATCCACATCGCTATATCTCTGTGAGGGTCCTGATTGTTCGTGCATAGGTGTATCTAATACTGATTTAGTGAAGTCCGGTTCGTATTTCCGTACTGTTTTTGTTTTTATTTCAGGAATTACCAGTTTCCCTGTCCTTATCGGGTCTGCCTCTTTGGGAGGGGTCTTTTTAAAAGGCGGGGGAACGGTTATCTGTTTGGGTGCTGCGGGCCTCGCTTCCGGTTTTTTAGGAAGGCTTCTTAATACTCCCATGCTTTTTTCGTACATTTTGCGGGGAGGGGCAGCCGGCTTTTTATCTTTCTTTTCCCTTTTTTCTTTTACCGGTTTTATCTCCTTTACGGGCGCTACGGCTATTTCTTTAACTTGTTTTACGGGTTTGGTTTCTTTAACGCTCATAGGTTTGGGAACAGGTTTCTGCACTTTAGCGGGCTCCGGCTTTTTCACTTCTGCTTTCTTTGATTCCACTTTTTTAGCAGGCGCAGGCACTGGTTTAGCCGCTGATTTTTTGGCAACAACAGGCACGGCTTTTTTTACCGGCACTTTAACCGGAGTTTTAGCGACCAGCCTGGGCGACGACTTTCCCTTGGCGGTGGTGACCGATTTGGAGGGTGCGGTAACTTTCTTCGTACTAGCCACTTTTTTTGCAGCAGGTTTAGCAGCCACTTTTTTCTTTGTTGCCATACTATTATCCTTTTAAGTTCCTGTTAGGACTTTTTGACAGATATTTTAAAAAGAACATCATTTACTTCTATGTCAGTTCCATCAGTCATTTCCGGCAGCAATTCAATTTTATCTGCCAGAATTTCCGCGCAAATATAGTCATTAAATTGCGTAAAAGATGCCTTTAGGGCTTCGTGGTCCGATACTTTAACAGTTATTCTGTCCGTCAGCTCGAAACCGCTCTCTTTCCTGATCTTCTGAATTCTGTTCACCAGCTCCCGGGCATTGCCTTCACTTTCCAGTTCTGGGGTTACGGTAACATCCAGGGCTACCGTCAGTGCCTCTTTGCCGGCTACCATCCAGCCGGGAATGTCTTCACTAGAGATATCCACTTCATTTATTTGTAATATTAAGGGTTCGTTATCAATAAACAATGTGTAAATCCCATCTTTTTCCAGTTTAAGGATGTCTTCCTGAGTGAACAGGGCAATAGCCTGGGTGACTGATTTCATGCGGGCACCTAGCTTTTTACCCAGGGCCTGGAAATCGGGTTTGATCTTCTTTTTGATAAAGCCCTCCGTATCGGCCAGGTATTGTATCTCTTTTACATTCACTTCCGACTTAATCAGATCCTCCACTTTCAGCAACTGTTCCTTCATGGAAGGGTTCAGCACAGGGATCAGTATTTTCTGTAAGGGCTGGCGGACCTTGATGTTCACTTTTTTCCGTAAGGAAAGTATCAGAGAAGACGCTGTTTGCGCCAGTTGCATCCGCTCTTCCAGCGAAGTATCGATTTGTGCCGGATCGCTTTGCGGGAATAGCAGGTGATGAACCGAAATGTGGTTGTACCTGCCGGTAACTTCATTTAAATTATTAAAAAGCCAATCGGCGAAAAACGGCGACACAGGTGCCATCAGCCGCGAAACCGTTTCCAGGCATTCGTACAATGTCTGGTACGCTGCAATTTTATCCTGCTCATATTCCCCTTTCCAGAACCGCCGGCGGCAAAGGCGTACATACCAATTGCTAAGCTGCTCGCCCACAAAGTCTTCTATGGCACGGCCGGCAAGGGTAGGCTCGAACTCATCGAAATGTGCGGTCACTTTCTTCACCAGCGAATGAAGGGAGGAAAGCACCCAGCGGTCGATCTCCGCTCTTTGCTCCACTGGTATGGCGGCTTCTTTAAATGAAAATCCGTCTACATTGGCGTACAGGGCAAAAAACTGGTAGGTATTATAAAGTGTTCCAAAAAATTTACGCTGTATCTCCCGGATGCCTTCCAGGTCAAATTTAAGGTTGTCCCAGGGAGAGGCATTGGTAATAAGGTACCAGCGGGTGGCGTCTGCGCCAAACTGGTCAATCGTTTCAAAAGGATTTACGACGTTACCCAGGCGCTTGCTCATTTTATTGCCGTTCTTGTCCAGCACTAATCCATTAGATACCACCGCTTTATACGCAACTTTGTCAAAAAGCAGCACCCCCAAGGCATGAAGGGTATAAAACCATCCCCTCGTCTGATCCACGCCTTCGGCGATAAAATCTGCCGGGAAAGCCTGACCCTTATCTACCATTTCCTGGTTTTCAAAGGGATAGTGCCATTGCGCATAGGGCATCGCACCACTGTCGAACCATACATCTACCAGGTCTGGTACCCGGTGCATGGGTTTGCCGGAGGGCGACACCAGTACGATCTCATCCACATAAGGTTTATGCAGATCCAGTATGCCTTCGTGGAGATAGTTTTTATTTACATCACCGCCCAAGATACTGCTTGCCTTACGTATGGCTTCATTTAGTTCTGCAATGCTGCCGATGCATATCTCCTCTTCCCTGTCATCCGTTCTCCATACCGGCAGCGGTGTTCCCCAGAAGCGGCTGCGGCTCAGGTTCCAGTCTACCATATTCTCCAGCCAATTCCCGAACCTTCCTTCACCGGTGGCTTTAGGTTTCCAGTTGATCGTTTTATTGAGTTCAACCATACGGTGCTTTACAGCCGTGGTTTTTATAAACCAGGCGTCCAGCGGATAATAAAGAATGGGCTTGTCGGTTCTCCAGCAGTGCGGGTAATTGTGCTCGTATTTTTCCACTTTAAAGGCCCGGTTCTCCTTTTTAAGGCTGACACTGATGTCTATGTTTACATCCACATACGCAGGGTCATCCTTATAGTTTTTTACATACCGTCCGCTATATTCACCGAGACCCTCCACAAATTTTCCCTGCCTGTCGACCATGGTCAGTATACCGATATTATATTTTTTACCTACCTTATAGTCATCTGCACCAAAAGCCGGGGATGTATGTACAATGCCGGTTCCGTCCTCCGTGGTTACGAAATCGCCGCATATTACCCTGAACGGTTGAGCCCCGGGAGTGATCTCCTGTATAACAGACGGGGAATTGGCCTCAAAAGGAAGTAGTTGTTCGTATTCGCAACCTTCCAGGTCTTTTCCTTTAAACGACTGTATTAGTTTCCAGGGAAGCAATTTGGTTTCAGAATTATACGAGCTGAAATCGCCGTTTTCACTTTCCGGTTTAAAATATTTATAGATAAGGGCTTGCGCGAGGATCACTTCCACCGGCAAATGCGTATAGGGATTAAAAGTGCTTATTTTAACGTAGTCGATATTCGGGCCAACCGTAAGGCCGAGGTTGGAGGGTAGGGTCCAGGGGGTAGTAGTCCAGGCCATAAAAAAGACCTCATTACCTGATTCTTTCCATAAAAACGCTGACTTAGCGTTCCGGGTTGCTTTAAACATCGCAACGATACTGGTATCCTTTACATCCTTGTATGTTCCTGGCTGGTTAAGTTCGTGTGAGCTTAAACCGGTTCCGGCAGCCGGACTATAGGGTTGGATACTTACACTTTCGTATAAAAACCCTTTATCGTACAGGCGTTTCAATATCCACCACAGCGTTTCTATATAGTTATTTTGGAATGTGATATAAGGGTCCTTCAGGTCTACCCAGTAACCCATTTTCTGGGTCAGTTCGTCCCATTTATCCTTGTATTTAAGTACTTCTTCTCTACACCGCTGGTTATATTCCGCCACCGATATCTTTTTACCGATATCTTCTTTCGTAATGCCCAGCAGCTTTTCCACTCCCAGCTCAACGGGAAGTCCATGCGTATCCCATCCTCCTTTACGTTTTACCTGGAAACCCTGCATGGTTTTATACCTGCAAACGAGGTCTTTTAACGTTCTGGAAATTACATGGTGGATACCGGGCATACCGTTCGCACTGGGCGGCCCTTCATAAAACACGAACGGCTGGCCCCCCTCCCGGAGGCTCACACTTTTTTCGAAGGCTTGCGATGCTTCCCAGCGGGCCAGCATGTCCCGCTCTATGGACGGCAAATTTAACTGCGTGAATTCTCTGTATGTAGCTGCCATATAAAAAGGGGCAAAGCTACGTAAAATGGACAAGTCGCGATCAGATCTTACAGTGAGCCTGCAATGCTTCCTTAACAGGTTCTTTTAGAATCGATAAACATAAACTAATAGTTTTTACCTACGGATTTAAATAATTTGTTAAAGAAAACCTCAAAAAAGCACTGCTTTGTCCACATCCGTCTATTTGGCATAATTTATGAAATATTCTCGCAGAATCTGATATACAGTAATCTTACAGGAAAAGCCACAATTCAATATACGCTTTCAATTAATAAACATATTTTCTAATATACGCCTCCGGGCGATTTTTTAAAGTATTAGATGAAAGACCTTTCTACGGTTTAGGGTTTAGGGGTTAAATAAGGGGGTAGTCTTACCCCCTTTACTTTATTTCCCAGTCTAAATCTCATCCTTTGCAAAAGAGTTCCTGTAGCTGACCCGTTTTTAATCTCTGGTATTTGTTGTGTTAAACCTAATTTAATATTGACGATATAGTCGATGTATCTCGTAATCAATTCCCTGGAAACTTCTAAGAGACTGTTCATAAGACAGTCTCTTTTGTTTATAAAGGTTTATTAGTATTCCTAGTCCACTTGTAAATACGGATGCCGCTCATCAGCAATATCACGAACAGTAATAAGCCGGCCAGTGCCCATACAACACTCAGGTTTTGTTTTACCACTACCAGCATTACTATTGCCACCAGGAAGATGGTGGCCACTTCGTTCCATATTCTTAACTGCTGGGAGGAAAAGCGAAATATGCCTTTTGATTGTTCAGCGTATATACGCTGCAAAGAAAAATGATATAGATAAAGTCCTGTTACAAAGCCTATTTTAATCCATAACCAGGAGGGTATACTGCCGTATAGGTACAACATCCACCCCCCGAAAACAAGGGTTAGTACGGCAGATGGCCAGGTAATGCCCATCCACAACCGTTTCATCATTATGCCAAACTGTGGCCGCAGGATGTTTCTTTCGGTCTCGGTTTTTTCACCTGCTTCCGTATTGTATATAAATAGCCTGACGATATAAAACATACCACTGAACCAGGTGATGACAAAGATGATATGGAGGGCTTTTACGTAAAAGTACATTTGCACCTGCTTTAATTAAATGCCGCCTTAAAGAATCATTTCTTTGTTGCCGCTATTGTATTCATTTACCCAACCTGATAGTGCTTTTACCCACATAGGATGCGTATTAAGACAGGGGATCATGGTATAGGTTTCTCCACCTGCCTCCATAAAACTTTCCTTTCCTCTTTCTTCTATCTCTTCCAGGGTTTCCAGGCAGTCACTAGTAAAAGCCGGGCATAATACCAGCAGTTTTTTGATACCTTCTCCCGGCATCTCTTCGAGCCGTTTATCCGTAAAAGGCTGGAGCCAGCCCTTACCTAATCTCGACTGGAATGAAACGCTGTATTTATCGGTGCTGATACCAAGCTTTTCGGTTACCAGCTTTGTAGTAGTAAAACACTGATGCCGGTAACAGAAAGAATGAGCGGGGGAAGAAACATTACAGCAATCATTTACTGTCAGACAGTGATTGCCCGTAACATCGCTTTTACGGATATGCCTGCCCGGTATGCCATGATAACTGAATAAGATATGATCGTAATCCTGCTGTAAGAAAGGCTGCATGCGATCTGCCAGGGCTCCTATATAAGCGGGGTGATTGTAATAAGGTTTAATAAAATGCAATCCAAAAGAATATTGTTTTTCCTTATGCACTTCTTTCACATACTCCACAGCCGTTTCGTAAGAAGACATTGCGTAATGGGGATACATAGGTATGGCAATCACTTCGTCCATGTCGGGCATTCTTTCCATTAAACGCCTGAACGCCGCTTCGGGTGAAGGGTTACCGTAACGCATCGTTAGTTCCACCGGTTCTTCCAATTGCTCCTGTAAAGCCGTGCGCAGCTGTTTGCTTAAAACGATCAATGGCGACCCCTCCGGTGTCCAGATGGTTTTGTAGGCCTCTGCCGATTTCGGCGCGCGGAACGGCACAATGATGCCGCTTACCAGGGGCTTGCGGATAATATAGGGATAATCGATCACCCGCTCATCGAGTAAAAATTCATTCAGGTAACGGCGTACATCTTTTACTTCCGTAGAATCCGGTGAGCCAAGATTCATCAGCAATACACCTCGCTTTTTTGTTGTTGCCATAAGTTTGTGGATGGTTTGCAAAAGTACGCATTTACGTGATGTCCATCTTCTTAAAATACATAATGCGTGTTTCAAAAAATGGTTGCGTCATTATTTAATTTGTTCATTCTTTTATATTTATAAAATGACAGTGGTATGACATAATTATTCTTGTTTTGCCTGCGTTGAAAGTAATTTTGCAATTCATACTACTACGAGTGCACATGCAGGGCAACCGAACCAAAGACATATTGAAGTTTTACATGGCGGGGATCAACTATAAAAAAACAGATGCCACGGTAAGAGGCCAGTTTGCTATCAGCCAGGAACAGTACACCGCCATTTTAGCCCTTGCACCATCTTACGGTATTTCTGAACTCTTTATATTATCTACCTGCAACCGGACAGAGATTTACGGCTTCGCTGAAGATGCGGTACAATTGATCCAGTTATTATGTTCACAAACTACCGGCGATATCTCCGTGTTCACGGAGCTTTCCTATGTAAAGCAGGGCCTGCATGCAGTGGAGCATCTTTTTAACGTGGGTGCCGGTCTGGATTCGCAAATACTGGGAGATTATGAAATTATCGGTCAGATCAAACAATCGGTCAAATTAAGCCGTCAGCACTCCTTTATAGGCCCTTCATTGGAAAGGATGGTCAACTCCGTACTCCAGGCTTCCAAGGCTATCAAAAATCAGACATCACTCAGCGGCGGAACGGTTTCCGTTTCCTTTGCCGCCATTCAATATATCCGGGAAAAAGTAAAGGATGTAAAAAATAAAAAGATATTGTTGGTGGGTATCGGTAAAATAGGTCGCAATACCTGCAAGAACCTCGTTGACTATCTGGAAACCACCAATATTACACTTATCAATCGCAGTCCGGAAAAAGCAGCGGACCTGGCAAAAGAACTACACCTGCAACATGCCACCATGAGCGAGTTGTACTCCTGCATAGAAAAGGCCGATATTATCCTGGTGGCTACCAATGCAGGCGAACCAACCATACGCAAAGAACATTTGGCGTCAGCCGGTCAAAAACTGATTATAGATCTTTCCATACCATATAATGTAGATGCTGCTGCCCGCGAGCTTGAAGGCATTACACTGGTAAACGTCGACGAACTTTCCCGGCTAAAGGATAAAACCCTTGCCAAACGCAAAGCCGAAGTACCTAGGGCCAAACAACTGATTGCGGAGCATATCGCTGAATTTGTGGAATGGAGTGATATGCGCCGGCACGTACCCGTGCTGAAAGCCGTAAAAAATAAATTACAGGAGATACATACCTGCCGGCTTTACCTCGATTATTCTTCCCAGTATGCTTCCGTTATTTCTCCTAACAGTACCAACGAAAAGATTCAGAAAGTGATCAACGGCATGGCTGTTAAAATGCGTCGCCTTAACCAGGGAGGCTGCCAATATATTGAAGCCATTAATGAATTTATGAGCCCGGGGGCAAATTAAAGCACATGAACAAACTGATAAGGATCGGCACCAGGGAAAGCCAGTTGGCCGTATGGCAGGCAACAAGTGTACAACAACTTTTAAGGAAAAACGGTCATTCTTCCGAATTGATATATATAAAAAGTGATGGAGATATCGACCTTAAAACACCGCTTTACGAAATAGGGGTACAGGGCATTTTTACCCGCAGCCTGGACATAGCCTTGCTAACGGGCCAGGTAGACCTGGCGGTGCATTCGATGAAAGACGTGCCTACGCAACTTGCCAGGGGCATTGCCAGTTCGGCCGTGTTACCAAGGGCTTCCTATAAAGACCTGTTGGTTTACCGCGGCGATCCTTCTTTTTTAGACGACCGCGATGCGGCCGGCACTATTGCCACCAGCAGTATCCGCCGTAAAGCGCAGTGGTTGCACCGTTACCCCCGCTATAACGTGGAAAACCTTCGTGGCAATATAAACACACGCCTGCGAAAGGTAGAAGAAAGTAACTGGAACGGTGCCATCTTCGCCGCTGCGGGGCTCGATCGTATACAGCTTCGTCCGGCCGCTTCGGTAGAACTGGACTGGATGCTGCCCGCACCTTCGCAGGGTGCCATTATGGTGGTATGCCGCCAGGAAGATGAACACTGCATAGATGCATGTAAACCACTGAACGATGCGGACACCGCCTTATGCACCGGCATAGAAAAAGACTTTCTCCGTACACTGATGGGCGGCTGCTCCACCCCGGTAAGTGCCCTGGCAGAAATAGTAAACGGTGGTATCCGGTTTCGCGGAAATATCTGCAGTACGGACGGGGCGCATAAAGTGGATATTGAAAAAAGTTACCTTTTTTCCGAAGCGGCAGCAGCAGGTAAAGACGCGGCCAGCGCATTACTGGCAAAAGGCGGGTCGGCCATAGCGGACAGCATCAGAAACCAGGGGGTTACCCAATAATATGCCTTCATATAAAGTACTTTGTACGAAAAAAATAGCTCCCTCGCTGGTAAGTCAGGCAGCCGCGAAAGGCATAGAGATCATTGAAAAGGAATTTATTTCCATTACACCGGTGATGTCTTCCGAAAAATATGATGCAATGATAGCAGCCGTTGAAAGTGGTATCCGCCATATCGTTTTCACCAGCGCCAATGCCGCAGCCATCGTATGCAGTTATTTGGAGAAACAGGGTGAAACTTTGGCTGTAAAGATTTTTGCCCTGGCGGGTAAAACGAGGGATAGTTTGGGTGTCTGTTTTAGTGAGAAAGATATAGCAGGTACAGCCAACCATGCGGAGGAACTGGCCGCTGAAATTATAAAACAGCGTATTGAAAGAGTCGTGTTCTGTTGCGGTAATAAAAGACGAAACGAATTACCCGATGCATTGCGGGCAAAAGGTATAGAAGTAATAGAAGTAATCGTATATGAAACAAAGGAAGTTCACTTGCCCGCCATGCAGGAGACCCTATGGGACGCAGTGCTTTTTTTTAGTCCCAGTGCCGTAAGCAGTTTTTTTACCTCCAATACCCTCCCGCCGCAAACCCTATGCTTCGCTATCGGGCAAACAACGGCGGCAGCTATTGAACGGCATACCATTAACAGGATCATCACCAGCGTATTACCAGATGAAAAGAAGATGATGGACAATGTGTATCATCATTTTAGCATATAAATAAAAAAAGAAGATGAGCAGTTTAAAAAACGATTTATTATTGAGAGCCTTAAAACAGGAAGAAGTGGAGCGCCCCCCGGTGTGGATGATGCGGCAGGCTGGCAGATACCTGCCCGATTATATCAAACTGCGGGAAAAGTATGATTTTTTCACCCGCGTGCAGACTCCGGAACTCGCCACCGAGATTACGTTACAGCCCGTAGATCAGGTAGGCGTGGATGCGGCCATCATATTTTCCGACATACTGGTAATACCCCAGGCCATGGGACTTGAAGTGCAAATGGAAGAAGGGAAAGGCCCTTCATTACCCAAAACAATTCACAACGCGGCAGATATAGACGCACTTTCCACCGGCGATGCAGCGGGCAAACTGAAATATGTGCTCGATGCGCTCTCACTCACTAAACGGGAATTGAACGGAAGAGTGCCGCTTATCGGGTTTGCCGGTGCGCCCTGGACTTTATTGTGCTATATGGTAGAAGGCAAGGGCAGCAAAACCTGGGATAAGGCCAAACAGTTTGCCTATACTCATCCTGAACTGGCCCATCGCCTGCTGCAGAAAACCACCGACATTACGATCGATTATTTAAAGGCACAGGCGGAAGCAGGTGCGGACACCGTACAGGTATTCGACAGTTGGGCAGGCTCCCTGAGCCCGGCCGATTTCCGGACCTATGCCCAGCCTTACCTGTTACAAATTGCCGATGCGTTAAAAGATATCGTGCCGGTGATACTATTTCCCAAAGGAACCTGGCATGCCCTGAAAGACCTGAGCCGGAGCAGTGCCCGCGGCCTTGGCCTCGACTGGTGTGTGGACCCCGCTATGGCCAGGGAATTAACCGGCAACAGCATTACTTTACAGGGTAACTTTGACCCGGCAAAACTACTGGCACCCATACCGGAAATAAAAAGATCGGTAAAGGAAATGATCGATGGCTTCGGAACGCGCCGCTATATTGCGAACCTGGGTCATGGTATTACCCCCAATGTGCCGGTGGATCATGCAAGGGCATTTGTAGATGCCGTAAAAGAATACCAGCCATCATGAATACGATCAGGGATAACTGGATACAATATATAAACGATTTGCAAAACAGGATATGCCACGCACTGGAAGCGGCCGATGGCAGTGCCGTTTTTGCAGAAGATAAATGGGAACGGGCGGAAGGTGGCGGAGGAAGAACGCGCGTTATATCCGATGGTTTTGTATTTGAAAAAGGAGGCGTAAATACGTCTGTAGTGCATGGAGAAGTGACCGATGCCATGCGCACTCAACTTAAAATCGAGGGCGCCGCCTGGTTTGCCTGTGGCCTCAGCGTAGTGATGCACCCGTTAAATCCCTTTGTGCCTACGGTTCATTGCAATTACCGAATGTTCGAGCTGTACGATGGCGATGGTGAAATTACCGACAGATGGTGGGGCGGTGGAACGGACCTTACACCCTATTACCTGCTGGAAGAAGATGCCACACATTTTCACCAGACCTATAAAGACGTATGCGACCGTTTTGATCCATCTTTTTATGGTGACTTCAAAAAAGAATGCGACCATTATTTTGTGAACAGGCACCGCAACAATGAACGCCGGGGAATTGGCGGTATCTTTTACGATTATAAAAGAGCCGGTGAGCAAAAAGACCCTGACTTCTGGACAAACTTTGGCAAAGCCTGCGGCGATGCTTTTACCGAAGCGTATTTACCCATTGTTGAAAAAAGGAAAAACAGCGCGTTTACCACTCTGCAAAAACACTGGCAGGAAATAAGAAGAGGCCGTTACGTGGAATTTAACCTCGTACACGACAGGGGTACTTTATTCGGCCTGAAGACCAATGGAAGAATAGAAAGCATCCTCATGAGCCTGCCCCCCACCGTTCGGTTTGAATACAATTATCAGCCGGTGCCGGGAACGGAAGAAGATAAATTATTACAGGTTTGCCTTATTCCCCGCGAGTGGGCTATGTAAATTATAAATCAGTCTTATGTATCTACAAAGAAGAAACAGGACATTGAGAACTTCCCCCTCCATACGGAGTATGGTGGCAGAAACCGTTTTAACGCCGGCAGATTTTATTGCTCCCCTGTTTATCGATGAAGGTCAGAACGTAAAAACGGAAATACCCTCCATGCCAGGCTACTACCGTAACAGCATAGACAATACTGTACGGGAGGTAAAAGAATTATATAGCCTGGGTATACGCAGCTTACTCCTGTTTGTAAAAGCCCAGGATCATGTAAAAGACAATACGGGAAAAGAAGCCTGGAATGCGGACGGCCTGATGCAGCGCAGTATCCGCGCTATTAAGGAAGTAGTGCCCGACATGATCATTATGACGGACGTAGCACTGGACCCTTATTCTGTTTACGGGCACGACGGCATTGTAAAAGACGGTGAAATACTGAACGACGAAACGGTGGAAGCGCTGGTGCGGATGAGTATCAGTCATGCCAAAGCCGGGGCCGATTTCCTGGCACCCAGCGATATGATGGACGGCCGGATAGGAGCCATCAGAGAAGCATTGGAGCACAACGGTTTTACCCGCACCGGCATTATGGCCTACAGTGCGAAATATGCCAGTTGCTTTTACGGACCTTTCCGCGACGCACTGGATAGCGCACCTGGTTTTGGTGACAAAAAAACCTACCAGATGGACTACGCCAACCGCCGGGAGGCCGTAAAAGAAACCCTTATGGACATTGAAGAAGGTGCCGATATAGTGATGATTAAACCCGCTATGGCCTATCTCGACATCATCCGGGAAATAAAAAATACGGTAGACGTACCCGTAAGCGCTTACCAGGTAAGCGGTGAATACGCCATGATAAAAGCCGCCGCTAAAATGGGCTGGCTCAATGAAGACAAAGCCATTCTCGAAAGTCTGACCGGCATCAAACGTGCCGGAGCCGACCTGATAGCCACTTATTTTGCAAAAGACGCCATACGTCTTCTGCACTGAAAACGATAACCATGTACACAAAAAGCAAGCAACTGTTCGAAAGAGCCCAGCAATCCATACCCGGCGGGGTTAATTCTCCTGTACGTGCATTTAAAAGCGTGGGAGGCACCCCTGTATTTATAAAAGAAGCCAAAGGTGCTTACTTATACGATGCGGACGGCAACCGGTACATCGACTATATCGCTTCCTGGGGGCCGATGATACTCGGGCATGCTTATGCCCCCGTTGTAAAAGCCATACAGGAAAGGGCCGTGTTTTCTACTTCTTATGGCGCACCTACCGAGCTGGAAATAGAAGTGGCGGAGCTCATTAAATCCATGGCACCCAATGTGGACCTGGTAAGAATGGTAAGCAGCGGCACGGAAGCCTGTATGAGTGCCATTCGGCTGGCGAGGGGCTATACCGGCCGTAATAAGATCATCAAATTTGAAGGTTGTTATCATGGACATGCCGACTCCTTTCTGGTAAAAGCGGGCAGCGGTATGGCCACGCTCAACATCCAGGCGGTACCGGGTGTAACGGCCGGAGTGGCTAACGATACCCTAACCTGCGCCTATAACGACCTGCAGGCGGTGGAACGGTTAGTGGCTGAGCATAAAAACGAAATCGCCTCCATCATAGTAGAACCGGTGGCCGGTAATATGGGCTGTGTACTGCCCGTGCCGGGATTCCTGGAAGGGCTGCGGAATATCTGCGACCGTGAAAAAATAATACTGGTATTTGATGAAGTAATGACCGGTTTCAGGTTGGCCCGTGGCGGCGCACAGGAGAAGCTACAGGTAGATGCGGATTTGGTAACCTTTGGTAAAGTGATCGGTGCCGGTCTGCCCGTTGGGGCGTTCGGAGGTAAAAAAGAGATCATGCAACATATAGCACCCCTGGGCAACGTGTACCAGGCCGGCACGCTGAGTGGCAACCCCATAGCCATGATAGCCGGCTTTACACTGTTGAATATCCTGAATGAACAGCCGGGACTATTTGATGAACTGGAACAAAAAACCATTTACCTGAAGAACGGCCTGCACGACGCATTACGTGAAAGTGGTACGCCATTCACCATCAACCAGTTCGGTTCGATGATCAGCATTCATTTCCGTAAGGAGCCAGTAACCAATTTCGCCTCCGCTTCCGCCGCCGACAACGCGCTTTTTGGCAGGTTTTTTCATGCCATGCTCCGGCGGGGCATCTATTTACCACCCTCTGCTTTCGAAAGCTGGTTTCTTAATAATGCCCTCAGCACAGAAGACCTGGATAATACAATAACCGCAGCTAGGGAAAGCATAGAAGAGGTGATACGGGAAATGTGATAAGCGTTAAGTGTTGCTGACTATTATCTATGCTTTGCTACGTTCCCTTTTTGGTAGCCTTACACAAGCCTTGCACGCGCCTTGCCCTAGCCTTGCACTAGCCTTGCATAAGGAAGAAAAGTCTCTATAAGGTCTCTGTAAGGTCTCTATAAGGCCTCTATAAGCATAGGCCTACTAAAGCTATGGGCGCACTAATGCAGGAATAAATTCAAAAGGAGCATTTACAATATGGCATATAGAAGGCCTAGTGCAACAATAATTCACATGGCTTTAACCCGGTGTGTTTCTTAAAAGCAGTGGAGAAATGGGAGATGGAAGAGTATCCCAGCATCATCGATACATCCGTTACGCTCAGGCCTTTTTCGTAAAGGAGATAACGTGCGTGCTCCATGCGCTGGCTTTGGTAGAAGTCAAATATAGTGGTGCCAAACATTTCTTTGAAGCCCTTTTTAAGGTAACATTCGTTTATAGCCACTTTGCGGCTTAGTTCTTTAATTGTGATCGGTTCGCCGATGTTTTCCAGTAGCACTTCACGTGCCCTGATGATCTTGTCACGATCTGCCTCATTCGCCAGAAATTTACAGGAGAACGACTCCAGCTCTTTATCGCCGGCCATACATTCCATACTGTAAAGCAATAGCATCTGCGTCTGGGCGTTGATGTAAATATTCTGCAGGCTATCGGTATAGCTGTGATTCAGTAAAGCTTCCAGTACCATCCGGGTTCTGCTGCATAACGAGAGTATCTTGCTGAAAGAAGATTTGTATTCAAAAGCCAGTATATCGTTGGCGACGGCCTGGTTTAATTTAAATGGTTTTACGAACTGCGAGAGATGTACCGGGGAAAAGCGGAAACTCAGTACATCCACGCTTTCTACTTCGGCCCTGCCGCCTTTCATAGGATTAAGCCGGCATTTGTTGCACTCAGTTCCCTCGTGGTTACAGTATACGTTGCCCGTAAGACAGAATTTTAACTCCAGGTAGTTTTCCGAAAGGTCTTCTTTTTTAAAATGGTAGACCATCATACCGGCTTCGTCCAGCCCCCATTGTTTGTTTTTATGATACCGGCGAATGGAATACTGCACCGATCCGGGCATTTGCTGCTCTTTTTGCTCCAGCAAATGCAGTTCCTCCTGCATTACAGGCTGGCGGGAGGCGATAGAAAGTATGTCTTGAGCTTGATGCATTTGAATACAAAGCTAATCAAAACATGATTAAGTCGGCAGAACCATTCGTCACGAACGTGTCAATTATCCGAACTTAATTTTATCCTGCCGGGCAATCCTGTTCTAATCGCTGTAAACTGGGTAAAATGGGCTTAACTTTCCCCGCCAAAACACTTAAAACAATGCGGTTATAAGGCGTATTTTCAGTACTTTTGCAGCTTCGTATCTGCACAAAACCGGTACGGGATTGCTACACACTATGAGTATAGAAACACAGGAAGTTCTGGACCAGGCAAAAGGCAATTACGGTGCCGACAGTATACAGGTGCTTGAAGGCCTGGAGGCCGTTCGGAAACGCCCATCCATGTACATAGGAGATATAGGAGTAAAAGGATTACACCACCTGGTTTACGAAGTGGTCGACAACTCGATCGACGAGGCCCTGGCAGGATATTGCAAGAATATTATCGTAACGATCAACGAAGATAATTCCGTGGTGGTGGAAGATGACGGACGTGGTATACCTACGGGCATCAATAAAAAAGAAGGCAAATCGGCACTGGAAATGGTTATGACCATGCTGCACGCAGGGGGCAAATTCGATAAAGGTTCTTATAAGGTTTCCGGGGGGTTGCATGGAGTTGGGGTAAGTTGCGTAAACGCACTCAGCGATCCCCTGCACGTTACCGTTCACCGGGAAGGTAAAATATTTGAACAGTCGTACCGCGAGGGAGTTCCCCAGTATGCCGTACGCGAAATAGGAACGACAGACCGTACCGGCACTATCGTGCACTTTAAACCGGACGGAACAATCTTTAAAGACCTTGTGTACCAGAAAGAAATATTGGAAGGCCGTTTGAGGGAACTCTCCTACCTGAACCGTAAAATACGCATCACGCTGCTCGACCTCCGGGAAAAGAATGATGACGGCACCACCTACAACGCCACATTCTACAGCGAAGGCGGCATCGTTGAATTCGTGGAGATGCTGGATAAAAGCGCCAACCGCACCGCGCTGATAGCCAATACCTTAAGCGTGGAAGGGCACGACGAAGTGTCCAACGTGGTAGTGGAAGTGGCACTTACATATAACAGCGACTACAAGGAGCATATTTTCAGCTATGTAAATAATATCAATACCATCGAAGGCGGCACGCACGTAACGGGTTTCAGAAGGGCACTAACCCGCATTTTCAAAAACTACGGCGATAAAGAGGGCCTTTTCGAGAAAGCTAAAGTGGAAGTGGAAGGCGATGATTTCAGGGAAGGCCTCAGTGCCATCATCTCGGTTAAAGTGCCCGAACCACAGTTCGAGGGACAAACTAAAACCAAGCTGGGCAACAGTGAAGTAAGCGGCGTAGTGGAAACCACGGTAAGCAGGGTATTACAGGCTTACCTGGAAGAAAATCCCCGGGAAGCAAAGAATATCATCAGTAAAGTGATACTGGCAGCCCAGGCCCGGGTAGCCGCCAAAAAGGCAAGGGAGCTCGTGCAGCGTAAAACGGTGCTGAGCGGGGGCGGACTGCCGGGTAAACTGGCCGACTGCAGCGAACGCGATCCGAACCGCTGCGAGCTGTACCTCGTGGAAGGAGATTCGGCGGGAGGTACTGCCAAGCAAGGGCGGGACAGAAGCTTCCAGGCCATACTTCCGTTGAGGGGTAAGATACTGAACGTGGAAAAAGCCATGGAGCACAAAATTTACGAGAATGAGGAAATCCGTAACATGTACACGGCACTCGGAGTTACGGTAGGCACCGTGGATGACGTAAAAGCACTCAATATCGCGAAGCTGCGCTATCATAAGCTCATAATAATGACTGATGCCGATGTGGATGGCAGTCATATTGCCACGCTGATACTTACGTTCATTTACCGTTACATGAAAGAACTGGTGGAACAGGGATATGTATTTATTGCGCAGCCACCTCTTTACCTGGTAAAGAAAGGAAAAGATCAGGCATACGCCTGGACGGAAGATCAGCGCAAAATGCATGTGGAGCGCCTGGGTGGAGGAAAAGAAGACAGCGTAAATATCCAGCGATATAAAGGATTGGGAGAAATGAACGCCACCCAGTTATGGGATACTACCATGAACCCCGATACCCGCACATTGAAACAGGTAACTATAGAAAGCGCCGCGGAAGCAGACCGTATATTCAGTATGTTGATGGGCGATGATGTGGCACCGAGAAGGGAATTTATAGAATCACATGCTAAATATGCGCGGCTGGATATCTAACGGGAAGAGTGCCGGGGAGGCAAAAATTGGCATTTTTAATTTTTTAAGTATCTTGCTCCCATTATAAGACGCCTGCGGATGAGTTCCGAAGCGGATTTTACTAACCAATTTAAAAATATTTACTTATGTCTGACGCAGCACAAATCACCGCATACAATGTAAAAACAAAGGAAAAAAACGTTCCAATGTTAGATGCAGTGATCTCTAAAACAGCCCGTGGCGGTTATATGGCCCAGGGAAATGACGGTAAAGGAAACAAGTTAACCACTATGCTGGGTGAAGAAAAAGCACTGGCAGCTATTAAAGCCGGTACTGCAAAGCAAGGTTGGTAAGCATTTAATATATTCAGGGCGCGCCGTATAGCTCGCCTTAATTCATTTGCCATATATCAGACCCTATGTCCGAAAGAATCAACTGATTTTCTCAGCCATAGGGGTTTTTTATTACGGATGATTAAGAATGTACGTTCCTCAAACATCGTTTGCTCACCAACAGCATTTCCCTTTTCATTCAGCTACTGATACAACACCCTTCTGATTGTATTCATTCAGGCGAAACAAAGAACCTTACCGGTAAACACTTACGAGATAGCGTTAGCTTTGAAGTATGGATAAAGCACATGCGGAATCAGGACACCTTCCGGAGTTTGATTGTTTTCAAGCAGGCAGGCCAGTATTCGCGGCAAAGCCAGTGAACTTCCATTGAGTGTGTGTACCAGTTGAATCTTACCCTGGCTGTCTTTAAAACGGATCTTCATCCGGTTGGCCTGGAAGGATTCGAAGTTGGAGACGGAACTCACTTCCAGCCATTTATCCTGTGCCGCACTGTACACTTCAAAGTCGTAGGTAAGAGCCGAAGTAAAGCTCATATCCCCCCCGCATAGTTTCAGAATGCGATACGGTAATTCCAGCGTATTCAGCAATTTTTCCACATGTGCCACCATCTCTTCCAGTACCTCGTAACTGGTTGCCGGGTTGGCTAACTGCACGATCTCTACTTTTTCAAACTGGTGCACGCGGTTAAGCCCCCGTACATCCGCTCCAAAGCTGCCGGCTTCCCTGCGAAAGCAGGGAGAATAGGCGGTCATTTTAACCGGCAGTTCCGTTTCTTTCAGTATTACATCGCGGTAGATATTGGTGACCGGTACTTCCGAAGTAGGGATCAGATAAAAATTGTCGGCGGGCATATAATACATTTGTCCTTCCTTATCCGGCAGGGAGCCTGTACCATAGGCGGACGCTTCATTCACCATAAAAGGCGGAAGGTATTCCATGTATCCTGCCTCCGTATTATAATCCAGGAAATACTGTACCAGGGCGCGCTGCAATTTCGCTCCCCGTCCTTTATAAAGCGGGAACCCGCTACCAGTAATCTTCGCACCCGTTTCAAAATCCACGATATCGTATTTTTTGATCAGATCCCAGTGCGGAACCGAACCGGGAGGCAATACCGGTTTGGAACCTCCTTCCCTTACCACCACGTTATCGGCGGGTGTTTTGCCGGGGGGCACCTGTCCGGAAGGCAGATTGGGCAACTGCACCAGTATGTCATGGATCGATTGCTCCAGCTCGTTTAGCGCTTCCGTATCCGTTATTTTATCATTGAACCGTTTTACTTCCGCTTTCTTTTGTTCCGCTTCCTCCTTTTTACCTTCTTTCATTAATAAACCGATCTCTTTGGAGAGGCTGTTTACCTTCGACAGCCATTCTTCTTTTTCCGCCTGGAGCTTTTTCCGCTGATCGTCCAGCGTTATTACCTGGTCTACCAGTTCCGTGTGTTTAAAAAATTTAAAAGAAAGCCTTTCCTTAACCAGCTCCTTATTCTGCCGTAAAAAGGGAACCTGTAGCATGTGCTTGAAATTTTGGCGGCAAAGATAAACAGGATTTACCTGATTCACCTATTTGCATAAATGAGGAAGGTAATACCAACGCTGACTATCTTTGCAGCATGATGAATGTTGCAGACGATTTACAACAGCGTTGGTGGAACCTGGAGGCCAAACTGGTAGAGCGGTTTGGTAAAAAGCCTGATATGGAAGCCATCCTTTTTCTTATAGGCGTTCAGGAGTCGGGCGATCTGCGTGCTAAATTTTCCAAAGAACAGAAACAGGACCTGATGCATGTGGCGGTATGTACCCTGTTATCTGCCAGCGGCTATTATGAGCTGGAAGGCACCGATGAAGATGGCTGGCCGCATTTTAAACAGTTGAAAGCAATGCCAGCACTCAATGTTACCGAACAGGAGAATTTTTTGAAAGATCATGTGCTTCTTTATTTTGAAACACATGGATTTTAACGCGTTTTTTTAGTAACCTTTGTACACAATAAATTAAGTCAATATGAATTTGCCGGAAAGCCTGCGGTATACGAAAGATCACGAATGGATTAAACTGGAAGGAAATATCGCCACCATCGGCATTACCGATTTTGCCCAGAGCGAACTGGGTGATATCGTTTTCGTGGAAATCGAGACGGTGGGTAAGCCCCTGGAAGCGAACGCGGTATTCGGGAGCGTAGAAGCGGTTAAAACGGTCAGCGACTTGTTTCTACCTGTTGCCGGCACCATCAATGAAGTGAATGCCGCCCTTGGAGGCACCCCGGAGCTGGTTAACAGTGATCCTTACGGGGAGGGATGGATGGTAAAAATGACCGTCAACGATCCGGCCGATGTGGAGAAACTGCTGGATTCAGCCGCCTATAAGGCGGTGGTCGCATAATCTTGCGGATTAAAAAACTATTAGAATTAATTTCACGTATATAGAAGAGTGCTGCCTGATCACTCTTTTATCCTTAAATTGTGATCAAACTACTGATAAATACATTTGGGAACAGCCACTACATATACCGAATTTGAACTCGTCTCTTCGCTAAAAGGCCAGAACGCTAAGGCCTTCAGCTACCTGTACGACAATTATTCCGGGGCACTTTACAGCATTATCAGCCAGATCGTTCCAGACGAGGAGCTGGCGAGCGATGTATTGCAGGAAGTGTTCGTGAATATCTGGAAAAAAATAGAAACCTACGATCCAGTTAAAGGCAGATTATTTACCTGGATGCTAAATATAGCCCGAAACCTATCCATTGATACCATACGGTCTAAAGCTTATCAGAACAGCCAGAAGAACAGGGAACTTCCCGCTTCTGAGTTGCTGATACCGGGAGGTTTTGTGATGCAGAATGTAGATAGTATCGGGTTGAAAAAGGTATTGGGGAAATTAAAAAACGAGTACAGCACCCTGATTGACTTGGCCTATTTTAAAGGCTATACGCATGAGGAAATTGCTGAAATTGAAAATATTCCATTAGGAACCGTAAAAACAAGAATAAGAACCGCATTAATACAATTAAGAGAACATCTGAAGTGAACTTAGAGGATTACATATCAAGTGGCATAGTGGAAAGCTATGTTCTGGGCTTGGCCGACGAAGCCGAACGCGCTGCATTCGAGGAAATGTGCCAACTGCACCCCGAAGTAAAAGCAGCACGGATCTCCTTCGAAGATGCCCTGGAACTGCATGCATTTCAGAATGTAGCAGCCCCGCCTGAGGGCATAAAGCAATCGCTGTTCAGGCAGTTGGATATTGTTGCCCCGGATAGTGAAACACCCATTGTTCCCATTACTACCCCAACTCATTCATCTTATAGCAGTAATACTGCTTTGCCGGGCAATAACAGGCTTAAATACCTGGCGGCCGCCTCCGTTGTATTACTGGTAGGTAGTGGGATTCTCAATTTTTATTTCTTTGGACAGTATAGAGAATACAGCAACCGCTACACCAACCTGCTGGCATCCCAGCAGCAAATGGTTAAGAGCAATGAAGCAATGCAGACAAAACTGCAATCGTACCAGGAAGACATCAACCTGGTGACGGATACCAATACACTTATCATCCGGATGCCGGGTACCAATGTAGCTACCAGCCCCGCACCTTCGAGCCTGGCTACCATCTATTGGAACCAGCAGTCGAAAGACGTTTACGTACGCGTTAACAATATGCCCAAACCCTCTGCCGATCGTCAATACCAATTGTGGGCACTGGTGGATGGCAAGCCCGTAGACGCAGGGGTATTTGATGTAAACGACAACAGCGTTACGGTAAAAATGAAAAATATATCCCGCGCCCAGGCATTTGCCGTTACATTGGAAAAGAAAGGGGGAAGTGCTTCTCCTACCATGGAACAGTTATATGTGCTGGGTAAAGTATAAATGATATTGAAACGTTTATTTAGTAAGATATATACACCGCTTGCCTGGACACTTTTTATCCAGGTTTTGTTTTTTACGCCCGGTACTTCCCTTCCCTCGCCTGGTATATTTGCCGGTTTCGAAAACTTCGATAAGGTAATTCATTTCCTTTTCTTCACTGGTTTCGTTGGTCTTTGGTGCTACTACTTTTTCCATGCACGCCCTGCTTTCCGGTTTCTTAAAATCACCTTTTTTGTCATCTGGCTTATTGCTGCCGTCAATGGAATTGTGGTGGAATATATCCAGTTCTATTACATCCCATTCCGCAGTTTCGACAAAGGAGATATTATTGCCGACATCCTCGGGGCTTCCTTCATGTATGGCTTATGCAATATTTTCCTGTTAAAAGAAAGTCGTACGTAAAAAAGTCATAAAAAAAGCCCCTGTGGAAACAGGGGCCGTAACCAAAACTAACTGCCTATGAGAAAATTGACTGCTTGAGTGAGTCAATATAGAAAGACGTTGTAATAACAGATAACTAATAATAACTAACAAAACAAATGCCAACCATATGACCGGTTTTGGGGATATTTGTTTAATCAAGAACGCAAAAAATTAAAAGATCTTATTTGATAACTAAAAGTTAAGCAAATTTCTAATATATTGATAAGAAAGCCTCCACATTTATTTTTATTAACGGAACTATAACAAATTATCATCTAACCTACGCTTCTGAATATATAATCTAATGTTTGTACGTTGATATATTTCCTCAAACACAGGGATACAATCCCAATAGTTGATTATTCCTTTACCATTTTTTCTGCGTTCTCCGCAAATTGGAGAGCTTCTATAAACTCCTGCACGTCTCCGTTCAATACATCATCCAGGTTATAGACCGTTAATCCTATACGATGATCTGTAACGCGTCCCTGCGGATAGTTATAGGTTCTTATCTTGGCACTCCGGTCGCCGGTGCTTACCAGGCTCTTACGTTTATGTGAAATGGCTTCTTCCGCTTTGCGCACTTCTTCATCATATAAACGTGTGCGAAGCATATCCATGGCTTTTTCGCGGTTACCCAACTGGCTGCGCTCTGTTTGGCACACTACCGTAATGCCCGTAGGTTTATGCGTAAGGAATACCTTGGTCTCCACCTTATTCACGTTTTGTCCGCCGGCACCGCCGCTGCGCGCCGTTTCCATTTTTACGTCACTTTCTTTAAGTTCAAAATCTATTTCTTCTGCCTCGGGCATCACGGCTACGGTAGCCGCGCTGGTATGCACCCGCCCGCTGGCCTCCGTATCGGGTACCCGCTGCACGCGATGTACTCCGCTCTCGAATTTAAGAGTGCCATATACATCATCGCCCGTTACTTCTACCTGTACTTCCTTGTAACCTCCTGCCGTGCCTTCGCTTTCGCTAAGCAGTGCCGTCTTCCATCCTTTCTTTTCGCAGTATTTCAGGTACATCCTCAGCAGGTTGCCTGCAAACAGGGAAGCTTCATCGCCACCGGTGCCTGCCCGTATTTCCAGTATCGCATTCTTTTCGTCGTACGGATCTTTTGGTATCAGCATCTTTCGGATCTCTGCCTCCATCGCCTCTTTGCGTTCTTCCAGTCCGGCGGCTTCCATCTTGGCCAGTTCGCGCAGTTCCTCATCATCCCCGTTCAATGCCTCCCTATTGAAATCCACATCTCCCAGCAGGGCCAGGTAAGCCCGGTATAGATTAACTATTTTCTCCAGGCTCCGGTACTCCTTACTCATCGCCCCGAATTTTTTATTATCACTCACAATCTCCGGGTTAGAAAGCGCCACTCCCAAATCCCCGAACCTGGCATTAATAGCCTCTAATTTGTCTAACATTACCTTTAATTTTGCCGGGCAAAATTAACTTATTCAACCGTCAAATGGCATATAGAAAATTTAAAGCAGACTATTTATTTACCGGTCATGAACTGCTCGATAAAAACCATGTACTTATTACAGATGAAGAAGGTACCATTGCAGATGTGGTAATGCTCGAAGAAGCAGGAGACGAAGTAAGAACGCTGAGTGGTATCCTTTCGCCCGGCTTGGTTAACTGCCACTGCCACCTGGAATTGAGTCATTTAAAAGATGTGATTCCGCCTCATACGGGGCTTATCGACTTCCTTTGCTCCGTAGTTACCAAACGCAACTTCGATCCGGCAATGATCCAGGAAGCCATACTAAAAGCCGAAGAAGAAATGTACCGCAACGGCATAGTGGCCGTAGGCGATATAGGCAATACTTCCGATACGGCGCTGGTAAAAAGCAGGAGCGATATTTACTGGCATAATTTCGTAGAGGTGCTGAGCCTTACCGATTCCAAAGCCGAATCAACCATCGATCATTACCTCCAGGTGCTAAAGCAGTTGCAGAACTCCGATCCGGGCAGGAAGCATCGAAGCTCCCTTGTGCCGCATGCACCTTATACCGTTAGTGCCAGGAGCTTTGAGCTGATCAACGCGGCTACTGCCGGACAAATCATTTCCCTGCACAACCAGGAACACCCGGCGGAGGACGATCTGTATAAAAACGGAGGAGGCGAATACCTTCGGTTATTTAATATCTTCGGAATAACCGAATCGCCCTTTCCCGTCACCGGCAAAAGCAGCATACAGTCCGTATTACCCTACTTTAACAACGGTCAAACACTGCTGCTGGTGCATAACACTTCCATGCCGGAAGAAGATATCCGTTTTGCCGGCGAATATGCCAGCAACCACGCACTTCGTATCGTTTATTGTCTTTGTCCCAACGCCAATCTCTATATCGAAAACAAGATGCCTCCGGTAGACCTTCTGATGAATCATAAGGCTGCTATTGTACTAGGAACGGACAGCTATAGCAGCAACTGGCAACTCAGCATCATCAAAGAGGTGGCCGCCATCCGGGAAGGTATGCCTCATATACCGCTGGATACATTGCTGCAATGGGCTACTATAAATGGAGCGCGCGCATTAGGGAAAGACGATGTACTGGGAAGTTTTGAGAAGGGTAAAAAGCCCGGTGTGGTTGTAATAGAAGAAGGACTTACCGGGGCAGAAAGGTTGTTATAGGAAGTTCTTGATTATACCGTCAGGAAAGTATCTCCTGCAATACCGCCAGCGAACGAAGCGAGCCAAAATCCTGTATATGCAGAGAGTAAAAATGCTGGTAGGCCTGCAGCAAACTGCGGCGGGTTTCGGACTGCATGCGCAATTGGGAGAGCTCACCGGGTTGCCTTACTTTAAGCAATTGGGAAGTAACGTAACTGAGCTGGCCATCCAGGAAATAAGGGTGAGAAGGATATTGCTTTACGAAATTGCCTTCCTGCAAATCGAGGATATTGCGTTCTTCGGTATAGTCGTCGGACATGCGGAAGCCAAAGAAAAAACTGAGGTGAAGGCAGAAGAACAGTGGGTAATTGGCCGTAACGGCATCTTCACTTTTGTCGAGGTGAATAAATGCATCTTCAATAAAATAGAACAGTTCCGGGTTAGGTTCCGGCTGCTTCAGTGTTTTCTGCAGCAGTTCGGTCATAAAGAGGGCCACGGAGTTCTTGCGGATATCGAACAGCACGCTTTGATAAAGGTAGGACCATTTGAACTCGCGTATGCGCTGAAGGCTGCTGAGATCGTTCTGGTATACTACCAGGTCGAGCATGGAGGTGGGTTGAAACAGGTTGCCCCTGCCATGACCTTTTTTACCGGCCTTTCTCACTCCATTTACAATATAAGACTGTATACCGAATAATTCTGTATATATACCAACGATCAGGCTGGCTTCTCCGTACTTAACCGCCCGCAGTACTATGCCTTTCGTTTTGTGGATCATGGAGGAATGATGCTTTGAGCCGCTAAATTAACTTCTTAATCTAACCCAAAATAAGTTTCTTTGCCAGGCCTAAGCCTTTAGTACCTTCATTAGCAGGAATGCGATTATAAATTATACTAAACATCCAATTATTATGTGGGAAAGTACGGGAAAGTTTATTTTGCGGTTCAGGCTTATTTTATTGCTGTTACTGTTTGCAGCAAGTGCTTATATGGGATGGCATGCCAGCAAGGTGGAGCTGAGCTACGAGTTCTCCCGGGCTATCCCAACCGATAATCCGCAATACCAGGCTTATATGAGTTTTAGGGAAAAGTTTGGGGAAGATGGTAACCTGCTGATGGTTGGTTTGCAAACGGACCGCTTTTTTACCGCAGCTATCTTCAATGACTACGCGCTGCTGATAGAGGATCTCAAAAAGATCCAGAGTGTGGAAGATATACTCAGCATACCTACTGCGGTAAATCTTATCAAGAACGACAGTACCGAAAAATTATACCCTTCCTTTATTTTTACCGGGATACCGCTGTTGCAAAAGGAGTTGGATAGTTGTGCGGCAGTATTCAATAGTCTCCCTTTTTACCAGGGCCTGCTCTATAATGCCGCTACCCGCAGTTACCTGATGGGCATAAAGATCAACAAACAGACCCTGGCCTCGGCTGACCGCAGCCGCGTAGTGAAAGAGATAACAGGAAGGTGCGAAGTATTCAGTAAAAAGCACGGTACGGAACTTCATTACAGCGGCTTGCCCCTGATACGCACCAGTGTGGCCAATATGGTAGCCGCAGAAATGAAATGGTTCCTGATAGGCTCGCTTTTATTATCGGCCGTTATCCTGCTGCTGTTTTTCCGGAGCATTACGGCCACGCTATTATCTCTTGGAGTAGTAATGCTGGGCGTAGTGTGGAGTGTAGGCACTATCGTGCTGCTGGGTTACAAGATCACTTTATTAACTGCCCTTATACCGCCGCTGATCGTGGTGATAGGCATTCCCAATTGTATCTATTTTCTTAATAAATACCATATATCATATAACGAGACCGGCGAAAAGCGGGCAGCATTGATAAAGATGACGGGTAAAATGGGCATCGTTACTTTATTCTGCAATATTGCCGCAGCCATCGGGTTTGCCGTATTCGCGCTTACCAAAAGTCCCATCCTGAAAGAGTTTGGCGAAGTAGCAGGTATCAATATCATGGCGATCTTTATTATTTCGCTGATCCTTATTCCTGCTGTGCTCAGCTATCTTCCATCGCCTAAAAAAAGGCATACAAAGTATCTCGATAATAAATGGCTGATCTCGGTACTTGACCGGCTCGAAACCTGGTCACTCAACCACCGGAAGCTTATTTATGGTATTACCACGGTTGTTGTACTATTTGCCATTACCGGGATACTGCGTTTAAGATCGGAGGGATTTATACTGGATGACCTGCCGAAGACAGATAAGATATATACCGATCTCAAATTCTTCGAGCGTAATTTCAAAGGCGTTATGCCACTGGAAATACTGGTGGATACAAAAAAGAAAAACGGTTTACGAAGTAACCCGCTTAAAACATTTGAAAGTATTGATTCACTCTCGGCCTATATTGCCGCCCAGCCGGAAATGGCACGGCCGCTTTCCATCGTCGAGGGCCTCAAGTTTGCCCGGCAGGCTTATTACGATGGGGACAGTACCAACTACGGGTTGCCCAATTCGTTCGATATCAGCTTCCTCGCTGCCTATTTGAACACCCGACCGGAACCGGGTGTAAAGCAGAACAATTTTACCAAACTGATCAACTCCTTTATGGACAGTACCAAACAATACGCGCGTATCAGCGTGAATATGGCCGATGTGGGCAGTAAACGTTTGCCGGGTATGCTGGATACACTGCAGCAAAAAGCGGATCAGTATTTCGATACTTCGAAATATACGGTACAGTTGACGGGCGGCAGCGTCAGTTTCCTGGAAGGTTCTTCTTTTATCATCAATGGGTTGAAGGAAAGTGTACTTTGGGCATTCTTGCTGATATCCTTTTGTATGCTTTACCTTTTCCGATCGCTGCGGATACTGGTATGTTCGCTGATACCTAACCTGATACCGCTTATGATTACCGCAGGGGTAATGGGGTGGACGGGCATAGCACTTAAGCCATCCACCGTACTGGTTTTCAGCGTGGCATTGGGTATCGCCATCGATATAACCATCCGGTTCCTGGTAAACTATAAGCAGGAAATGCAGGGCAGGGATGTGTCCATACAGCAGGTGGTAACCGACACCATCCATTCCACCGGCATCAGTATCATCTATACATCGCTGGTACTGATAGCTGGCTTCGTGATCTTTTGCTTCAGTGGGTTCGGTGGTACCCAGGCGCTGGGATGGCTTACGTCGCTCACGTTGATAGTGGCCACCCTTACCAATCTCATTTTACTGCCTGCTTTGCTGATAGACGTTATAAAGAAGAAAAAAACTATTTAAGCACTTCCGCCAGTTTCTTTTCAAGATCGAAGCCACGAAGGCCTTCGGCTATTACGATGCCTTTAGGGTCTATAAGTACATTGAAGGGTATGCCCTGGAACTTATAGACACTCACGGCTTTACTGTCCCAGTATTGCAGGTCGCTCATCTGCGGCCACTCGAGCTGGTCGTCCTGGATGGCTTTTATCCAAGCATTCTTATTTTTATCCAGCGACACGCCCAGTATGGTAAAGTTTCTATTTTTATATTGCTGGTACGCCTTTAATACATTGGGGTTTTCCTGGCGGCAGGGTCCGCACCAACTTGCCCAGAAATCTACCAGCAGATATTTGCCTTTAAAAGATGCAATGGAAATGATATCGCCTTTTACGGATGGCATAGCCAGGTCAGGGGCGGGCTTACCTATCCAGGATCCGTTGGCGGTCTCGCTTCGCTGTTCCTGTGCCGCTACCTGCGCTTTCTGATTTTCGTAATTGGCTTTCAGGCTTGCCAGCGTAGTATGCTCCGGGAACCTGCTTACCACGGCTTTCAGCACATTGTCGAATTCCGCACCGGGAAAGGAACGGGAAGACATGCCGAGTGCGAACATACTAACCGCAGGACTGGAAGAGGTAGCCAGGAAATTACCCAGGTAAGTATTCAATGCTTTCACGGCGTTATTTTTCTTTCCGGTAGCTGCCAGTATAGTGCTGTCGGCAGCGAAATACTGTTTCAGGCTATCCAGTTCTTTCATAGCATCGTTAACGGGAATACTCTGATCGCTGTAATCTTCTATAAACTTTTTCAGTTCGCTGCTGGCGGGAGAGCCGGATACGGTATAATAATTATCGCGTTTGCCCAGATCCAGCGTTACTTCCGCCTCTGCTTCGTCATTAATCAGTAGCAGCACCGGACCGTTTTCTACCATCAGTTCATACACACCTTCTTCTGTTCTTCCGTTTCCTTTTAAAACGATCTTACCGTTTTTATCGGTAAGCGTTACAGAGTCCAGCAATACCGGCCTGTCGCCCCCGTATGGCACTTCCTCCAGCAACAGGCGCAACGGAGTCTTTGCATCTTTAGCCTGCAATTTATCGGCATTCTTATAAATAACCGTTACTTCAAAAGACGATTTGTCTTTACCGGTACAATGTGCCAGTAAAGTGACTGTTATAAAAGTGATACTTAAAATACGTAAGATATGCATGGGATATTTTTTAATGTTGTTCCAGTTTTTCTGTTAATAATTGGGTGGCCACTTTGGGATCTGCTTTGCCCCGGGATAGTTTTTTTACTTCTCCCATAAACAGGCCTATCAATCCCTTTTTACCTTTCCTGTATTCGGCTACTTTATCCGGCATGTTGCGGAGCACTTCCTCCACCCATTCTGCAATAGCGGCGGCGTCGGAGTTCTGCAACAGGTTAAGCCCGGTGGCTACCTCCAAAGGGTCTGCGGCACCCTTTTCTATCAATACGGGAAATATACGGGAAGATGCGATCGAAAAGTTTACTTTCCCCTCTTCTACCAGTGCTATCAGTCCTGCCAGTGTTGGAGGTTGCAAGGGGAAGTTTTCCATAGAAATGCTCTGATCGTTGAGATAGGACTTTACCGGTCCCAGCAGCCAGTTGGCGGCAGCTTTGGTGTGGGGCGTTTCCTTTATCAGCAGTTCAAAATAATGAATAGTGGCAAGGTCATCGCATATTATGCGTGCGTCGTACTCCGGCAATCGTAAGATATCCCTGTACCGCGCTACCAGTTGTTCCGGAAGCGGCGGCATGGCTGCGCGTATGTTATGCAGCAGTTCTTCCGTAACTTCAAAAGGTGGAAGATCGGGGTCGGGGAAATAGCGGTAATCGTTTGCTTCCTCCTTGGTGCGCATGTAAAAAGTAGTATCGTCGGAGGCATCGAAGCTGCGTGTTTGCTGAATAATAGGTTCCCCTTTTTCAGCAAGGGCAATCATTCTTTTTATTTCGAATTCGATCGCCTTTTTAACGTTCCGGATAGAGTTCAGATTTTTCACTTCTACCTTGGTACCCAGTTCTTTTTCTCCTTTCAGCCGGATCGATACGTTGGCATCGCAGCGCATACTTCCTTCCTCCATATTACCATCGCAGATACCGAGGTAGCGTACCAGTTTCCTCAGCTCCGTAACAAAGGCGAAGGCTTCATCGGCACTGTGCATATCGGGTTCACTCACTATTTCTATGAGGGGAACACCGGCGCGGTTATAATCGAGCGCGGTATTGTAAGGGTCTGCTTCGTGCAGGCTTTTACCGGCATCTTCTTCCAGGTGTATCCTGTTGAGCAGCACCTCCCTTTCACCATCGGCCGTACGGATTTTAACCGTACCGTTTTTGCAGATGGGAGTGGTATGCTGCGATATCTGGTAACCTTTCGGCAGGTCGGGGTAAAAATAATTTTTACGGGCAAAATAGTTAATCCCTTCTATGGAGCAGTTACACGCCAGCCCCATTTTTACCGCATACTCCACGGCCTTCCTGTTAAGCATAGGCAGCGTGCCGGGATAGGCTAGTACAATGGGACTGATATTCGTATTAGCCACCGCTCCGAATGCGGCACTGTCACCGCTAAACAGCTTGCTTTCCGTAAGCAGTTGCGCGTGTACTTCCAGGCCTATGACCGCTTCGTATTTATCGTATGGAGTGCCAGACATTTATTTGAATTACTGCAAAAGTACAAAATCATAACAAGGTTCTTACCTTATCTATCACCAGCCGGAGACCGGCGATGTCCTGTCCACCCGCGGTAGCCAGGTTTTTCTGGCCGCCGCCGCCGCCCTTTATCAGCGGGGCTATATGCTCTTTAACGATACGGGCGGCGTCCAGGTCGCGCGCTGCAGCCACGGTATCGGAGATGCCGATAGCGGTAAAAGGTTTGCCGCCTATATTGGCGCATACCACTACTACATAATCATGAAGTTTCGTTTTCATGTCGATGCATAGCTTCTTGAGCCCTTCGGGATTACCGACCTCCACTATTTCTCCTATGAAAGTAATGCCATTCACGATTTCATCTTTCTGTAACAATTCATTTCTCACCTGCACCAGGTGCCGGGCTTCCAGGCTTTCGATTCTTTTTTCCAGTGCCGATTTATCTTCCAGCAGTTTTTCGATCGTTTTTAGCGGGTCGCGGGTTTTAAGCAATTCGTTGATCTGTTTATTCTGCGCCAGCTTATCCGAAAAATAACGGATGGCAGATGGACCCGTCAGTGCCTCTATACGCCTTACTCCCGCCGCAACGGCAGATTCGGAGGTGATGGTAAAAACGCCGATCATACCGGTATGCCCCACGTGGGTGCCTCCGCAAAGCTCGATTGAATAGGCGGGGTCTATGATCACTACCCTTACCATATCCCCGTATTTCTCTCCGAACAGGGCCATCGCTCCCAGCTTCAGGGCTTCTTCCTTATGCATTTCCTTAATAACGACCGGGATGTTCTGTCTTATTTTTTCATTTACGGTCATTTCAACGCGGCCTGTTTCCTCTTCCGTCATTTTTGCGAAATGAGAGAAATCGAAGCGCAGCAGGTCTGCCGATACCAGGGAGCCTTTCTGCGCCACATGCCTGCCGAGCACTTCGCGCAGGGCGGCGTGCATCAGGTGCGTGGCCGTATGGTTATACGAGGTTTGAATACGATATTCCCAGTTTACGGAAGCGGTTACCGGCACATCGATATGCTCCGGCAGACTATCAGTAAAATGAATTACCAGGTTATTCTCCTTTTTCGTATCTACCACCTGTACCAGTTCGCTATTAAATTGCAAGGTTCCTTTATCACCGGTTTGTCCGCCACTTTCTGCATAGAAGGGCGTGTTTTCCAACACCAGCTGGTATTGCTCCTTTCCTTTCGCTTTTACTTTGCGGTACTTTACCACGCTGGTTTCCACGAGCAGATCATGATAACCGACAAAGCCCTGCGTATCCGTATTTTTCAGCACTACCCAGTCTTCCGTATCCACGGCACCTGCAGCGCGGCTCCGCGTTTTTTGTTGCTGCAGTTCCGTGTCAAAGCCTGCTTCATCCACCGCCAACCCGTTTTCGGACGCTATCAGGCGGGTGAGATCTATCGGGAACCCATAAGTATCGAATAATTCAAAAGCACTTTTACCATCTATAGTACCTGAGGTTCCGGAAGCCGCGTTGGTCAGGATGTCCTCTATTCTTTTAAGTCCTTTATCGAGTGTTCTCAAAAACGCCTCTTCTTCTTCCTTTGTAACCCTGGTTACAAAATCGAGTTGCTGATGCAGTTCCGGGAATACATGTTGGAATTGCTCCGCTATTAGCGGTATTAAACGGAACAAAAGCGGCTGTTTATAATCCAGGTAAGAGTAGTAATAACGCACTGCCCGGCGCAGCACCCGGCGCACTACATAACCCGCTCCGGTATTTGAGGGCAGCTGACCGTCCGCTATCGTAAAAGCGATTGTACGGATATGATCCGAAATTACGCGAAAAGCGATCGCTTCCTTGCTGTCGCTGTAATCGTATGTGTTGCCCGTGATCTCCTCCGTGGCGGCAATAGTGCCGGTAAAAACATCTGTATCGTAATTACTTTGTTTACCCTGGATCACCCGTACCAGGCGCTCGAAGCCCATACCCGTATCCACATGCTTTGCCGGCAGCGGCTGCAGGCTGCCGTCTTTCAGGCGGTTAAACTGCATGAATACGTTATTCCATATCTCGATCACCTGGGGATGATCATTATTAACCAGGGTTTTGCCATCTACCTGTTCCCTTTCTTCCAGGGTGCGACAATCCACATGTATTTCAGAACAGGGTCCGCAGGGGCCGGTATCGCCCATTTCCCAGAAATTATCTTTTTTATTCCCCGGCAATATCCGGTTTTCTGCAATTACTTTTTTCCATTCTTCCCATGCTTCATTATCCCTGGCGAGCCCTTCTTTTTCATCGCCTTCAAAGATGGTAACGTATAACCTGTCTTTATCCAGCATATATACGTTCGTTAACAACTCCCAGCTCCAGGCAATCGCTTCTTTCTTAAAATAATCGCCGAAGCTCCAGTTGCCCAGCATTTCGAACATCGTATGGTGATAGGTGTCCACTCCCACTTCTTCCAGGTCGTTGTGTTTCCCGCTTACCCGTAGGCATTTCTGCGTATCCGCTACACGGGGGTGTTCGGGAGCCCGATTTCCGAGAAAATAATCCTTGAACTGGTTCATGCCGGCATTGGTGAAAAGCAGGGTAGGGTCGTTCTTGATAACGATCGGGGCCGAAGGAACGATTACGTGTGCTTTCGACCGGAAAAAGTCAAGGAATTGCTGGCGGATGGCTGCGCTGGTGAGCATAATAAGACCTGTTTTATAAGCAGGTTTGCAAAGGTAAGGATATCGGAATGTATGTACCAGCGAGGGAACAAACTTCCCTGATAGAGGCAAAAAGGTCTATAAGTATAAATTAAATCTTTGATAATCAACTGTTTAAGTTTTGGCACAGCAGTTGCCTTATTGTTTTCGGTTTTTCATAGGATATTGGATTTTAAAAACGGAGTGTATTTCTATACTGCTCCTTTTTTATTTTATAGACCTCCCGTTACTGCTTTGTTTTCTTTTAATATCCTCCGTCCGTACAACATCCCACTATTTAATGTACATATGACACTAAATTTGTATTTTCCGTTTTTAAGAAGATTCGGGACTGTGGGGGCTGAACGAAATATTTATGAAAAAAGTCAAGTACTACTATAATACCAACACGCTCCGTTATGAAAAGCTGGAGACGCCATTACGGGTAGTGCTGCTCAGAATACTGGGATTTATCGCAGGCTCGATTGTTACGGCGGTCATCATTGTTTCCGTCGCTTTCCGGCTGCTGGATTCTCCCAAAGAAAAGATATTGCGCCAGCAATACGAATCCGCCAGTCAGAGTGTAGAACTGCTCAACCGCAGTGTAAAACAATTGCAGCAGCAGATGGCCGAACTGGAAAAACGGGATAATGATATTTACCGGGCTATTTTTGAATCGAGTCCTATCCCTGACAGTGCCCGGGCCAAAGCTATGGAGCAGCAGAAAGAGATCCGGCTGGTATCTTCTATGGACCAGCACGATCTGGCGGGGTCGGTAGCGGCCACCTTAAACAATCTTACACGCAGGGCTGCTTATCAGGAAAAATCGTATAATGAAATTGCAGGCTTCATCAAAAACAAAGAGGTGCTGCTCGCCTGCACTCCTGCCATCCAGCCTATCAGCAACAAAGACCTTAACCGTATCGCTTCAGGGTTTGGATACCGGATCGACCCGGTATACAAAACCGTAAAAATGCACTCCGGTCTCGATTTTGCAGCGCCACAGGGAACTCCTATTTATGCCACCGCTAATGGAACGGTAAAAGTGGCCGGCAACTTAGGCAACGGGTATGGCAATCACGTAATTATTAACCACGGTTACGGTTACGAAACCTTATACGGGCACATGTTTAAAGTAAAATCGCGTGGCGGTCAGCGCGTGAGGCGGGGTGAAATAATCGGTTATGTAGGAAGCACGGGTAAATCTACCGGTCCGCACTGTCATTACGAAATACACAAGAACGACCGCCCCGTAGACCCGGTTTATTTCTTTTATAACGATCTGTCGCCCGAGCAGTTTGACCGGTTGCTGAAGATGGCGGCTGCCAGCAATCAGAGTTTTGATTAAGGTTAAGAAGGATAACAATTTAAACTCTTGGCATTAATATTTTTTAAAAAGCGTAAAGAATCGCTGAATTCGCTTAATTTCCCAAGTATAAAACTTCCACAAACGTTGCCAATCTCATGAAACAATATCTGTCGATTTTTATATTCCTCATCCTCATATCAACTGGTTCAAATGCTTGTTCTATTCTCTATTATATAGATTCTGCTACCGGAAAAATCTATGCTGTTAATAATGAAGATTACTGGTACGATGTAAAAGCATCTCTTACAATTGAGCCAGCAAACAAACACGAACTTGCCCGGCTTTGGTACGGATGGGACAATTTCGCGCAAGGAGGAATCAACTCAGCCGGGCTTTTCTTCGACGGTGCCAGTACACCGGAACAGGAAAAAATAGAAGGTTACTCAAGACCCAGAGGTAATTTGGGGGATGCTATTCTGGCGGTATGTAAAACAACGGAAGAGGCATTGGCTTTTATTGAGAAAAAGCGAATCATGCTAACGAACGGTCATCTTCTTTTTGGGGACAGGAGCGGTAACGCTGTAGTTGTAGAGTGGACTAACGGAAGAAAGAATATCATTAGAATAACCGATAACAAATTGATCATCACAAATTTTTTGCTTGCAGACACTGCGAGGGGTAATTATCCTTGTCCCCGCTATATGGCCATGGAGGCGGAGATCGAACGCCTCAGAAATAGCAACACGCCGTTAGGTTTAAAAGAAGTAGGGAATATCGTTTCAAGAGCTGTGCAGATACCTAACACAAACCAAGATGGAAGAAAGGGGGGAACCATTTATTCCACCTTTATTGATATAACGGATATGCAGTTTAAAATGATACCAAAACTGGATAATTCTAAAGGTATTAGTCTTGATCTTCGAAAGGAGTTTTCTGCTGTTAAAAGCCGTACGATTAAAATCGAATAGTGATATCAATCTTTGTTTATTATCCTAAGATGAATGGCAGGACAAAAATTCTGATGTACGATTTATTTAAAGGCCATCCAAATGCTTTACAAATTATTGGGCTTCAGGAAAACACTCTTTTTATGAGCAACAGTTGATTTTAAAGTGACTTATTTTTGTAAATCTTACATATTTTTACCACACATAGTTTAGCGCAGTTGTTCCCCGAAACATCAGCATTTATTTTTAATTAACAGATGGAAGAAAAGCAACAAATAGCATTCGATTTTTCGCATCAAACGCCTGTAGTATCGGCACAGGATCCAGCACAATCGCTACCTGTTCAAGGTTTGAAGCAGCAGGAAGAAGCACTTTTACCAAAAAAAAGAGGCCGCAAGCCCAAAGACCCCACCCTGGTTATTAAGAAGGAGCCCGGCAAGCGGGGACGTAAATCGCTGAAGGAAGCAGCAGCAGCAGCCGAACTGGTAGAGATCCCGGAAGATGATATCCTGTTCCGCAAACAGTATTATACCATGGGAGAAGTGGCGGAAATGTTCTCCATCAATCATTCGCTTATCCGGTTATGGGAATCACAGTTTCCCATACTTCAGCCAAAAAAAAACAAGAAGGGCGACCGTTACTTCCGGCCTATAGATATCAAGAACCTGTACCTGATACACAACCTCGTACGCCAGCGAAAATATACGATCGAAGGGGCACAAGCCTATCTTAAAAACGTTCATAATGCGAGTGCCAAATTTGAAATGATACAGTCGCTTCAAAAAATCAAAAGCTTCCTGCTGGAGATACAGGCAAACCTCTGATATACTCCCATTCCGGGAAAAATGCCCGCCTCTTGAAATCACGGAAAAGGGTGTTACCTTTACACCTCATAATTGCAGAATGAATATTACTCCCGGCCCTTTGTTAGGTAACATCGATTCCCCCGAAGACCTTAAGAAAATAAGTAACGAGCAGTTGCACCAGGTGTGCGATGAGTTGAGGCAATACATTATCGACGTGGTAAGCGTGCACGGAGGCCATTTTGCCGCCAGCCTGGGTGTGGTAGAACTCTCGGTTGCCCTTCATTACATATATAATACGCCTTACGACCAGCTCGTATGGGATGTTGGTCACCAGGCTTATGGCCATAAGATACTCACTGGCCGGAGAGACAGTTTTATCACCAACCGCAAATACAATGGCATCAGTGGTTTTCCCAAAAGAACGGAAAGCGAATATGATACGTTTGGTGTCGGCCATTCTTCCACTTCCATCTCCGCCGCATTGGGTATGGCTATTGCCGCTAAATACAAAGGGGAGGATAGAAAATCGGTAGCTGTAATAGGAGATGGTGCTCTTACCGCCGGCCTTGCATTCGAAGCCATGAACCATGCCGGCGTAGCAGATGCCGATGTACTGATCATTCTGAACGACAACTGCATGAGCATCGATGCCAATGTAGGTGCGCTGAAAGAATACCTTACCGATATCACTACCTCTCATACATACAACAAGCTGAAAGACGATATCTGGAAAGCGCTCGGCAAATTGCCGGTAGGCAGCAATTTCAGCAGGGGCATGGCCAGCAAGCTGGAACAAAGCATCAAAGGCTTTATTAATAAGAGCAGTAATCTCTTTGAATCGCTGAACCTCCGGTACTTCGGACCGATAGACGGCCATAACATCACCAAGCTGGTAGATACCTTAAAAGATCTGCGCGAAATACCCGGTCCTAAAATATTGCATATCGTTACGGTTAAAGGGAAAGGATACGAACTGGCGGAAAAAGATCAGACCAAGTGGCATGCACCCGGACTGTTCGACAAGATCACCGGGGAAATATTCAAGAAAAAATACGAACTACCCCAGCCCCCGAAATACCAGGATGTGTTTGGGCATACGCTGATAGAGCTGGCGGAGAAGAATGAAAAAATAATGGGTATTACCCCTGCCATGCCATCCGGCTCTTCGCTCAAATTTATGATGGACCAGATGCCTCACCGCGCGTTCGATGTAGGCATCTGCGAACAGCATGCCGTAACGGTCAGCGCGGGCCTTGCTACACAGGGTATGCGGGTGTTCTGTAATATTTATTCGTCTTTTATGCAGCGCGCTTACGACCAGGTAGTGCATGACGTGGCGATACAAAAACTGCCGGTGGTGTTTTGCCTGGACAGGGCGGGACTGGTAGGGGAAGACGGCCCGACACACCATGGTGCGTATGATATTCCCTATATGCGCTGTATACCCGATATGATCGTGAGTGCTCCCATGAACGAGTCTGAACTGCGTAACCTGATGTTTACGGCACAATTGGAAAGCACCGGCTACCCCTTTGTAATTCGCTACCCCAGGGGCGAAGGCGTAATGCCCGTATGGAAAACGGAGATGAAAGAGATACCTATCGGGAAGGGAAGAAAAATAAAAGACGGTAAAGATATTGCCCTACTTACATTCGGGCATCCCGGTAACTTTGCGGCAGCCGCCATCCGAGATCTCAGAACGGACGGCCTCGATCCCGCACACTACGATATGCGCTTTGTAAAGCCGCTGGATGAAGCACTACTGCACGAAGTGTTCGGCCGTTATGATAAGATCATAACAGTAGAAGATGGAACGGTGGTAGGCGGATTCGGATCTGCCATTGTAGAATTTATGGCGGCCCATCATTACCACGCACAGATCGTTATGCTCGGCATACCCGACCGGCTGGTGGAACATGGCACTTTAAAGCAGCTGCATCGCGAATGCGGCTATGATGCGCAAGGCATCGCGGATACCGTAAGAGTAATGATGAAAGATAAAATAGCGGTTCAATTCGGGTAGCATCAGAAAGTTGGCACAATCAGGTCGTCTGCTTCTTCGCGCTGCTCGTTGTATTCTATGATGAAATTGTTGCGGCCCTCGCCCATCATAATCATGATATATTTCATCTGCACCAGTTCCAGCATGGAAAGAAAGAAGAAGATAGCATGCACCCTGTTTTCGCAGGGTTCAAAGATTTTCTCGAAAGTCAGAGTTCTTTCCCGCGCGGCTATTTCACGGATGTAATCACGGCTCTGATCCATCGTGAACCGGTATTGAACCACGGTATGTACCGGCCTGTTATTGCGGTCGTGCAACCGCTGCATCACTTTTTCGAAAGACTTCATCAGCTTGAACAGCGTAATGGCCTGTATCTCCGTTCCTTCCCCCGTTTCTTCACCAAGGCCCGCCAGCTCTTTATGAATATTTCCCCTTTTTACCATCAGCATCCGCACGGCTTCCATTTCCGCCATTTGCGCAGATACTTCCTTGTATTTTTTATATTCGAGTATCTTATCAATCAGCTCCTGGCGGGGGTCTACTTCATTTCCCTGTGCGTCTATTTCTTTCCTGGGCAGCAACAGCCGCGCTTTGATGCGCATAAGGGTTGATACAAACAGGATGAATTCGCTGGAAAGCTCGATGTTCAGGTGCTCCTGACCATGGATATAGTCAAGAAAATCGTTGATGATCTTCGTAATGGGAATATTGTAAATATCCAGTTCGTCGCGCTCGATGAAGAAGAGCAGCAAGTCGAAAGGCCCTTCAAACTGGGGAAGCTTTATTTGGTAAGATGGTTGATTCACGGGGCGAAAATAAGCATTTTAGAGCTTCGCGGAGAATCCGATTCCCAGGAGCTGCCGGAGCTGAAGACGGCCGATGGCGTTGTCGTCGTACAACAGATCAACGGCTATATTCGTAGTCAGGAACCTGTTTACCTTCATGGCCAATATATTCGTCCAGAAAATATCTACATTCTGCGGGTTTTCCTTGTAGTTGGAAAAAAGATCCAGTCTTGTTTTATACGTAATATTGGTAGCCACTTCTTTATTAAATGAAGCGCTCAGGAAAGCGCCCAGTTCATTAAACGATTTTTTACCGGGCGTAACGCCGAATGCTCCTATGGAAGAAAGAAAATCATTGTTGACGATGGTCCACCTTTCGGTGATAGGTGATATAAACACAGAAAAATACGAAGTGGGTTTATAATCGAAGCCCAGAGACACGAGCACATAGGCAGGTGCCAGAAAATCGGAAGTCAGTGCTTTCACCTCGGCTCCGTTGCCATCTTTACTATAGGTATACCCCTCGGAAAATTGCGTTCTGAAATTGAACAGCGTGCTGAGGTACCATTTTTTGCCGATGTCGTACCCATACTTAGATAACAGGTCGATCCTGTCGTCGCTTTTACGATTGCCCAGACTGGTTGTATTTACTATTCCGTAACCCAGGTCGAGCGTATTATCCCATGCATTTTTGCCTTTTTTGTAATAAGCAAAAAGATTGGCGAAAGCCACGGCGGAAAAAGAAGACTTGTCTCCCCCGCCCTGCCAGTTGGTTAACGACCCCTGGGCCAGGTTGAGGGTAAATAATCCTCCTTTCTTCCAGAGTTTGGGAACAGTGTCGTTAGGGTCTTTTTTAATCTGCTTTTCAGCGGCTTCTTTTAATTGTTTTACGGTGCCGTCCTGCGAATACAAATTTACTGCTGCTATAACCAGCAGGCAAAAAAGAAACATTCTTTTCATAAGATTACTATTGATAATTAACAGATATACTATGTAACTGGTGTTTTACTTAAACGGGTTTCTTTTTAAGTTCGTCCCTGATTTCCATTAACAGCACATCGGTGGAAGAAGGGCCCGGAGCGGGTGGCGGTGGTTCGTTTCTCTTCATCCGGTTAATGGCTTTTATAAATAAGAACAAGGCAACGGCTACTACGATGAAAGAAATGATCTGGGAAAGAAAGCTGCCGTATTTTATCGCTGTTCCCGGTATTACCAACTGGCTTAAATCGGCCAGCTTAGCTGCTTTAAGAGCGGGCGTAAGAATTGCAGGGGTAATGATATCATCTACGAGCGAGCTTACGATTTTTCCAAAAGAAGCTCCTATCACGACACCCACGGCCAGATCGATCACGTTTCCTTTAATGGCAAATTCCTTAAATTCTTTTACAAATCCCATGTTATTGTTTTTAAGTTTTAAGGTGTGCGGCATAATGAAGTTATAAAAAATATTTAACCGGAGACCGCGGGAGGATGAAAATAATTATAAATTATTGCCGCTTTGGATTTGCCCACTACAGATGCAAGGGCCGCTTCATCCGTATCCTTTATTTTATTTACCGACTTAAAAGTTTTCAATAGTTCATCCGCGGTGTTCTTACCGATGCCGGTGATACCTTCCAGCTCATTCTTAAAAGTACCCTTACTGCGCTGGTTGCGGTGAAAGGTGATGCCAAAGCGGTGTACCTCATCGCGTATCCTCCTTATCAGTCGCAGGCTTTCGCTATTGTAAGGAAGCTTTACCGATTCCTTGTCGCCCGGGAAAAATATCTCTTCTTCATTTTTTGCCAGTCCCACAATAGTCATTTTACCTACCATACCCAGTGCCTGTATACTGTCCATAGCGGCCGATAGCTGGCCTTTACCGCCGTCGATGATAACGAGTTGGGGTAATGGCTGACTTTCCTCCGTTAGCCGCTTGTAGCGTCGCAGCACTACTTCGCGCATAGTGGCAAAATCATCTATACCCGAAACGGTCTTTACATTAAAATGCCGGTAGTCTTTTTTACTGGCTATCCCATCTTTAAAACACACCATGGCGGATACCGGGTAACTTCCCTGGAAATTGGAGTTATCGAAACATTCGACATGTACCGGAAGTTCGGGTAACTGCAGGTCGGCCTGCAACTGGTACAACACTTTTCTTTTTTCTGCATCCGTTTTTCCCTCCAGTTGGAGGATCTTCTTCTTTTTTATTTCTTCCTTAAAATAGTTGACGTTCTTTTGCGATAATTCCAGCAGCTTTTTCTTATCGCCTCCTTTTGGTATCGTAATAGTTACGCCTTCTTCGGGGTACTCGATCCCGAAACCTACGATGATTTCCTGTGAGAGACTGTTGAACGTTGACCGTAATTGTGCAATGGCAAAAGCCAGCACTTCGGGTTCTTTTTCTTCCAGGTGCGTTACCAGTTGAATGGTATGCGTTTGTATGATGGCACCATCCTGCACCATCAGGAAGTTGACATACGCTGTGTCTCCCTCTTTCAATATAGAGAATACATCCATATTACCTAACTGGCGGCTCACGACCACCGAACGTGCGCGGTAGTTTTCCAGGTGATCGATCTTCTTCTTCAGCATTTCGGCTTTCTCGAACTGGAGACTGGCTGCATAGCCTTTCATCTCCTGTTTAAAATGACCGATAACGGGAGAGAGATTGCCCTTAAGTATATTCCTGATCTGTATCAACCCCTCGTTATAATCCTCTTTGCTCTGTAACCCTTCGCAGGGGCCCTTACAGTTGCCCAGGTGATATTCAAGGCATACTTTAAATTTTCCCTTTTCGATATTACCTGCGCTGAGGTTCAGTTTACAGGTACGCATAGGTACGTTCAGTTTTATAAAGTCTATCAGTTCACGCACTTTGGCCACCGACGTAAACGGCCCCAGGTATTCTGAGCCATCGCTTATCCTTCTGCGTGTTAAAAATATACGGGGAAATGGTTCTTTCTTGATTACGATATAAGGATAGGTTTTATCATCTTTCAGGTTGATATTAAACCGGGGCTGAAACTGCTTGATCAGCGAGTTCTCCAGCAGGAAAGCATCCTGTTCGGAATCTACGATGGTAAACTCTATATGATGAATACGCTGAACAAGTTCATGCGTTTTATAATTCGTAAACGTTTTGGAAAAGTAGGAGCTTACCCGTTTACGCAGGTTCTTGGCTTTGCCGACATAAATTATTTCATCCCGTGCATCGAAGTATTTATAAATACCCGGGTGCTGCGGAATGGTACCTGCTATCGTTTGAAAATCACCTGCTGTCATAATATTACATTCATCCTTTACCGGCCCTTAGTTCCATTCCACCTTAATAACACTTACCATACCCGGCTTTTTATCAATTTCCCGGGTGGTAATTACCTGGAAATTACGGTCGCTACGCCAGTATAGTTTTTTGTAAATGAACGTGTCCTGGTGGCGGCTTTGTTTTTCCATATAAATGCTCCGCACCTTATCGTTCATCACCGCACTGGCATCCACTACTACGTCCACTCGCTGTATCTCGAGGTCGGGCCGGTTAGTGCTGTAGTTAAATGTAACGGCTTTTATGGATTGGTCGGCAAAACTGTTTTCTTTGTAATACTGCTTTTGTTTCGGATCATTAAAATCGGGGCGGGTAAATTCCAGTGAAAGCTGCCTGAACTCGTCTACCGAGATAAGGGCCGTATCCTTTTTATTGCCAATGGTCCGGTAGCGCATCGTAAGCGACTGGAAGGAGTCAACTATATGAACCTGCCCTTCGATAAAAGACGTTACCGGGAAAAATTCCACTTCCTTTGTTTCGGCCTTTGCATCGGGAACAGGTTTGCCTTGTTCTGCTTCTCCGCAACCGGCCATCGCTATCACTGTCATTAAAAAGAATATATTCTTCATTCTCCTGGTAAATTATTTGCTGAATGCTTCCGGCAATTCTTTATTCAATAAATTCCTGTAATAAAAGCGGTAGGCTTCGGTGCGGTTATGTAATCCTTTGGCAATGCTGTTGGATCCGATACCATGCCGCTCACCGGGATACAGCATGAATTCAAAATGCTTCCCCTTATCTTCCAACCAGTCGATCAGCTGGATACTGTTTTGCATATGTACGTTATCGTCGGTACTGCCGTGCACGATGCGCAGCAATCCGTTGTATTTTCCGGCATGCGTAAGTACGGCAGTGTTTTTATACCCTTCCGGGTTTTCCGCAGGTGTATCCATAAACCGTTCGGTATAATGCGTATCGTATAACTGCCAGTCGGTTACCGACGCGTTGGCCACGCCATAATTAAACTCCGACGCACCATAGGTAAGTGCCATACAGGTAAGATACCCGCCAAAGCTGGTACCGGTGATGCAAATCTTTGCCCCATCTACAAAAGACTGCTGTTTCAGCCACCGCGCGCACTGCATGTAATCTTCCATTTCATATTTACCCAACTGCCGGTAAATATAATTCATCCCCTTTTTACCGAAATGGCCGGAGCTGCGGTTATCCATCGATACCTGTATGATTCCCTCCTGCGACCACCAGGCCGTATTGCCGGTGGTTTTCCAGGTGTCGTATACCGTACCCGCATCCGGGCCGCCGTAGATACTTATCAGCACGGGGTATTTTTTGGCAGGGTCGAAACCGGCAGGGTAGGTAATCGTCATAGGAAGATCGAATATACCATCCTGTGATTTAACCCGCACGAGTTCCGTTTTAGGAATATTGTAGCCATCGAACCCAGACCCTTTTGAATCTCCCAGTTCACGGATAATCTTTCCTTTACCATCTGCCAGCGTGAGGCGCGGAGGGGTGCTAAGACTGGAATACATACTAATAAAATATTTTCCCGAAGGAGAAGCATTAACGATATGATTGTATTCACCGAATGAAAGTCTGGTGAGCCCTTTACCGTCGAAGCCGGCTCTATATAGGTCTGTTCGGGCAGAGTTTTCTTTACGTGCATTAAAGTAAACCTGTTTGGCTTTACTGTCTATAGCGGCTATATCGGTAACGGTATATTCACCGCTTGTAATGGCGTTCAGGAGTTTGCCTGAAAGATCGTGCAGGTATAAGTGCGACCATCCCGTTTTATCGCTTCTGATGATCAGTTTATCGGTGCCTTCCATAAACGTAAAGCGATTGTAATCGTCCAGGCTTATCCAGGTTTGCTGCTTTTCATCATATACTTCTTTCTTCGATCCGTTACTGGTATTTATTTCGTATACCTTCAGGTTATCCTGGCTTCGGGGCATCCATTGCACCCATAATTTTCCCTGGGGCGTCCATACAGGCGTTCCGAAATACTGATCATCTTTTGGGTTAAAGTCCGTCCATACAACAGCCGGTGTATCTATGGACACGATTCCCAGTTTCGTTTCGGGATTTTTATCTCCTACTTTCGGGTAATGGGTTCTTTCAATAAAACCGTGCTGTCCCTCGGCATAATAGATAGGGAACATAGGCACCTGCGTATCATCAAACCGCATAAAGCAGATATGCCTGCTGTCGGGGCTCCACCAGAAAGCCTTGTAGCGGGAAGCGCGGCCCAGTATTTCCTCATAATATACCCAGGAAGCATAACCGTTCAGGATCAGTTCGCTTCCATCGGTGGTAAACTGAATTTCTTTACCGGTGCTTACTTCGAGCGCAAACAGGTTGTTGTTACGCGTATACCCTACCCATTTATTATCCGGGGAAAGTTGCGGGTTCATTTCTTTTTCCACGCTGCGGGTTAACTGCCGGGGCGACTGTATGCCATCGGTAAAAAAGATATCATCCTGCTCCGCAAAAACGACCGGCTCGTTCTTTGGCTCATAAGCTACCGCTTTCCCGCTTTTGGCCTCCACCAGCATCGCCACCATTTTACTGCCTCCGCTCCGCATTTCTATGTAATGATCATCGTCTGCCCATCCCTCCACATCGGGCAGGGATTTTATAAAATCGGGGGTCCTGCTCCTAAAGGCCTGCTCGTAGGTAAAATTCTTTTTTTGCCCGGCAGCCATCAGGGCGGTCAGCAATAAAACGGATAAAACACAACTTGGTTTTTTCATTTCTACATGTATTATAACAACGAATTTATTTCACTTCCTGCATATCCACTAACCGCTTATAAAATCCATTCTGGGATATCAGTCCGTCATGCGTTCCCCTTTCCACTATCCGGCCTTTTTGCAGCACGATGATTTCGTCGGCGTGGCGTATGGTGCTCAGGCGGTGTGCAATAACGATACTGGTTCGATTCTGCGTCATATTATTGATAGCATCCTGTACGAGCCGCTCGCTTTCGGTATCGAGGGAAGAAGTGGCTTCGTCCAGTATAAGGATAGGCGGATTTTTAAGAACGGCCCGCGCGATGGTAAGTCGCTGCCGCTCCCCCCCGCTCAGTTTGTTTCCCCTGTCCCCTATATTGCTGTTGTACCCGTCCTCCTTTTGCGTAATGAACTGGTGCGCATTGGCGATGGTGGCGGCCGTAACGATCGCCGGTTGGGTGGCACCAGGATAACCCAGGGTGATGTTACCCGCGATGGTATCATTAAACAAAATAGGCTCCTGGGTAACAATACTCATCATGCTCCTGACGGAATGCAGGGAATACGCTTTTATGTTTATACCATCAATCAGCACTTCACCTTCCGTCACGTCGTGAAAGCGCGGTATCATATCTGCCAGCGTGGATTTACCGGCACCGGAAGAACCTACCAGGGCTATGGTCTTTCCCTTTTCTATTACCAGGTTGATACCGTCAAGTATCACGGCATCCTCGTAGGCGAAGCGTACGTTGCGGAATTCTATTTTATCGTTGAAAGCAATGAGTGTGCGTCCGTTCGGGTTATCGTTTATAACGAGTGGAGCGTTTAATATTTCTTCCACCCGCTCTATTGCCGCACTGCCCCTTTGTATATTAAAAAAAGAACTGGAAATGCTTTTGGCAGGGTTCAGTATCAGGGCAAAGGACGCAATATATGCCAGCAGTTCCGAACCCAGCAAAGCCGTTCCGTTCGATTCCAGCACCAGCCTGCCCCCAAAGTAAAGAATAGTGCTCAATACCGTTACCCCCAGCAGCTCCGTAAGCGGGGAGGCGAGATCCCGCTTTGCATTCATCCTTTTCCGTATCTGGAATAGCTGGTTATTAACCGCATCGAATTTATCCCGCAGTATGTTTTCTGCCAGGAAGGCCTTGATTACGCGGATGCCACCCAGGGTTTCATCCAGTATCGAAAGGTTCTCACCGAGCTTTACCGAAGCGTCCTGCGACTGCCGTTTCAGGTTACGGCTTACCCTGCCGATGATAAGACCGGTAGCCGGGAGCAGCACCAGCAGAAATAAGGAGAGTTTGGGAGAAATGACTACCAGGAAAATAAGATAGCCCAGTATCGTAAGCGGGTCCTTTATAAATCCTTCCAGCGCCCCTACTATGGAAAATTCTATTTCCACGATATCGTTCGTCATACGGGAAATGATATCGCCCTTTCTTTTTTCAGAAAAATAACCGATCGGCAGTACCAGTATTTTCCGGTACATATCCGAACGCAGTTGGGTGATGATACCTGTTTTAATGGGGGCAGCTATGAGGCTGGAGAGATAGAGGAACAGGTTCTTTAACAAAGTGGCTGTTATCAGCAGCAGGCATATAGCGGTAAGGCCGGCTATTTTTCCATTTCCCCCGCTCCGCTCCTCCTCTTTCATGATGGAGACAAGTATATTGGTGATATACGAACCAACGGCCTGGCTTTTAAGCAGCGATTCGGTGTTGGAAGCCCCCAGGTCGAATATCAGCTGAAAAAAAGGAATCAGCATACCAATAGACACGACGCCGAAAAGGGTGGCCAGCAGCGTAAAAAGAAAATAAAGAAGAAGTTTACTGGAATATTTATTCAGGTATTTTAAGATCCGGGAGTATTTCTTCATTAGTGGTGATAATTGTTAGTACGGCTTCTGCCGTTATCGCTGGCAGGTGCTCCGCAACAAACAGGCAGATGAACAGCTAAATAATCTGTAAATTTACGGCTTAATAAGTGTTTAAGGACATGCAAGAGACAAAACGACAAAAACAGGTGGCAGGTTTGCTGCATGTAGAACTGAGTGATATTTTCCAGCGAATCGGTTTAAATATGATAGACGGAGGTATGATTTCCCTTTCTTCCGTTAAAATAACGCCCGATCTTTTCGATGCCAAAGTGTACCTGAGTTTTTTTAAAGTGAAAGATACCGATGGAGCCATGAAAAAGATAGACGACAGGGCCTGGGAAATTAAGAAAGAACTGGTGGCCAGGGTAAAACACCAGCTCCGGAGCATGCCCCAGCTTACGTTCTACGTAGACGACACATTGGAATACGTGGACAAAATGGAAGAAGTGTTTAAAAAGATAAAGGAAGACGATAAAGGCAAAAGCCCGCAAGACTAAAACTTACATTTTTGTATCTAAGATTCGCCTGGAGATATTTTAAAGCTAAAAAATCGACCAATGCCATTAACATCATTGCGTGGATCAGCGTGGTGGCTGTAGCTGTGGGTACTGCTTCATTAATAGTGTTATTAAGCGTATTCAACGGATTAGAGGGCCTGGTAAAATCGCTGTATGCGGATTTTTATACCGATCTTAAAGTATCGCCTGCATCTGGTAAAACGATGACCGTATCCGGGCGGGAGCTGGCAGCCATTAAAAATATTCAAGGCGTCCTCGACTATTCACTGGTGATGGAAGAAAAAGCCCTGTTGCAGAACGGTGAATTTCAGAGTATCGTGTCAGTAAAAGGCGTAGATGACCGGTATAAAGAACTTACCAATGTATCCCGCAAACTTATACGCGGCAAGTTTGAACTCGGTAATGCTGATACTCCGGCCACGGTGCTGGGCAGTGGGGTAGAAACATCTCTTTCCGTAGAATCGGACCGCGCATTTCTGCCGCTCAATATTATTCTTCCCCGAAAAAATATAAGTATGAATGCCGCAGACCCGCTGCAATCACTTAGCAGCGGTAGCATCATCAGTTCAGGATCGTTTATGATACAGCAGGATTTCGATAATAAGTATATCATCACCAACCTTCCTTTTCTTCAGCGGATGCTGAATATGCAGCCAAACGAATACGGCGCAATAGAGATCATGCTAAAAGACGCGGAAGAAGAAGAAAAAGTGATCGCGAAACTGTCGGAGCTTTTTGGGAAGAGGGCCGTCGTACTTACCCGCTACCAGCAAAACCGCAACCTGTATTCCGTGATGCAGATGGAAAAATGGTTTATCTATGCCGCACTTTCCCTGATACTGGTGGTGGCAGCTTTTACTATGATAGGATCGCTCACCATGCTGGTACTTGAAAAACAGAAAGACATACAGGTATTAAAGGCGATGGGTACGCATAATTTCCTGGTACAAAAGATCTTCCTGGCCGAAGGCATACTGCTTGCATTTATCGGCGGCACCCTGGGCGCTTTACTGGCTATGCTGATATGCTGGCTGCAGGACCGCTTTCACCTGGTGCCCATGGGCGGCGATTCCTTCCTGATCAATTATTTCCCGGTAAAAATGATACCGGTCGATTTCCTGCTGGTGCTGTTTACGGTATTTGCAGTGGCCTGCGTAGCATCCTGGTTTCCGTCGCGTAAAGCTTCTTTGCAGCCGCTCACCTTAAAAAGTCAGGAATAAAAAACCCCCGGGGTAGTTGTACCCGCCGGGAACGTTGTGTGGTGGTAACGCGTAACTATTGATCTGTACTATAGACTTCCTCTACCAATTAAATGGAAATATGGATTCGGCGTAACCTATGGCAAAGTCTGAAAAGTCCGGCTTAGCACCCATATACCATAAACGAACCTTATTATTTTCTATAATGACTGTAGGCGCAATAACTTTATAACTTTCCCATGATTGTGTTTTTGTTAATATCGGGTGAGGATATATTTCATAAGGGCCAAACGGGTGGTTGGACCGGGCAACGCCAATACCTTTTTCGCCGGTAAAAAATAAGTAAAATACATTATCGGGGCCTTTAACGATATCCGCTTCGATTAACAACTTAATCCAATCCAGGTCGGAATCAATACCCGCGATAATGTACCTGGCTTCTTTTACCCAGTTTATCCCGTCCGTTGAAGTAGCGCCTAATATGCCAATAAATGGACTGGAACAACTATCGATACACCAGCCAGTGTAAAGCATATAGTACGTTCCGCTGTCCTTAATTACTGTAGGGCTAAAAAGGGCATTTTTATCCATGGCATTGTTGCCTCCCCGCTTTAACACCGGAAAATCCCGGGCCCTCGTAAAGGATTGTCCATCTGCAGATATAGCCAACCCTATTTCGCCATTAGCAACAGTGGTATTTATCTCTGTGTTTTCAAACGGATAACCACAGTAGTACATTTTAAAACCCGATCCGTCTTTAATAACATCAATAGCTTCCAGGTGTTTGTCCCATTTGTCACTTCTATTTTCCAAAACAATCGTTTCTGGTGCAAAAGAGCCGCCCATGGGCGTCCAGTTTATGCCGTTGTATGATTGTGCACCTGCGATAACTATTTTTTCCGAAGTATCTTCTACTACCAGACTTGTGTAGTAAATTTTATAAATAGCCCCGTCTTTTATGATACTTGGATCACCAGCTACCAAATTTCCGTTCCATACCGGATCGCTGTTTTTCTCAAACCTGATCTTAATTTTAGAGTCAATATCAGGCTTTATGCATGCGCCTAAAAAGAGGACGGCTATGTATAAGCAATTTTTCATTTAGTAATCCCTTATTTGGAAATAGTTGAAAACTCAACAACAGGATAGAACTAAAAATTTAATAAAAAATTGTACATCGAATTCGGTGGAGTGTCTGTAAATTATAATACAGGGCATTTTCCTGAGAATTAGCATTAAAGGCGGTTTCTCCTTCATTATCAGCACCACACACTAATCAATAATCGCCCAGTGTTTCCGGAAGTTGTTCCAGTGCTTTTTTGAGTTGTTCGTCATTAGGCGCGATTCCATGCCATTCATGGCTTCCCTGCATAAAATCTACGCCGCTTCCCATTTCAGTACGCATCAGTATCACGATCGGCTTGCCTTTACCCAGGAAGGATTTTGCCTTTTCCAGGGTACTTACCACTTCATCGATATCGTTCCCTTTTTCCAGTATCAACACCTCCCACCCGAATGCCAGGAACTTGGAAGGAAGATCGCCGAGATTCATCACTTTCGCTGTAGGCCCGTCTATCTGCTGACCGTTCCAGTCAATGGTGGAGATCAGGTTATCTACTTTTTTATGGGCTGCAAACATGATGGCTTCCCAGTTCTGGCCCTCGTCCAGTTCACCATCTCCATGCAATGAAAATACGGTAGTGGATTCGCCGTTTAATTTCTTCGTTAGTGCTGCCCCGATGGCAACGCTCATCCCCTGTCCTAAAGAACCGGAAGCCATGCGGATACCCGGTAAATGCTCGTGCGTAGCTGGGTGGCCCTGCAGGCGGGAATCTATCCGGCGAAAAGTAGCCAGCTCTTTTATATCGAAATAACCCGCCCTTGCAAGGGTGGAATAATAAACGGGGGAAATATGACCATTGGACAGAACGAAAACATCCTCATTCGTAGCGTTCATATCAAAAGCAGGATTGTGCTTCATTACTTTAAAGAAAAGGGCGGTAAAATAATCCGTGCATCCGAGCGATCCGCCGGGGTGACCGCTGGATACGCCATGAACCATACGAACGATATCTCTTCTTACCTGCGATGCTATTTCTTTCAGCTCAGCCATGATAATTTCTTTTGCGGCAAAACTAAATAAAATTAATTTCCTTCCTTTTATTTCCGGATTAAACTTTTATACTAATTTGCCATCTGAACACGTTATTACCGAATAATATTCTACAATAGTCTCCCTATACCCCTTACTACCGGATAAAAGCGTATTCTTAACCAAAAAACAACCGGATGTTCGAGATTTTACTTTCTGTGATCATATCATTTAGTCTTACTTTCCTCGCTATCCCGATCATTATCACCGTTGCGGAAAGGAAAAAGTTATACGATATCCCGGATTCAAGAAAGGTTCATATCGCCCCGATTGCTTCGCTGGGGGGGTTCGGTATTTTTGCCGGTTTTATTATAGCGAGCCTTACTACCATACCTTTTACTATCGGTGCCGAATTCCAGTACTTTATGGCAGCGGCGTTCGTGATATTTTTTCTCGGTCTGAAAGACGATATCCTTATTATTTCCCCCATAAAGAAATTTATCGGGCAGGTACTGGCGGCTTTTCTCATCATTTATAAAGGAGGTATACAGATCAACAGCATGCATGGCTTCCTGGGCATCTACGAGTTACCGGAAATGTTCAGTCTCCTGCTCACTTACTTTGCTGTGCTGGTGATCATCAATTCCTTCAACCTGATCGATGGCATAGACGGCCTGGCAGGTTCGCTTGGGCTGATGGCTGCGGTTGTGTTCGGATTTTACTTTTTAAAGGTGGACGCCATACCCTATTCCATTCTTGCTTTTTCCCTGGCGGGCAGTCTTATCGCTTTCCTAATTTTCAACTTCGAACCGGCGAGAATATTTATGGGAGATACGGGTTCGCTGCTTATAGGTATGCTTCACGCCATCTTGGTTATCAAATTTATCAATGTGAGTGCTTCCACCAGTGTTTTGCTCCCGATGGAAGCATCTCCTGCCCTGGGGTTCGCCATCCTTATGATACCCCTGCTGGATACATTGCGGGTATTTGCCATCCGGATGTTTAACCGCAGGTCGCCCTTTAGTCCGGACAGAAACCATATTCACCACCTGCTGCTCGATAAGGGCCTTTCGCATCGCAGCATTACCCTGCTTTTAACGGGCCTCAACCTGGTTTGTATAGTACTTGCCTACCTGGGCCGTTCACTGGGCTGTAACGTACTTATTTTCTCAATAGTGGGCCTCTTTTTCGCAGGCATTGCCGGCCTGTATTTCACCAAGCGCAAATCCCGGCTCTTTGTTGCCACTAATCCTTCTCTTCCTCCTAACAGCGATGGTAAAACACCCAGTAAGCTGGTTTCCCTTCCGAATGATGCAGTGATCGGTTCAAAATAGAACGATCCGTCGCCGACAGTTACTGCTCCGGCCCTGCGTTTATATATGATTTTATATTATTATCTGCGCTGAAAATCCTTAATCCTGATTAGATTTGCATCGCTAATAATATAACTATGACAGACGAATTAGAGCTCATCTTAGACAATACGGAAGATTTAATGACGAAGGCGATTGCCCACCTGGAAGTAGAACTTACCCGCATACGGGCAGGAAAGGCGAATCCGCAGATGCTGGATGGCATTATGGTAGAATATTACGGCGCGCCCACTCCGCTGGCACAGGTGGCGAATATCTCCGTTATGGATGCCCGTACCATTTCCCTGCAACCCTGGGAAAAGAATATGCTGCAACCTATCGAAAGGGCTATTATAGCGTCTAATATCGGTATAAATCCACAGAACGACGGAAACATCATACGACTGTTTCTACCTCCATTAACGGAAGAAAGAAGGAAAGAACTGGTTAAGCGGGCCAATGGCGAAGGTGAGCAGGGCAGGGTTGCCATTCGTAATATAAGGAGAGACGCTATAGAAGATATAAAGAAGTTGCAGAAGGATGGATTAAGTGAAGATGCTTCAAAAGATGCAGAGAAAGATGTTCAGACCTTAACGGATAAATTCATAGCACTGATTGAGAAACATCTGGAAGCTAAAGAGAAAGATATTATGATAGTATAAGTGGTAGTAGAATAACTGGTGGTAGAATAGCTGGTTGATATAACTCGTAGTATAACTAACTTGTAAGCATGATATAAGACCTGAATGTCCTAAATAAAAAAAGGGGCCAGGATAGAAATCCAGCCCCGTTTTTAAAATCCAATATCCTATGAAAAACCGTTGTAAAAATAGCAAAACATTCTCATTAAACAATACCCAATAGTGGGTATTTTTGAAAATAATTTTATAGGCTCATCTTCTATAATTCAGGCCCATACACTATTTCGGAAGTTTACTAATACAAAAAGAGGTATCGTAATTGTACGATACCTCTTTAATCTCATTTTGGGAAATTCTTAATACTGCCAGAGATCCTGCTCGTAATTAAAAATCTTTTCCTTGATATTTTCTCCTTCCAGTAAACGCAGGATAGGGTCTTTTACATAACCTGCAATAAACTGGTCGTATGGATTATCTACAGTAGATTTAATGATACGGCTGGAGAACATGCGGCTTTCAAATACTTCTTCCCAGCTTAAACGGGCTCCATAGTTTTTACCATTGTACGCTTCAAACTTGGAAAGTATAGCACGCATATCGGGATAGTATACCCAGAACAACGGCGTTACATCCCTGTATGAACCATCTTCGTTCTTAATAGTTTTTAGAGGAGCAATACCAAGTATCCTGGTATGGAGGCGGCTTGATTCTTTATCGAATACCACGTCTTCTTTAACCCAGTATTTCTCCACGTCATCCGGGTTAAACTCCTGGGTGATCACGGTGTCTTTTGTATATCCTTTAGAACCGTCCGGGTCTTTCGACCAGTCGTTGATCTGCTTTACCACCGGCTTACCAACCAGTTGTACAACTATATCCTTAAAAGGCATAGGAGTAGTAAACCGGTCATCATCAGAACTGAACGCTGTAACTTCTCCGCTCTTTATTGAGTTGAGCAGTATATTAATAAACCGCTGGTTGCCATTATCATCATCTGCCTTGTAGATAAAGGGGAGATTCATCTTTTCATGAACGTCTATTTCTCTCCAGAGGCGCTGACGGTAAACGGCATCGTCCTCACGGATATGCTCATACTGAAGCGGTGTTCTGTCTTTTACCAGATTGCGGTCTATCGCATTATCGTTACGAAGGCTTTTACGCACTTCGCTGAGCTTAATATCCGGCTCCGGTAAAGCGGCCGGGGTGGTGTCCTGCGCAGGAGCAGCTATCGTTGAAGATGCATTGCCCCGGTTTTTGCTGGTAGCCACTTTTTTGGAGGTAGTCGTTCTTTTTTTGGTAGTGCGCTTTTTCGCCTGGGCGTCTGCCTGCTGCGTGGCAACAGCCATTACAACGACTAACAGTATTAATTTGATAATGCGATTTTTCATAATTCGTCCTTATTTAACAACTGAAATATTCTTATTTTAACTGGAACGCCAGGGTAGGCAATTCTCTCACTTTACCATCCGGTCCTTTCACCCGTATCTGGTCGAAGAAAATAGATGTACCCGGACCAGCCGAATTAACGATATTGGCTGCTCCGCCACTCCATCTTGGTCCTTCGTTGGTAGCTTCCTTATACACACTAAAGCTACCGCCATTGGCACCCAACCTGTACCCAACTACCTGGAAAGGCGCGTCGAATTCAGAATCAAGTAATTTGGCCAACACACCACCCTGTACTTTAAAATCAGCCGAGCTGATGCTTCCACCTTTTTTACCACCAACCATGGCGGTAGGATCAGGTAACGCTTTACAACGGATGGGGAAAGCACTTGTTTTACCGTCTACGGTAATTTTAATCTCAGCCGGACCTACCGCTGTAGGTTTGGCTATGTATCTGTCACCCCCGGCGGAAGTCAGACTTCCGGCAGTGAAGGATGGTTTCATTTTTTCGCGGCCTGCAGAACCGGCAGATATAGTCAGCGGGTTCTCAACACCTACGTACATTACGTTCATTTTCTCCAAGAAGATAGAAGATCCGGAAGGGATACCTACGGTATACTTGATCTCCTTGGTTAAGGTACCAATAGAACCATCCGGTTTCTTGAAAGATACGTTTACATTCACCGATTTTTCACCGGCTCCGCTTACCGTTGTTTTGTAAACGGCCACTCCATCATTGTTAAGTCCAACACCGGCACCGTTGATCGTTACGGAAGGTAATGCCGCTTTCGAGAAAGCGCCTACACCTGCCGTAATTTCAAGTTCCTGGCCTGGCATCAGGTATGTCGAGTTTGTTCCGGCAAAGGCCTGAAACGCATCAAATACTACTTCCACTTCACCAATTGCTTTGTGGCAATAATCAACTATCTGAGCTTCTGAATTTTTTACATCATTCTGGAATTTGCTAAGAATAGTAACGGCTGCGATGGCAGGGGTCATGTGAAAATAACTGTTAGCCCAGTCTTTCTGACCTAGATCACCGTTCTGCGCTTTAGGCACTGTAACATCCAATGGAAGTGATTTTTCGAACTCGGCTTTCTTCTCGGGGAGAATAGCAAGCAACTGCTTCTTATATTCTACCAGTTTCTGTTCCAGTTCCTTACCTGCAGGTCCTTCTACCAGTAAATGAGTAGAAGCTTCCAGATCGTCATCACTGAATGTTTCATCAGGAGTGCCGAGTTTTTCGCCTTTTGCTGCTGTCTTAAGGTCTGTTTTCAGATCTTCGATATACTTAGACATTCCTTCAGAAAGCTTTTTGGCTTGCTCAGCTTTGGGCCACCAGATGGCTGCTTTTTCAGCCGTTTCCGGTTTCTTTAATTTGGACTGGAACGATTTAAACGTAGTGGCGTTTTTATCATCCACTACAAGATTCGCATGTAATATGCTATTATTAACGGTTTTAAAGGCATTTAATATCTCAGATGATACGTTTAGTGCCAGCAATGCTGTCAGCACCAAATACATCATATTGATCATCTTCTGCCGGGGCTCTTTAGGTAGAGACATCGGATCTTGGTTTTAAATTACTTAAATTAGTTTACCTCTGAATTATGATACTATCGTCCCTGCATTGCACTCAGCATGTTGCCATAAACCTGGTTTAAACTACCGAGGTTCTTAGCCAGCAAACCGATTTGCTCCTGCGTTTTCTTAGCATCATCCACACTACCCTGCATAGCTTGTGAAGCCGTTACAAGATTGCTATAAAAATTATTCATCGCTTTCAGGTGATTATTGGTATCCTGTAATTCCAGTTCGTAAATAGTATTCAGGGAACCAAGATTTTTTGTTAACACCTGCACCTGGCCATGAAACTGCTTGGTACTTTCAGATGCTTCGTTAAAGCTCTGCATAGTAGCAGCCGATTTAACATACACGTCTTTCATAGTGCCCATTGCAGTAGCGGCTTCTTTTGTTTTTGTTGTATAGTCGCTAGTAGCAGCCACTACATCCGTTACATCTTTAATCTGGTTAACGGTTGTTCCGAACTTTTGGAAACCGTCGCTTAAACTTTTTAAAGAAGCGGGAGTGATATTAGCTTCGTTCATCATTTTATCCAGTTTGTCAACAGAAGGATTACCACTTCCAGCCAGGTTCATTTTAGGTAATGCTTCAGCCAGGGCTGCCATTTCGTTGCCGGGAGGTGGCAGAAATGCGTACACCAGGAATATAAATGCTTCTGTCAACAATCCTACTGTCAGCATCAGGTTCGCTCCTGGCCAGTGAAGGATCTTAAAAAGGGCACCTACGATTACTACCGATGCGCCGATACACACTATGTAATTTACTACTTTGTCCGTTGTTGATGAGCCTGCCATGATTTCTGAATTTTAAATAGGTTTATTATAAAAGAGTTTAGAGTACAGGGGATCATTTTGATTCCTGCGATCAATTATTAAACGATTGGTTGTTGAAAAAATTTCACCTGCAGAACGTTATATTATTAACATTCTACCTTTTCCCCTGGGTTGGCGGAAGATCGATTACACAACGGAAGCCGATATAGGATTTCGTAGTATCCTGATACTCGTATGCACGGGTACCGGTCTGCAAAAAGAACCCTACGTCTTTCCAGCTTCCACCACGTAGCACCTTGCGTTTCATGCGGGGAGGATCGGTGTCGGTTGCATTGTACCGTATGTCCGGATTCATATCGTGCTGGAAGTTGTAACCTCCTTCATAATATAAAGAGGAAGTCCATTCGGCCACATTACCTGCCATATTGTACAGACCGAAGTCGTTAGGCCAGTAAGCATCCGCGCGAACGGTATAAAATCCGCCATCTTCCGGGTAGTTACCACGGCCTGGTTTAAAGTTGGCTAATAAACAACCTTTCCGGTTCCTCAGGTAATAGTTACCCCATGGGAACATGGACTGGGAGCGGCCGCCGCGGGAAGCATATTCCCACTCTGCTTCTGTAGGCAGGCGGAAATCCGATTCAGGCGTTCTGTTCTTTGATTCCAGGAAGGAGTTAAGATACTGTGATCTCCATTCGCAGAAAGCGGTAGCCTGTGTCCAGTTTACACCCACTACCGGGTAATTATTAAAAGCGGGGTGAGCAAAATAACGCTTGGTCATTGGCTCATTGTAAGAATAAGAGAAGTCTCTTATCCAGGCAAGCGTATCCGGGTAAATCCGGATATCTTTCTTTACGATGAACTTCGAACGTGCTTTCCCTGCATTTTCGCGTTTAGCTGCTTCTTTGGTATCGAAGGTTTCAGAATGATATATCAGCTTGGAGGCATCGATCTCTCTTTTACCAAAGATCCTGTTCTCCGGAGAATACATCAGTTGATCCATCTTTTCAAGGGTAGCTTTATCATTCCACTTAATAGTCTGGGCCTTTTTCCAGTCAACGTAATCGACACCTTCCTGATTTTTTACGTAGCCAAGCACTTTCGCCGCAATGGAATCGCGCACCCAGTAAACGAACTGGCGGTATTCCGAATTGGTGATTTCAGTGGCGTCCATCCAGAATCCATTGATGGACACTTGCTTGTTACGCGCAGTGTAGGCGAAGTTCACATCTTCATCACTAGGGCCCATATGGAATGTTCCCGGTGGAATGTACACCATTCCCGGAGGTTTGGGCATTACATACTTTTTGCTTAGCGCTACTCCACGCAGCTGGCCATCGCTGGTAGTTCCTTTGGAAGACTTGCCTCCAAATTTGCTACAACTCGCCAGCATAAACATGAAACATAACGCTATGAGCGTTGACAGGTTTCTCATTTGCTTTAAATTAAGGGGTATAGGACACATAAATAATTTCATTAACATCAGCACTTCAAGATTAAAATTAGTTATTCAGAACTCAAAAAAGGTGATTACAACTCCGTTTTTAACGGATTCAATAACCTTATTATTGTATTCCGGCACTTAATTAGCCCGGAAATTTCGTTTTGGGTAAGAGGTAAAAGTAAATCTACGCCTGGATGGGTTAGAACGTACGTAGATTCGACAAATATATAACCGGGATTCTACTTTCAGCCACGTTGCGAAAAAAAATAATCATACCTTCTCAAAACCTAAACGCACGCTCATTTTCATTTCATTCAACGCTGCAAAAAGTTTGCCTTACAGTTAACGCCTTTCAGATTGCATTATTGCATTTAGATGATCCCCACTTTAATGATTAAACTTTGGTAGAATACTCAAGAAAATGGTAGCTTCACATCCGCGTTTTAATATCTCTGGTTTTGGCTACTTCTTCGCGACTAAGATATGGAAAAAAAAACAATTAATGCTTCGAAGGCTAAAAAGGTTACAAAAAAGTTAAATAGCAACATTTTTGATAACAAATTTGAAGGAAAACACCTCGATTTTCGGGCAAGCGAGCTATTTTTTAAGCAATTAATCGAAAGTCTCAAAGATTATTGCGTTTTTACCACAGACCTCCAGGGCAATATCAGCAGCTGGAATTCCGGGGCAAATATGCTTACCGGTTGGACGGAGGAACAGATTATCGGTAAAAATTCAGGAGTGCTGTATACGCTGACCGACAGAAGAAACAAACGGCACCTGCAGGAACTGATGATCGCCCGTAAAAAGGGGAAAGCAAGTAATGAGCGCTGGCATCTTAAAAAAGATGGCACCACCTTCTGGGGAAGCGGCCTGGTATTTCCTCTTTTCGATGAAAAACAAAAACTTAGGGGATACACCAAAGCGATGCGCGATCTTACCAAAGAGCGAAACAGCGAGCTGGCCCTTAAAGAAAGCGAGGCATTTGCCCAAAGCATTTTTCACAGCAGCCCGGATTGCGTGAAAGTGCTGGATCTTCAGGCCAACCTGCTCACCATGAATGATGATGGTGTAAAAAATATGGAGATCGACGACTTTAGCCTTATGGAAGGGAAATGCTGGTTGAACTTCTGGGAAGGAGATCACGAGGCAGCCGTGAAGTCGGCCATAGCAAAAGCAAAAAGAGGAAAAACCGCCAGGTTCCAGGGACACGCACCCACCGCTAAGGGTACTTATAAATGGTGGGATGTTGTAATATCCCCCATCCGCGGCGCAGATGGAAAAGTGAAACAGCTACTGGCCGTATCAAGGGATATCTCCACTCAAAAAGAAGCGGAGCAGGAGAAGCAGAAGATGATCATAGAGCTTGAAACGGAAAAATCCAAACTCGAAAAGAACGAGGCAAGACTGTACCAGCTCCAGCAGCAAAAGGATGACTTTATCAGTATGGCCAGCCATGAACTTAAAACACCTATTACCAGCATAAAAGCATACGGCCAGGTGCTGGAAAATATATTCCGGCAAAACAATCATGTAAAAGAAGCAGGAATGCTTTTAAAGCTGAATTCGCAGGTGGACAGGTTGACCAATCTGATAGAAGATCTGCTGGATGTAACTAAAATACAATCCGGACGATTGCAGTTTAAGGAAGACTATTTCGATTTTAATGAAACGGTAACGGAAGTAGTGGAAGAAATACAGCTTACAGCTCAGAAGCATTCCATCAATATGCGACTGGCCACAAGCCGTAGCATATACGGGGACAGGGAACGTATTTCGCAAATACTTACCAACCTGATATCCAATGCCATAAAGTACTCCCCCCTCGCAAATCAGGTGATAGTGAGTACGGAATATACGAAAACGGAACTGGTCGTGTCCGTAAAGGATTTTGGCGTAGGAATCGCCAAAAGCAGCCAGGGCAGGATATTCGAGCAGTTTTACCGGGTTACAGGTGATAAACAAAATACCTTCCCGGGCCTTGGGCTCGGCTTATATATTTCCGCTGAAATAGCCCACAGAAGCGGTGGAAAAATATGGTTGAGAGAAAGCACTCCGGGTAAAGGATCTGTATTCTGTTTTTCCCTACCGCTTACCAACAAAAAGAAATGAGAAACCAGCCATTAATGTAATCGCATTTGGTTAATTTGTTCGTCTAAAACATCATTCGAACGATAGACGAAGGAGAGGCGAAGGAGAGACGAACGAAAAAAACGGGGGAAAATAAGGTTCGGCTTGAGGAGACACTTGTATCATCAAAACTTACGTTGTGAAGATAATAAATATAATTGAACCAACAATAAGGATTGTTATTTGTTGTTAATTCAACAACTATCCGCGTTTTTAATACGTAAGTAATTGTGGCCGAGCGGCAACCATCTCAAAATGCTGAATAAATTGGTGAAACCGCTTACCTTTGTACATAATTTGAAATTTATATTCGATGGTGGCTATATTAATCTTCTTTTTCGCCCATTGGTTTTTATCCCTGTTTTTCCATACTTTTTTCCTGCACAGATATGCATCTCACCAGATGTATACCACCAGCAAAAGAACCGAAAAACTGTTTTATTTTCTTACCTGGTTCACTCAGGGTTCGTCGTTTCTGAATCCCAGGGCCTATGCAGTGATGCACAGGATGCACCATGTACACAGCGATACAGAACAGGACCCGCATTCTCCCCATTTTTTTAAAGATGTAATGGGAATGATGGTACATACTAAAAATATCTATCATGCTTTTTTAAGTGGTGAAAAAATGCCCGATCCCCAGTTTACGAAGGATTACCTTCCAACCTGGGCAAAGCTGGACAAGATAGCGGACAGTACTTTGGTTCGGGTATTGTTCGGAATCGGATACACCGCTTTCTACATCTATTTCGCCCCTAATTACTGGTGGTTTTTATTACTTCCTATTCATTTTCTTATGGGGCCAGTACAGGGTGCCATCGTAAACTGGTGTGGACATAAATACGGCTATGCCAATTACAAGAATGGCGACCATTCGAAAAACTCTGAACCATTCGGTTTATTATTACTCGGTGAACTCTTCCAGAATAACCACCATAAACAGGGTACTAATCCTAATTTTGCGCGGAAATGGTTTGAGCTGGATCCTACATTCCAGGTAATGAAACTGATGCACTTCTTAAAGATCATCCGCCTGAAACCCGTTACCAGCAATGATAATATCACTGGTAACAGGCGTATGACAGTCAGCAAAAGGATAAAAGAATCAGCTACCGCGTGATCCTCCTGTTTTAACCGGCTTTTTTGACACATTGGCTCCTTTACTTGCTTTAGCTATAAACTTAGAGCCCATGGCAGATGCTTTCTGGTTTTTATTTCCCTGCTTTCCGTCCTTTTTGTTGTTGGTAGGTAACGACATAATTTCAATTTTACAATTGCAAATGTAATGGATAAATAATATGGACTCACGTACAGCCTGTTAATACGTGTCCGGCCTCCATCTTTTCCTTGCTTCCTTGGTAAATGCCTGCTGCTTTTTATTTTCTATACGCTTTTCCCTGGCGGCTTTCGATGGCCTGGTGGCAATACGGCTTTTCTTTTTAACCAGTGCGGCGGCTACCAGTTCGTTCATCTTTTCTACTACGCGTTGCTTATTACCTAACTGACTCCGCTCTGTCTGCGATTTTACCAGCAATACATTCTCCGACGTGATCCTGTTGGCAAGCCGCATAAGTAGCAACTGCTTCTGCTCACCCGAAACAAGCAATGAACTTTTTACATCCCATCGTCCTTCCACCATCGTTTCTACCTTGTTTACATTCTGGCCGCCGCTACCGCCGCTTCGGGCAGTCCTGAACACTATTTCCTGGCTGATATCCGGTTTCATCTTTCAAAAATAATGAGTGCCGCTTATACAAGCTGATCTATTTTTTCGGCCAGCTTCCTGTCTTTTGCGGTAACCACATCCCCTGCGTCATGGGTACTCAGCCAGATCTCCACCTTGTTCCATACATTGGTCCATAAGGGATGGTGATCCATTTTTTCCGCTGCCAGGGCCACTCTTGTCATAAACGCAAACGCTTCGGAGAAATCGCTGAACACAAATTCTCTATACAACTTATTATCATCTTCTTTCCACATATTGAAAAATTTAGTCCCTAAAGTTAATATAAAGATAGCTCCTGCCTTAATTTTGCCTGCATCATCCAACTCCCCTTTATGAAATCAGTAATATTGATTCGTCACGCCAAAAGCAACTGGGAAAATCCGGGTCAAATTGATTTTGACAGGCCCCTGAATGAACGGGGCCACCGGGACGCGCCCGATATGGCTGCCCGACTCAAAACCAGGGTGCCGGTTATCAACCTGTTCGTTTCCAGTCCCGCCAACAGGGCCCTTTCCACCGCCGTTTATTTCGCCAATACATACGATACTCCCATCACTTCCATTTCGCTGAAGCAGGAGCTATACCATGCACGGCCGCATATTTTTTATGACGTGATAGCGGGGATCGACAACCGTTGCAATACCATTGCGCTTTTTTCTCATAATGGCGGCATTACAGATTTTGTGAACGGACTTACAGATACGAAAGTAGATAATATGCCTACTTGTGCCGCGTTTGCTGTAAGGGCAGACATAGCGGACTGGAAAGATTTTTTTGAATCTCTTAAAAGCTTCTGGTTCTTCGACTATCCTAAAATGAAAGCTAATTAAAAGGCAGGCTTACTTATTTTTACGGGCTCCGTTGAGTATGAACATTTCGAGCGCGGCCACCATAGATGGTGCCTGGGGATGAGGAGCTTTGATATCGAGCGACAGGCCTGCTTCTTCCACAGCCCGGGAGGTATTGCTTCCGAATGCACCGATGCGCGTTCCGTTCTGTTGAAAGAAAGGGATATTATCGAACAGGCTCTTTACGCCGCTCGGTGTAAAAAAGCAGATAACGTCAAATTCATTTTGAGAAAGTACATCTTTTACGTCGTTGCTGATGGTGCGGTACATAAAAGGCGTAGCGAATTCGCAGTTATGTAAACGAAGCCAGTTGATGATTTCATTATCCTGCTGATTCTCCGAACAGGGATAAAGAAACTTCTCGTTTTCCTTGTGCTTGTTGATCACGTCGAACATGCTTTTATTGGAACCGTCCGCACCATAAAATACTTTGCGCTTACGGTAAAGGATAAACTTTTGAAGGTAAAGTGCCACTGCTTCTGTGATACAGAAATATTTCATATCCTGAGAAATATTCACTTTCATTTCTTCACTCATGCGGAAGAAATGATCGATCGCATTGCGGCTGGTAAAAATGACTCCGGAATAAGTGGCGATGTCTACTTTCTGTTTGCGGAAATCTTTGGCGGGAATGCCTTCGAGTTTGATGAACGGGTGAAACTCCAACTCAATATTATAACGTTTGGCCAGGTCGAAATACGGCGATTTTTCGGTTTCTGGTCTGGGTTGAGTAATTAGTACTTTCTTTACAATTTTTACCTGTGCCGGAGCACCGTTTTCCCCGTTATTCACCATACATGCTCTAATATAGTTAGTTCAAAATTAAGGACTTCTATATACAAATTCCAGTAACACCTTGTAAATCAACACTAATGGTATTAGCTCGAATGCGCAAAGGTATAAAAAAAAGTGGAAAGGGCTTACTTTTATTTCTTTGCGTACGGCAGTGTATGATATTAAATAACGGTAGCTAAAGAAGGCGAAGATAAGGATATAACTGAGCGTTATCACTACAGACACCATCATGGGATCAGCAAAAGCGATCAGTACAATCACCGGCATAAGGAATATTCCCAATAATTTATTGACCAGGAAAACCACAAATATATAAGTGTCCGTTGCCTCCTCCATATGGAAGACCCAGCCGGTAAGTTTGAGCACCAGTAGCTTTACCAGGTAGATCAGGGCAAGTATACCGGCACAGTAAAGCAGCAGCAACCATTGGTTTACGTTTATAAATATTCCATAATACTTTAACAGGTAGGCTGCATAGATACCTCCGGTAAATATAAAAAGAAGGTTTAACAGCAGGGAAGGGAGCGGCATTTGCACCAACTGTTCCCTCAACTGTTTTTGCTTCATGGAAATGCGGAAGAACACAGCGAAAAGGTTTTGAAGGTACTTACCGAAAAGCGTTCGCACCAAAGCGAAGAATAATATCAATCCACACAAAAGATAAAACTGGCTCTCGCGCCCCGCCTCCCTTTTCGCCACCAGTTGTGGCATAGGCGCTGCCCCGAAATTGTAAAGGGGGTTTTTAAGAATGATGTTTTTATACGATTCGCCACGGTATGCTAAAGGCGCTGGCTTTTCAAGCGCTACGCTATCCTGTACAATGGCTGCCATTGCCAGCGGGCTGTCCTTTTTAACTGCAGGTAGTGTTAGTGTGTCTGTTTTTTTAAAAACGGGACGAACAGCCGGCCTTCTCGGCTTAACTACCGTATCTACTACCTTTTGTTCAGCAGGTGCTGTATCGACCACCACCACGGTGGAGTCGCTACCGCTTTGGGCATTCACTTGAAGATGTATGAGCAGTAGGAATAAAAGCCGGAAAATTTGTTTCACAGATACAAAAGTAAACGATGATTAACAGGATTAAAACATTTACCGGCATTTAAAAATAAAAAACGAGCTGCTGCAAATAAGGTCGGTCAGAAATAATTTACATACCCGAAATGTATCTTGGATTGCCGGAGATCGAATTTCAAATCGTCTCTTTTTCCCGCAGCGTAGGAGATATTAAATACACCTGCCTTGGTCTCAAAAGCAAGGCCCAGTCCGCCACCGATAAAATGATTGGAAATATTTACGTTCTGGCTCTTATTGCGCGCAAGCCCCCCGTCGGCAAATGCAAACAGGAAGGAGTTGAGTCCTACCAGGTATCGGTATTCCACCGTACCCACTACATACTGCGATGCATAAATACTTTCCTCATCAAAACCCCGGAGCAGCTTATACCCGCCTATCTGGAAAAGTTCGTTTCGGAAGGTCTGCGGACTTTGAAACACCCCGGCATATACCGCCGTCTTTAAAGCAGACTGCCGCGTAAGTGGAAAGTAATGAGCCGCGGAGAGTTTAAGCCGGAACTGGTAAGAACTTAGCTTCACCGAATCGTACAGGTCCTCATAAGCAAAGTCAGGTGATTGCAGCTTAATGATCACATTGTTCTTACGTACTTTTCGGGTACCGGCAGATACGATCAGGTGCATTTCAGAACCCTTACGGGGGTTAAAGCGGTAGTCCGTTTTATTGATCTCATAATCGATGCCGAGGTTAACGGAACTTACGTCCCGTATATCGGGAAGTGCTTTCGTATTTTTAATAAGATTGGTATCTACGTTCAGCAAATTGGTACGCAGGTTTTGTATAAATACTTTCCCGGTTTCGGTAGAGGAAATGGTATACTGGAGGCCAAATAAAAAACTGAGATTGATAAAGGAAGAGTCTTTCTTAAAAAGATTAAAAGAACTGCTGATACCGATAGGACTGCCGAATATATAAGGCTGTTCGTAAGCAAGGTCGAGCCGCGGCGATTTCACCTGCAACTGCTGCCAGTTTACACCAATCGTTTCTCCATTGCCCAGTGCATTGCGAAGGTTTATATTGGCCTCGCCCGTTACCAGCAATTTGCCGGAATTAAGCTGATCGCTGGCCGGCAGAAAACCGATCAGGGCATTGATCTGACTGCTCTTTTTCGCTTTCAGATACAAGTTCACTACAGAACCTGCTCCTACCATGGTGATATCCCAGGGTTTTATTTCTTCTACATAAGGCAGCTCTCTTATCTTTTTTGTAATGTTCTGCAGTTTACTTTTTTCATACCTGCTTCCGTTGGTAATATCCAGGTAGTGCTGCAGGAAATTGGCGGAGATATTGGCATCTCCGTAAGTACGTAAACTGTCTATATTGTACAGGGGGCCCTTATTCAGTTTCAATATCCCGCTAAATCTTTCCTGCTCAAAAAGCAGGCTGTCCAGTTGTATTTTGGCAAAGGGGTAACCGCTATTCTCGAGGTAATCCAGCATCCTGGTTCTTAATGATTCCAGTTGTTGCAGATTCAGCGGCTTACCGATAATGTCCTTTTCATTCCAGCCCGCCCGTTCCAGTATCTTTTTTTCTATTCCATCTGTATTAATATGCGCTACTTTATATGCTTCGCCCATAAACAGCACAACCACAGCGGATGAAGAATCGTAGTGTATACTATCAAGAGAAGCCGTTGGAAATCCTTTGGACAATAACAAGGCAGGTAGTTTATCGATAAATTCAGAACAGGCCGTTTTTGTTTTGAAGGAAGGGGAAGGGTTGAAGTATTGGCTTATATAGGCACTGTCCTTATCTGCAGACAGGATTTTAAGTCCATACTGTGCAAAGCCACTGGTGCCGATACCGGAAAAAGCGACCAACAGCAGATATACCCCTAATTTTGCCAACAATTATAATTTAAAGCAGTCTTAAAATTCATCTAGTCAATGGCCGGCATTTATCTACACATTCCATTCTGCAGAAAAGCCTGCCATTACTGCAATTTTCATTTTTCCACCTCTCTCCGCTTAAAGAACGATTTTATATCGGCTTTATTGAAAGAGATAAAGTTAAGATATGATTATATAGGAACGGAAACAATCGACACCATATACTTTGGCGGCGGCACTCCCAGCCTGCTGGGTGCGGGCGAAACAGCACTTATCCTGGACGGTCTCCGGCAACACTACCAACTGGCTGACAATGCAGAGATAACCCTGGAAGCCAACCCGGACGATATCAATATGACCAAGCTGGAAGAATGGCAGGCGGCCGGTATCAACCGCCTCAGCATAGGAATACAGTCCTTTTTCGACGAAGACCTGGTATGGATGAACAGGGCACACCATGCCGGCCAGGCGTTAAAAGCCCTCGGAGATACCCGCAAAGCCGGGTTCAGCAACATCAGCATCGACCTTATCTACGGCACCCCTAACTTAACCGATAGCCGCTGGCTGAAAAATGTGGAGATCGCCATCGGGCACCAGGTGCCGCATCTTTCCTGCTATGCGCTTACGGTAGAGCCCGCAACTGCTTTGCATAAAATGATTGAGCATCGGCAATACCCTGCGCTGGTGCCGGACGACCAGGCCAGGCAGTTCCTGCTACTTACGGACCGTCTCCAAAGCGCAGGCTACGAACACTATGAGATATCCAATTTCGCCTTGCCAGGGTACCGGAGCCGCCACAATTCAAGTTACTGGCAGGGAAAAAATTACCTGGGCCTCGGGCCCTCTGCCCATTCATTCAATGGCCATTCCCGCCAATGGAACCTGGCTAACAATGCGCTTTATATTGGCGCCTTACATGATAACCAGTTAAAGGCAGAAACGGAAACGCTCACCCGTAACCAGCAACTGAATGAATACTTAATGATCTCTCTCCGCACGAAAGAAGGCATCGACACTTCAAGACTGGAACAAGAGTTCGGGGAAGCGGAAGCCGCCCGGATAATGAATGACTCGGGGAAATACGTTAAAAGCGGCAAAATGGAGAAAGACGGCCATTTTCTGCGGCTTACCCGTGAGGGGAAATTGTTTGCCGATGGCATAGCGGGAGAACTGTTCCGGATATAGCGTAGCAAAAAGGTAACATGCATCGTTTTCTTCGGTGGCTTTTTTTTCTTATGTTGTGAATCCTTAAACCCGCTACTACCATGATCACCTATTTATACCCGGCGTCACCCATGACCGTAGACGAAGAAAAACTGGCCCCGTCAGTGTCTTTTAAAAATCAGGTATCGAAAGTTATCACGACTATCCTGCTGTTTTTCACCATATACATCCTGTTGATATCGGCAGCTATAGCACTGGCCATCGCTTGCTTCTACGGCGGCATCATGATGATCACAGCCATTCCTAAGCTGATGGTGATCATTGCCGGCCTCGGGCTCATGGCCGTAGGTGTTTCCGTCATCTTTTTCCTTGTAAAATTCGTTTTTGCCGTATCTAAAAACGAGAACGCGGGGAGGGTAGAGATTACCGAAGAAGAGCAGCCAAGGCTGTTTGCCTTTATCCGTCAATTGACGGAAGAAACCAAAACACCGTTTCCTAAAAAGATATTTTTATCGCCGGACGTAAATGCCTGTGTATTCTACAATTCCAGCTTCTGGAGTATGTTCGTACCGGTGAAGAAGAACCTGGAGATAGGCCTGGGTTTGGTAAACGCCATTAATATCAGCGAGTTTAAAGCGGTAATGGCCCACGAATTCGGGCACTTCAGCCAGCGCAGTATGAAGCTGGGCAGCTTTACTTATAATGTGAACAGGATCATCTATAATATGCTGTACGAAAACAACAGCTATACCGGGTTCCTCCGCACCTGGGGCAACCTGCACGGACTGCTGGCCGTATTCGCCGCCATTACCCTCAAAATAGCAGAGGGCATACAATGGATACTCCGGGGAATGTACTCACTCGTTAACAAAAGCTATATGGGCCTCAGTCGCGAGATGGAATTTCATGCAGATGCGGTGGCGGCCAGCGTAGCGGGTGGCAATAACGTAGTAAGCGGACTTAGCCGTATCGAACTTGCCCAGAGCTGTTATAATTCGGCTATCAATAAAGCGGATGAGTGGTTGAAGCAAAATAAAGTAGCGAAAAATATTTTCAGTAACCAGCTTTCTGTATTTCACTCCCTGGCCAGCGATTATAACCTTCCTATTAAGCAGGGGCTGCCGGAAGTATCCTTACCATTCCTGCAATCCTTTTCCCGGTCGAGGGTCAATTATAAAGACCAGTGGGCCAGTCACCCCGCACTCGAAGAACGAAAAGCACACCTCGACCTGCTCGATATGAATACCATACCCGATGAAACCAGGGCATGGCATATATTCGATAACCCGGAATCCGTACAGGAGAAGATCACCGGGCAGTTGTACAGTGCCATCACGTTAAAAGACACTCCCGAAGTTTTTAACGCCGACTATTTCGATCAGCAACAGCAGATAGAGAAAGAGCGGTATACGTTACCGGCCCTGTACAAAGGGTATTATGATAACCGGTACCCGGATATTACCGGCTGGGATCTGGAAGCACTTACCAGCAACCCATCTTCCAAACACTTTGAAGAAATATTCAGTGATGAAAATACCGCGTTGTATAAATCCATCAAAAGCAATCAAAACGATCTGGCCATCGTAAAAGCGATAAAAGATAAACAGATAGATATTACCAGCTTTGATTTTGACGGAGAAAAATATACGCGCAACGATGCCGGCGAGGTAATGACTGTATTGGAAAAAGATATCGATCAGCAAACCGGCATTTTAAATGCCATAGATAAAGAAGCTTTTAACTACTTCTATCAACAGGAAAACGGAACGGCTCTCAAAAGCAGTTATCTGCAATTCGGGCGGCTGAGCGAAAAGCAAAAAGCTTATATAGATACAGCCAACCAGGCCGTGGAAACCGTCTCGTCGCTTCACCAGGATCTTAGCCTGGAACAGGCAGGGGATATTATCGCACATCTTAGAAATACCGACGAACAGGCTTTAAAAAACGCTTTCCGGCAGGCTATCGAAGATGGCATCATTGATCCCGTACATAATGAACCCTTGCTAAGCGCCGTCAATGAATTTCTAAGTAAACAATACGCATACCTTATCGGCAACTCATTTCAGCCCGAAGAACTGAGAGAACTGGACGAGCTGATACATAAAGTGGCCGATGCGTGGGCAGAATATAAATTTGCGGCTTATAAAAAACTGCTGGAACAGCAGTCGGGTTTACACCAGGTTAATAGCCGATAATTACCATGAAGCAACTACCTTTGCCAAAAAAATAATGCGGATCTTTTTTACGGGATTGGTTTTATGCTCGATGGCGATAGTATCTTGTTCTCCTAATAACGTAACAGAGGATAAAAGTCTAAAAAAATTATTCGATTCTCACCAGTTGCAGGGAAGTTTTGGCCTCTTCGATAATAGCCTGGGTTTATTTACCATTTACAACCTGCCGGTATTCCGGGACAGTGCCTGGTTACCCGCTTCCACTTTCAAGATCGTCAATTCATTGGTGGGCATACAGACAGGTGTAATAAAAGATGAAAACACCGTGATTCCCTGGGATGGCATTACCAGACCCCAGGCGGCATGGAACAGGGATATGAATATGAAAGAAGCGTTTACCGTATCCTGCGTGCCCTGGTTCCAGGAACTGGCCCGCCGCATCGGTAAAGACACCATGCAGCACTGGCTCGATACATTAGGATATGCTGCCCGCAACGGGAAAGCGGTCATACGAACGATCGATACCTTCTGGCTGGATAATTCGGTAAAAATCTCTGCCGATGAACAGCTGGGACTTGTGAAAAGATTATACTTCGACCAGCTGCCCTTTTTTAAGCGGACCCAGCAGATAGTAGCCAATATGATGCTCCGGGAAGATAACAGCAATTACCGGCTAAGCTACAAGACGGGCTGGGGCTATACGGAAAAAGGGCATGCGCTGGGATGGGTCGTTGGGTGGATCGAAGAAAACAAACATCCTTATTTTTTCGTTTTGCAGGTAGAATCGCCGGATAAGAGCTACGATCTTACCACGGTGCGGCTTACCCTCCTTAAAGAAATACTAAAACAGTACGGATTTATGGAAGGAAAGAAATAAAATCTCAACTTCGTACCCCATGTTCAATTTTCAACATATCGAATATCTTACGGCATTCGCGCTGGTTCCAATGCTGGTAGTGGTATTCCTGCTGTTGCTGGGCTGGAAAAGAACCCGGATAGCCCGGATAGGCGATGAGAACCTGGTAAAAGAACTGATCAGGGATTTTTCCCCCTTCCGTTTTGCCCTGCGCTTCGTGCTGTTCCTGCTGGCATTGGCAATGCTGATAACGGGAGCAGCCAACCTTCAAAGTCCGGGTGCTATGGAAAAAGTAAGCCGAAAGGGAGTGGATGTAATGATAGCCCTTGATGTAAGTAAAAGCATGCTGGCCCAGGATATTAAACCCAACCGGCTCGAACGGGCAAAGCAACTGGTAAACAAGCTCATGGAGCAGATGGAGAACGACCGGGTAGGCCTCGTACTATTCGCCGGAAGGGCTTATGTGCAAATGCCCCTTACCACAGATCACAGCGCAGCACGGATGTATATCCGTAATGCCGCGCCGGAGGCCGTACCTACCCAGGGCACCGTAATATCCGAAGCGTTAAAAGCTTCCAACGCCTCCTTTAACAGCAAGGACAGGAAGTTTAAATCCATCATCCTTATTTCTGACGGGGAAGACCACGACGCGGAAGCCGTTCAATTTACGCAGGCACTGGTGAAGAACGGGGTAATGATCAACTCCGTAGGTATCGGGTCGCCCAACGGATCGCCGCTGATCGACGAACAAACCAACCAGTTGAGAAAAGATGCGCAGGGAAACGCCATTATCACCAAACTCGATGAAACCACGCTGAAACAACTGGCACAACAAACAAAAGGCATATACGTTCACCTGGATGACGCCGATGCGGCAGTGGGTAAAATAATGGCCCAGCTTTCAACCATCGAACAAACGGCTATGGGCGACCAGGCTTTCATGAATTATAAAAGTTATTTTCAATGGTTCCTCGGCGCAGCACTGTTATTACTGCTGGCGGAGTTTTTTATTTCTGAAAGAAAAAAGATACGACTGGCGTGAAAAAACATTTCTTCATATTATTCGTAAGCTGCACCACCGTTACATTGTTGTATGCACAGAACGAAAAAGCCCCGCTCTGGGAAGGCAATAAATTTTATAAAGAGCTCAATTTCCAGAAATCGCTGGAGGCTTATAACAAGGCATTGGCCATAGCCCCTGCTAACCCCCTGGCTAATTACAATATGGGCAATACCCAGTTCCGGCTCAACAAATTTGATGAAGCCGCTAAAATGTACGACAATACCATCAGCCATTCCGATAAAAAACCCGACAAGGAAAAAGCGTTTTATAATAAAGGGGTTTCCTTCAGCAAACAGAAAAAACTCGATGAAAGTATAACTGCTTATAAAGAAGCACTCAAACTGGACCCGAACGACCAGGAAGCCAGGGAGAACCTGCAAAAAGCACTGCTGGAAAAAAAAGAAGAAGATAAAAAAAAGCAGGGGGGAGAAGATAAAAAAGAAGAAGAGAAGAAAGACCCCAAAAATAAGAACGATAAAAAAGATAAGGAAGAAAAAAAACAGGATCAGCAGCAGGACAAACAAACCAAACTCTCTAAACAGCAGGTAGAGCAGCTGCTGAAAGCATTGGAACAAAAAGAAAAAGAAGTACAGAAAAAAATGCAGGACCGCGAGAACGAAAAAGAAAAACAGAAATCGGCAGCAAGGCCTGATAAAGACTGGTAAATTATGCAACTATATTGTGATACACTTACAAACCGGCAGCGCCTGAAAACAAGGGAAGTGAAGATAGGCGAACTGCTGCTGGGTAACGGTCACCCGGTGCGGCTTCAGACCATGACCACCACCGACACCATGGATACCATGGCAACGGTAGAACAAAGCATACGCTGTATAGAGGCAGGTGCCGAACTGGTGCGCATTACGGCACCCAGCAAAAAAGAAGCGGAGAACCTGCTTAATATCCGAAACGAATTACGCAAAAGAGGATACCATACCCCGCTGGTAGCAGACATTCATTTTACCCCCAACGCTGCCGAAATAGCTGCCCGTATCGTAGAAAAAGTAAGAGTAAACCCGGGCAACTATGTTGATAAAAAGAAATTTGAACTGATAGAATATACCGATGCCGATTACCGGGAAGAAATAGAACGCATCACGGAACGCTTTACGCCGCTGGTTACTATCTGCAAACAATACGGTACTGCCATGCGCATAGGCACCAATCATGGAAGCCTGAGCGACCGGATTATGAGTCGCTATGGCGATACGCCTATGGGCATGGTAGAAAGTGCCATGGAATTTTTACGCATAGCCAGGAACGAGAGTTACCATAACATAGTACTGAGCATGAAAAGCAGCAACCCGCAGGTGATGGTGCAAGCATACCGGCTGCTGATTAACCGGATGGATGAAGAATTCGGGGAATGCTACCCCCTGCACCTGGGTGTTACGGAAGCAGGAGATGGGGAAGACGGACGCGTTAAAAGTGCCGCAGGCATCGGCACCCTGCTGGAAGACGGCATAGGAGATACCGTGCGGGTTTCATTGACCGAGGATCCCGAGTTCGAGATACCAGTATGCCGCGACCTGGTGAAAAGATATGAGCAGAATGCAGGCGATACAATACCGCAAGTGCCGGGACGTATAATTCCGGCGGCAGAAAAGATACCCTACGATCCTTTTAACTATAGAAGAAGGATTACAAAAGCCGTCAGCAATATAGGTGCCCAACAGGTGCCGGTGGTGATAGCCGACCTCAGTAAATGCGGAAGCATTACACCCGCCACGCTGGAACGCGCAGGCTACCTGTATGATGCCGTTACCGATAAATGGAGCATCAGTGATATGGCGGCAGATTATATCTTTACCGGTTCGGCACCACTATCGTTTGCGCTGCCGGGTACGCTAAAAGTAATCACCTGGCCGCAGCACTGGCAGGCCGCAGCAGATAAAACGAAATACTATCCTATTTTTTCTGATAAAGGATATGTGGAAGCAACCGCGAAAGGCGACACGATCAATTTTGTAATGCTGGATTGTTTCAGCGACGAAACGGCTATCAATGATTTCACCTATCTCGAAGAACTCGCCAACGACCCTTCGGTGGTTTTGTGTTTAAGCAGCCGCAATGCATGCTCCATGGCGGCCGTTCGAAGGATGTTCATGGAGCTGATGAACAGGAGCATCTATAATCCGGCAGTGATTATATGCGATAGCAACTGGCAAACCCCCGACGAACACCTGATTCATTACTCCACGGAATGTGGGGCATTGCTGCTCGATGGGTTCGGTGATGGCATCTGCCTGGGCATGACGAACGAAGCCTACCAGAAACATGCTTCCGAGTTTCTCACCACCGCCGGAAGAAATTATTCCAGCGTCAGCTCAGTGGAACAGTTCGTTAATAATACGGCGTTCACTATACTGCAGGCCACCCGTACCAGGATATCCAAAACGGAATATATCAGTTGCCCGAGTTGCGGAAGAACCCTGTTCGATCTGCAGGAAACTACGGCGAAAATAAGAGCCGTTACCAATCATCTGAAAGGATTAAAAATTGCCGTGATGGGATGCATCGTAAACGGACCGGGAGAAATGGCAGATGCCGACTTTGGCTATGTAGGCAGCGGTACGGGCAAGATCACTTTATATAAAGGGAAAGAAGTGGTAAAAAGATCCGTCAACAGCGATGTAGCCGTGGAAGAACTGATCAACCTCATTAAAGAAAACAACGCCTGGGTGCAGCCTTAATTAGCTGATCACTCTGGCACCGTCTTCTATCTGCGTTATATACACATCGGGCTGCTTATCATATTTTTCCTGGTAAGCTTTCCTTATTTCTTCTGTAAAATGATCTGTGGCACTGGCCTCCACCAGGTTGATCGTACACCCCCCAAACCCGCCACCCATCATGCGGGAACCTGCCACGGATTCAAACTTCCGGGCTTCGTTATTCAGGAAATCAAGTTCTGCACAACTTACTTCATAGTCTTTGCTAAGCCCTTCATGCGTACGATACATTAACCGTCCAAATCCTTTTATATCGCTCTTCTTCAGTAATTCGCAGCCGGCAAGTAAGCGTTCATTTTCGGTAGTCACAAAATGGCAGCGGTTGTATACCAGTTCGGAAAGCTCGTGGCGGTGCGCCTGCAACCGGGAGCTGTTCACGCCTCTTAATGACGTAATTTCCGGGTAGTGCCGCTTTAAAATACTGACACCTTCTTCACACTGCGAACGGCGTACATTGTATTCCGACCCGGCCAGCGAATGCGTAACCATGCTGTTGACCAGCACTATCCTGTAATCAGGGAAATCAAAAGGTATATACTCGTACTCCATACTCTGGCAATCCAGTTTTACCACATGACCTGCCTTGCCATGCAAGCTGGCAAACTGGTCCATGATACCGGATTTAAGTCCTACAAAAACATGCTCCGTCTGCTGGCCGATATAGGCGAGGTCCATCCGGCTTAGTCCGAACCCGAACAGCTCATTCAGCGCAAAGCCGGCGGCAGAGCACAGTGCGGCGGAAGAGCTCATACCGGCACCTACCGGTACGTCGCCATCTACCATCATATCCACTCCCCTTATCTGCCATCCCCGCTGCTGTATATGAAAGATAACGCCCAGTATATACGTAGGCCATTCCTTCACCGGCTTTATATCATCCAGCGAAAAAGAAAAGCGGCCACTGAACCTGCTTCCGCTGATATTGATGGTGTCCGTTCCGTTTTCCGCCACTGCCACATAGTTCTTTTTATCTACGGCACCTGGCAATACAAAGCCTTCATTATAATCGGTATGCTCTCCTATCAGGTTCACACGGCCCGGCGCTGCCACTACCAAAGGTTTTTTGAAATACATGCGCTGGAAGTCCTGGTCTATCGTTGTCATATTATACCAATGAGCGACGAAATTAAGGTTTTTAAACGACCTGTATCAACGTAAGCACCTGAGTGATAATGTTATATAAAAGATGCAACCAAAATCACTTCCCGGCGTTTATATTGTTACCCTCTTTCTGATAAAATTTAAGGGATGAACGAGCTATTTATGTTATAACTTTTTCATACTTTCGTTAAAACATTTGTTATGGAAGAAGAAATTCACTGGCAGATAGCCAAGCTTACTAAAATAGGCAACTCTTATGGAATTATATTAACCCGTAAAATGTTAAAGCACATGAACATAACCGATAGCAAGCAGGTAGGTATCCTGCTTAAAAACGACGATACGCTGGTGATTAAGAATACCCGCAGAGTTATTCCGCTCAATCTGGATGTTAGCACCTGGGGCAGGGAAATAGATAAGGCGATAAAAGCAGGGCAACTTCCTGAACCATGTATGTGGTCGGACTATGTAAGCGAAGAAGCGGATAAAGGTTGGACATGGCATGTAGAATATGATGCAGCTGGGAACGAAATACCTTCCGCCGATAAAGAACAAAAGAAGAAAAATAAAAAGAAGAAAAATGAAAAGATTTGAAGTTTGGCTTACTGAATTCGATCCGGCAAAGGGTGCCGAAATGAAGAAAACAAGGCCGGCTGTCATTCTTTCTCCCGATTCTATTAATAAGAAATTATTTACCCTTATTATTGCGCCCCTAACATCCACATCCAGGGATTACCCAACAAGGATATCCACCAGGTTTGGTGATATAGATGGACAAATTGTACTTGACCAGATAAGAACGGTGGATAAAAAAAAACTTATAAAAAAACTGGGCACATTAGATAATGAAGAAGCCGTTGCTGCCTGTAGGCTGCTCGGTGCTTTATTTAAATATTAAATGAGTATATGATACAAACAGATTTCCTGGTAGTAGGCTCCGGTATTGCAGGACTTACCTATGCATTAAAAGTAGCCCGGCATTTTCCCGATAAAAAAGTGATCGTAATCACTAAAACGAAAACCGATGAAACCAACACCAAATATGCACAGGGGGGAATCGCGGGCGTTACCGATTTTGAAAAGGATAGTTTCGAAAAACATATACAGGATACGCTGATCGCCGGTGATGGGTTGTGCAACCCGGAGATCGTGGAAATAGTGGTAAAAGAAGGAGTGGAAAGAATAAAGGAGCTGATAGCGTACGGAGCCCGTTTCGATAAGGAAGATGACGGTGACTATGCATTAGGCAAGGAAGGCGGCCATAGTGAGTTCCGCATCCTGCACCATAAAGACGTTACGGGCAAGGAAATGGAAAGAGCCCTGGTAGATACGGTGCTGGCCCAGCCCAATATAGAAATCATCAAGCATTGTTTTGTGCTGGACCTGCTCACGCAGCACCATCTCGGTTACATGGTTACTAAAGCCACACCCGGTATCGAATGCTATGGGGCGTATGCACTTGACCTGCGCACCAACGAGATCATCCGGATAGTGGCCAAAACCACCCTGCTGGCCACCGGCGGAAACGGTCAGGTATATCGCACCACTACCAATCCTTCCATCGCCACGGGCGATGGCGTTGCGATGGTGTACCGGGCCAAAGGCCGGATCGAGAATATGGAATTTATACAATTTCACCCGACCGCACTGTTTGAACCGGGCACCGGCGGCCAGGCTTTCCTGATCACGGAAGCGGTAAGGGGCGATGGTGGCATCCTGCGCGATAAAGCAGGCAATGCCTTTATGGAAAAATATGATGAGCGCAAAGATCTTGCCCCGCGCGATATAGTAGCCCGGGCCATCGATAATGAAATGAAGGTGGCGGGTACCGAGCATGTATACCTGGACTGCCGGCATATGGATCTGGAAAAGTTCCTTCACCATTTTCCCAATATCTATGAAAAGTGTATGAGTATCGGTATCGATATCTCGCAGCATATGATACCGGTAGCTCCGGCCGCACATTATAGTTGCGGAGGCATTAAAACGGATGAATGGGGTAGAACTTCCATCGATAATTTATACGCAGCGGGCGAATGCGCTTCTACCGGGCTTCATGGAGCCAACCGGCTGGCCAGCAACTCTTTACTGGAGGCCATGGTGTTTGGTCACAGATGCTATATGGACGCGGCTTCCCGGATAAACGATATTTCTTTTAAGGAAGGCCTGCCCGACTGGAACGCAGCCGGCACCAGCAATCCGAAGGAAATGATCCTGATCACTCAAAGCCTTAAGGAACTGCAGTTGCTAATGAGCGATTATGTCGGCATCGTACGAACCAATATACGTTTGCAGCGCGCCATGAAGCGGCTCGATCTTTTATGGGAAGAGACCGAGCAATTGTATGAAACTACCAGTGCTTCGCCGCAGTTGTGTGAGCTAAGGAACCTGATCACCGCCGGCTACCTGGTGGTGAAAGGGGCCGGTTTCCGGAAAGAAAGCAGAGGTTTACATTATAATACGGATTACCCTCAAAAGAGTGCGATGGTTCAGAATACAATACTTTAGCGGCTTTATAAAGACTATTATTACATGTATCATATCGTTTACGGCCTGCTTTATATTATCTCGTTATTACCGATGCGGATCTTGTATGTAACGGCGGATGCCATTTATGGACTCACGTATTATGTTTTCGGTTACCGTAAAAAAGTGGTGCTTGCGAATCTCCAGATCGCCTTTCCGCACAAAACGGAAAAGGAAAGAGAACGGATCGCCCGTACATTTTACCATAACCTGATCGACTCTTTTATTGAAACACTGAAAATGCTTTCTGCGGGTGACCGGTTCCTGCTGAAACGTTTTACCGGCAACTGGCAATTCCTTAATGATCTGTACAAGACGGGCGTAAGCTGCGAAATATTACTGGGCCACACCTTTAACTGGGAATGGGGTAATTATGCTTTTGCGCGAAAAGTAAGTTACAAGTTCCTGGGTGTCTACATGCCTATCAATAATAAGGTGTTCAACCGGCTGTTCCTTAAAATGAGAGCCCGCAGCGGTACGGTTTTATTATCCGCCACCGACATGCGGAAAAGCATGATACCACACCGGAGTACGCAATATGTGCTGGGACTGGCCGCCGATCAGAGTCCCAGCAACCTGCATAATGCTTATTGGATACCCTTTTTCGGCCGCCTTACGGCGTTTATTCCGGGTCCGGAGAAAGGAGCCCGGGCGGGAAATATCCCCGTGGTATTCGCTTATATAGAGAAAAACAGGCGCGGCTATTATAATGTGGTGTTTTCTATGGGGGAAGAAAATCCGGCCGACACCGCCGTAGGGGAAATTACCACCCGGTATGCCCGCTTTATGGAAGAAGTGATCACCCGCATGCCCGGTATGTGGCTCTGGAGCCATCGCAGGTGGAAACATCCGTGGAAAAGCGAATACCAGAATACGTTTCCCTACCCGGTGGCCAATCAGGACGAATGATAAAAGGAAGAATATTTTATCTACATTCGTAGTGTTATGATCGTAACTGGTATAATTGTATCTATTATCCTTATTGGTTTTTTTGCCGGCCTCGACGTTGCTTTTGTAAGTATTAACCGCCTGAGCGTTGAACTTAAGAAGAAACAGGGCCGCAGCAGCGGCATACTGTTTTCTTTTCTGATGGATCAGCCTTCCCGGTTTATTGGTACCACCCTGGTGGGGTTCAATGTTTTTTTAGTGATATACGGAGTGCTGGTGGGGGCCATTCTGCAACCGGGGTGGGACTGGATCATTAAAAACCTGAACATTCCTGCCAGCGCGGTAAACGTGGTGCGGCTTGTTTTCGAAACCTTTGCTTCTTCTTTTATTGTGATATTATTCGGTGAATTTATCCCCAAAGCCTTCTGGAGGGCAAAGAATGAATATATGCTGAGCGGCTTTATTTCTTCCATTACCGGTTTTTTCTACAAATTGTTTTACCCTGTAGCCGCTTTTTTCGTATCTGTTTCATCGGGCATCCTGAAATATCTTTTTAACGTGCGGATTAATGCCAAAAAGGAAACATTTTCAAGAGCCGATCTGGAGCATTTTTTCCAGCAATCCGGCGAATTGCATGAAGAACACCAGGATCTTAACACCGATCTGTTCGAGAATGCCCTTTCTTTGCCAAACGTAAAAGTGCGGCAGTGCCTGGTACCGCGTAAAGAGATTATAGGAGTGGATATAAACACCCCGCTGAAAGAAGTGAGTAATAAACTGGTAGAAACTAAATTGAGTAAACTTGTGGTGTTCGATAATAATATAGACCAGATAATAGGCTATATACACCAGCTCGACCTGTTTAAAAGGCCTGCAGACATCCGGTCGATCATGTTGCCCATTCCCGCCGTTCCGGAAAGTATGGGTGCCACCGACCTGATCAGCAAGTTTTCGCGCGATCATAAAAGCATGGCCTGGGTGGTAGACGAATTTGGCGGAACGGCCGGCATCGTTACCATGGAAGACCTGCTGGAAGAAATCTTCGGAGAAATAAAAGACGAGCACGATACGGAAGACTTCGATGATAAAAAGATCTCCGATGAAGAATATGTTTTCTCCGGCCGCCTGGAACTGGATTACCTCAATGAAAAATATGGATTGGAATTTCCCGTAGAAGAATCAGAAACACTCTCCGGTTTCATCATCAACCAGCATGAGACCATACCCAAAGTAAAAGAACGCATCATCATCGGCGATTATGAGTTTGATGTAATGAGCGTTAGCGATACCAGGATAGAAATGGTTAAAATGAAAATACTTAAATAATAATGGCGCTATTATCCGGTTTTTTTAAACGTTCGCCCGAAATGGCCGAAATGACTTTTATAGATCATCTCGAAGCCCTGCGATGGCATATCATGCGTTCTGTGCTTGCTATACTGGCAGGGGCACTGATCGTGTTCTTTAATATGGACTTCTTTTTCGATAAAGTAGTGATGGGGCCTGCTCATAACGATTTTATTTCTTACCGTGTATTGTGCAGGGTAGGCCGTGCTATTGGTCTCGGCAGTGCCATGTGCCTGGACGAAATAAAACTAAAACTGATCAGTACCGAAATGAGCAGCCAGTTCATGATGAGTTTTACCATCGCGTTTATCGGGGGTTTCATCATCGCCTTCCCGTATGTGTTTTGGGAAATATGGAAGTTTATACGGCCGGCGTTGAACCCCAAGGAAATGAATAAAACAAGGGGTATGATCTTCTGGGTTTCCTTCCTCTTTTTTGCCGGAGTGGCTTTCGGGTATTACCTGCTGGCTCCCTATACGGTCAACTTCTTTGCCGCTTATACACTCAGCCCTTTAATCGAGAACACGTTTACCGTAAGCGACTATATAGACAATATCGTTTCGCTGGTATTGGGTACGGGTATCGTTTTCCAGTTGCCGCTGGTCGTATACTTTTTATCACGTATAGGCATACTGACGCCGCAGTTCCTGCGTACCTATCGTAAATATGCATTGGTGGTGATTCTTATTATTGCCGCCGTCATTACTCCTCCGGATGTGGTAAGCCAGATGATCGTCACCATTCCGTTATGGCTACTCTATGAGATCAGTATTTGGATATCTGCAAGGGTTCAAAAAAATGAACAAAAAGAAGAAACCAAAGAATGGAGCTAGTGTAACTACCGCTCATCCTTCCGGTCATGAAATACTGTGATTCCTGGTTATATTTGCTTATTAAAAAGTAACAGATGTCTGCTTTCAATCTCTCCCTACCCATTGCTATCGGTTGCGATCATGCGGGGTTTGAATACAAGACCGAACTGGTCAGGTTTCTTAACCAGAAAGGTTTCCAGGTGAGCGATTTCGGTACATATGCAGCAGGGTCCGTGGATTATCCCGACTATGCACACCCCGTGGCGTCCGCAGTCGAAAAGGGAGAAGTCGCATTTGGCATCCTGCTTTGCGGTTCCGCAA